>CAWCMT010000006.1:0-119991 GCA_963796725.1 uncultured Actinomycetes bacterium
CGGATAGCTCCTGGCCATGCCGGCGCGCACGTCCTGCTGCACGCCGTACTGCGGGAAGGGGTAGCGGAAGCCGTTCTTGGCGAGCGCCGTCATGCCCTCGATGGCCTTGACGAGATACTCCGGCGGCGTCGCCATCAGCATCTCGTCGTCCAGCACCCCGCCGTAGCGGCGCTCGGCGAAACAGGGGATCGACAGGGTGGGCTGGCGCGGGTTCAGCGCGCGGCCCCAGCTGTCGGCGCAGGCGCTCTCGCCCACGACGCCCCAGTCGAAACTCTTGTAGCCGGACCACTGCAGGCCGTTGATGAAGTAGATCATCGCGCCGGGCGTCGCGTAGAAGAGCGCGATGTCGGGCGCATCGAGCCGGCCAGAGGCGAGGGCGCCACGGCGAGCGCCTCGTAGTGGCCGTCCGGCACGCAGTGCATGGCCGCCTGATGGGCCGTGGCGTCCTCCAGCGTCGAGAACCACACGCCCTTCATGTGCCTGCCGGAGCGCCAGGCCTCGTCTTCGCGCGCCCGAGGCCGACGACCGCGCGGCATTGCGCGCCGACCAGGTCCTCGGAGGTGATACCGACGGTCCAGCCGAGGCGCGCGGCCTGGCCACCACCTGGTCGAGCGTATGAACGGACTTGGGCCGGCGGATGCGCGGGATCGCCTCCATGTCGGCGCGGCGCTCGAACAGCTTCATGCCGAACGGGATCGAGCGCAGCCTCAGCAGGTCTTCCAGTTTCGCGGCGATGTCGTCGTTTGCTTGGGACATGGGCGTGCCTTCCACGAGGAGTGTTCGAGGAGCCGGATTGGCTGGCGCGGAGCCAGCATAGCGAGCTTGCGGTCCTGGCGGCCATGCCAGTAGCAATTATGATATGACATGCTACAGTTCATCAAATCGACTGATTGAGGTCGCCGTGAACCACGGCAGTTTCCGCGACATCCGGCTGTTCGTCGCCGCCTTCGAGGAGCGCTCGTTCACGGCCGCGGCTCGCCGCGAGGGTGCCACCCAATCGGGCGTGTCCCAGCACATCCGCAAGCTGGAGGAAGGCTTGGGGTCAAGCTCTTCGTGCGCGACAAGGGTCGCGTCGAGTTGACGCCCGCCGGCGACAGCTACTACCGCCATTGCATCGAGCTGCTCAACACGCACGCCAGGGCGACGAGCGCCGTGCAGCGCCACGCCAAGGGGCTCGACGGCAACATCGTCGTCGGCCTGATGCCGACCATGACGCGCTGCGTGCTGGCGCCGGTGCTCGACCGCTTCGTCGATGAGCATCCCAATGTCGTCGTGCGGGTGGTCGAAGCCTACAGCGCCACCCTGACACAGCAGGTGCAGGCGGCCGAGATCGAGTCGCCATCGTGCCCGCATTCTCGGGCGCGCCCGGTCTCAAGAGCCGGCTCTTTATTCATACCCCGGAGGTGCTGGTCGCCGGCGCCCGCAGTTCGCGCACGCACCTCGCCCCGGTGCGCCTTGCCGAGCTTCCTCCGCTCCACCTCGTCGTGCCGGGCAAGGCCAACACCCGCCGGCGGCTGATCGAGACCTACCTTGCCTCCAACGGTGTGCAGGTGGCGCGGCTGCTCGAGCTCGACGCGATGCTCGGCACGCTCGACTTCGTCGCCCGCACGGACTGGATGACGATCTGCCGGGGGTGATGATGGCGTCGGAGATGCGGCCGCGCCGATACACCGTGAACCCCATCGCGGCGCCGGCGTTCGGCCTGGACCTTGTCCTCATCGAGCCGTCACGGCGGCCCATGTCCGCGGGCGCCCAGGCGTTCCTTGCCATGCTGCAGGAGGAGAGCGCGCGGCTGAATCAGCGGTGGGAGCAGGGCACATGACTAGACATGGGGCTTGAGCGCGCGTTGTGGGCTGCTTGTGCTCGATTATTATGCATTGACTAATATTTAGGCATTACTGCCGCGACGGCGCCTCGGTTAAGATTTGGCGCACCCAAGATTTAAGCCTGTCTTTCATAAGCTTAGGCGGGGCCGATCCCCCTGGCACGGTGGTTGCTCTTAACCACCCCGGGGGCCGCTAGCCTCCACCTGGCAATCCATCATAGGTGGTGTTCAAGCATGATGAAATCGTTCCTGCGAACGGCAGCCGCGGCATCGATCGCTGCGCTGGCGACCGTGTCGGTGGTTGGCAAGGCCACGGCACAGAGCACGATCAAGATCGGCATTCTGCACTCACTCTCGGGCACCATGGCGATCAGCGAGACGACGCTGAAAGATGTGATGCTGATGCTGATCGAGGAGCAGAACAAGAAAGGCGGGCTGCTCGGCAAGAAACTCGAGGCGGTGGTCGTCGACCCGGCCTCCAACTGGCCGCTGTTCGCGGAGAAGGCCCGCGAACTGATCACCAAGGAGAAGGTCGCCGTGGTGTTCGGCTGCTGGACCAGCGTGTCGCGCAAGTCCGTGCTGCCGGTGTTCAAGGAGCTCAACAACATCCTCTTCTACCCCGTGCAGTACGAGGGCGAGGAGAGCGAGCGCAACGTCTTCTATACGGGTGCGGCGCCCAACCAGCAGGCCATTCCCGCCGTCGACTATCTGGCCAAGGAAGAGAAGGTCAAGCGCTGGGTGCTGGCGGGCACCGACTACGTCTATCCCCGCACCACCAACAAGATCCTGGAGGCCTACCTCAAGTCCAAGGGCGTGAAGTCCGAGGACATCATGATCAACTACACGCCGTTCGGACACTCCGACTGGCAGACGATCGTGGCCGAGATCAAGAAGTTCGGCTCCGCCGGCAAGAAGACGGCGGTGGTCTCCACCATCAACGGCGACGCCAACGTTCCCTTCTACAAGGAGCTCGGCAACCAGGGCATCGCCGCCAAGGACATCCCCGTCGTCGCCTTCTCGGTGGGCGAGGAGGAGCTGGCCGGCATCGACACCAAGCCGCTGCTCGGTCACCTTGCCGCCTGGAACTACTTCGAGTCCATCAAGACGCCGGCGAACGCAGCCTTCATCAAGCAGTGGCACGCCTTCACCAAGAACCCCAAGCGCGTCACCAACGACCCCATGGAAGCCCACTACATCGGCTTCAACATGTGGGTGAAGGCGGTGCAGAAAGTGAAGTCGATCGACCCCGACAAGGTGATCGACGCGCTGCCGGGCATCGAAGCGCCGAACCTGACTGGCGGCGTCTCCAAGCTGCTGCCCAACCACCACATCACCAAGCCGGTGTTATCGGCGAGGTGCGCGGCGACGGCCAGTTCGACGTGGTGTGGAAGACGCCCGGCCTCGTCCCCGGCGACGCCTGGTCGAAAGAGCTCCCAGCCTCCAAGGACCTGGTCGGCGACTGGGTGAAGCTGAAGTGCGGCAACTACAACACCAAGACCAAGAAGTGCGGCGGCGCCTGAACGTGCGCCCCGCCTGATTGGCTGGCTGATTGGCAGGCCGAGCAACAAATCTGGAGGCGGCAGGCGTCCTGCCGCCTCCGGCACGAAAAAACCTACTACCGGGGGCCTGATGGCGATGCGCTTTCTGCGCGCCTTTTTCGTTGTAGCAGTCCTGGCCGTCGTACCGTCGCTTCTCGCGGTGCCGGCAGCCCGGGCCGCCGACTTGGCTGCTGCGTTGGAGCACTTCGCCGCCGATAGCTACAGCGACACCGTCGACGGCGTTGCGGCCGTCGCCGCCAGCGGCAATCCGCTCGCCGCAAGGGTGATCCAGGCCCTGCAGGACCGCCGGCTGATGTTCAGCGCGGCGTCCAAGACGGTCTACATCAAGGACAAGTCCGATCGGCTGATCGAGGCCGCCACCGGACAGCCGATGGCGGGAGCGGCCCCGGCCGACCTTGCCGTGGTTCGCATCAACAACCGTGTCCGCCGCGCGATCGACGCGGCACTTGGCGCGCTGAGCTCCTCTCGCCTGATTCCGCCAAGCGCTTCGAGGCGGCGCAGGCCGTATTCAAGTCCAAGGATGCCAATGTGCTCGAGGCGCTGGATGCGGCGCTCGCCAAGGAAAGCGACCTCCGCGTAAAGAAGGCGCTGCTGGAGGCGCGCGCGGCCGTCATCCTCTACAAGGCCGGCGCCGGTGAGGCGGACAAGATCGCCGCTGTCGCCGTCATTCGCGACCGCGGCGACCAGGATGCACGCGGCTTGCTGGCCGGCGCCATCTCCGGTCAGCCCGAAGCCGTCCAGCGGCCGCCGGCGATGCGATGGCCGCCGTGGACAACAACCTGGCGCGCTGGGAGATCGTGCAGAATCTCTGGTACGGCCTCTCCTCGGCTCCGTGCTGCTGCTCGCCGCGATCGGCCTTGCCATCACCTTCGGCGTCATGGGCGTCATCAACATGGCCCACGGCGAGATGGTGATGCTCGGGGCCTACACGACGTTCGTGGTGCAGGAGGTGATCCGACCAGCGCGCCGGGCCTCTTCGACTACTCCATCGCCATCTCCATACCGCTGGCGTTCCTGGTCGCCGGCCTGGTCGGCATGGCGATCGAGCGCGGGGTCATCGCCTACCTCTACGGGCGCCCGCTCGAGACGCTGCTCGCCACCTGGGGCATCAGCCTCATTCTCCAGCAGGGGGTGCGGACCCTCTTCGGCCCGTCCAATCGCGAGGTCGGCGCGCCGAGCTTCATGTCAGGCGCCTTCGAGCTCGGCGGCCTCACCATCACCTGGAACAGGCTGTGGATCATCGTATTCGCCGCCCTGATCTTCGCCGCCCTGCTGGCAACGCTTCGCTTCACCACACTCGGGCTGCAGATGCGCGCGGTGACGATACAAGACGTTCGGCGCGTTCGGATCGCCGATGCAGGACGGCTTCACCACCCCCCCGATCCCGGACGGCATGGGCGTCTTCCCCGATGGGGCTGGGATGCGCATCGTCCGCAACCACGAGCTCGGCGACAGCAACGACATCGAGCGGGGCTCGGTGGTGGGCCGCCCCGCGACGGCGTATGACCGACGTGGCCCGGGGGTGACCACGACCCTCGTGCTCGACCACAACGCCGATCTCGTGGAGAGCTTCGTGAGCGCCAACGGCATGGATTCCAACTGCGCGGGTGGCGCGACGCCCTGGGGCACCTGGCTTTCCTGCGAAGAGACCACGATCGGGACCTCGTCGGATCGGCGGAAGCCGCACGGGTACGTGTTCGAGATCGACCCCATGAACGACGGATCCCAGCCGTTGAGGCCGCTCAAGGCCATGGGCCGTTTCGTCCATGAGGCAGCCGCGGTGGACCCCGATACCGGTGTCGTGTACCTGACGGAGGACGACAACCCGGACTGCTTCTACCGCTTCAGATCCGACACGTTCGGCCAGCTGCGCCACGGCACCCTTCAGGCGCTCCGGATCAAGGGACAGCCCGGCTACAACACGGTCATAGGTCAGACCGTGGGCGAGGTGCTGCCGGTCGACTGGGTGAAGATCCCGAACCCGGACCGGCCGGCGGCCGAGTTCGACCCGCGCACGGTCCTTCGGCTAGCTCGCAGGCGAGGCGCCGCTCGCTTCATGAGTGGCGAGGGATGCACGATGGTGGGTAATAGCGTCGTGTTCGATTCCTCCGACGGCGGCGACGCCGAGCTGGGGCAGATCTGGAAGTACACGCCCACGAAGAACATCGGCGACCTCGACGAGGAGGGGGAGCTAGAGCTCCTGTTCGAGTCGACGGATCGCAAGGTGCTGGATGGACCGGACAACCTGTGCACCAGCCCGGGCGACGGGGTGGTGATCGCCGAAGACGGGAAGGAGAACAAGAGCTTCGTCAGAGGTCTGAGAGGCGACGGTACGATCGTGAACGTGGCGCAGAACCTGGTACCCATGCGGCTGTCGATCATCGACGCGTCCGGGAAGCTGTACGACCCGTACGTGCCTGACGACGACTTCTCGATCTCGGACGGGGTTGCCTACTCGGAGTTCGCCGGTCCCCGGTTCAGCCCCGATGGGACGTGGCTGTTCGTGAATATCCAGGTCCCGGGGATAACATGCGCGATCACCGGTGACTGGGCGAGCCTGGGCCTGTGACGGACGGCCCTCTTCCGCGGATCGTCGCGACCCCGCCGGGGCCCAAGACGCGCGACATCCTCGAGCGCCAGTCCGCGGTCCTGTACCGCGGACTGGCGGAAGAGGTCGGCCCGTTCGTCATCTGCCGCAAGTCCGGCTACGAGGTCGAGGACGTCGACGGTAACGTCTACCTTGACTGCATCAGCGGCATGGCCGCGGTGCCGGCCGGTGCGGCTCGGGCCGACATCACGGACGCGGCCGTCGAGGCGCTCCGCAGATACGGCAACGAGGACACCCACTACTACTCGCACGAGTTCGTCCTGCCTCTGGCGGAGCGGCTGATCGCACTGGCGCCGGGGGACCTTTCCCGCGTGGACATCGCGTTGAACGGGACCGAGGCGGTGGAGACGGCCGTGCGATTCATGCGCCGGGCCACGGGCCGTCCGATCATCATCGGCTTCATGGGCGGATATCACGGGGAGGCCGGGACCGCCGGCGCGATCGGCGCCGAGACGAGCGATCTGTCGTTCGGGTACCGCGCCCTGATGCCGGGGTTCGCACACGTCCCCTACCCCAATCCCTACCGAACGCCATTCACGGCGCGTCCCGGTGGCACCGGCGACGGCACGGTCGACTACATCCGAGATCATCTGTTGCACCACGCGATCGACCCGCGCGAGGTGGCGGGCTTCGTGATCGAACCCATCATGGGCTCGGGCGGCTGCGTGGCCCCGCCTGCAACCTTCTGGCCTGCGCTCGCCGACCTCTGCCGGGAGTTCGATCTCCTCCTGTGCGCCGACGAGGTGAAGACGGGGTTCGGGCGCGCCGGCACGATGTTCGCCGTGGAGCGATTCGGCGTGGAGCCCGACCTGATGGCGCTGGGCAAGTCGATGGGCGGAGGAGTGATGCCGATCGGTGCGCTCCTGGGCACCGAGGCATCTATGGACTTCGACGACGTCTCGACCGGCTCGACCTGGTCGTGGCTGCCGGCCGCGTGCGCCGCGGCGCTGGCCACCCTCGACGTCTTCGAGCGGGAACCCGTCCTGGAGAACGTGATGGCCCTGGAGGCCGCTGGCCTGGAGGGTCTGCTCGCGTTGGCGGATCGGTACCTCGCGATCGGGGACGTGCGGGCGATCGGAGGATTCATGGCCGTCGAGTTCGTCACGGACCGCGGGACGAAGGAACGGGATCGCGCCCTGCAGGAGCGTGTCGCGCGAGGATGCCTCCGACGTGGGCTCCTGGTCGATCCGTCGACCACCTCGCTCAACATCCAGCCGTCCCTCACGATGCCGGTCGACGTGATGGGCACCGTCTTCGAGATCCTGGACCAGGCTATCGGCGAAGGGCTCGCCGGGGCATGAGCGGGGTCGTGCTCGGATGATCCCGCTCGAGCGATTCGGCGAGCTGGCCGAGGGGCTCAACCACCCTGAGGGCGTCGCCTGGAACCCGATCGACGGGCGCGTCTACGCGGGAGGCGAGGGCGGCGAGATCTACGCCGTGTCCCTGGATGGCTCGGTCTCGGTGGTCGGCTCGACCGGCGGTTCGATGCTGGGGGTCGCCGTCGACGGGGACGGTCGCGTGTACGCGTGCGACACGGGGCGGGGGGAGATCGCCCGCTGGGACCCGGCGGCGGGAGAGGTCGCCGTGTACGCACGCGGGGTCGACGGCGCCGACATGGATACGCCCAACGTCGCGGCGTTCGGCCCCGACGGCTTCCTCTACGTCACGTGCTCGGGCGAGCAAGGGCACGCGGAGATCCTCCGGGTGTCGCCGGGCGGCGGTGTCGTGGAGCGGTGGACCGATGCCGTGTCTGGGTATCCGAACGGAGCCCTGGTCACGCCGGACGGCCGGGCGTTGGTCGTCGTCGAGGCGCACGCGCAGCGACTCGTTCGCGTACCGATCGAGGCCGACGGCTCCGCGGGGGTGCCAGAGCCGATCGCCGTGCTCCCCGACACCGATCCCGACGGCGTGGCGCTGTCGGCCGACGGGGCTTACTGGGTGACGCTGTACCGTCCGGACGGGCTCCTGCGGGTCTCGCCGGATGGGGAGGTCGAGCTGGAGGTTGACGATCACCTCGCCTCGACGTTCGACGCCCCAACGAACATCGTGTGGGTGGGCGGGGAGCTCGACCGTCTCGTGGTGGCCAACGTGGGCGACACGTTCCTCTCGATCGGCGACGTCGGCGTCTCGGGCGCGCCGCTGCACTATCCGCCGGTCGGATGACCTCGTCCCGATCCGAGGGCTTCCCTCCCCGGGGGTAGCTCGGTAGGCTGTCGGTAACTTGGAACCCATGCTCGCTGATCTCGAGATCGCGACGTTCGCGGTCGACGAGGTCGTCGAGGGGACCCAGACAGGGTGGAGCGACGGGCGCCTGACGCTCGCGCTACCGCAGCTCGCGGTCGGGGCCGGATCATCCGGCGCTGGCGGAGGCCACGGTCGAGGTCGTCCGTCCCGGCGACGCCGTCCGCCTATCGAACGTCTTGGACGTCGTGCTGCCCACCGCCCAGGGGCGGGCCCGATCTGGATCCATCGCCTCGATGGCGTTGCGGTGCTCATCGTCTGCGACTGGGCCGGCATGGGTTACAGGGAAGCCGACGAGCTGCCCGACTCGCTCGTCGATATGGCGGGACCGGCGGCCGATCGGAGCCCGTGGGGCGCCGCGACGAACGTCGTCGTCCGGTGCGTAGCCGCTGCCGGGCACCGAGGTCGCGGAGGCCGACAGGGCGGTCCGCGCCGCGGGCGCAGCGGTCTCTGCGGCGCTGGCTAGCGCAACCGTCGGGTCGGCTCCACACGCGATCCGCACGGTCGGGCCTCTGCTGCCAGCGGATGCCTCGCTTCCCTCCGTCGCCTTGGTCCTGCAGGTGGCGTCCGAGGGCCCACTCCTGGACACGTTCCTCGATGGGGTCCCGCTCCGCGACCTCGAGCCACGGCCGATCGACTCCGCATCACTGTTCGCCGGCCGCCTCACGAACGGCGCGTACGACTGGCCCGGCGTCCGCAACGTCACCGCCGTCTACCAAGAGCCCGAGCTCGTTCGGCGGCTGCTCGACGAACACGGCGAGCGGCTCCGGTTCGCCGGCATCGTGCTCGCGCCCGGCTACCTGGACGGGGCCGAGCAGAAGCGCCGCGCCGCGGAGTCATCGGCGGCCCTCGTCGCGTCGCTCGAACGCCGACGGCGTGATCTGCACGACGTTCTCCTCGGGGAATTCCCATACGGACACGATGCTCACCGTCGCCGCGTGCGAGCGACGGGGGGTCGGCGCGGTGGCCATCGTCTGCGAGACGAACGGTGGGCTGACCGATCACGTGCCTGAGGCGAACTGCCTCGTCAGCACGGGGAACGAGGACGAGCTGGTCGATGCCTGGGTTCCCGATCGCGTGATCGGCGGCGAACGAGGCGCTCGGGTCGGCGAGCGGGTCGCCGCAGTCCACTATCTGGGTGGGCTGGTCCAGACGGGTGACGCGCGCTGGACGGCGGTGCCGGCATGACCGCGTCGGGTGCTCCCGCGTCCGAGGGGCCGAATCGATGACCGTCGTTCACTACCTCAACCAGTTCTTCGCAGGTCTCGGAGGCGAGGAGGCCGCCGGCCACGCGCC
Source organism: uncultured Actinomycetes bacterium (assembly GCA_963796725.1). GTDB lineage: Bacteria > Actinomycetota > UBA4738 > UBA4738 > HRBIN12 > JAOUEA01. The sequence continues at coordinate 9,530 of CAWCMT010000006.1, forward strand.
GGTCCGCTTGGACGGACCGCAGGGACCCGGTCGAGGCCTCGCCGGCGTGGGTCTCTCCATCGACGTGACCCTTGCTTGCGGCGACGACTACTTCGGGGAGCGCGAGGGTGAGGCGCTCGCGGCGCTGCTCGGGTGGATCGGAGAATTGGCGCCCGACGTCCTGGTCTGCGGCCCGTCGTTCGGTTCGGGTCGCTACGGCTACGCGTGCGGTGTGCTCGCGCGCGAGGTCGGCCGGCGAGGCATCCCGGTCGTCGCGGCGATGACGCCGGACTCTCCGGGCGTCATCGCGGCCGAAGGTGCCGCATACACGGTCCCAACCGGTTCCAACGTGGCGGGGATGCGCCATGCCCTGCCGGTCGTGGCGTCGTTGGCGATCCGGCTCGCCGCCGGGGAGCCGGTCGGCGGTCCCGAGGAGGAGGGCTACCTGCCGAGGGGCCTCCGCTCGAACATGATCGGGGACCGCACCGGGGCCGCGCGCGCCATCGACCTGTTGCTGGCGAAGCTCGCCGGCGAGGTCCGGACCGAGGTCGCGCCGAGGGAGGACCGGGTTCCGCCTCCACCGGCGGTGCCCGACCTTGCCTCGACGCGTATCGCGCTCGTCACCGAGGCCGGGTGCGTGCCTCAGGGCAACCCGGACCGCCTGCCGAGCCGCCACGCGAACGTCTGGCTCCGGTACCCGATCGCCGGCGTGGGCGCGCTCGATGCCGGAGACTACGAGTCGGTCCACGCGGGCTTCGACACCTCGTACGCGAACGAAGACCCGAACCGACTGGTGCCGCTCGACGCCGTCCGCGAGCTCGAGCGCGACGGGGCGATCGGGCAGCTGCACGACGTCTTCTTCACCACGAGCGGCGTCGACACCCCCGTCGCCGTCGCCGTTCGCCACGGCCAGGAGATCGCGGCCGAGCTCCGCGAGGCGGAGATCGGGGCGGTGATCCTCACCGGTACCTGAGGAACGGGCACGCGTTGCGGGGCAACGCTGGCGAAGGAGTTCGAACGAGAGGGGATACCGACGGTCTTCATCACGGCGTTGCCGACGATCGCCCGGATGGTGGGCGCCAACCGCATCCTGCGCGGCGTGGCCATCACCAACCCCACGGGTGACCCCTCGATCGAGCCCGGCGACGAGCGAGCCCTGCGCCTTCGGCTCGTCCGGCGTGCGCTCGAGATGCTCACCGCCGAGGTCGAACCGCGGACCGTCTGGGAGCTGGCGCCGTGAGGCGCCGGGCGGCGGTCACCGGTGCGTCGTTCGTGCTCGAGCACGTGCCCGACCTCGTGCGCCACGGTTCGAAACCGCGACGGGAACCGGAGCAGTTGACGGAGCTCGGTGCAGCGCTCCGCACGTTCGAGGAGGCCGTGGCATATCCGCCGAACCAGGTGTTCATCGGGGCCCTCGAGCCCGAGGATCTGTGGCTGCGCCCCCGTGAGTGGTGGCGCAACCCGGCCGACGGTGCGAAGCCCGTGGGCGCGCACGGCGAGGTGATGGCGCAGCCCGCCTTCTACGACCTTCTCGCGCGCGTCGACCGCTTCGATCTCGTGAAACCAGGCGCCGAACCGGGTCACGGTGAACTCGCGTTGTTCCAGGACGGCGAGGTCGTCGGCGCGTTCGCCGGCGATCACCCGGAGGACGAGTCGCTCTCGGCGCACGTCCTGCTCGAGAACCTGGCGGTGAAAGCCGGCGGCGTGCACGCGCTCGACGATCTACTCGCTCGCACCCGTGTCGACCCGGACTCGATCACCTACGCGATCGGTTGCGGGGAGGAGGCCGCGGGGGATCGGTACCAGCGGGGCGGGGGCAACGTGGCGAAGGCCATCGCTGAGGCCAGCGGTCTCTCTCGGGCGAGCGCCGTGGATGTGAAGTCGTTCTGCGCCGCGCCCGTGCATGCCCTAGCGATCGCGGCGGCGATGATCGAGGCCGGGATGCAGGAGCGCGTCGTGGTGGTGGCGGGTGGCTCGCCGGCGAAGCTGGGGATGAAGTTCCAAGGTGCGCTCGCGAAGGGCCTCCCCGTGCTCGAGGACGTCCTCGCCGGCATGGCTGTGCTGCTGGAGGGCGCCGACGGCGCGAACGGGCCGATCCTTCGGACGGACGCGGTCGGTGCCATGCCGGTCGAAGCCGGCGCCGCGCCTCAGGCCCAGCTGGAGGCGCTCGTGGGTGGGCCGCTCGATGCGCTCGGTATCGGGCTCACGGACGTGGGCATCTACGCGACCGAGATCCATAACCCGGAGATCACCCAGCCACAGGGAGGGGGCGACGTGCCCGACCGCAACTACAAGATGCTGGCGGGCCTCGGCGTGGTGCGGGGCGAGTGGGAGCGGAGCGATATCGGGGGGTTCGCGCGCGCCCACGGGCTGCCTGGATTCGCCCCCACGCAGGGGCACATCGCGAGCGCGGTCCCTTGGCTGCCCCACGCGCTGACGCGGATGCGGGCAGGAGACCTGCATCGCACGATGTTGATCGCGAAAGGCTCGCTGTTCCTGGGCCGACTGACCCGGCTGTGGGACGGTGCGTCCGTGACACTCGAAGCATGAGAGACATGGGAGGGAGCCGATGATCGAGGCGACGGTCGAGACGTTCGACGGTCTGGTGGGCGAGGGGGAGGTGCTGATCGATATCTGGGGTCCGCAGTGCCAACCGTGCCTCGCGATGATGCCCGCCGTCGAGGCGCTCGAGTTGACATACGACGAGCACGTGCGCTTCGTGAAGCTGAACGCGCCCGAGAACCGGAAGGTCTGCAGGGACCTGCGGGTGGCGGGACTGCCCGCCTACCTCACGATGCGCGACGGGGTCGAGGTCGAGCGGCTCACGGGCGAGGGCACCACGCCGGAGCAGATCGAGGAGGCGATCGAGCGACTGATCGGCGGCGCGCCCGCGGTTGGCCCCCCGATCCCGGAACACCTGAGGGGGTGAAGACCACATGGATCTGAGGGGCAAGAAGGTGATCGCCCTCGGTGAGCGGGACAGCGTGCCGGGCGAGGCGATCGCCGAGGTCGTGCGTAGCGCGGGCGCCGAGGTGATCGAGGTGCGCACCGAGTGCTTCGTCTGAACGGCCTCGGGGGCGATGGATCCTGAGAACCAGGCGCTGATCAAGCGGATCGTTGAGGAGCGGGGTGCGGAAGACCTCGTGGTGATCCTCGGCGCGGCGGATGCCGAGGCGGTCGAGGTGGCCGCCGACACCGTCCGCGATGGTGATCCGGCCTGGGTGGGTCCATTGGCCGGGGTCCAGTTGGGACTCCCCGTGCTGCACGTGTTCGAGGACGAGGTGAAGACGCAGGCCGACGCCGCCATCTACGAGCGGGAGATCGGCTTCTTCGCCATGACCCTCGACGTCGACCAGGTGAAGGAGGCGATGCGCCGGTCCCGCCGTGAGCGCTAGCGGCTCACGAGGACCTCGGCTCGGTGATCGGTTCGTCCGGACCCGGGAGCGGTGGGGCGTCGGACGCGTCGTACCAGCCGCCCCCGCCCAGCTCACCGCCGTCGACGATCAGCGTCTGCGCGCTGATGAACCGCGCGTCGTCGCTCGCGAGGAAGAGCACCGCCATCGCCTGATCGCGCGGCGTGCCCGCGTGGCGGAGCGGGATCCGTCCCAGGTATCGGCGCTCAAGCTCGCGTTCGGCGGGGTCCTCGGCCCACCCAGCCTCCTCCTCCGGGGTGACCGTCTCGCCCGGAGCGACGCAGTTCGCGCGGATACCGTGGTGGCCCATCTCGTGCGCGTACGCCTTGGTGAGGGCCACCAGGGCCGCCTTCGACGCGTTGTAGATCGACTCGGGCGACTCGTTCTGGAACGCGTTCGCGCTCGCGATGTTCACGATCGTCCCGCGCGCGCCGCGTCCGATCCAATGGCGACAGGCCTCCTGCATCGTGAGCATCGGCGCCAGAACGTTCACCGCGAACGTCTCCTCGAACGCATCCGCCGTGACGTCGAGCGCGGGCCCGTCGGGCTGTGCCCCCGCGTTGTTCACCAACACGTCGAGGCCGCCGAGCGTTCCGATCGCCGCTGCAACCACGCCGCGCGCTTCCTCGCCGTTGCGCAGGTCGGCGACGTGCGTAGCGAGACGGTTCCCCGCTCGGTGGGTCGACGCCATGTGCTCCAGCCCTGCCTCAAGTACGTCCGTGGCCAGCACCCTGGCCCCCTCCTCCAGGAACGCACGGACGATGCCGCGGCCTATGCCCCGCGAGGCCCCCGTCACCACTACGCGTCGTCCCTCGAACCGCATCCGGATCGTCCCCCTCTCTCACACGCCCGCTTCGACGTTGCCGATCGTTGCATCCTCCAACGCTCCGTCGACGAGGTCGATGCCCAGCCCCGGCCCGTCCGGCACTCGCACCGAGCCGGCGGCGTCCGTGCGGATCGGGTTGCTCACGCCGTGTTCGAAAGGGTGGGGGGGCACCGCCTGTTCGAAGAACGAGGTCCGACCGAACGCGAGCGCGACGTGCAGGTTGACGGCCTGGATCAGGGTGTGGCCGTAGCTGATCAGCTCCACGTCGAGGCCCGCGTCGCCGGCGACCCGCATCAGATCGGCGGCAGCGGTCGGTCCGCCCGCGAACGACACATCGAACCGCAGCGCATCCCAAGGGGGATCCCGGAGTACGTCGGCGATCAACCGCGCGTCCCACAGCGCGTCACCGGCGGCCAGCACGGGCACGCCGGGGACGCGACGACGCAACCAGCGATAGCCACCGAGGTCGAGGTCGGGGAGCGGCGCCTCGAACCACCGCGCGCCCACGTCGGAGCAGGCGCGGGCCACGGTCTCGGCGCCCTCGCGTTCGTACCTGCCCTCCGCGTCGTGCATCAGCGTGATTCCGGGGAACGTCCGGCGTACGCTGCGCAGCAGCCCGGCGTCCCGCTCGGGGTCGCCCCACGTATGGAGCTTCACCGCGGTGAATCCAGCTGCCACGAGATCCGCGATCGATCCGAGGTACGCGTCCTCGTCCTCGTGCAGGGCGAGCGACGCGTAGGCGGGGAGCGTCGTGGCCTCCACCCGACCGCCCATCTCCTCGTGCAGAGGGCGACCCGCGCGTCGAGCGGCGAGGTCCCACAACGCGATGTCGATCGCGGAGCGTGCCGCGGGGGCGAACGGCGAGGTGCCGTCCTCGGTCACGATCGATCGCACGATCTTCCGGTCCGCGGCGTCGATCCCGATCAGTCGCGGCACGATCGTCCGCAGGGTCTCCAGCGGTGCGAGGTCCCAGGCCCCGAACGAGTCCGAGTCGTAGGCTCCGACGCCGCTCGCGCCGCCCCCGTCGGTCACCCTGACGAGGGTCGTGGTCGTGAAGACGTCCGTCGAGCGAGCGGTGTACCGGAAACGGTCCACATCGGGTGCGATCGCCCTGACCTCGATGCGCGCGATCTCAACCATCGCGCACCGGCGCGGGCGCCTCTCGTCGATGGTCAACAGTTGACAGTGCCGTGCTACGCTCCCGAGCATGTCCGAGGCGCCATCCTCGCTCCAGCCGCTCCAGGCACCGCGCTCCTTGACCGAGGACGCGGCCGACGGGATCCGCGAGCAGATCCTGCGGGGTGGCTTCAAGCAGGGCGACCATCTGGTGGAGGCGAAGATCGCCGAGCAGCTCAACATCAGCAGGGGCCCGGTTCGTGAGGCCTTCAAGTTGCTTCGGGCCGAGGGGCTGCTGAAGGAGGAGCCCCGCCGCGGCACCTTCGTGGTGAGTCTCACCGCCCAAGACGTCCGCGACATCTACGGCTTGCGCGCCGCGCTCGAGGGGCGGGCCGCCCGCCTGCTGGCACGATCCCGAGATGCGGCGGCTCTCGCAGAGCTCCACGCCGCGGTCGATGGGATCGACCGGGCGGTCGTGGCCGGCGACGCGGTCGCCGTCAGCCGTGCCGACCTGGCGTTCCACGAGACCCTCTGCCGAGGATGCGGGAACGCTCGGATCCACGAGGTGTTCATGCGCTACGTCCCGACGCTCCGCGGGCTGCTCCGGCTCGACGAGCAGGTCCTCGGATCCCTCGACGAGATCACGCTGCAGCACCGACGGCTGGTTGAGTCGATCGAGGCGGGGGACGAGGAACGCGCAGCGGGTCTGTTGAGCGAACACGCTGAGCAGGCCGGCGTGCTCATCGCCGGCTTGGTCGCCTCGAACGAATGACCGACCCCGCGGATCGAGGCCGTGTTCGCCGCAACGTCGTAGAGATGGGTAGGCGATCCGGCGAGTTTGGCATCATGGTCAACGGTTGACAATCTGCAAGGAGCCCGGATACGGTCCGCAACGGGTCAGCCGTGGGGCCGGTGACGATCGGAGGGTGCTCGATGGCTAGGAAGCGGTTCCTGCAGGCACTGGTGCTCGTTGCGAGCCTGTCGCTGGTCGCGGCGGCATGCGGTGGCGGTAGCGGGGACGGAGGCGGATCCGCATCCACATCCGCGGGCAGCGGCGGCAGCGCCGGTGCCTCCGTAGATCCTGCCTCGATCACGGGAACCGTGCGGTTGTATTCGTACTCGGACGGCTTCGACCCGGACTACATGAAGACGTTCTACGAGACCTATCCCAACATCAAGCTCGAGACGGCGTCGTTCGGCAGCAACGAGGAGGCGGTCGCCAAGATCCAGGCGGGGTTCCAGGCAGACGTCATCAACAGCTGCGTAGACGAGGCGACCCTGGAGATGGTGAACAAGGGGATGTACATGCCCCTCGACACCTCGCGCCTGGTGAACTGGGACAACATCTTCCCGTTGATGAAGACGCTGCCCGGTGTCACCGTCGACGGCAAGGTCTACCTCGTCCCAGCGGACGCCGGCACGGCGGGCATCATGTACAACGCTGACGTGATCAAGACCCCCCCGACCTCGTGGAAGGATCTGTTCGATCCCCAGTACGCGGGCCGGGCGTCGATGGAGGACGTTGCCATCACCGCGATCGACATCGGGGCGCTCGCGAACGGGATCTCCGACCCGCTCAACATGACGCCCGATCAACTCGCGATGGTCACCCAGTACCTCAAGGACCACAACAGCCAGTTCCGCACCTACTACAAGGGGGACGCGGAGGTACGGTCGCTCTTCAAGTCGGGCGAGATCGTGATCTCCTCGGGCTATCCGGGCACCGCGAAGCTGATGCGGGACAAGGACGGGATGAACGTCCAGTTCGCCGTGGCGAAGGAGGGTCAGATGCTCTGGACCTGCGGTTACGGCATCAGCCCCAACATCGACCCGGCGAACCTCGACGCGGCCTACGCCCTGCTCAACTGGTATTCGAGTCTGCCTCCGCAGATCTATGCGGCCACGAACTTCAACTACCTGACGTCGAACGAGGGCATCCTGGACGCGGTGCCACCCAAGGTGGTCAAGGAGGCCGCCCTCGACTCCCTCTACAACTCAGACAACGCCATCCCGGCCAGCCCGCCCGATGATCGCGCCGCTTGGGTCGCGGCCTGGACCGAGGTGAAGGCCTCCTAGTGGCGACGCGGGCGGTCGAGGGCCCAGGAGCCGTCGTCGCCGGCTCCGGGAGCGCGGCCCGATGGCGCGTCCGGCGCGTCGTCAACCGCTGGGGATGGCGCGCGTTCCTGGCGGTGGTGGGCCTCATGCTCTTCGGCCCGCTCCTGATCCTCGTCCTGTTCTCGTTCAACGACTCCAGCGTCCTCGCCTTCCCGTTCGAAGGCGTGACCACGAAGTGGTACTCGCAGGCGTTGTCCGACCCGACGCTTCGCCGTGCCCTCATGAACTCGGTCTCTGTCGCGTTCGTCGTGGCGCCGCTCTGTCTGATCCTGGGCACGCTGGCCGCGTTCGGGCTCACGCGCTTCCGCTTCCGCGGCCGAGGGACCGTGGGGGGGTTGGTGGGCGCGCCGCTCGTGCTGCCGTGGCTGATCATCGGCATCGCGGCGCTGATGGCGTACGAGCGCGCCCACGTGAGCCTGAGCCTGCGCACCGTGATCGCCACCCAGACCGTCTGCACGTTCCCGCTGGTGACGGCGATCGTCGCGGCGCAGCTCTTCCGGTTCCAGAAGGTGCAGGAGGAGGCCGCGATCGATCTCGGGTGCTCGCGGCTCGAGGTCCTGCGCTACATCATCCTGCCGCACATCGGCCCTGCGCTCGCGGCGGCCGCGATCTTCGCGTTCACCTGGTCGTTCAACAACTACGAGATCAGCGCCTTCACCCTCGGGTTCCAGCAGACCTTCCCGGTGTGGGTGTACTCGTCGGTGCGCAACCCCGACCACACGGCCATCGTGAACGCGATCTCCGCCCTGATCTCGCTGGGGCAGGTCCTGTTGATCTGGTTCGCGCTGAGGCTGATGCGGCTGCGGAGCGGCGGCCGGGCAACCACCGAGATGATCGCCGGCACCGAGGCGATCGCGGCGACGGCGAGGACCTAGATGACCGCGGTCGGCGAATCGCTTGGCATCGGGGTCGACACGGGGCCGGACGACCGGTCGCTCCCGGCGCGGGCCCAGGCGACCTGGCGGGGCCCGGGGCGCCTTCGGGATCCTGTTCGCGCCGGTCACCCTGCTCGTGGTGCTGTTCCTGGTGCCGTTCTTGATCATGGTGCAGATGAGCGTGGTGCGGTTCCCGCCCAACGTGAACAGCGGGTACACGCTCGCCCACTACGTCGAGGTGCTCACGAACCCGCTCAACCCGCACATCGCGTGGACGACGTTCGAGATCGCCACCACGTCGATGATCGTGATGCTGATCGTCGCGATCCCGCTCGCGTACTTCATGGTCTTCAAGGCCGGGAGGTGGGAGCTCTTCCTGCTGCTGGCCCTCGTGCTCGCCGACGAGCTCGCCCCCGTGGTCAAGGTGTACGCCTGGCAGGTGATCCTGGGCCGCAACGGCATCCTGAACTGGTTGATCCCGGGGCGCCCGGTCGAGTGGCTCATCTACAGCAAGTTCGCCGTGATCCTCACACTGTCGACCACCTACATCACGTACACGACGATCCCGATCTACGCGGCGATGAAGGCGATCGAGCCGGCCACCTTCGAGGCGGCCACCGACCTGGGGGCCGGCTGGTGGCAGCAGGCCCGGAAGATCCTGATCCCCCTGGCCGCGCCCGGCATCTTCGTCGCGATGATCCTCGTCTACATCCCGATGCTCACCGACTTCGTCACCTCGGACATCGTCGGCGGCACCGGTTCCTACATGATGGGCCAGCGGGTGCGGGATCTGATCCTGGGCCAGGGCGACTGGGGCGCGGGCTCGGCGCTGAACTTCCTCCTCCTCGCGATGTCGGTGCTGCTCGCGCTCGTCGCGTACCGACTCGCCCGACTGAACAGGATCGAGGCATGAGCTCGAAGCCCACAGACGGAGCGGACGACCGCAGCGGCGAGATCCTCGTTGACGCGGTGACGAAGCGCTTCGACGACGTCGTGGCCGTCAACGACGTGTCGATCACGATCCCGGGCGGCGAGTTCTTCTCGATGCTCGGGCCGAGCGGCTGCGGGAAGACGACCACCCTTCGCATGATCGCGGGGTTCGAGGCCCCCGACGCAGGCCGGATCGTCCTGCAGGGGGTCGACGTGACGCACGTGCCGCCGCCGAAGCGCAACGTGAACATGGTGTTCCAGGCCTACGGGCTCTTCCCGCACATGACGGTCGGGGAGAACGTCGCGTTCGGTCCGAAGATCAAGAAGTGGTCCCGAGAGGACACGCGGGAACGCGTGGCGGAGGCCATCCGTACCGTGCGTCTCGACGGGTTCGAGGACCGGCGACCGGGGCAGCTGAGCGGGGGGCAGCAGCAACGCGTGGCGCTGGCCCGCGCGCTGGTGAACCGGCCGGCGGCGCTGCTGCTGGACGAGCCGCTGGGCGCGCTCGACCTCAAGCTCCGAAAGGAGATGCAGCTCGAGCTGAAGGAACTTCAGCAGCAGACGGGCACCACGTTCGTGTACGTCACGCACGATCAGGAGGAGGCCATGACGATGAGTGACCGCATCGCCGTGATGAACGGCGGCGTGGTCGAGCAGCTCGCGACGCCGAAGGAGCTGTATCAGCGACCGGCGAGCGCCTTCGTCGCCGGCTTCATCGGCACGTCGAACCTGATCGAGCTCCGGATCGATCGTCGCGACGGGGACCTGTTCACGATGGACCTGGGCGAGGGCCAGCGGATCCTCGCCGTCGCGCCGGAGCCGGCTTCGGGCCCCGGGAACGCCGACCACGCCACCATCACCGTGCGTCCCGAGTGGATCAAGCTCGCGACCGGTCAGATTGGGGATCGCGCCTCCAGCGTCGGCGGGACCGTGGTCGACGTGGTCTACCTGGGCTCGGTGACCCAGCTCATCGTGCTGCTGCCCACCGGGGAGCGGCTCACCGTGCACCAGCTGAACGACGAGATCGACGCCGAGGAGCCCCGGCCCGGGCAACGCGTGACGTTGCACTGGGCCGCCGAGCACAGCTACGTCGTCGGGTCCCGGACCGCCCGGGCGCCCGGGCCTGCGGTGACCTCCGCCGGTACGACGAGCGCCTGATGGACGCGTGAGAGAGGGGACCTACATGGCAACCGAGACCGCATCGCTCACCGCGGAGCAGATCATCGCCGATTCGAAGCGCTTCACGCTCTTCGACTGGCAGGCGCAGTCGAAGGTCGCGCCGCTCGCGATCGACCGTGCGGAAGGCGTGTACATGTACGGCGTCGACGGTCGGCGCTGGCTCGACTTCAGCTCTCAGCTGATGGGCGTGAACATCGGCCACGGTGACAAGCGGGTGACCGAGGCCATCGCCCGACAGGCCGAGCGGCTGCCGTACATCTCGCCGTTCCAGACCTTCGAGGGGCGGGCGGTGCTCGGGCGCAAGCTCGCATCGCTGTGGCCCGGCGACATCGAGAAGACGTTCTTCACCCTGGGTGGAGCCGAGGCGAACGAGAACGCGGTCAAGATCGCCAAGCTGGTGACCGGCCGCCAGAAGGTGCTGGCCCGCTACCGCAGCTACCACGGCTCGTCCTACGGCACGATGATGCTCACGGGCGACCCGCGGCGTTGGCCCAACGAGCAGCCGCCCATGCCCGGCGTCGTGCACGTGCTCGACCCCTACCACGGGCCCCAGCGCGGGTTCGACGACGCCGAGACGGCGCTCGCGCTGCTGGAAGAGACGATCGAGCTCGAGGGGCCGGACACGATCGCAGCGTTCATCCTGGAGCCCGTGACCGGGACCAACGGCGTCCTCATCCCGCCCGACGGCTACCTGCAGGGCGTGCGCGAGCTCTGCACGAAGCACGGCATCATGCTGATCGCCGACGAGGTGATGTGCGGCTGGGGACGGACCGGTGCCTGGTTCGCCGTCGACCACTGGGGCGTGGTGCCCGACATCATCACGACCGCGAAAGGGCTCACGTCCTCGTACGCTCCCCTTGGGGCGGTCGGCATGGCGCCCCACGTCGCCGAGCACTTCGACGACAACGTGTTCTGGGGCGGGCTCACGTACAACACGCACCCGCTCGGGGTGGCGGCCGCCATCGCGGCGGTCCAGGTGCATCGAGGACGACGACCTCGTGGGCAACGCGAAACGGCTCGATCCCGTGATGCGGTCCCACCACGAGGCGCTGGCGGCCAAGCACCCGAGCGTGGGGCGCTACCGCAACATCGGGCTGTTCGGGATCCTGGAGCTGGTGAAGAACGCCGAGACCCGTGAGCCGCTCAGCCCGTTCAACCAGATGAACGAGCCCATGCAACGGGTCAACCGGTTCCTGATCGACAACGGGCTCGCCACGTTCGTCCGGTGGTGGAACGTCATGACGAACCCCCCGCTGTGCATCAACGAGGAACAGCTGGCCGAGGGCTTCGAGATCATCGACCGGGCGCTCGACATCGCCGACGCCGCGATGGAGGCCTAGGCGTGGGGCCTTCCGAGCGGGTCGGCTTCATCGGGCTCGGCATCATGGGCAGGCCCATGGCCCACAACCTGTTGGCGGCCGGCTACCAGCTGACGGTGCACTCGCGGAGCCAGGGGCCGGTCGACGAGCTGGTGGCGGCCGGGGCCACTCGGGACGAGAGCGCCGCCGCGGTGGCCGCGGCGAGCGACGTGACGATCACGATGCTCCCCGACACCGTCGACGTCGAGAAGGTCCTGATGGGTCCGGGCGGGGTGCGGGAGGGCATCCGCGCGGGGTCGCTGGTGATCGACATGAGCTCGATCGACCCCGAGCCCACACGGATGATGGCCGGAGCCTTCGCCGAGGAAGGGGTGGCGATGCTCGACGCGCCCGTGAGCGGCGGCGAGCGCGGTGCGGTCGACGGGACCCTCTCGATCATGGTGGGCGGCGACGATGAAGCGTTCGCTCGGGCGGCGCCCATCCTGGGCGTGCTCGGCGCGAGCGTCGTGCACGTCGGACCCAGCGGGGCCGGCCAGGTGTGCAAGGCGTGCAACCAGCTGGTCGTGGCGGCCACGATCGAGGCCGTCGCCGAAGCGCTGCTCATGGCCGAGCGCTCCGGCGTGGACCCCGCCAAGGTTCGGGCTGCCCTGCTCGGAGGGTTCGCCGGGTCGAAGATCCTGGAGGTGCACGGGCAGCGCATGCTCGACCGCGCGTTCGACCCCGGCTTCCGGATCCGGTTGCACCGCAAGGATGCACGCATCGTGGAGAGCGTCGCCGCCGAGACCGGCACGCCCATCCCCGCGTTCTCGGTCGTGGCGGAGCAGCTCCAGCGATCGGTCGACGCCGGCGAGGGCGACCGCGACCATGCGGCACTCTTCGCCGAACTCGTGCGCGAGGCTGCGGGCTCCGTATGACGCTCGATGCCTCGGAGACGGAAGCGCTCACAGGCGTGCTGACGGCCGATCCGCCTCGGTTCGCCGAGGCGGAGGTCGCCGGGATCGCCCGTGACGTGTTCGCGTTCGATGGGGTGGTGGAGCGCTCGTTCGCCAGCGAACGAGACCAGAACTTCCTCGTCGGCAACGGTGGCGGGGAGCGGCGGATCGTGAAGATCTCCAACGCGGGGGAGGATCCCGGGGTCCTCGACATGGAGGTCGCCGCGGCGCGCCACGCATATCGGCTGGACCCCTCCCTGCCGATCGCCCAGCCGTTCGCGACCGCCGCCGATCCCGAGGTCTACGTCGGGTGGGCCACGGACCAGGACCGAGGCGTGACCCACATGGTGCGGATGTACGAGTTCCTCCCGGGGCGAGGCTCGGTGGACGGCCTGGAGCTCGACCACGCGGCGCTGTGGTCCTACGGCGAGACCCTGGCGCGCCTCGGCCGGGCGCTCCGGGGCTTCTTCCATCCCTCGGCCGACCGTGTGCTGCTGTGGAGCGTGGAGCACTGCCTGCACCTGCGTCCGATGACCGAGACCATCGAGGATCCGGAGCACAGGGCGATGGTCCGGCGGATCTTCGACCGGTTCGAGGACCAGGTGGCCCCCCGATGGCCGGGGCTGCGCGCGCAGGTGGTTCACGGGGACCTCACGCTGGACAACGCCCTGCTCGACGACCGCGGTCGCATCACCGGCATCGTGGACTTCGGCGACATGTCGCACACGGCCCTGGTGGCAGATCCCGTGTCGGCGCTCGACTCGGTGCTCTCCACGCGGCACGGGGATGAACTCTTCCGGGCGGCCACGTCCCTGCTGGACGGCTACGCCGCCGTGACGCCGCTCGAGCGCGAGGAGCGCGGTCTGATCGGCGATGCCCTGGCGGCCCGCCTGGCGCTCACGGTCACGATCTCGGCCTGGCGGGTGCGGCGCTTCCCGGAGAACGCGGCGTACATCCAGAGCTGGGACGGCCAGTCTTGGAGCGCGCTCGAGGAGATGGCCGCGCTCGGCCCCGAAGAGACCGCGCGTCGTTTCGGGGCCACGGATCCGCCGCCAGAACCGAGGCGTTGATCGAACGACGAGCGCGGGTGTTCGGCACGGCGCTGGCACCGCTCACGTACAGCGCGCCGCTGCACCTGGTGCGCGGCCGCGGCGCCTGGCTCGAGGACGTCGACGGCCGCTGGTACCTGGACGCGTACAACAACGTCCCGGTCGTGGGCCACGCCCATCCCCGCGTCGCGACGGCGATCGCGGAGCAGGCGCGGGAGCTGAACACGAACCTGCGCTACCTGCATCCTGCCGCGATCGAGCTCGCCGAGCGGCTGCTGGGAAGCATGCCCGAGGGGTCGGGTCTCGACACCGTCCTGTTCGTGAACTCGGGCAGCGAGGCGACCGATCTGGCCTGGCGGATCGCGATGGCAGCATCCGGGAACAGCGGGGGACTGGTGACCGAGCACGCCTACCACGGCGTGACCACGGCCTCGACCGCGCTCTCTCCCGAAGAGTGGCGGGGCGGGTGGCGTCCCGATCACGTCGAGCCCTTCACCCCCCCGGATCCCTCCCGCTTCGAGGGCGGGCCAGGCGAAGCCACCGCCCCCACGATGGCTGCGGCGGTATCCGAGGCGATCGAGCGGCTGGCCTCCCGCGGGCACCGGCCGGCGGCGTTGTTCCTCGACACCGCCTACACGAGCGACGGTATCTTGGCCCCCTCCGCCGCCTACCACGCCGAGGTGGCGCGCCTCGCCCGGGAGGCGGGTGCCTCGATCGTCGCCGACGAGGTCCAGGCAGGCTACGGACGCTCTGGGGAGCACCTGTGGTCGTTCGCGGCGGTCGGGCTGGAACCGGACGTCGTTACGCTGGGCAAGCCCATGGGGAACGGGCACCCCGTCGCGGCCGTGATCGCACGCCGGGCCGACGTGGACGCGCTCGGCGCCACAGCGGAGTTCTTCAGCACCTTCGGGGGCAACCCCGTGGCCATGGCCGCGGGTCTGGCCGTGCTCGACGTGATCCGCGACGAGGACCTCGTGACGCACGCGGCAGAGATGGGGGCTCGCCTGCGCGCGAGGCTCGAGGAGCTGCGGGGGCGGCACCCAGAGGTTGGCGCGGTGCGCGGCCGAGGGTTGCTGATGGGTGTCAGGCTGGTGGGCGGCGACGGCTCCGAGGCTGCGGCCCCCGAGCTCGCCGGCCGCGTGCTCGACGCGGTGCGTGACCGCGGGGTGCTGATCGGCTCCACCGGTCCTCACGACGACGTCCTGAAGGTCCGGCCGCCGCTCGTGCTCGGTCCAGATGACGTCGATCGCATCGTTGAGGCGCTCGACGGGGCATTGGACGACCCGACCTGATGGCCGACATCCAGATCCGCTCGATCGGTGTCGAGGAGCTCGAGCGGTTCCTCGATGCCGAGGGCTACGCGTTCCAGGAGGTCCCGGACGAGGAGGACGTGGCGCGAGAGCGCCTGCTCGCCGAGCCCGACCGGTACTTCGTGGCGCTGGAGGGCGAGGACTTCGTGGGAACCGCAGGGGCGTGCTCGACGATGCTGACGGTGCCGGGGCCGCGTTCCGTCCCTGCCGCCGGCATCACGGCGGTGGGCGTCCGGCCGTCGCACCGCCGGCAGGGGATCAACACCGCGCTGATCGGCACGCTGCTGGACCAGGCCGCCGATCGCGGCGAGCCCCTCGCGTTCCTCTGGGCCTCGGAGTCCTCGATCTACCGGCGGTTCGGGTTCGGCATGGCCTCGACGTGCGTCGAGCTCGAGGTCCCCACCGCACACGGAAGGTTCGTGCCGGAGATCGAGCTCGGCGGGCGCATCCGGCTGCTGTCGCGGGAGGAAGCCTTGCCGGCGATGCGCCCGGTGCACGAGCGGGTGGCCGCTCGGCGCCCGGGCATGATCGCGATCGAGGATCGCTGGTGGACCTGGCTGTTCGTCGAGCGGAAAGGGGACAAGGAGCGACCGCCGTTCTACGTCGTGCACGAGGACGATGACGGGACGGTGGACGGCTACGCCGAGTACCGCTTCAAGCACGAGTGGATCCACAGCGTGTCGCACGGCGAGATCGAGGTGCGTCAGCTGATCGCCGAGACCTCCATGGCGTCGGCCGCGCTCTGGCGCTACCTGCTCGACATGGATCTGGTGGAGACCGTGAAGGCGTGGGACCGCCCGCTCGACGAGGAGCTCCTGCGGTTCGCCGCCGAGCCGCGGCGGCTGAACGCCATGGTGGCCGACGGGCTCTGGGTGCGGCTGATCGATCTGTCCGCGGCGTTGGGGGCGCGGGGGTACGCGGGCGACGGGCGTGTCGTCTTCGACGTGCGGGATCCGTTCCGCCCGCGGAACTCGGGTCGCTACGAGCTGATCGTCGGCGATGGCGAGGGGCGCGCGGACCTGACCGATACCGAGCCCGAGATCGCCTGCGATGTGGCGGCGCTGGGCGCCGCCTACCTCGGCGGATCCTCCTTCCGCGAGCTCGCCCGCGTCCAGCAGGTGCGTGAGCTCGTGCCCGGGGCGCTGGCCCGGGCCGACGCGATGTTCGACCCGGATCCTTCGCCGTGGTTCGGCTTCGTCTTCTGATGATCGGTGAGCGTTCGGCGGCGCGCACCGGTTCGCGCCGCTCGGGGTCGCTCACTACGATGCGAGGAGCGACCACGTGCTCACGCCCACCTAGCGAGGGAGCCGAGATCAGATGACCATCGTGAAAGCCGCGCTGTTGCAGACCGATTGGACCGGCGACCAGGCCTCGATGACGGACAAGCACGAGGAGGCGGCCCGCGAGGCGGCCGGCCAGGGGGCCCAGGTGATGTGCTTCCAAGAGCTGTTCTACGGGCCGTACTTCTGCCAGGTGCAGGACGCGCAGTACTACAGCTACACGGAGTCCATCCCCGATGGGGCGACGACGCAGCGGTTCCAGAGCGTGGCCAGGGAGCTCGGGATGGTCCTGGTGCTGCCGATGTACGAGATCGTCCAACCGGGGCTCTACCACAACACCGCCGCCGTGATCGACGCCGACGGCACCTACCTGGGCAAGTACCGGAAGCAGCACATCCCCCAGGTTCAGGGGTTCTGGGAGAAGTTCTACTTCGCGCCCGGCAGCGGCGGGTACCCGGTGTTCGAGACCGCGGTCGGCAAGGTCGGGGTCTACATCTGCTACGACCGCCACTTCCCCGAGGGCTGGCGCGTCCTCGGACTGAACGGCGCCGAGATCGTGTTCAACCCCAGCGCGACCCACCGTGGGCTCAGCGAGTATCTGTGGCGCCTCGAGCAGCCGGCAGCGGCCGTCGCGAACATGTACTACGTGGGGGCGATCAACCGCGTGGGGATCGAGCCGCTGGGCGAGAACGATTTCTACGGCCAGAGCTACTTCGTGGACCCCGAGGGGCAGTTCGTGGGCGAGGTGGGTGATGCGTACAAACCGGAGCTGATCGTGCGGGATCTCGATCTGCGGAAGATCCGGGAGGTCCGGGACCGGTGGGCGTTCTACCGGGACCGCCGCCCCGACGCCTACGACGAGATCGTCGCCCGCTGAAGGGGTCGTCACGATGACACGCACACTGATCCACAACGGCCAGCTCGTCTCCGCCACCGGCGTCGAGGCCGCCGACGTGCTGATCGATGGCGAGACGGTTGCCGCGGTCGGTACGCCCGGGTTCTTCGCCGCTGCCGCGCCATCCGTGGAGAAGATGATCGACGCGGCCGGGAAGTACGTGATCCCCGGGGGGGTGGACGTCCACACGCACATGGAGCTGCCGTTCGGCGGCACGCACGCGTCCGACACGTTCGAGACCGGCACGCGCGCGGCCGCCTGGGGCGGGGTCACCACGATCGTCGATTTCGCGGTGCAGCGGACCGGCGAGAGCGTGCAGGAGGGCCTCGCCGACTGGCACCGCAAGGCCGACGGAGAGTGCGCGATCGACTACGGGTTCCACCAGATCATCGGCGGGGTCGACGACGAGTCGCTCAAGGCGATGCGCTACCTCACCGAGCACGAGGGCATCACGAGCTTCAAGCTCTTCATGGCGTACCCCGGTGTCTTCTACAGCGACGACGGCCAGATCCTGCGTGCGATGCAGACGGCCTCGGAGTGCGGGGCGATGATCATGATGCATGCCGAGAACGGCATCGCGATCGACGTGCTGATCGCGCAGGCGCTGGCTCGGGGTGAGACCGATCCGCGGTACCACGCGGAGACTCGGCCCTCGCAGCTCGAGGCCGAGGCCACGCACCGCGCGATCGTGCTCGCGGATGTCGCCGGCAACGTGCCCCTCTACATCGTGCATCTGTCGGCGGCGGACGCCCTCGAGGAGATCGCGGCCGCACGTCACGCCGGGCGGAACGTCTTCGCCGAGACCTGCCCTCAGTACCTCTGGCTGACCGTCGAGGAAACCCTGCAACGCCCGGGGTTCGAGGGGGCGAAGTGGGTCTGCTCGACGCCGCTGCGCTCGGGAACCTCGGAGCTCCATCACCAGCAGAGCCTCTGGAGGGGTCTGCGCATGAACGAGCTGGCCGTGGTGTCGACGGATCACTGCCCGTTCTGCATGAAGGATCAGAAGGAGCTCGGCTTGGGGGACTTCTCGAAGATCCCCAACGGGATCGGCTCGGTCGAGCATCGGATGGAACTGCTGTACCAGGGGGTCGTGGCGGGGGAGCTCAGCTTGGAGCGGTGGGTCGAGACCTGCAGCACGACGCCCGCCCGGATGTTCGGCATGTATCCGCGGAAGGGCGTCATCGCGCCCGGCGCCGACGCCGATCTCGTCGTCTGGGACCCGAACCGATCGACCGAGATCGGCATCGACGCCAAGCACCACATGAACATGGACTACTCGGCGTACGAGGGGTTCGTGGTCGACGGCAAGGTCGACACCGTGCTCTCCCGGGGGACGGTGCTGATCGAGGACGATGCCTACGTGGGCCGGAAGGGCCATGGGCGTTTCATCGAGCGCGGACGCCCGCAGTACCTCGTCTAGGGAGGAGTCACATGGATATCGGGGTGGTACTCCAGACCACGCCGCCGAGCGCCCGGGTGGTGGATCTGGCCAAGCGGGCCGAGGCGTACGGCTTCAGCCACGTGTGGACGTTCGACAGCCACATCCTGTGGGAGGAGCCGTTCCCGATCTTCACCGAGATCCTGGCCAACACCCGCAACGTCACGGTCGGCCCGATGGTGACGAATCCCCTCACGCGCGACTGGACGGTGACGGCGAGCCTCTTCGCGACCCTCAACGAGATGTTCGGCAACCGCACCGTGATCGGCATCGGGCGGGGCGACTCGGCGGTGCGCGTCACCAACGGCAAGCCCGCGACGCTCGCCTCCCTCGGTGAGGCGGTCGAGGTGATCCGCGAGCTCGCGAACGGCCGCGACGCCTCGGTGCAGGGCTCGACGATCCGCTTCCCGTGGGCGGCGAAGAGCCACGTGGAGATCTGGGTCGCCGGGTACGGTCCGAGGGCGCTGAAGCTCGTGGGCGAGGTCGGCGACGGCTTCATCCTGCAGCTGGCCGATCCCGACATCGCCGCCTGGACCATCGGCGCGGTCCGCCGGGCCGCCGAGGAGGCCGGCCGCGATCCCGACGCGATCACGATCTGCGCCGCGGCACCCGCCTACGTCGGTGACGACCTGGCGCACGCGCGCGACCAGTGTCGGTGGTTCGGCGGCATGGTGGGCAACCACGTGGCCGACATCGTCGAGCGCTACGGCGAGAGCTCCGAGGTGCCGGAGGCGCTGACGGCCTACATCGCG
Source organism: uncultured Actinomycetes bacterium (assembly GCA_963796725.1). Taxonomy (GTDB): domain Bacteria; phylum Actinomycetota; class UBA4738; order UBA4738; family HRBIN12; genus JAOUEA01. The sequence continues at coordinate 28,938 of CAWCMT010000006.1, forward strand.
GACCGTCGCGGCTACGACTACAACGAGCACGGTCAGGCCGGCAACGTCCACACCGACTTCGTGCCCGATGAGATCGTCGACCGCTTCTGCCTGCTGGGGCCGGTGGAACAGCACGTGCGGCGGCTGAACGAGCTCGCGGAACTGGGCGTCGACCAGTTCGCGCTCTACCTCCAACACGACGACAAGGACGGAACCCTGGGCGCCTACGGCCAGAAGATCCTGCCGGCGCTCGCCGAGCACGTGCTCGCCCGGGAGTAGTTCCCTGGCATCTCACTAAGCGGCCGGCTCGCGCCGTGCATTCATGGGGTATGCGAGCAGAGGGTGAGATCGTGTCGATCCCTTCGGAGACCGTCGGAGCAAGGGCCCAGTTCGACGGCTTCTTCGGGGAGGAGTACGAGCACGTTCTCAAGGCGCTCTACTTCGTGACCGGCAATCGCCAGGACGCCGAAGACATCGCCCAGGATGCGTTCGCGCGCGTCTGGGAGCGGTGGGACCGTGTGTCCACGGTCGAGGATCCAGTGGGCTACCTGTTCCGGGTCGCCCTCAACGGGTCCCTGATGCGCTCGCGGAGAGCCGCGATGGCGATCCGCAAGGTGCTGCCGATCGTGGAGGCCCACGACGGGTTCCGGGAGGCGGAGCTGCGTGCAGACGTACGCACGCTCTTGCTCTCGGTGACGCCGCGGCAACGCGCCGCCCTGGTGCTCGTTGACCTGCTCGGATATCCGTCCGAGCAGGCCGCGCGCATCATGCGCATCCGTCCGTCAACCGTCAGGGCCCTCGCCACCCAAGGGAGACAGGCCCTGCGTGCCTCGGAAGGAGCCAGCGATGCCTGAGGTTCAGGAGGTCTTCCGCATGACGACCCAGAAGATCCGGCAGGAGCCCGACGCGCCGGAGCGCCAGACACAGGTACAGCGCCATCGGGAGGCGCGACGCAAAGCGACGGTGTTCGCGCTGGTTGCCGGACTGCTCGTGATAGCGGCCGCGGTCGGCCTGACCACCATGACCCGGTCGAACGAGCCCGCCACCCAACCACCCCCATCCCAGGGCATCAAGACGACGTTCACTCCGACCGCTGGAGCCTTCATCGTGGATCTGGCGACCGGCGGCAAGACGTCGCTCCCGACCGCAATCGCCGGCGCGGCGCAGTACGCGGTGTCCCCCGACGGCACGATGGTCGCGTTCAACCCCTGCTGCCCTGGGCAGGTCGCTGTCTCCGTGGCCAACATCGACGGAACCGGCCTCAAACAGGTCAATGACACGATCGATGCCTACGGGGCCCAGTGGTCTCCCGATGGATCGTCGCTCGTGTATCAGGGACGGGACGCGAACACGGACACGGTGGGGGCTCTGTACGTCGTCGACGTCGCCACGGGCGACACGAAGCAGATCACGCACCTCCGGCAGGTCAGGACCGGTCATTGGTTCATGGGTCCGAGCTTCAGCCCGGACGGGAGCACGATCCTGTTCAACCTGCCGAGGGGAGACATCAATCGGACCCAGCACTGGGACCTGTGGTCCGTCCCCGCGACGGGGGGGGTCTCGACGCTCGTGATGAAGAGCGCCGCCCACGGGGTCTACTCCCCTGACGGCACGCGGATCGCGTACCTCGCTCATCCGCGGTTGATCGGCGGGACCTGCAGTCCGATCAGCTGTGGACGGCGCGTCCGGACGGGTCGGATGCCCGGCTCCTCGCCAAGGTCCCGGTCGAGGGCGCCGGCGGCATCAGCGAATTGCACTGGGCGCGGTGGTCCCCTGACGGTACGAGGATCGCCATGTCGGGCGCCGGTGAGGTCACGCTCGTCGATGTGGCCACCGGAGCCACAACGGGCGTCGGGGTCGATGGCTCGTTGGCAGCCTGGATCAACGATTCCTCGCTGATCGTCGCCCCTTGAGGCCGGGTCGACCCGAGTACCGGAGCCGAACCACGCTCAAGGTGGTTCGGCTCCGGCATCCGGGCTCCGGTCCATCCGGTCCAGCCAGTCGCCGACCAGACGCGCGGAACAGCGCCGGCGCCTCCACGCGGCCCAGGTGGTGGCCCACGGTGTCCAGGACCGCGTAGGTGGCGCGCGGGAGCTCCTCCACCAGCGCCCAGGCCCCCCGGTACCCGACGGTCGCGTCCTGACGCCCCGCCAGGATCAGGCTGGGACCGGCGAACGGGGGACCCGGACGCCCGGCGTCGCCCTCGAGCACGTAATGCTCGTTCAACCGCTCCAGGAAGGCCCGGTCGCTGATGCGGTAGCCGGGCATGTCGTGGGCGCGGATCTCCTCGACCATCCGGCGCTCGTGCAGGATCAACGCATCCGGGATCCATGCCTCATCCGCGGCCAGGTCGTCGAAGATCGAGGGGTCGGGCCGCAGCGTCACCGCGGGCGGGGTGTCGCGGGTCCCGTCCGACCGGGGGGTGTCGGGCACCAGCAGACCCACGCCCAGGAGCCGCTCCGGGATCGAGCGGAACAGCAAGGTCGTGAGGTACCCGCCGTAGGAATTGCCCGCCACCGCGAAGGGACCCTGCGGGCAGCACGGCGTCGATGAAGTCGAGCAGGATCGAGAGCATCTGGTCCTGGGTCGAGAGCCGGTCCGGGGCCGGCGTCGCGCCGTGGCCGGGGAGGTCGAAGTAGATGCGGCGCCATCCGGGGTGCTCGGCGAAGATCGGTTCCAGGTCGGCCAGCATGTAGCGGCGGTCCGCGGACCATCCATGGATCAACAGGATCGGCGTGCCCTCACCGTGGGCTTCCCAGGCCACGGGGATGCCCTGCACCACGATAGGTGCCTCCTCGGTCATGGCTCCTCCTCCAGCAGCACCCTGGCGTCCAGCCCCAGCACGCCCTCCCGCCCCACGAGCAACGGGTTGACCTCGATCTCCCGCACCTCGGGGTGTGCGGCGGCCCAGGCGGAGAGGCGCGCCAGCGTCGAGGCGGCGGCGGGGACGTCGACCGCCGGTCGACCGCGATAGCCCGTGAGCAGGGGTGCCGTCCGGAGCCTCCGGATCAGGAGCTCGGCCGCCGCCGCATCCAGTGGACCCAGAGCCACCGCCACGTCGGGGACGAGCTCGGCCAGCACGCCGCCCATCCCCACCAGGGCCACCGGACCGAACCGCGGGTCCCATCTCGCGCCCACGATCAGCTCCACCCCGCCGCTCGTATCCGCCTGTCGTTCCACCGAGCAGGCGTCTGGGCGCAGGCGCGTGTCGAGGTCGTTCCAGGCGACGGCCAGCGCGTCGGGTCCGTCGATGCCCAGCACCACGCCGCCCTCGATCCGACTTGTGGAGCGGGCCGAGCGCCTTCAGCACCACCGGGAAGCCGAGCTCACCGGCGGCCGCAGCCGCCTCCTCCGCGGAGGTGACCCGGCGCGCACCTGCCAACGGGACCCCGGCGGCCTCGACCACCTCGCGCGAACCCCAGTAGCCGTCCGGCGGACCGATCGGTTCCGCGGCCACCGGCAGGTCGGCGAGGCTGCGCGCGGCTGCACCGCTCCCTCCCGCGCTCCGCGTCGCGGACCAGCAACGCAAGCACGGCCGCGACCGACTCGGGGTCGCGGTAGACGGGGATCCCGGCAGCCCGTGCGGCGCGCGCGGCCTCGGTCCCGGGACGGTCGGTGTTCACCACGATCGCGACGCCGGTCTCCCGCGCGGTCGCCTCGTACATCGCGACGCTCTCGACCTCGGTGGCCGCGATCTCGGCGTCGATCTCGTCCCACAGGGCGAGCGTCTGTCCCGACATCACCACGACGTCGACCTCGCCCGAGCGCGCCACCGCGTCCGCTGCCTTCGCGATGAGGCGCCCGTCGTTCAACGTGGCGTCGAACAGATCCACCGGGTTGGAACGGGCGGCGACGTCGGGGGCGGAGGCCGTCACGGCCGCGGCCGTGACGTCGGAGAGGGGCGGGACCTCCAGTCCCGCCGAGCCCAGCGCCTCGGCGGCGATGACGGCGTTGCCGCCGCCCGTGGTGACGATCCCCACGCGCCGTCCGCGGGGGCGCATCGGCGACCGCAGGGCCACGATCATGTCGGTCATCTCGCGCACGCTCCGCACCCGGAACGCGCCCGCGGACTCACAGGCCGCCTCCACCACTGCGTCGTCGCTCGCCAGCGCGCCGGTGTGGGACAGCGCCGCGCGCGCCCCGGCCGCGTTCCCACCGGGGGAGAGCACCACCACCGGGCGCCCGGCAGCGCGCGCCGCCGCCGCCGACCGGACGAACGCCCGCCCGTCCACGAAATCCTCCGCGTAGACCGCGATCACCTGCGTGGCGGGGTGTTCGGCGCACGAGGCCACCACGTCGGCGCCGATCAGATCCGCCTGGTTCCCCAGCGAGACGAACCTCGAGAATCCGAACCCCACCTCCTGGGCCCGATAGAGGAGATCGAACCCCAGGTTGCCGCTCTGCGAGACGAACGCCACGTCGCCGGGCGGCAGCTGGATCCACGGCGCCGCGAACAGCTCGGTCGAACTGTCCTGCACCCCCATGCAGTTCGGGCCCACCAGGACCGCGTCGGCCGCGCGGACCCGGTCCCGTATCCGCTCCTGCACCGCGCGGCCCTCCGCTCCCGCCTCGCCCAGGCCGGCCGTGATCGCCACGATCGCTCGAGCGCCGGCGTCGACGGCGTCGCCCACCGCCTGCTCCAGGACCGCCGCGGGCACCTGCAACAGCACCAGCTCAGGCGGTGCGGGCAGTCTCGCCACCGAGGGGAAGGTGGCGTGTCCCTGCACCGACGGCTTCGAGCGGCTCACGAACCACACCGGGCGGGGGTGCGTGCCCGACAGCAGCACGGTGGCCGCCTGGTAGCCCCACGACGTGGGGTCGTCCGAGGCGCCCACCAGCGCCACCGAGGCCGGGTCGAACAACGGCCGCAGGTCGCGCGGCGTCCCCCTCACCTCCCGCGACCCGCTCAGCGACCCGGCTCCCGGAACATCGAGCGCGCCACGATCAGGCGCTGGATATCGCTTGTGCCCTCCCAGATCTCGTCCAGCTTCGCGTCACGCAACAGCTTCTCCACGGGGTACTCGCGCGAGTAGCCGTTCCCGCCCAGGGTCTGCATCGCGGCCCACGCCGCGAAGAACGCAGCCTCGCTGGCGGCCACCTTCGCCATCGCCGACTCCGTCGTGTACGGCTCGCCGGCGTCGGCCAGGCGCGCAGCATGGTGCGTCAGCAGCCGCGCCTGGTCGACCTTCATCTTCGCGTCCACCAGCCGGAACGAGACCGCCTGGAACTCGTGGATCTTCTGCCCGAACGCCTCGCGCTCCTTCGCGTAGGCGACGGCGTGCTCGATCGCCGCGCGCCCCACCCCGCACGAGCCTGCGGCCAGCAGCACGCGCGAGCGGTCGAACCATTCCAGCACGCCGTGGAACCCCTGGCCCTCGTCGCCTATCCGACGGTCCTCGGCCACGAAACACTCGTCGAAGAACAGCTCGCCGCTGGGGCAGCATCGCGTCCCCAGCTTCGGGATCTTCTTGCCCAGGGCGAACCCCTCGTCGCCCTTCTCCACCACGAACGTGCGTGATCCCGCGCGAGCGCGAGCCAGGTTCCACGGTCGCGTAGACGAGGTAGCGATCCGCGTCGGGTGCGTTGGAGATCCAGGTCTTGGAGCCGTTGAGGGCGTAGCCGCCGTCCACGCGCCGCGCGTGCGTGATGATCGCCGAGGCGTCGGAGCCCGCGCCGGGCTCGGTGAGGGCCAGCGCCGCGGCCGGGGAGTCGGGCCGGGTGAGCGGCGTGACCCACCGCTGCTTCTGCTCCTCGGTGCCCAGCGCCAGGATCGGCCCGGCGAAGAACCCGTTGCCGCTGATCACCGCCGAGACGCCGCTGTCGCCCCAGGTCAGCTCCTCGGTGATGAGGGACGCGGTGTAGAGGCTCTCGACGCCCGCCCCTCCGTAGGCCTGGGGGATGTCGATGCTCGCCAGGCCTACCTCGCAGGCGGCGTGGAACAGCTCCCACGGGAATGCCTCGGCCTCGTCCAGTGCAGCGGCCACGGGCCGGATCTTCCGCTCGGCGAACGTGTGTGCGACCGCGACCAGCTCCCGCTCGACGTCCGGGTCGGTGGGTGCGGTCCTCATCCCAGGCCCCCTCGCTCGGCCGCCGCGGCCACGGCGCGGATCGTCTCCACGTCGGCGGTGTGGATCAGCAGGGTCGTGACCCCCGCGTCGCGGTAGACCTGCATCCGTTCGGCGACACGTGCCTCCGACCCGACCAGGCAGAGCTCGTCGACCATGGCGTCGGGGACGGCCGCCACGGCCTCCTCACGCCGTCCGCCCAGGAACGCCTCCTGGATCCGGGCGGCCTCTTCCGCGTAGCCGTACCTGGTCACGAGGGCGTTGTAGTAGTTCGCCTCCTTGGAGCCGTAGGCGCCCACGTACAAGGCGACGGTGGGTCGAACGGCGTCGCGACAGGCCGCGAGGTCCTCGCCGATGGCGGCCGACACCATCGGCGCGACGTCCAGCGGCCCCAGGGCCGGGTCCCGGCGGGCGGCGCCGTCGCGCAGCGGCTCGGCGAACGCATCCGGCCGCTCGGGGGAGAAGAACAGCGGCAGCCAGCCATCGGCGATCTCCGCTGCCAGGGCCACGTTCCGCGGTCCCATCGCGGCCAGGTAGATCGGGACCTCGGGACGGAGCCAGCGCGCGTTCGCCTTGAGCGGCTTGCCCAGGCCAGTGCCGGCCAGCGCCGGAACGGGGTAGTGGGGTCCGTCGGAGCGGACCGGCGACTCCCGGGCGATCACGGAACGCACGATGCCCACGTACTCGCGGGTGCGCTCAAGCGGGTGATCGAAGGCGACGCCGTGCCAGCCCTCCGCCACCTGCGGACCGGAGGTGCCCAGGCCGAGGAGGAAGCGCCCGCCGCTCAGCTGGTCGATCGTGCCCGCTGCCATGGCCGCGTTCGCGGGCGTGCGCGCGGGCATCTGCGCCACACCGACGCCTACCCCGATCCGCTCGGTGTGGGCGGCGATCCAGGTGGCGAGCACCATCGCGTCGGAGCCCCATGTCTCGGAGGTCCAGACCGAGTCGAGGCCCAGCGCCTCGGCCTCGCGCGCGGGTGCCACGACGTCGTGCGGAGCTCCCTCCCAGTGCCGAACGTGGATCCCGATGCGCACGGCCGAAGGATAGTCGCGCGGCCCCTTGGTCCGTCAGACGGGTTCCGTCGCGGGAGCGCCTCCATGTAGGCTCATGCGCGCTCACGACAGGCCGGGGACCGATCACACGACGAGGGAGCCCATGTCCGCACAGATCCTGAACGACACGTCCTTCTCCGCCGAGGCAGCACGCGAGGCGACCGGTGGCCGCGCCAGCGCCGCCACGATGACCTACGGCAGCGTGGCCGTGCGCGCTCTGTTCCTCATCGTGGTCACGATGGGTTTCGCCATGCTCGGCTGGCGAGCCGCCGCCAACAAGCAGCCGTCCTCTGGCATGTGGTTCTTCCTGGGCTACATCCTGCTGATCGCGATCTCGATCGCCGCCGCGAAGAACCCGCGCCTGGTCATGGTCGCCGGGCTCCTCTACGCGGTGCTGATGGGCTTCTGGATGGGCTCGATCTCGCACCTGTACGAGTCGTACTACGACGGGATCGTGGGCCAGGCGCTCCTGGCGTCGGTGGCCACCTTCCTAGCCGCGCTCCTCCTCTACTCCTCGCGCGCGATCCGGGTGACCAGCCGGTTCGTGGGCGTGGTCTTCATCGCCACGGCGGGGATCGCCCTGATGTACCTGGTGGGGTGGATCTTCAGCCTGTTCGGGGTGGATCTGCTCTTCTGGACGCAGCCCAACAGCGTCGGGATCGCGATCAGCATCGCGATCTGCCTCCTGGCGGCGGCCAACCTCCTGGTGGATTTCGCGGTCATCGAGGCGGGGGTGGAGAGCGGCGCGCCCCGCGTGATGGCGTGGTTCGGCGCGTTCGGGCTGCTGACAACCCTGGTCTGGCTCTACCTCGAGATCCTGCGTCTGCTCGCCCTGCTCCGCGGCGCCCGATGACGCCCGTCACGGCACGTCGAGGTCCGCCAGCGCCTCCTCGAGGCGGTCCAGGAACGGCGCCTGCGCGCCTTTGATCTTCACGCGTGCCTTCTTCATCGAGTACCAGGCCACCCGGTCGATCTCGGGGAACGTTTGGGTCTTGCCCGACCGTGGCGGCCACTCCATCTCATAGGTGTTGCTCACCGCCGCGTTCGCGTCAAGGTCTCCTTCGGCCGCCCACGCGACCACGACCTTGCCCGACTTCTGGCGGATCTGACCGAGTTCTATCAGGAGGGCATCGCCGGGGAGTGGGTGACCGGTCTCCTCCCCGAACTCGCGAAGGGCCACGTCCCTCAGCTCCTCGCCGGGCTCGACCTCACCCTTGAGCACGGTCCAGTCTCCCTCGTCCTTGCGGGCGAAGTAGGGGCCGCCGGGATGGCCGAGGAGGACCTCGAGCCGCCCGTCGTGCCGACGCCACAGCAGGATCCCGGCGCTCAGACGGCCGGTCTTGTCGATCCTGGGCTTACGCGGCGGCGACACGGGCGACGGTTCATCCCTCGCCGGGCCACCGCAGTTGGAGAGCGTCCAGGAGATCGAGCTCGCCCGGCGAATGCCCGCACTCGGTGAGGTAGCGAGCCAGCTCACTGCGGTGCTGCGTCCCGTGGTTCACGGTGTGGACGAGGATCAGCCAGCGCGGTGCCGAGAACTCCTCGCTGATGGCCAGCGACTCCGCCAGCGCGGCCTCGTCGAGGGACTCAACGTACCTCCGCAGGCGAGCGTCCTCCTCCTGTGAGAACGCGTGGAGGGCCGGCAGATCGTCGAGCACGAAACCGTGGTCCCACACGTAGGTCTCGCCGATGTCGTTGCCGGTACAGAACTCCCTCCAGCTCCAGTCGACGTCGACGAGATGGCGGATCGTGCCGAACGCGCTGCCGTAGTCCAGGTTCGCGGTTCCCCGGAAGTCCTCATCCGACAGGTCGGCCGCCGTTCTGAGGATCCGGTCGTTCGCCCACGCGTGGAAGCGGACAAGTGTGAGGAGGGCGTCGGCGTCCATCCACCCCATCCTATGGCGACGCGGCCTGGGCGCGCGAGCGGTAGCATCGCAAGCCATGGACCGTCCCGATCCCGCCGAGCTGCAAGACGTCATCGACTTCGCCGCGAGCGAGGCCGCGAAGTACCTGGGTTCGATCGCCGACCGGCCGGTCCGCGATCCCCGCGCCGACGATGTCGCGGCGACCTTCGGTGGGCAGCTGCCCGAGGAGGGCATCGGCGCCGTGGCCGCGCTGGAGGAGCTCGTCGCGGGGTTCGACGGCGCGGTGCACTCCGCGGGACCGAAGTTCTTCCACTTCGTCAACGGCGGCACCACGCCGGCCGCCTTGGGCGCCGACTGGATGGTGTCCACGCTGGATCAGAACCCGGGGGCGTGGGTCGCCTCGCCCCTCACCGGGCGGCTCGAGCAGGTCGTGATCGAGTGGCTGAAAGAGCTGTTCGGTCTGCCCGCGGCGTGGGGAGGCGTGCTCACGTCGGGCGCCACCATGGCCAACTTCGTTGCCCTGGGGTGCGCGCGTCGTTGGTGTGCCGAGCAGGCGGGGGTGGACGTCGACGAGCTCGGGCTGGCCGCGGCCCCGCCCATCACCGTGCTGGGCGGCGGCTACACGCACCCCAGCGACGTCAAGGCGCTCGGCATGCTGGGCGTCGGCAGGGGTCGCGTCCGGAAGCTTTCGCGCGATGCCGTCGGCCGCGTCGATCTCGAGGCGATGGAGGCGGCGCTCGCCGAGCTGCACGGCGGCCCCGCGATCGTGATCGGCAGCGCCGGTGAGGTGAACGCCGGCGACTTCGATCCGCTCATCGAGATGGCGGAGCTGGCGCACCGCTACGGCGCCTGGTTCCACGTGGACGGGGCCTTCGGCCTGTTCGCCGGTCTCTCGCCGCGGACGTCGCACCTGGTCGAAGGCGTCGACCTCGCGGACTCGGTGATCGCCGACGGCCATAAGTGGCTCAACGTCCCGTACGAGAGTGGGTTCGCCTTCGTGCGCGACCCCGCCCTGCTGCCGGCGGTCTTCGGCTCGGGAGCGGCGTACCTGCCGGACATCGACGACCCGCAGCCGAACTGGGGTTACCTGGGTCCCGAGATGTCGCGCCGCGCCCGCTCGCTGCCGATCTGGGCCACGCTGCGCGCCTACGGCCGAGCGGGGCATCGGGCGATCGTGGAGCACGACCTGGACCTGGCCCAGCGGCTGGCCGCGGCGGTCGACGCCGCACCCGACCTGGAGCGCCTGGCAGAGGTGCCGCTGAACATCGTGTGCTTCCGCTTCAAGCCGGAGGGCTGGACCGACGGTCCGGAGCTGAACGACCTCAACCGCCGGATCGGCGAAGCCGCCCTGATGGACGGCCGCGTCTTCTTCGGCTCGACCGATCACGGCGGCCGCGCGGCGTTCCGCCCGGCGATGGTGAACTGGCGCACCCGCGAGGAGGATGTGGACCTGGTGCCCCAGGTGGTCCGGGAGCTCGGCGCCCGCCTCGCGGCGGAGGGAGACAGCGCGTGACGGTGCACATCTGGGAGATCCGGAACCCTGACGGCGCGTCCATGGGTCTGGAGGTGGCGCGCGGGCGCATGGAGCCACACGCCGGCGTCCTCGCCCACGCCCTGCCCGAGCGGGTCGACATCGACGTCTACGACGAGGCGGGCACGCTGGTGGCCCGCGGCCGCGAGCTGCCCGGCCTGGTGGCCTCGCCCATCGCCCGCCTGTGGCTCCGCGGCGACGAGGTCGGCCGCGAGAACGTCTGGCCCGACGAGACGGACCTGGGCAAGCCCGTGATCCTGCCCGGCGGCGAGGTGGGGATCCTCACCGCCTGGTGGCACGCAGAGGACCAGAGGTCCTGGCGCTGGAGCATCGAGCTCTCGAACCACGTCTGAGCCAGCAGGCGCTGCCGAGTCGGATGACTCGACAGCGCCGTCGACCTACTGCCCGGCTGGATTCGTGGAGGCCTTCGCCTTCGGCTTCTGCGTGGGCTTGGGAGCCGATGGCGCCACCTTGTAGGTCTCGTAGTTCCACTGCCGCACGATCTTCCCTCGCACGACCTTGACCACCGCCACGCCGGAGCCGCTGCCGTGGCCCGCGTACGTGTAGGGGAAGGTCACGAACGCGCCGTCCGGAGTCGTGCCGACGGCTCCCACCTGCTTCATCGTGAATCGCGGGCCGAGGGCCTGCACCGACGCCACGATGGCCTTGCGGCCTACCACCCTGGTGCCGTCGGATCGAACGAGCACGGCCCGCCCGGCGTAGACACCGGCCAGTGCGGTCGGAGTCGCCACGTCCCAGGCCGCCGCGGTGGTTCCGGCGAGCCGTTCTGCCGGGGTCACCTGGCGTCGCTGGTAGATGGTCCAGCCCGCCAGCACCAAGAAGGCGATCGTCACGAGAACCAGGGCACCCATCAGCCAGGGCTCGGCCCCCGTGCGCTCGGGCTGCGGCGCCGATCTCGGCGTCGGCTCGGGCACCTTCCGCGGTCCTGCCTCCGGGATCGCCTGGACCTCCGGAGGGGTCCTTCGGACCTGCTGCTGCTTCTGTGCCATCGTCCCGCCTCCCGTGCGGCGGGCTCCCCGCCGCTCGTCCACCATCAGACGTCACGGCGGGTTAGGAGTAGCCCAAGAGGGCTCCGGGGGCGTGCAAAGAGAGGGTTAGAAGATCCTGTTGGCCACCTCCGCGGGCGCGGCGAACAACGACGTGAGCTCGTCGTCGAGCTTCACCAACGTGACGGAGCAGCCCGCCATGTCCAGCGACGTGCAGTACTCACCGACGTAGCTGCGGCCCACCGTGATCCCGCGGGACGCGAGTTGGTCGTGGGCCCGGCCGTACAGCAGGTAGAGCTCGCTGATCGGCGTGCCGCCGAGGCCGTTGATCATCAGGGCGACGTTGTCGCCCTTCTGGAACGGCAGATCGGAGGCGGTCGCCTCGACCAGCTCGTCGACGATCGCGTTGGCGTCGGCCAGCTTCTCGCGGCGACGTCCCGGCTCGCCGTGGATCCCGACGCCCATCTCCATCTCGTCGTCGCCGAGTTCGAACAACGGGGATCCCTTGGCCGGCGGGGTGCAGGAGGTCAGCGCCATGCCCATCGTCCGGGTGACCGAATTGACTCGCTCGCCCAGCTTCACGAGGTCGTCGAGTTCGGCGCCCTGCTCGGAGGCGGCGCCGACCGCCTTGATCACGAAGAAGTTGCCGGCCACGCCGCGGCGCCCGACGGTCCACGTGGAGTCCTTCACGGCGACGTCGTCATCCACCACCACGGTCCCGATCCGGATCCCTTCGGCCTCCGCCATCTCGGCGCCCATCTCGAACGCCATCCGGTCACCGGTGTAGTTGTTGATCAGGTGCAGGACGCCCTTGGCTGAGTTGAGGAGCTTCGTGGACTCCATGACGTAGTCCATGGGCGGCGCCGCGAACACGTCTCCGGGGCAGGCGGCGTCCAGCATCCCCTTGCCCACGATCATCACGTGGGCGGGCTCGTGGCCGGAGCCCGAGCCCTGCAGGATCGACACCTTCGCGTCGTTCGGCGCGTCGGTCCGCATGATCAGGTTGTACTCGGGGACGTACTTCAGCGTGTCGGGGTTGGCCAGGGCGATCCCCTGGAGCATCTCCGGCACGAACTGCTTCGGGTCGTTGACGAACTTCTTCATCCCGGACTCCTCCTACTCGTTGGCCGCCCATGCCTCGGCGACCTGCTCGAACATGATCGCGACGGCGACCGCCCCCGCGTCCAGCGTTCCGATGCTCCGCTCTCCCGTGTACGCGGCGCGCCCGCGCTTGGCGATCATCTCCTTGGTTGCCTCGGCGCGTTCCCGGGCGACGGTGGCGGCCTTGGCGATCGCCACCTCCGCGCCCTCTCCCTCCGCGAGCGAGCTCTCGAGCGTGTCGACCGCCGGCTCCAGAGCGTCCAAGAGCGTCTTGTCGCCCAGGTCCGACTTCCCTCGCTTCTTGATGCCCTCGATCGCTGCGCGGAGCATCGCGATCGTGTCCTCCGACGTGAGGGCGGTCTTGCCGGTGGCCACCGTGCCGGCACGCAGGAACCCCGTCCCCCACAGCGGGCCCGAGGTCCCGCCCACGCGGCTCGTGATCACCACCGCGATCTTCTTGAGGAACGTCCCTATGTCGGTGCGGTCGAAGTCGTCGAAGTCGGCCAGCACCAGCTCGAAGCCGCGTGCCATCGAGTAGCCGAAATCGCCGTCGCCGACGACCGCGTCGAGATCGCCGAAGTACTTCTCGTTGTCGACCGAGGTCTGTGCGATCGTCCGCACCACCAGCTCGACCCCTTCAAGGCTCGAGTCCGCCATCCACACCTCCCTGATCGCTCATCTGCCGGACACGCTTCCCACCTCGAGACACGCCCGAAGATCCCCGATCGCCACGTAGCCCTGCGGGTCGGCGACACCGCGGTTGGCCAGCACCTCGGTGCGCTCCCCCTCGGGGTCGCCGAGGGAGGAGACCACCAGCACGGCCTCGGAGAAGTCCTCCTGCCCCGTGTAGCTGCTGACGGTGACCACGCAGGTCAGGCCGGCGCCGACCGCCGCCAAGAGCCCGTTGCGGGAGTCCTCGATCACGAGGGCCTCTGCAGGTCCCACGCCCAGACGCTCGACGGCCATCTCGTAGATGTCGGGGGCGGGTTTCTTCGCCGGCACCACGTCGCCCGCGAGCACGAGCGCGAACCGGGCCGCCTGATGGGGGCCGACCACGTGCTCCAGCACGGCGCGCACCGAGGCCTCCGAGGAGGTCGAGCACACGGCCAACGTCCATCCCTCATCCAACGCTGCCCCGACGGTCCGTGCCACTCCCGGACGCCCCGGGAGTCGCCCCGCGGCAACCATCTCCTTGTAGATCTCGGTCTTGCGGCGGTGCCAGGCGGCCACGGCCTCCCGTTGGCCCTCCGGGTCGGTGGGAAGCCCCGCCTGGGCGACGAAGTCGGGCGTGAGGAGGCTCGCCATCCGTTCCTTGCCGCCTGCGATCTTGAGCTTCTCCCCGTACTCCTCTTCGGACCAGCGCACGGGCAGCCCGAACTCCTCGAACATCTGGTTGAACGCGGGCAGGTGTCCGTAGCGCTCGGTGTCGGCCAACACGCCGTCGCAGTCGAAGATGAGCGTGGTCACCAGGCCTTGCCCTCGCTCCCGAACCTGCGGATGTGGGCCTTCGCCATCTCCATCACGTCCGTGCGCACGTGGCGGAAGAGCGAGGGCGGGTCCCACTTGTCGGCGGCCTCGGTCTCCCGAAGGAAGGCGAGGTTCGACTTCATGTAGGTGCGCTTCAGCGCGGTGGAGATGTTGACCTTCGCGCAGCCGCGCGCGATCAGGTCGGTGAACTGCGCGTCGGTCATCCCGCTCCCCCCGTGCAGCGCGATCGGGATCGGCTCGGCCTCCACGATGTCGGTGACGCGCTGGGCGTCCAGCTTCGGCTCGGCCGCGTACATCCCGTGGGCGTTGCCGATCGCTGGGGCGAAGCAGTCGATGCCGGTGGTGCGGATGAACTCCAGCGCCACGGCCAGGGACTGCCGCGCCGACTCCTCGTCGGAGCCGACGTCGTCCTCAACCCCCTTGATGCCCTCGATCTCACCCTCGACATGGGCGCCGTGGCGACGCGCCTCCGCCACCACCTCGGTGGTCTGCCGCTGGTTCTCCTCCACGGGCAGCGCGGAGGCGTCGAACAGCACCGAGTTCCACCCCGCGTCGAGACAGGAGGAGATGACCTCGCGCTCGGGACAGTGGTCCAGATGCAGGGTGACGGGGACCTCGATCCCGGCCGTCATCGTCGTCCACATCCCGTAGAGGACATCCCGCCCAACGGACTTGACGGTCTTGACCGAGGTCTGGACGATCACCGGGGCGTTCAGTTCCACGGCCGAGGCCAGCACGGCCTCGAGCGTCAGGTCGTTGACGATGTTGAACGCCGCCACCCCGTACCGCTCCTTGAACGCGCGGTCGAGGACGTCTTTGAGGGGTACCACAGGCACGGTGGGCCTCCGAGGTCGTCGGACGGATCCAGCGTAGGGAGCCGCGCACGCGCGGGCATCGGGGGGATCCCCCGTCCCGCATGAGGGGGATGTCCCTACACGGCGAGGCGCTGGCGGGCCAGGGTCACGGCCTGCGTGCGGTTCTGGGCGCCGAACTTGCGCAGGATCGAACCCACGTGCTTCTCGACGGTCTTGACCGAGATCGTGAGCTCGGAGGCGATCTCACGATCGGTCGCCCCGCGCTCCAGGAGCGCGAGCACCTGTCGCTCGCGCTCCGTGATCGTCGGGGCACCCTCCATGCCGTTCAGGTGGGCGTAGAGGCGTTCGGCCGCCGACCCGGAGACCACCATCTCGCCGTCCGCGGCCGCCCGGACCGCGCGTACGAGCTCCCGCTCCGACGCATCCTTGCCGACGTAACCGCGGGCTCCGGCGCGGAACGCGCCGGCCACCAGGTCCTCGCTCGCGAACGCCGTCAGCGCGACGATCTTCGCCGACGGGTCCTCGGCTCGTATCCTCGCGATCGCGTCGATCCCGTCGCCGTCGGCCATCTGGAGGTCCATGAGCACGACATCGGGGCGGAGCTCGCGCCAGGCGGCCAGCGCCTCGGTGCCCGATCCGGCCTCGCCCACGACCTCCAGGGTCGGATCGGCGTCGGAGAGGATGCCCACGACGCCGGCCCGTGTCATCTCGTGATCGTCCACCACGAGGATGCGCACGGGGACCTCGGACCCGCCTCCGGGGGCGACCGCGCGGGTGGGCATCGGGATCCGGGCCCGGATCCGCGTCCCCCATCCGGGGGTGGAGTCCAGATCCAACGTCCCGCCCAGCAGCCGCGCCCGCTCGGCCATCCCACCCAGCCCGAGTCCGTGCGCGTCGGCGGCAAGCTCCACCTGATCCCGATCGAAGCCCTCGCCGTCGTCCTGGACCAGCAACGTGACGCCATCCGGGGCGTAGACCAGCCCTACGCGGACCGAGGCCGCCTGCGCGTGGCGGATCGCGTTCGTGAGCGCCTCCTGCGCGATCCGGAAGAGCGTGTGCGCGATCTCTGGTGGCGGCACCACGGGGGTGCCGGCCGTCACCAATCGGGCCTCGATGACCCCGGTGCGGTTCGCCCATGCGATCTCCAACCCCAGCGCCTCCTCCAGCGAATGTCCCTCCAGGGGCGAGGGCGCCAGGCCCAGGACACTCCTCCGGGTCTCCTCGAAGACGGCCTCCGCCGCGCGCCGGGCCTCCGTGAGGGCCTCGGTGGCCTCTTCCGGCCGCTGGTCCGCGATCGCGACCCGCGCGGCGCGGAGCTCCAGCAACACGGAGGCGAGCCCCTGCGCCACGGCGTCGTGTACCTCCCGCGCCATCCGGTTCCGCTCCGCCGCGGCCGCTTCCGCCCGGGCGTTGGACTCGGCCGCCTCGTGGAGGCGGGCGTTCGTGATGGCGATCGCGGCGTGCTTGGCGAAGAGCTCCAGCAGTTCGGCGTCGGCGGACACGAAGACGCGCTGCGGATCGCGCGTGAAGACCACGCAGGAGCCGATGATCGCGCCGCGCCACCAGATGGGGACGCCGATCACGCCTTTGAGCGCGCCGCGATCCTCGGGGCTGACGTGACCGCCGGGGACGTCGCCGTAGTTCGCGAAGATGACCGGACCTCGGCGCGCCACCACCGCCCCCGTGGTGCCCTCCGTGAGCGGGAACACCTTCCCGGACTGGCAGGCGATGCCGATGTCGGCCTCCTTGCGATAGACGCCCGCCGCCTCGTCCACCAGGCAGATGGAACCGGCGTCGCATCCCAGGAGCTCGGTGGAGCGCAGGAGGATCCGCTCCAGGAGGGGGCGCAGGGACAGTTCGCCGGCCAGATCCTCGACCACCGCCGTCAGGGCCGCGGCGGGCTCAGGCGGCAGGGGAGTGTCGACACGGCGAGCGTCGCCGTTGGCCGTGCGGGATCCGTTGCGGACCATGCTGTCGCCGTCCGTTCCAGTGGGTTCCACCACGACCCTAGGAGCTTTCGCCGGATCGGGCAATCGGCGGGTGAGCGGTCGCCGGGGCGGGCTGTGGGGCCCCGACGTCGTCGGTCGTCCGGGGGAGCCGGGTATCACGACCCTGGCCGACATCGCCGGACGTCGAGGTGGCCTACCGTTGGAGGGCATGGACTGTGACCTGGTGTTCGAGGGCGGCGGGGTCAAGGGCATCGGCCTCGTGGGCGCGTACCGGGAGCTGAACGATGCCGGGTACGCGATCCACCGGATCGCCGGCACCTCCGCGGGCGCCATCGTGGGTGCTCTGGTCGCGGCCGGGATGCCCGCCGCCGACCTCGAGGACGTCATGCGGCAGCTGGACTACCGCCGGTTCCAGGACGAGGGCTTCATCGACCACCTGGGCACCGTCGGCAAGGGCCTCTCGATCGTGTTCGAGAAGGGGATCTACGAGGGGAACGCGCTGCGGGACTGGCTGGACCGGGAGCTGACAGGGCTGGGGATGCGGACCTTCGGGGATCTCCGGCTGGACGATCCATCGTCGTCCCTTCCCCCCGAGCGGGCCTACAGGTTGGTGGTGATGGTCTCCGACGTCAGCCGGGGTGAGCTGGTGCGGTTGCCGTGGGACTACGCGCGCTACGGCCTGGAGGCGGACGATCAGCTGGTGGCCGACGCCGTGCGCGCCTCGATGTCCATCCCGTTCTTCTACGAGCCGGTGAAGTTCACGGGGCGGGATCAGAAGGGGAGGTCGGTGACGTCCTACATGGTGGACGGGGGCATGCTGTCCAACTTCCCGATCGAGGTGTTCGATCGCACCGACGGGCGGACGCCGCGCTGGCCCACCTTCGGCATCAAGCTCTCCGCCCGCCCATCGGCGCCCGGCGCTAGAGAAGTTCCGGGTGCGCGGCACCATCGACCTCGCGAAGGCCATGGTGGGCACCATGACCGGCTTCCACGACCAGATGCACATCGACGATCCCTCGGTCCTGGCCCGCACCATGTTCGTGGACACGGGCACCGTGAAGGCCACCGACTTCGACATCGACCAGACCGCGCAGTCGATGCTGTTCGAGCACGGGCGCCATGCGGCGAAGAAGTTCCTAAGGGGCTGGGACTTCGAACGCTACGTCAGCGAGTTCCGGAGCTCCGCCGTGGTCGACGTCACCGCCGATCCCGGTGTGGACGCCGCACCCGCCGAGACCAACTGAGACCCGGGTTCCTCGACCTCTCTACCGCCGGAGTTCGGCCTCAAGACGGCGGGTCTTACGGATGGGGGTTCGACCCTCGAGCGGAACTAGCGTCAGGGCGTAGACCTCGAGAGAAGGGACGTACCATGGCCTCGACCACACACAGGCCCGGCACGGGCTGGGGCGTCAGGATCCCGGCCATCGTCGTGATGCTGATCGGCGCACTACTGATGGGCACCACGGTCGTGAATCACCTGTTCTCGGTGGGTCCGGCGTTCCAAGACCTGACCGATGGGTTCCGCCCCGTGATGACGGCCCAGGCGATGCAGACGGCGCGTACCGACGTCGCCACGCTGAACGCCGCGGGCCAGGAGTTCCAGGCGAAGGTGGCTCCCGCCATGGCCCAGCAGCTGGGCATGACCCAGGAGCAGTTCCAGGCCTTCGTGACCCAGCGCTTCCCGGGCGTTGGCGATGGCATGGCGGCGCTGCCGCAGATCGTCCCGACGTTCAACGGGCTGATCGACACGCTGGACGCGCAGCGCGCGCTGTTCACCTCTGCCGATGCGATCCCGACGTCGAACCTGCCGGCCACCACGATCCCGTGGGCGCTGTTCATCTCCGGGGCGCTGGCGTTCGCGCTCGGCATCTTCATGTGGTTCGTGCCGAAGGTCGGCGGCATCATCGCGATCGTGTTCGGCGCGATCCTGCTGCTGGTGCCGTTCGCGCTGGGGTTGCCCGGCAAGGCGGCCGACGCGGATCAGATGAACGAGAACCTGAAGCCTGTCTACACGCAACAGCTGATCGATCAGGCGAACGGAGCGCTGACGACGGTGAGCGCGATGGGCACCGAGATGCAGAACACGATGTTGCCCGCCCTGGCGCAGCAGCTGGGGATGACGCCGGCGGATCTGCAGACCTTCATGGGGCAGAACTTCCCGGACACCGCCGCTGCGCTGCAGAACATGCCCGCGTCCATGCAGCGGTTCCAGGGGCTGGTTGGCACCTTCCAGGACAACCTCCAGAACTACGACACCATGAAGTCGGTGACGTTCGTGCCGATCATCTGGACCGTGATCATCGGCGGCGGCGTGATGCTGATCATGGGCATCGTGGCCCTGGTCGCGGGACGCCGTGAGTCCGATCTCGTACTGGTGGAGGAGGCGAAGCCCACGCCCGAGAAGGTGGGGGCCGGCACCTTCTGATCCGGTGCTGAAACGAGGCCCCACCGGCCGATCGTCGGTGGGGCCCGTTCACGGTCAGCCTTCCTGCCAGTCCCGGTAGCGTTCCTCGCCGCCGCGGACGGCCCAGTCGCTGTCGATCGTGAGGGTCGAGCTGATGCCGCCGCGGACGTTCGTCCGCAAGGTGATCCGCAGGCGATCCGGCCGATAGACCTCCATCGAGGTGCTCGAAAACGACATCGATGAACCGCTCGTAGGACACGACCACGTCGCGCCAGCCGAAGAAGTACTCCTTCAGCGACTTCAGTTCGGGCACGTGCGTCGATGGATAGATCTTGAAGTCGACCACACCGAAGTCGGGCTGATCGGGCACGCCCAGGAACGTGACCTCGCCCGCATGGTGGCTGATCTCGAGGGCCCCGCCGTCGTAGGGGATCGCCTTCAGCAGCGCCTTGAGCTCGTCCGCATCCTTGTACGTCTTCACCGCGTCCTCCCGTGGCGACAGCCTACGGCGCGCGCCGGGAGCACGCCCGCCCTCACGGCGACGCGGGAGTGAGGGCGGCGCCGTCGAACAGCACCGTCTTCGGGTGCCTCGCGTCCTGCCCGCCCCAGACGACCATCTCCGAGCCCGTCCATGCGGCCACCGCACCGATCCTCGCGCGGAGCGGCGCCTGCGGCAGGGACGACCACGCGTCGGTATCCGGGTCGTACGTCTCGCCGCTCGGTGGGATGGCGCCACCGGCACCCACGCCTCCCCACACGACCAGTTGGGCGCCCGTCCACGCCGAGACGAACCCAGCCCTAGGGAAGGCCATGGGCGCGAGCCAGCGCCAGCCATTCCGAGAGGGGCTGTAGGCGACGCCTCGTGCCAGCGGGGGTGGGCTCGCGTGCTCACCCGGTGTCCCGCCGATCATCAGCATCTCCGTTCCGTCCCAGACGGCGGTGTAGTCCAGCGTGTAGTACCCGCCACCCCGCGCCACGGGCATCGGCGGCAGCTTCCGCCACGTCCGGCTCTTGGGGTCGTACGCGGCGGCGTCGGCGAAATGCGTCGACCGGCCGTTCGCGTCATAGCCCGAACCGCCGGCGACGATCATCTCGGTCCCGGTCCAGACTCCCGCGGCGTGCCTGCCCAGCAGCGGCGAGGGCGGCAGCATCCGCCACGAGTTCGTCGCGGGGGTGTACGCGGCTCCGTCCGCCAGCTCCTGGTCGCAGCACCCGCCTCCCCAGCCGATCATCTGCTTGCCGGTCCACACCACCACGGATGGCCCGCCCGCACCGGCGGGGGGCTGCGGGAGCTTCCGCCAGGTGTCGGTGGACGGGTCGTAGGCGGCGTTCGAGATGCCCCATACGAGGAGTTCGTACCCGGTCCATACCGGCCGATCGGTGCCTTCGTAGCACCCCTTCGGGGTCGGAACCCGCGTGATGGCACGCCACGCGTCGGTGGCGGGGTCATAGCCCAGCACGGTCTCGAGGCAGAAGTCGGAGGGGTTGTCCATGCTGGTGACGATGACGAGCATCTCCTTGCCGTCCCAGACCGCCTGGGCCGGGGCGAAGTAGTCCTTCTGGACCGGCTCCGCGGCGATCCCGCGCCAAGCAGCTGGGGCCGGTGTGTGCGTCGGGCCGGTCGAGGGCGGGGCGGCCGAGCTCCGGCTCGAGGTCGGCGGGGTGGTCGTACCTGTTCCGACTGGGGCGGGGGGGCTGCCGCAGGCGGTGAACGCGAACAGGGTGACGGCGACGAACACGGTCCGGATCCACACTGGCCTCGCACGCCACGACGACGAACGACCAGGCATGTCGATCGCCTCCTTCTGACCTCATCGTGCCGTTCCGAGGCCCGGGAGGCGTCCGGCGTTCGACCTACGGTTCTCGGGTCCAGAGGACCTCGGTTGACGAGCGCTCAGCTAGAGCCAGGGGAACTTCACGTTGCGGCGGTACTCGTCCCACGCGGGGCCGAAGGTCTTCGCCAAGGCCGCCTCCTCCCGGGGGGCGTACCGCCGGGACACGACGTACATGACGATGCCGATCGCGAGGCCCAGCCACGAGTTCAGCAGGAAGCCGATCCACGGCAGCACCAGCAGCGACACACCCGTGTAGATCGGGTGCTTCACCAGGGCGTAGGGGCCCGTCGTGATGAGCTCCCCATCGCGGGACCTCGATCAGGATCAGGACCGCCGACCAGATCCAGATGACGAGCCCGGGGATCAACACCGCGATCGAGACCGCGCGCAACGCGTCGGAGGGCCCACCGACGGTGAACACCGATGGGTATGCGTCGTTCAGGGCCAAGCCCACGAGCACGAACGGCAACGTCAGCAGCGCGATAGTGTCGCCGGCGCCCACGAGCTCCTTGAGCCCCCTGTGCTCCCGCCTCGCGTGACTACGGTGAAGGCGCTGCACCGGTGGTCACCACCCCTTCCTCCAAGGAGATCCGGGTCGCGAAGGTAGCTACCTTCTCCCGCCAGCCGTCTTCCAACGGCCCCTTGATGTCGGTGACGTAGACCTTGTCCTCAGCGACCGGGACCAGGCCCTTGCCCTGCAAGATCTCGTTCATGATCGACCGGACGTGCTGGAACCGGCAGGTCTCCTCCTCTGTGGGCATCCGCCCGGTCTTCTTGTCCGGCTTCGGCGCCATCTCCGTGGTGAGCAGCGCGTACCGCGTTCCCGCGGGTAGCGTCAGGTCCTTCAGGAAACGCCGCATCTCCCGTATGGGCTTACCCATCCGCCCCGGCGAGCTGAACACGTACAGATCGACCTGCGGAAGCTGCTTCGGATGCATGTCGCGGACGTGGTGGGTCTCGATGGCGACTCGTTTCGCCGACATCTGCCGCGCGAATGCCTCGGCGACCCTGGCCCCGTTGCCGAACTTCGACGCGTGGACGTACAGGATCTTCATCCGGCTCCCCTCCTCGTCGTTGATGAAGCCGAAGGATGTTCTCCACCTTCACGGTCGCAGCGGGCGTACGGCGAACCGAGGGTCGTTCGAACCGCTTCGGGCGGGACGTGCGGGCCGGCGTCCGGCTCCTCTAGGGCCCGTAGGTCCAGGGACGCTCGACCCAGGCTCTCCCGGCCCACCATACGGATGATGGAGGTGTCGAGGGAGGTGCATGGAGATGCGTCGTGTACTGATCGTGTTGCTCGGGGTGCTCTTGGCGCTCGTGATCCCCGGGACGGCCTTGGCCGCCGCGGAGCCGAGCGGCAACAACAACCTCGTGGTCCTGAGCGGGGACGCGTTCGTGCCCGCGGGACAGGTGGTGGGATCCGTGGTCGTGTTCGACGGCTCGGTGCGGATCGAGGGCACAGTCCTGAACACGGTGGTGGCGTTCAACGGTCCGGTCGCCATCAAGGGGACCGTCGGTGGGAACGTCGCCGTGTTCAGCGGCACGCTGTTCGTTCGGGACGGAGCGCGCGTGACCGGGGACATCTACGCCGACACCCGCGTGATCGCGCCGGGTGCCACCGTGACCGGAACGGTGTCGTCGATGTCGCGGCTGGGATGGACGTCAGGCTGGGCGACGTTCGCGGTCGGCCTGGCCTTCTGGCTCGCCGTCGTGGTGTCGACCCTGATCCTGGGGTTCATGCTGCTGTGGTTCGCGCCGCGTGCCGCCGACGCGGTGGACAGGGCCGGACGTACGGCCGTCGGTCCGTCGATCGGATGGGGTCTGGCCGTGTTGGTCGGTCTGCCGGTGGTGGGCGTGATCGCGATCGCGACGCTGGTCGGCATCCCGCTCGGGTTCGGGATCCTGCTGGCGCTCGCGCTGATCTTCGCGATCGGCCAGGCGACGGGGGCTTGGCTCCTCGGACGCAGGATCGTGAGGACGGGCTCGCGCTTCGGCGCGTTCGCGCTCGGATGGGCGATCCTGTCCGTCGCGATGCCGGTGCCGGTGATCGGCAGTCTCGCGTTGACGTGCGCCGTGGTCTACGGGCTGGGCACGATCAGCGTGGCGGCCTACCGCGCACGCCGCGGTCCGGTGATGGCGAAGGTCGCGCCGCCCATGCCGCCAGCGCCGATCTCGGCCTGAGCAGGTGGTGAGGGGTCGAGGTGGCGCTGTCGACCTCGACCCCTCGTGGGCGAGGAACCAGGAGGGATCTCCCATGGTGACGACACAGGACGAGACGACCCGCCCCCAACGACCGTACGTGACGTCCTACGAGCCGGGGGTTCGCTATCGGGCCTGGTTCAAGATGGGGAACGCCCTCATGCGCGCACTCCTGCGGTCCCGGCTCGGCGAGAGGATGCAGGGCCTCTCGATCCTCACGGTGACCGGACGCAGGACCGGCAAGCGCTACGCCGTGCCCGTTTCGGTGCTGGACCTGGATGGGTCACCGATCGTCCTGACGGCGAGCCGTTGGTCCGTGAACCTGCGTGGCGGTGCCGAGGTCGAAGTCCGCGCCGGCCGCACGACCCGTCGGATGCACGCGACCCTGGACGAGGACCCCGAGCGGGTCGCCGACGTCTACGAGAGGCTGCTGCCCACCGTCGGGGTCGAACACGCGAAGCGGCTCGGGCTCGTGCTCGCCGGTGACCGTCTGCCGACACACCAGGAGCTGATCGAGGGTATCCGGGGACGGCGCGTGCTCATCACGCTTGTCGATCGCTGACCGAGTCGCGCCCATGGTTGAGGTGATCATGTTCCCGATCGACCACGGCTAGACCGTGGCCGTGCCCTCTACTCCCTGGACACCTTTCAACGCCTCCATCATCCCCAGATGGCGGGATGCGTGCGTGAGATGCCAGCCGAAATGCTCCAGGACGATCCAGCCACCCTCGTCGTAGAAGTCGCCCGTCGGCAGGAGCAATTCGTCGTCGTCCACGCCGCGGAAGACGTCCTCAGCGGCCGCGAACGCCTCGCGCGCGTAGGACGTGACCTCCGGCTTAGAGGGAAGTGGGAGCGATGCAGAGGCGTCGTCGTCGAGCCCCATCCCCGTCGCCTCCTTCCCGAGCACGCTACCGAGCCCCCACTCCCGAGCCAGGTCATGTGCATCCCAGACCTGCGTTCGTCCGGAGAACCGCGTCAGCTCCGGCGCGAACGAGCCGAACCGCTCCTGGAAGGCATCTGCCCATCGCGCCGTGTGCCATAGGTGGAACGCGATCGAGGGCGCCTTCGCCCCGGGTCTGGCTCGGAACGACTCCTCATCGAGGTCCTTCAGCCCTTCGATGAACGACCCCTGGATGTCGGAGATCCGTCCGACCAGGTTCTCAACGATCGCCCTCGCCATACTCAGCCCGACCGGTCGTCGGCCTCGACGTAGCCGAGGGCCGCCTCCGGCATCTCGACGCGCTCCGGCTCGTGTCCCTCCACGTTCAGCTTGGGCAGCCACTCGAGCCATTTCGGCAGGTACCAGTTCCAGTCGCCGAGCAGGCGCATCGAGGCGGGGACCAGCAGCGTCCGCACGATCGTGGCGTCCAGGAACACCGCCACGGCGAGGCCGAAGCCCATCTGCTGGAGCGGGCCCAGGCTGCCCGAGGCGAAGCTCGTGAAGACCACGACCATGATGATGGCCGCTCCGGTGATGATGCCGGCGGTCGTCCGCAGGCCGTAGGCCACGGCCTCGGTGTTGTCCTGCGTCTTGTCGTACTCCTCCTTGATCCGCGACAGGAGGAAGACGTGGTAGTCCATCGACAGCCCGAACAGGACCGAGAACAGGAACAGCGGGATCCAGGCCTCGATCGCCTCGCTGCGCTGGAACGAGAACCCGATCAGGTTGAAGATGCCGATCCCCACGCCCTTCTGGAACACGAGGGTGATGGCTCCGTAGGCGGCCCCGACCGACAGCAGGTTCATGATGATCGCCTTGAGCGGGAGCACGAGCGAGCGGAACACGACCATCAGCAGCAGGAACGACAGCGACAGCACGAACGCGAGCACGATGAACTGGTACGAGTCGGTGTCGTGCAGGAAGTCGGTGAAGAAGGCGGTGTTCCCGCCGACCAGCACCGTGACCCCCGGCACGCTCGCGAACGCGGCCGGGACGATCGTCGCGCGCAGGTCGCGGATCCCTTGGAAGGCGGTGTCCGTCGATGGATCTCCCTTGAAGTAGGCGTCCACCTCGATCGCCGTGCCGTCCTTGCTCGGCGTGACGATGGTCGTGGGCGCGAACGTGGGGTCTTGGGCGATCGCCGCCTGGAGCCGCGTGATCGCAGGCTGCACCTGGTCCCCGTTCACATCGCCCGTGATCACGATCTGCGCCGGCTGGCTCAGGCCGCCCGCGAAGTTGCGTTCCAGGATCAGGAACGCCTGCTTCGAGGGCACCGTGTCGGGCAGTTGGCTCACGCCCGTCGAGGAGCCCCTGTTCAGCTGGAAGTAGAAGGAGCCGAGGAAGCCGAGGACCAGCACGCTGACGGTGAGGAACAGCACGGGCTGGGCCATCACCCGCCGGGTCAGCAGATCCCAGAACCCGCCCCTCGGGTCGTGGCCGCGCGGCTCGGTGTGCGTGCGCTTCGAGATGAACGACCAGGAACCCCGACGAACGACCCTGGTGAGGAGGATCGCGAACACGACGAGGGTCGCGAGGCCCGCGAGCACGGCGACGATCGAGGGTGCGCCGACGGCGTTGACGCCCGCGCCCACGACGCCGCGGCCACGATCATCGCGAACAGCACGACGACGTTCGCCACGCGCGACATCCAGGGCCAGTCGGTCCGGTCCCCGAGGAGACCAAGGAGCGCGGGCAGGAGGGTCATCGATGCGCCGAGGGACGCGAGCGTGACGAGGATCGCGCCGCCCGACAGCGCTCGGAAGATCGTCACCGGGACGATCAGCATGCCGAGCAGGGCCAACACCACCGTCATCCCGCTGAAGAACACCGCTCGGTTGGCGGTGGCGCCCGACGCCGCGATCGCGTCCAGCTTGGCGAACCCCTTCCCACGTTCCTCGCGGTACCGGGACACGATGAACAGCGAGTAGTCGATGCCCACCGCCAGCCCGATCATCGTGACCATGTTCTCCACGAACAGGTTGAAGTGGAAGAACTGCCCGATCAGCGAGACCAGGCCCAGCGCGACCACGATCGCGAACATCGCCATCGCGATCGGGAGCACCGCCGCGAGGATGGACGCGAAGACGATCACGAGGACGATCAGCGCGATCGCGATGCCCACGGACTCGCCCTTCTTCAGGTCGTCCTGCGCGATCTTGGTGGTGTCGGCGTTCAGCGTGGCGTTCCCGGCCAACTGCGAGGTGAACCCGGGTGCGGCGTTCTGATCCAGCAGACCGCGCAGCCCTTCGATCGTCGACGTTTCGATATCCGCCAGGACGATCGGGATCAGCGTCGTCTTCTTGTCCTTCGACACCAGCGCGGCCGCCTGCTCCGGCGAGGCGGCGGCTGCGTCGTAGTAGGTGGTCGGCGGGGCCTGGAGCAGGTCGGTCCTGGCGGCCAACGCACCTTGCAGCTGCTTCACGTACGCCTCGTACGCGGGGTCGTCGACGGTCCCCGTCGCCGACTGCACGATGACGAACTCGGTGTCGGGCGGCGAGGTCCCCGGGGCGATCCCGAGGAACTTCTCGTCGAGCACGTCCTGAGCCCTGACCGACTCGGGGCGGTTCGTGAAGGCGACGTCGTTCGAGAGGGCGCCCTCCAGGAGCGAACCCGTGATCGCGCCCATCACCACGACGAAGAGCACCCAGACGCCGATAGTGCGCCACGGATGGTGGCTGCTCGCCCGCGCGAGCGACTCCGGATTCACCTTCATGGGATACCCCCTCCCTGAGCGACCCCGAAGAGGAAGCCTAGAGGCATCGGTGGGTGTTCCGCCACCGTAGCCGGGCCTGTTCACGTCCCGTTCAGCCGCTTCCCGCGGAAGTAGCGGTGGCGCGGTCGATCCGGTGGAGGTCGAGGGTGGCTCGCGGCCGCGAGGGGTGGGGGATACGCTTCGAGTTCCACGCGCGGGAGGGAGCACCTATGGAGGAGCGCGCTGTTCTGCGATCGATCACGCCGCTGCTCGGCGCGGCGATGACGATCTTCGTCTTCACCGTCGTTATCGGCATCTTGAACGGCACCGACGTGTGGTCGCCGGCTCACGGCCCGTTGCTGGCTCACGTCCACTCGGGCACGCTCGGATGGATCACCCTGTCGATCTTCGCGGCGGCCGCGTGGATCTTCGGTCGTCCACTGCCGCGGCCGCTCCGAGACGGAGCCGTGGCGGCGGTCGTGTTCTACATCGCGATGTTCTGGATCGATTCGGAGCCGCTGCGGCCGGTGGCCGGCACGCTGATGCTCGCGGCGATCATCTGGTTCGCGGTCTGGGTACTGCGAGCGTGGTCGGCCGATCCGCGCACGGTCCCACGGCTATCGATGGTATTGGCGTCGGTGAATCTCACGATCGGCGGGATCCTCGGCGTGGTGTTGGGCCTCGCCCTTGCCGGCACGATCCATCTCTCCCGCGATGTCGGCGGAGCGCACCCCGCGATGATGGTGGTCGGGTACCTGCTCCTGGCCGGTCTGGCGATCGACGAGCAGCTCGTCGGTGGGGCGGGCACCGAGGCGATGCAGCGTGCCGGCGCGGTCCAGGCGTGGCTGTTCTTCGTGGCGGGGATCGCGCTCGCCGTCGGGATCCTCTTCGACGTCCAGCCGCTCCTGGGCCTGAACCTGCTGGGGGAGATCGGTGGGATAGGGATCATGCTCGCGAGGAACCGCCATCGGATCGGCGGGGCCGGCTGGCCGTCGGCCTCCCCGCCGCTCCACGCGGCGGCGTCGATGCTCTTCACGCTTCCCGCCCTCGGGCTGCTCGCGTACCTGATCGGACGCTACGCGAAGGACATCGAGGCGGCGCCACGCGGACTGCTCCTGGCACTCGATCACGCGACGTTCATCGGGATCCTGACGAACGCGATCCTCGGGTTGGTGCTCGTGGCGACACGTGAACGACGCGGGCTCTGGTCCTGGGCCGACCCGATCGTGTTCTGGGGGATGAACGCGGGTCTGATCACGTTCATGGTCGGCTTGATCGCCGACACGGCCGTGATCAAGCGGATGGGAACGCCGGTGATGGGCGCCTCCATCCTGCTCGCCATCGCGACGGCGGCGATGCGGATCCGAGCCGAAGCGAGAGCAACGACGACCTCGGCGGGGGCGGGCTAGGCAACTAGGTCAGCGCTCCGTCGCCGAGGTCGTCGGACTCGCGCTACGTAGCCACCGCGATCGTGCCGGCGACCGTCGTTCCGGCGCCGGGCCGCGACGACACCGTCAGCTCACCGCCGAGCGCGGCCATCCGGTCGACCATGCCCTGAACGCCCGTTCCGTACCCAGTGACATCGGGGTCGAAGCCGCGCCCGTCGTCCAGAACCTCGAAGCGAAGCTCGCCGTCACGGTGCCGCAGACGCACCGTCGTGAGGGACGCCTCCGCGTACTTCGCCACGTTCTGGAGCGCCTCCAGGACGCAGAAATACACCGCGGCCTCGGCCTCCTGGGGGTAGCGCCCGATGCCCTCGGCATCTACGACGACATCCACCGGCGAGCGGCGCGCCTGCGCCTCGAGCGCGGAGACCAGCCCACGATCGGCGAGCAGCGGCGGGTAGATCCCTCGGGCGAGGTCCCGCAGATCCTCGAGGGCATCGTGGATCCCTTCCTGCACCTGGTGCAACAGCGCGCGCTCGCGTTCGGGATCCTTGCCGGCAAGGTCCTCCGCCAGCTTCGCCTGCACGGCCAGCGCCACCATCTGCTGCTGCGCGCCGTCGTGTATGTTGCGCTCGATCCGGCGGCGCTCGATGTCCTGCGCCTTCACGAGGCGCTGCCTCGACGCGCGGAGCTCGTCCAGGTTCGCCCGCAGCTCCTGTGTGAGCCGGACGTTGCGCAACACGAGCCCAGCCTGTGCGGCGAGGTCGTCCACCAGCTTCTCCTCCGCCCCGGTGAGCGGGTCGTTGGGTGGCTTCGTGACCGCCAAGGCGCCGAGGAGCTCGTCGCGATAGCGGACCGCAACCACCTTGGACGTGTCAGCGATGTCGGGGAGCTCACCGTCCTCGATCGGGACGATGTCCGGTCGGTCGCCGTTCGTGCCCCACGAGGCGGACCTCCGCATCTCACCGCCCACGCGGAGCCACACCGTGGCATCGCGGGCCCCCGTTCCCTCGCCCAGGAGGGTCGCCATCCTGGGCAGGACATCCTCGACGTCGTAGGTCCCCGCCATCCGCTCGGAGAACTCGGAGAGCACCTCGTACGGCGAGGCCCGCTTCCCGTACACGAGCCGGTTCGCGAACCTGTTCGCACGGTTACGGACCGGGTTGAAGGCCACCGCGATCGTCGCAGCGGCCAGGACCGTCAGGAACGAGTTCCTGGTAGAGCCGATCGCGGTGCCGATCCCGACGACGATCGCGAGGTAGACCACGGTGAAGAACGCCGCCAGGAGGGTGTAGACGACGGTCTTGCTGATCACGACGTCGAGGTCGTACAACCCGTGCTTCAGGATCGCGATGCCACAGCTCACCGGCACGGCGACGCCGAACCCGAGAAGGATGACGACGTCGAACGCGCTGTCGGGGATCCCGAGCCTGAGGATGAACCCGATCATCACCGCGACCATGGCCGCGGCGGTGAGCGCGGTGGCGAAGGCGAGCCACCGGAGTTGCTCGCGCAGCTCGCCCGTGGAACGGCGCGAGCGGATGACGATGCCCACCATCGCCATCACCAGCATGCCGAACGCGACGATCCAGATCAGCCCGGCAGGGCCGCGCATGTCCACGACGGCGAGGGACCCGAGAGGATTCGGGATCCGTGGGTCGTTCGTCAGGTCGATCGTCGTCTGGAGCGCGGTGAGACCGAACCCGATCAGCACCACGGTGGCGGCGCCCCACGCCAGCCACCGTGAGCGGCGGGCGTGGAGATGTCCGTCGGGGAAGAGCAGGAACAGGAATGCGGCGAGCCCGGCGGGGAACACCAGCCAGTTGATCGGGTCGTAGATCCACGCGACCCAGTCCGTCAACGGGAGCGGCTCGATGTGCGTGCTCCTGAAGACGTACTGGGTCGCGACACCGCTGAGGGAGACGATGATCGCGATACCGAGGAAGATCCATCCGATCAGGTTGTGCGGCTTCCTCGTCGCCAGCAGCGTGCCGATGATCGCGAAACCGATCGGGAGGACCAGTTCCACCGAGTCGAGCTCCGCGAACGTCGAGATCGCCGATCGGTTCGCGACGAGGAGCACCACCGTCGAGATCCACAGGACGAGCCAGACGAACGCGAGCGACCAGGCGAGACGGCTGAGCCCGTCCCCTTCGTTCGCCATGCCGGCGGGGGGCACGGCTACGCGACCCGACTCCACGGCTCCCATATCAACGGGATTCTCCCCTGCAGCGCGGCGCTCCGGAAGGGTGGCAGGCCCGAGCCTCGCGGGGATGCCTCCACCAAGGCTGATCGGCAAGCCACCCCCTGGAGGCGTGAAGCGCGAGCGATCCCGGCGCTCCACGCGAGCGCTACACCGGTTCGGTACCGAACGGGTCGACGTGGGCCACCAGCAGACTCACCGCCTCGTCCGCGGTTACCAGCTCTTCGTGAACCAAGCCGGTCGGGAGCCACACGAAATCACCGGGCTCCAACGTGACCTGATCCGGCTGGTCGCCCGGGAACGTGAAGACCATCTGGCCGGCGTCGACGCGCGCGGCGAGCGGAGCCGTGTGGCGATGTGCGGCCAGGAACTCCCGTCCTTCGAGTCGGTAGGGGAACGTGGTGATCGCCTCGCCAGGCTCCTCGAAGAGCTCCGCGAATACCGTGATGGGATCGGCTTCGGCATCCCGAGCCCGGATCACGCGAGCGCCTGAAGGTCGCGCGTCCATCTAGCGCGCTCCTGAGATCGAGCCCATGACCACGAGGGCGAGGAACCAGACGCCGATCGTGCGCCAGGCATGGTGGCTGCTCGCTCGCGTGAGCGACTCTGGGTTCACCTTCACGGGATAGCCCCCTGCCCGATTGACAGAAGCCTAGACGCATCGCGCGGTAACGTGCCAGCGGAACCCCGGGTGTGTTCACGGTCCGTTCGGACGAGGCCGGACAGTGGGCCGCGAACCAGCTCACGGGAAGCGTCAGCGCGTCCGTGACCAGGGTTTGCGGGAGCGCTGATCGGCGCGGGCGGCGCGGTATGCCTGCCAACCGGGGATTCCGTTGACGCCGCCGCCGGCATGGGTCGCCGAGGATCCGTGATAGAGACCGGGGATGGGAGTGCGGTAGTCCGCGTAGCCCGGCGAGGGGCGCATGTGGAACAGCTGGTCCACCGTGAGCTCACCGTGGAAGATGTTCCCGCCCACCAGGCCTAGCTCTTGTTCCATGTCATAGGGCCCGATCACTTGCCGATCGATCACGGCGTCGCGGAAGTTCGGCGCCAGCTGTGTGTAGCCATCGATCGCCCGGTCGGCATATGCCTCGAGTTCCTCACGGTGCGGTGCTTCGTTCCATCCGTGGGGTACCCATTGGCTGAACATCGAAAAGAAGTGCACGCCCTCAGGGGTTAGGTCGTGGTCGATCGTGGTGGGGATCGCCCCATCCACGAACGGCGCCGTTGCCCCCTTGTGTTCCAGATGCGCGTCCTGGAACGCACGCTCGGCGTAGTCGCGGGACAGACACAACTCGACGGAGCCGGTGTGGTGATCCTGCAGGTTCGTGCCGGGATCCGCCGTGAAGTTCGGCAGCTCGCTCAGCGCGACATTGATCTTCACGACGCCGGACCGGCTCTTCCAGCGCTCGATGTCGAACACGAAGTCCTCCGGGAGCTCCTTCCGATCGACGAGGTCGAGGAAGCCGATCTTCGGGTGGACGCAGCTCACGACGACTGGGGCGTGGAGTTCCTCACCGGTGTGGAGCGCTACCCCGACGGCCCGACCACCTTCGATCAGGATCCGCTCCACGCGTGCTTCGGTTCGCATCTCGCATCCGAACGACATCGCTGAGTCTCGGATCGACTCCGAGACTGTCCCCATGCCTCCGCGCGGGAAGCCCCAGTTCACGGTGTGGCTGTCGCCGCCCCCCACCCCTCCGATCGCGTGGTGGAGCAGGACGTAGGCGGTTCCTGGCTCATCCGGGCCCGACCACTGCCCGATCAGACCATCGACCATCATGATCGTCTTCATCTGCTCGGACTCGAACCACCGGTCGAGCAATTCCGAGAGACTCATCGTGAAGAGGCGCGTCGCATCGGCCACCCCGCGAGTCCCCAGCTGACGCATCGTCCAGGCGGCCTTCGACTGCGTCAGCAGATCGCCCACGGTGAGCGAACCGACGTTGGGTGGCACTCGATGCAGGAGCGGCCCGACCACCTCGGTGACGCCATGCAGCCAGGCCTCATACGCCGGGAGCGCCTCGGCGTCCTTCACCGAGAACTGCGCGATCGAGTCAAAGGTCTTCCTGGCGTCGTCGCCGTAGATCTTGATCGATCGACCGTCGGGGAACGCCTGGTAGTACGGACCGAAGGGTGTGACCTGGTACCCATGCCGTGCCAGCTGGAGCTCCTCGATCAGGAATGCCGGCATCAGCGACATCACGTAGGAGTAGGTCGAGACCTTGATCTCGGGGTGGTTGGGGAAGGGTGCGCTCGTATCGACAGCCCCTCCCACCTTCGATCGTGCTTCGAGCACGACCGTCCGCGCGCCGGCCCTCGCGAAGTAGGCGCCGGCAACGAGCCCGTTATGCCCACCGCCGATCACGATGGCGTTGTAAGAGCCCCCCATCAGATGCCGTGGAGCTTCCGCACATTGTTGGCCAAGACACCGCGCCCTATGGACCCCGCATCCTCGACC
This sequence comes from uncultured Actinomycetes bacterium, assembly GCA_963796725.1. GTDB lineage: Bacteria > Actinomycetota > UBA4738 > UBA4738 > HRBIN12 > JAOUEA01. The sequence continues at coordinate 61,909 of CAWCMT010000006.1, forward strand.
GAGAGGTAGTCGCGATCGACGAAGGCGCCGAGCACGCGCTCCAGCGCCTCCCGCACCATGCGGGCGGACACCGGGAACATCTCGGGCTCGGAGGACTCGTCGCACCCGTGAAGCACCTTGGCCGCCGGCACCGCGCCCAAGATCATCTCGAGCGACCAATCGGTCTGCCCCCATCCCCAGGGGACCAACTCCGAGATGTCCATGTAGACGTTCGGCAACACCGTGCCCACGTACGTGGCCTCGGCAACCCACGGCCAACCGGAGTGGATCATCAGGATCGGTTGGTCCTGGTGCTCGACGAAGAACGAGAACGCATCCTGCGGCTTCGCGTGCGTGAGGTTCACGTCGGGATCTCCAGCTCCCACATGCACGTGGAAGACGCGATCGTTCTCCTTCGCGATCATGAACGCTCGCCGCAACAGGAAGTCGCGGACCGGCTTCGCGTGCTCGCGCGTCTCCCGCCATTCGTCCGCGCGCCAGCGTTCATAGGCGGCAGCGGCCTCGGCGGGCGTCGGATCGGTGATGTCCAGGCCCGTTCGGTAGGCGATGATCGTCTTGAACGCGACCAGTAGCGGATCGTTGGCCGCGGTGCGCCCGATCTCCTCGTACCGCTGGACGGTGCCGTCGAACGACCCCTCCTCTCGTGCTTCCACGATCCAGGGCTCGATCCGACTCACGCGATGCACGGTGACGCCGCCCAGGGCTTCTTCGAAGTCTGCTCGCGCGATCGATGGCTGCGGGTAGCCCTCATCGGCGACGACCGCGACCACGTTCTCGGACTCGAGGAGTCCCCGCACGTATCCGGGCGGATCGGCACGAAGCGCCGCGTCGCGCGCCGCGACCACGGCATCCTTGGTGGGCTCGCACCCTAGATGCCTTGCGATCCACCGACGCAACGCGAGCCCAAACATCGTGGTCTCCGTCATCTCTTCCACGAACGAGGCCGCCTCGAGGTTCGCATGGTTCGAGGACATCAACGCGGTGCCCAGGAACATGCAGCGGGTCTCGAACGTCCGTGGGTCGCGGTCGAGGAGGTCCTGGCTTCGGAAGGGATGGCAGTGCGCATCGATGACGTCGGCGCCGGTCAGGTCGATCTTCATCGGTCCTCCTCCTCGGAACCTCAGGTTCCGATCAGTACCGCCATCTGAGGCGGCGGATCAATTCGTCGTCCTCGAGCCCCGCGTACTGTTCGCACTCACCGCGGCGGGTTGCGAGGAAGGTCTGGAACAGGAAGTCGCCCATGGCCTCGTGGAGCACCTGGGATGTCGCCAACCGTTCGGCAGCCTCCGGCAGCGACGTCGGGAGTGGCCGGATCCCTCGTTCCGCGCTCACGTCGGCGGGGAGCTCGCTCGGGTCCTCCTCGGTCGAGGGAGGCAACCGGCCATCGGAGTCGAGGCCGTGCAGACCTGCAGCCAGCAGCGCGCCGACCGCGAGGTACGGATTCGCGGTGCCGTCGACAGGTTTCACCTCGATGTTGGCGGAGGAGGCCGTCAGTTCCGTCGGCGAGGCGACGAATCGCAGGGCGGCCTCACGGTTCTCGGTGCCCCAGCAATGCATCGCGCCGGACCAATGGTGCGGTCGCAGACGGAGGTAGCCGAGGCAGGTCGGCACGGCGATCGCGACGATCGCGGGCAGCTCGCCCAATATCCCAGCGATGAACGACTCGCCCCGAGCCTCCATGCCGGCAGGGCCCTCGCCACCCGCCATCAGGTTGCGCCGCCCCTCCCACAGGCTGAGGTGCACGTGGGTCCCGTTGCCGGTGTCGGGTCCCGTCTGTGGGGCGAATGACGTCACGAAGCCGTGGCGCCGGGCGACGGCGCGCACGGTCTGACGAACCACCATCGCCGCGTCGGCCGCCGCCACCGGATCGCGCGGTGCGATCGAGATCTCGAACTGGCCCTCGGCGTATTCCGGATGCAGCTGCTGAAGCCCGAGACCCTGCGCCTCCATGGCGGTGAGCAGCTCGAGCGCGAAGTCATGGTTCCTCACCAGGGCGATGTCGCTGTACCCGGGACCCTCGTGAGCCGGCACCAGCGAGCCGTCCGCCGCGCGCGTCCCGACGGAGAACTCGAACTCGAACGCCGCCTGGACGGACAGACCGCGCGTCACGAGTGCGTCGGCCATGCGCTGGGCGAACGCTCGCGGACATGCGGGGTAGCGTTCCCCCGACTGCGAGTATTGGTCCACCGGCGCCCACGCCCACCCGGGCATCGCGGCGAGCGGCACGGTTGCAGCGGGGTCGGGACGCAGCCGTAGGTCACCGCTGGGCCCGTCGATGTAGCCGGGCACCAAGGCGAACTGGTCGTTGGACATCGCCACGTTGAACAGCGTCGACAGACCGACGCCCGAGGAGGCGGTCGCGGCGAATCGCCCAAGAGGCACCGTCTTCGCTCGCACGATCATCGCGGGGTCGACGAACGGCAGGATGACGGCCGCCACGCCATGCCCCGCCAGCCATGACTGGACGCCCGCCGCGTCGGTCGGTCGCTCGAGATCGTCTGGTCCGCTCAACGTGGCTTCGACTCCCTCCCGATGCCGCCCGGCGCCGCGGGCGCCGGATCCTGCATCCGTTCATGTGTCGTCTCCAGTCGCGCCACCCGCGCCTGCCCCTCCTCGCCGAGCGCCACCACTACCTTCGCCGCGATCACCTCGGTGAGCGCGTACGCCCCAAGCAGCGAGTCGAACGGTGAGATCGAGTCCGCGTGAGAGATCAACACGTGGCGCGCGTGCTCCACCGCCGGCGAGAGCCAGGGGTCGGTGAAGGCGATGACGACAGCTCCCTGCTCGGCTGCGAGCCTGCCCACCTCGATCGTGTCCGACTGGTACCGCCGGTAGTCGAACAAACACAGGACGTCGCGGCGCGTGAGCTCGAGGCTGTCCAGTAGAGCGCCGCTCCGGGTCCTCGCCCACCATGCCGCAGCCGGGACGCAGGAACCGCAGCTGCAAACACAGGTAGGAAGCCACGAGCTGGCTGAAGCGTCCGCCCACGCACCAGATGCGACGCTTAGGATCCGCGAGCAAGGCCGTGACCTGAGCGAGATCTCCCTCGAGCGAAGCGGAGGTGAGCGTGGCGTCGAGTGCACTCGTGAACGCCTCGTGGCTACGGCGGAGCACTTCGTCGTCCTGGGTCGCGCCTCGCGTGCGATAGAGAGATGGGATCCCCTCGGTGCGCGCCTGCACCTCCTCGCGCAGCGACCGCTGGAAGTCGGGGTAGCCATCGAACCCGATCTTGCGCACGAACCGCAGGACCGTGGGGCCGGTCACGCCCGAACCTTCTGCGAGCTGCGGAAGGCTCTCCAGTCCCGCCGTCGGGTATGTCGCGAGCAGGGTGCGCGCGACGCGCCGCTCGGAAGGCGACATCTCGCCTAGCCGCTCGCGGATCTCCTCGCCGATCGTCTCGCTCGTGTGCGTGGCGCCCTCCTGGCGTGAAGTCAGGATTCTTACGCATCTTGTCAACAAGGGGAAGGTGGTAACGAGCTTGACAGGTTCGAGAACCGAGCGTACGAATGCGCGATACCTGTGGAGGGGGAGGTAGGGGATGTTTCGGAGAACGGTGGCACTCGCGTTCGTACTCGTGATGCTCGGCGCCGCTTGCAGCACCTCGGACACGTCGAGCAGCGTGGGAGGAGGCAGCGGCTCAGCCTCAGGCGAGCCGATCATCATCGGCTTCCCGGCGGACCTCACCACCGACTGGGCGTACTACGACTCGCCGATGCAGGAAGGTGCGCAGTTCGCCGTCGACCAGATCAACGCGAACGGCGGCGTCAACGGGCGTCCGCTCGAACTGAAGACGGTCGACATGCGCAACGACGTGGCCGAGGGTGCGAAGGTCACCCAGCAGCTGATCGATGACGGGGCCGTCTACCTGATCGGCACCGTCGGGGACGGCATCCTCTCCGAGGGTCAGGTCGCCTGCGCCGCGAACATCCCGATCTCGACGGGCCTCGGGACCGCTCCCACGTTGGTCGGTGATATGGGCACCTGCGCGTACCAGCTCGTGATGAGCGACAACATCCAGGCCGCGGTCCTGGCTGAGTACGCGCTGGGACAGGGGTACGAGACCGCCTACGTCCTGGGTTCGAACGAGATCCCGTACACCAAGAACCTCCCGACCTACTTCTCCGATGCGTTCGAGCATGGCGGTGGGACGGTGGTCGGGACCGATGAATACAAGCTCGGACAGGGCGACTACTCGGCCGTGGTGACGAAGATCGCCAGCGTCGATCCGGCGCCCGATACCATCTTCACCCCGATGTACATCCCGGACAGCGTCGTCTTCCTCCGTCAGCTCCGTCAGGCCGGCGTGACGGTGCCGGTCCTGTCCACCGACGGTAACGGCGACACGGCCCTCCTGGACGCTGGTGCGAAGGCGATCGACGGCTTGACGTTCTCGAACTCCGTCTGCACGGCCGAGGGCGATCCCAAGGTCCAGGCCTTCTACGACGACTACAAGGCGGCGAACGGGAAGGACCCGAGCTCCTACGTGGCGGTGATCGGCTACGACGAGGTGAACATGGTCGCCCAGGCTATGAAGGACGCGGGCAGCACGGACGCAGCCGCGCTGGAGGAGCAGCTCTCCAAGCTCGACTACACGGGGATCTCGGGGCATGTCGTCATGGATCCGCAGACCCGACGCGCCAACAAGCCGGCAGCGCTGATCCAGATGAAGGGCACGACGTTCACGTGTCTGGGGCAGCCCGCGTTCCCCGACTACGTGCCTTCCGTCTAGGCGTGACAGAGGACCAAGGGGAGGACCGGATGGCGCCCGCCACGGAGTCCGGTTCTCCCCTGCTCGCCGTTCAAGATCTTACCGTCGCCTACGGTGCCGTGGTCGCCGTGCGCGACGTATCCCTCGACGTCGCCTCCGGCGAGATCGTCGCGGCGCTCGGCCCCAACGGTGCCGGGAAGACGACGCTGCTACGCACGTTGGCTGGCGCACACAAGCCCCAACACGGAAGCGTGACGTTCGATGGCGCATCGATCACGGGGCTCGTGCCCGAGACCGTGCTGCGCCGAGGGATTCGCTGGTCCCGAGGGCCGGCATGTCTTCCCACCCTCACGGTGGAGGAGAACCTCACGATCGGCGCGGCGGCCCGCAAGGACAAGGATGCGATCCGCGGGGAGGCCGAACGATGGCTCGACCGATTCCCGATCCTGGCGCAGCGCGTGGGCCAGATGGCCGGGACCCTGTCCGGAGGTGAGCAGCAGCAGCTGGTCATCGCTCGTGCGCTCATGTCGAAGCCACGGATGCTGCTCCTGGACGAACCATCGCTGGGGCTCGCCCCGATCTTCGTGGATCGGATCTTCGAGCTGATCCAGGAGTTGCGCGACGAAGGGGTCACGATCCTCTTGGTCGAGCAGAACGTCCACCGTGCTCTCGAGATCGCCGACCGGGCCTACGTGCTGTCGGTCGGCAAGGTGGTGGCCTCAGGCACCAACGACCAGCTGGTCGAGGGAGAGCTCGAGCGATCGTACCTGGGGATCAGCCAGACCGACGAGGCGAACCCATGAGCCCCTCGGAGTTCGTCCAGCAGCTCGTCAACGCGCTCTCCCTCGGCAGCATCTATGCCCTACTCGCACTGGGGCTCTCGATGGTCTACGGGGTCCTGGGGATGCTGAACTTCGCTTACGGGGAGCTGGTGACGATCGCCGGCTACTCGATGCTTGCGGCGACGTATGCGGGACTTCCGTTCTGGGCTGTCGCCCTGATCGGGGTGGTGGCCGCCGGCGTGTCCTCGGTGCTGATGGAGCTGATCGCCTTCCGGCCGCTGCGCAACGCCAGCTTCGTCTCACTCCTGTTCACGTCGTTCGCCGTCTCGCAGCTGATCCAAGGTGCGTTCCGTCAGGCCGTGTCGGTGCGCTCACGTGGTATCCCCGTACCGGAGTTCTTCGACAACGCCGTGAACATCGGTTCGATCCGGATCAGCGTCCTGAGCATCATCACAGCCGGCATCGGCGGGATCTCGCTCGTGGCGCTCACCACCTTCATGCGGCGGTCACGCGCGGGGTTGGCGATGCGGGCAGCATCGTCGGACTTCACGACGGCCAGGTTGATGGGCGTCCGGGCCAACCGAGTGATCTCCCTGGCGTTCCTGATCTCCGGGCTGCTCGCAGGGATCGCAGGGGTGCTCTGGATCGCCAGAACGACATCGGTCAACCCGACGACGGGGTTCGTGCCCGTGATCGAAGCGTTCATCGCCTCGGTGATCGGCGGGCTCGGGAACCTGCGGGGTGCGGTGTTCGGCGGCTTCTTCCTTGGCACGCTCGAGGTCTTCCTTCAGGCGTTGCTACCCGGTTCCTTGTTGCCCTACGCGCAGGCCGCATCGCTGTTGATCGTCGTGGCGGTCCTCTACGTGCGGCCTCAGGGCTTCTTCGGCGCGAAGGTGCAGGCCATCTGATGATCCCGATCAGCCGGCTCAGACCCGCGCTCTTCGGCTGGGCGTTGATCTCGCTGTGTTTGATCGGCGGCACGGTCCTGATGCATTCCTTCGGGTCCACATCGTCGACGCGCACCTATGTGGTCTTCCTGCTCAACGTGATGCTGGTGGTCTCGCTGCAGACCTTCATCGGCAACAGTGGGATCGTCTCGTTCGGACACGTGGCGTTCATGGGCATCGGGGCCTACGTGACGGCGCTGGTCACGATCCTGTCGGCGGTCAAATCCGCCCAGTTGCCCGGCCTTCCCTCGTTCCTGGCCAATGCGCAAGTTGGGCTGGTGCCCGCGATCATCCTCTCAGCACTGGCGGCGGCTGATCGTTGCTGCTGTCTTCGGCGGTGCCATCATCCGCATGACCGAGTCGACGATGGCGATGGCGACCCTTGCGCTCCTGGTGGTGGTCCATACCTTCTTCCAGAACGCGACGACCTACACGCGCGGGGCGCTCGGACTCGCGGGGATCCCGGTCCGGACCTCTGTAGGGGTGGCCACGGCGGGCGCGATCGTGTTCGTGCTCGTCAGTCGCCTCTACAAGGAGTCAGGGCCCGGACTGCGGATACGGGCCACGCGTGAGGACCCACTCTCGTCCGCCTCGGTCGGAACACACGTCGTCCGCACCCGCTACGGGGTCTGGCTCCTGAGTGCCGCCATGATGGGGGCTGCCGGATCCTTCTGGGCGCAGAGCGTGATCGCGTTCAACGCGAACCAGTTCTACTTCACGATCACGTTCGCGCTGCTGGCGATGCTGGTGTCGGCGGGCGAACGTCGCTCACGGGCGCAGTCGCGGGCGCGGCCATCATCACGTTCCTGACAGACACACTTGCGCGCGTGGAGCAGGGAGTGGCGATCGGACCGTGGCACCTGCCCCGCATCACCGGGACGGTGCAGTTCGTGATCGCGTTCCTCATCATCATCACGCTGATCCTGCGACCCGAGGGCATCTTCGACCGCTGGGAGATCGACGATCTCGTGCGACGCCTAGGGCCGCTCGCCCGGCGTGCCTTCCGCAGCGAGGTCGAACCCACGCGGGCTGAGGTGCAGGCGGATGCCGACAAGACTCCCGAGGTCGAGGCGCCGGTGCTTGCGACAGGCCCCCCCGTCCTTCGAGGTGACGGTGTCGCGAAGCACTTCGAAGGTGTCATCGCACTCGGTGGCGTCGATATCGAGGTGCTCCCCGGCGAGATCCTCGGCCTGATCGGGCCGAACGGATCGGGTAAGACCACGTTGCTGAACGTGGTCTCCGGCGTCTACGTGCCGACGGAGGGATCGATCGCCTTCGAGGGTAAGGAGATAAGTGGGCGCAAGCCTCACCAGGTCGCAGAGGCCGGTCTATCGCGAACGTTCCAGAACATCCGGCTGTTCGCGCAGCTCACGGTGCGGGAGAACGTCGAGGCCGCGCTCCCCCCGGGGGCCGACGAGTCGCGGGTCGACGAGGTGCTCGCGTGGTTCGCCTTGGAGGCGGCCGAGCGCGAGAAGGCATCAACCTCCCCTACGGGATGCAACGGCGACTCGAGATCGCACGCGCGGTGGTACGCCGTCCGTCCCTGATCCTGCTGGATGAGCCGGCCGCAGGGATGAACGAAGCCGAGTCCGACGAACTACTCGAGAACATCAAGAGGATCCGGGCCGCCCTGAGCTGTTCGGTCGTGGTCGTCGATCACGACCTCCGCCTCATCATGAAGCTTTGCGACCGGATCCAGGTGCTGGATCAGGGTCGCACGATCGCGTGGGGAAGCCCCGGGAGATCGCTGAGAGTCCGGCCGTCATCGAGGCCTACCTCGGCGGGCCGTCCACGAGGACAGCCTAGGCGGTGACCCGGTCACCCTACGAGCCGCGAGGCGAAGTGGCTCAGGTCCTCCGTCGCCGGGGTGGCGTCGGACAGACGCTGGGCAAGCACCCGGAGGAGTTCGAGGGCCACGGAGGGGCGTTCGCGCAGCATGCTCGCGAACGCCCGGTCGCCGATCCGGAGCGTCCGGACCGGCCCGTCCGCGATGAGCGACGCCACCCGCGGCGCCCTCGTCAGCAGCGACATCTCGCCGACCACCTCACCTGCGGTGCGCCGCGCGAGCTCGTGCTCGGCCCCGCCGCGGAGCTGCACGACCCGGATCGTGCCCCCGGTCACGATGTGCAACTCGTCGCCGAGCTCTCCCTCCACGGCGAGGGTCTCGCCGTCCGCGTAGCCGCGCTCCTCCGCGATCTCTGCCACCTTCTCGAGATCGCCTGGAGCCAGGGCTTCGAACAGCGGCACCCTTCGCAGGACCAGGACCCGCTCGAGCGCCGGCAGGCTGCTCGCGGTCGTCATCGTGCCCCCCTCCCGTCGGAGCCGGACCAGCTCCGCGCATCGCCGGATCGTGTCGTCTTCGTCGTCCAGTGGCAACCGACCGGTGCCATCCTGGACCCGTATCGGCTCCCACGGCTCCAGGAGCGGACGAACGTCCGCGCGATCTCGCGAGGACGCCTCCAGGGTCTCGAGCGCCTCCGGCACCTGCTCGGATCGGCCGTCGAGGTGGTCGATCGCCACCGCCATCGCGGTGGGCTCCCGTGCAACGGTCGTGAGCGCCCACAGCCCTGAACGTGCCACCCGTCGACAACGCTCCAGGATCGCGTCGCGCAAGAGCCGCTCGGCGTCGTCGTTCCCCGAGAGCGATCCCAGCAGCGCTGCATCGTCCCGGACCTGCCGTCCGGTGATGCGCGCGAAGTCGCGGACGGCCCCCTCGCGACCGACGGCGCGGAGCCGACGCGCCGCTTCGATGCCCGGCTCGATCATCCCGGGGTCCGCGAGCGCGTTCAGCACGTGCTCGACGGCCGCGGGTCCGCAGGCGCCCAGGGTCCGGCCGGCCGCCCGGCGCACGACCGGGTCGGGATCGGAGATCGCGGCGACCGACGGGCCGAGTGCGCGCTCGGGAACGACGGCGATCCGCGCGAGCGCCGCGGCCCGCACCTCGGGATCGGCATCGGCGAGCAGCTCCGCGGCCAGGTCGGCGGCGATCTCATCCGGGGCGAGCGAGAGCCCGCCGAGGGCGGCCCGCCTCACCTCCGGATCTCCGTCGCGCAGCAGGCGATGGAGGCGATCGAGAGCCTCCGGACCCGCGGAGACCAGCGACCGGCCCGCCGCCGCGGCCGCCACCTCGACGTCGGCGTCCTCCATGAGCCGTCCCAGTGCCTCGCGTTCGGCCGCTTCGGACGGATCCAGGGCGCCCACGGTCGCGAGGCGGACCGCCGGATCAGGGTCATCTGCCCCGCGCAGTATCGCCGCCGGATCGGCGTTCCCTTCCCGGGCCGCCAGCTGGAACGCCAGCCGTCGCAGGCGAAGATCGTCCGAGCGCATCGAGGCCGTCAGCACGCGCCTGCCCTCGGCGTCGAGCTCCAGTGGCATCGGCGTCCACGCGGCGGCCGTGTCGAACACCTGGGGTCTGCCGGTCCGCATCGCCTCGACCAGGGCGTCCGTGTACGAGCGGCGGATCGCGAGGGCCGCGACGAGCGTGAGCAACGAGGCGACCAGGCCGATCGCCGCGAACTCCCGCGGTCAGGACGTCCTGACCCACCAGGGCGACGATGCCGGCGATCGCCGTCCCCACCTGGGCGGGACCACCGTTGAGGAACGCCCGCGTCTGGTCGCGTCGTTCGGCGGGCACGATGTTGACCAGCGTCTCCCAGGCGGGCGAGGCCACCCCCTGGAGCCATACCCCGGTCACGATCCTGAGCGAGACGATCGCCGAGAAGGCCGTGGTGACGATCAGCACCGCGAACGCCCCGGTGTAGAGCAGCGGCAGCACCAGGACCATGGCGGCCACGCCGAACCACACGAACAGCCGATTCGTCAGGAGGATCGAGGCCACGAAGGCGGTCCCGGTGACCACCGCCCACACCAGTCCCAGGAACCCGGCCAGCTCGCCCGCATCCGGGTACCGGGCGGCGGCGGCCGAGGCGAACGGGAGGAACAGGGAGTAGAAGAGGACCGAGAACAGCACCGCGGAGACGGCCATCGCCATCAGGAGCCGGCTCCGCCGGACGATGCCGAGACCCCTGCGCAGATCCCCGAGCGCAGAGGAGCGATGGCGACGCGTGCCGGCAAGCGGCGGCGGGACCGGGCCCAGCACGATCCTGGTCAGGAGGCCGGCGACCGCCAACGCCGCCGCCCACACGAACAGGAGGTTCGGCGCCCCCAGGGCCGCGGCCAGCGGCCGGGTGAGCAGGCCGCCGGCGACCGAGCCCAGGATGCCGCCGGCGCCGAAGATCGGGAACAGGCGCTTCGCCTGACGCGTGTCGACCACCGATCCCGCCACACCCCACAGGCCGATCGCCTGCGCGAGCGTCGCGAACGCGACCGTCACCCAGAGCACCGGGTAGATCCATCCGGCGTCGGTGAGCACCACGGCGCGCTCAACGAGCAGGATCGCGACCAGCAGCGCCGGCGACACGATGTAGATGAGGCGATGTGCCAGGCGGTCCAGCACCGCCGTGAGGGCGAACATCGCGATCAGCGTGGTCACGGCCTGCGCCAGGTACATCAGCGGCAGGGTGTCGGTGCCGAACCTGGAGAAGAACATGGCCTGGATCCCGCTCTCGCCGATCGCGCTGCCGGCCATCGAGGCGAACATCACGGCGACGAGATACGCGGTGATCCGGCCCTCGCCGCGATCGACCCGGAGCGCCCGCGAGATAGAGGCTCACGGACGCTATCCGGCCGGGAAGACCGACGGGGTCGACAGCACGAGCACGTCGACCTCTCGCTCCTTCAAGGAGACGTGGCGGTGTCCAGCGCCTCGGTCGGCAGCTCCGCGGAGGCCGCGGTCTCCTCGGTGACGAGGACCTCGCCGGCCGCGGCCTGGGCGGCCAGGTGGGCGGCGAGGTTCATCGGGTCGCCCAGCGCGGTGAAGTCACGGGCGCCCGGCGTCCCCACGATGCCGACGAACCCCGAGCCGGTGTGCACGCCGGTCCCGATCGGTACCCACGGGCCCTCCGGCGAGCCGTAGCCGACCGCGTCGCGGAGGGCCTCTGCGGCCTCGAGCGCCCGCTCGGCGTGGTGCCTGACCCGCCAGGAACGGGACGAACAGGGCGACCACCTCGTCGCCCACGAACTTCTCGATGATCGCGTCGTGCTCGATCAAGACGTCGCGCGTCACGCGGTAGAAGCGGTCCATCAGTCGGGTGAACTCCAACGTGGGCATCTGCAGTGCGAGTTTGCTCGATCCGCGGATGTCGGAGAACAGCATCGAGAACTCGACCACGGCCCCGTGGACGTCCTCCTGATCGGGGGAGATCGGGACAGCTGGCCGACTGGTGGTCCAGCTCGACGAAGCACCGACCGCAGATCTTCGGGTTCTTCGGCCACGGCGTGAAGCCGTACCGCCGCATGAACGAGGCGCCGGGCTTGCCGAACGGTGCCGCGCAGAGCTTGCACCTCGGCTTGGAGGGGATGAACCGGAACGGGCTCCTGGCGGCGTTGTGGGGATGCGTCCCGCTCAGGAGGGCCTGCCACTCCTCTTCCGGCGTCTCGATACTGCGCCATGTCCGCCAGCGTAGTGGGGAGCGGCACATGCCCGCCAGACCTAGGCCCACCCGTCGACTCAGCGGGCGGGGTTCGGAGACGGAACGCAGCGCGGATCAATCGGATCCGGCTGAACCTTCCTTGGTTCGGACCCAGGTGAGGAATGACTCGAGATCACCCGAGTCCTCATCTGCGACATAGGTCTCGGCCCACATACGAACCTGGCGGCGCGTGAACCCGAGGCTCTTCAAGTGCGGGAACGCCTCGTTCGCCAGGAGCCTGGCTCCCTCGATCCCCGAGGTATCTGGGACCTCCTCGGGTACGCCCGCGCTCCTCGGACGTTCGGGCTTGGGTTCCCTCGATCGGTCCATGCGCCGGCCTCCTCGTTACGACCCGAGTCTAGACGGCCTCCACGAGCTCGGGAGCGGCCCAACCCCGCCGCTCGAGCACATGGTAGGCGGACACCTTGGCCTGATCGAGCACCAGCATCCAGGCGAGGGCATAGATCCATGCCAACCCTGCCAGCCTCCAGCTGATCGGGTCCATGAACAGGCCGGAGACGGCGATCAACGTGGCGAGGATCTGGGTCCCGATCACCGCGCCGATCAAGATCCACGAGGGCCGGTAGCTCCAGAGCCGACCGTGGGTGCGGGCGACGAACACGGTGAGGTGTCCTGCGATCGAGAGCTTCAGGTACAAGAGGGTCTGTATCTGGGGATCGGCCAGTCCGAGCGGTCCATGCGCGAGCCAGAGCATCCCGAAGGAGGACACGAGCCCCACCAGCCCGAGGACGGTCGCGATCGCCAGGACCTCCCTCAGGTCCCATCGCACGGGTTGGGAGGAGCCCCGCACCCTGTCGTAGGCGATCGAAAGGATCGCCCCGTCGTTAAGGATCGCCAGCAGCACGACCTGGATCGGTGTGACGGGGAAGAAGTCGAAGACGAGGATCGCCACGGTCACGAACAGCACGACCCGGATCGTCTCGGTGATCCGGTAGATCGCGTAGTTCTTCATGCGCTGGAAGATCTCGCGGGCCCTGTGGATCGCGTCGATGATCGTCGATAGCCCGGGCGCGAGCAGCACGATGTCTGCGGCGGCGCGCGCGGCATCGGTGGCACCCGACACCGCGATGCCCGCATCGGCTCGCTCCAGCGCAGGCACGTCGTTCACCCCGTCTCCGGTCATCCCGACGATGTGACCGAGGCGCTGGAGGAGCTCGACGATCCGGTACTTGTCCTCCGGCACCACCTGCGCGAAACCGTCCGCCTTCTCCACGAGCTGCGCGGTCGCATCGTCGTCGCCGTCGGCGAGGGCGTCGGCCCCCAGGATGTCGGGGCCCATATCCACCAAGCCGGCGAGCTCACGAGCGATCTCCACCCGGTCGCCCGTCACCATCTTGATCGTCACGCCGAGGCGCCTGGCCTCGCGGAGCGTCTGCAAGGAGTCGTCCCTCGGGGGATCCTGCAGCCCGAGGACCCCGCTGAGGCGCCATCGGCCGTCGTCCGATCGCGCGACCGCCAGCGCCCGATACCCCTTATCCGCGAAGTCCTCGGTTGCCTGCGAGGTGCGAGCCTCGACGCCGTCATCGGGGCCGACCAGATCGAGGACCGCCTGGACGGCCCCTTTCGCGACCTCGAACTCGGTGCCGTCGGGAGCCCGCACGCGTGCCCGTGCCCGCTTGCTCGTCGGATCGAACGATTCGAAGTCCAGGATCTTGAAGTCGTGCAGCGCGGTATCCGCGACCTCCCGGAGCACGGCGCGATCGATCGGGTCGCCGCCCCCCGGTTCGGCCGTGAGTGCGGCCTGGAGCAAGATGTCGCTCCGGTCCTGGTCGTCGGCCGAGCTGACGACCTCGGCGACCGCGAGCTCGTTCTTGGTGATGGTTCCCGTCTTGTCCGCGCACAGGATGTCCACTCCGGCCATCTCCTCAACGGCCGGCAGGTGGCTGACGAGCGCGTCGCGCTTGGCGAGATCGCGGGCACCGACCGCCATGGTCACGGACAGCACGGCGGGAAGGGCGACCGGAACCGAAGCGATCGTCACGACGAGTGCGAACTCGAGCGTCGTTGACACGCTGGTCCCTCGAAGGAGCGAAACGACCACGATGACGCTGACCAGGGCGAGGGCGACCGTGATCAGGTACTTGCCGATCGACAGGATCGCCTGCTGGAGGTGGCTCGGCGGGGGTTCCATCCCCGCCAACTCCGCGGTCCGCCCGAAGAGGGTGCTCGATCCCGTGGCCAGCACGCGTGCGACCGGGCCCACCGCGCGTGACGATGGACCCCGAATACATCTCCCCGCCCGGACCCTTGTCGACCGGCAACGACTCGCCGGTGAGCGCCGATTCATCCGCCTGCGCGGTTCCGTTCAGGATGGAGACATCGGCGGGGACGATGTCTCCGCGCTCCACGGCGACGAGGTCTCCGGGAACGAGCGTCTTGGCATCGAGGGTGGTCCACTCGCCGTCGCGCCTGACCTTGGCCTGTTTGGCCATCCGTTCCTTCAGGGCCTCGATGGCTCCCTTGGCCTGGTGCTCCTCCCAGAACCCCACCACGCCGTTCAGCAGCAGCAGGGCGAGGATGATGCCGAAATCCGTCCATCGGGCTGTGGCCGCCGTGAGGATCAGCGCGGCCTCGATCATCCATGGGATCGGAGCCCAGAAATGCGAGCCGATCTCCAGCAAGAGACCCTGTCGCTTCTGTTCGATCGCGTTGGTGCCGTAGACGCGGAGGCGCGCCTCAGCCTCGTCCGAGCTGAGCCCGTCTCCGGGGCCCAACGACTCGTCGGCCCGACGGTCTGCTTCGGAGCGCTGATCTTCGACCCGTGCGTCGTCCAGGCGCTGTTCCACCCTGCCCACCTCGTCCATGCCGTCCGAGGAGCCCCGAGGTCAGGACTCCATGTTACGGCCGCATGGATGGGCTAGGCGCCGGCTGGCCGTTCCCGAGGTGGACACGAAGGGCCTTCCCCGTGCTCGCTCAGCGGGTCTGCCACTCGTCGGCTTGGTCGGCGAGCTTGAAGCGCTCGGCCGCCAGTGCCTGATCCCCTCGCTTCTCCGAGACGCGGGCGAGCGCTCGCCACGTCCACCCGACGAGTTGCCGCTCGCCGAGCTCCTGCGACAGGCGGATCGCCCGCTGGAGGTCCTCCTCCGCCTCGTCGAGCAGCCCCATCTCGCGCTTGGCGATCCCCCGTTCCGCCGTCGCGTCGGCCAGCTCCCAGCGGGCGCCGAGGTCGCCGAACGTGGCGATAGCCGCGTCCAGCCGTGGCATCGCATCGTCGAACCGTCCCATGTCGGCATCCACGCGGGCACGCTGCGTGGTCGTCACCGCGACGCTGAACTGATCCCCGATCCGGTCCGCCAGTTCCTGGGCCTCGATGATCAGCGCCAACGCCTCGTCGTCCTGGTGTTGCTGCGAGTGGTTGATCGACAGCGACGTGAGCGCGCGGACCTCGGCCCACCGATCTCCGGCGTCGCGGGCGGTCTGTAGCGCCCGTCGCCAGATGGCGCCGGACTCGTCGTACTCGTCTCGCGTCCACGGGACCCAGCCCTGGAACAGCAGCGAGCGTGCGATCGCCCAGGGCTCCTCCGCGCGTTCCGCGGCGCCACCGATCGACGCCAGCAGCGCCTCCGCCGCATCGAGGTCGGCGTCGACGTTGATCGCGATATCGCCGCGGAAGCGCAACGCGAGCGCCAGGGTCCAGTCGTCCCCCAGCTCGGTCCCCAGTTCGATCGCGCGATCCAGGGCCTCGGTCGCCGCTGCGTATTCGGCGAGCCAGTAGCGCGCCTCGCCGATCCCCGCGAGGGCGCGAGCCTCGCGGACGCCCCATCCGTCCTCCGGTCCCGACAGCACGAGTGCGCGCCGGTAGAGATCCAGCGCCGAGCGGCTCTCCATCCGGCGACGGGCGCGATCGCCGGCGGCGACGAGCGCCTCGACCGCGCGGTCGATCGGCGCCCGATCGGCCGGGTCCAGGTCGCGCGCCGCGATCGCGGCCGCCTCGAAGTGTTCGGCGGCCCACGTCACCGCCCCAGCCTCCTGCAGACGCTCGGCGATCACCGTGTGCGACCGCTGACGCTCGCGTTTCGGCAGGCTCGCGTAGGCGACGTCGCGAAGGACCTCGTGCCGGAAGCGCCACACGGATGCGAGATCGCCGCCCGTCTCGTCGCGCACGATGATCTCGGCGTCGATCAGCTCTTCGAGCTCGGTCTCCCCGGCCTCGGCCACGACGGCCACCTCTTCCAGGTCGAAGTCGTGCCGGTAGACGGAGAGCCGCCGCGCGAGGTCGCGTTGCTTCGGCGGCAAGCCGTCCAGGCGCGAGGCGACCATGGCCTGCACCGTCGGCGGGACCAGCAGATCGGCCGGGGCCGTCCCGCAGCGCCATGCCGGTCGACTCGACGATGAAGAAGGGGTTGCCGCCCGCGCGGCCCACGATCGCCGCTGCCTGGCCGGCGTCGAGCCGGGCGCCGCCCGCCTGCCGGACGAGCTCGGCGGCGTCGCCATCGGCCAAGGGCTCGAGGCGGACACCGACCTGGTTCACCGCTCCGGTTCCCCAGGCGGGACGCTCGTCCAACAGCTCGGCGCGCGCGGTGACCAGCACCAGTACCCGCCCGGGGCTCTGTCGTCCGCGCGCGGCGATCCGCTCGATCAGGTCGAGCATCGCGGGACGGAGCGCGTGCGCATCCTCGAAGAGCAGGGTCACGGGCCGCTCGCTGGCGAGACCCTCGAGCAGTGCCAGGAATCCGGATCGTACGTCGTGCACGAACGCCGACTCCTCCGGCCGCGGGCCCGACAGCCCCACGAGGGCCTCGAGTCGCTCGAACGTCCGATCGCCGTCGATGCAGACGCGGTCGATCAGCTCCCGCAACCGCTCGGCGGCGACGTCGGTCGGGTCTTCATCGCCGACACCGGCGACCTCGCGGACCATGGCCGCGGCAGGTGCGAACGTCGCGCTGTCGGCTCCCAGGTGGCTCCGTCCGACCAGGACCGTGCCGTCGGGGTCGAGCCCCGCAAGGAACTCCGCGGCCAGCCGCGACTTCCCGATCCCGGGCTCGCCCACCAGCGTGAACAGGAGCGGTCGCGAGGTGGTGATGACCCGGGAGAACGCCTGCCTGAGCATCGCCAGCTCATCGGACCTGCCGACGAAGGGGATCGTCCGGCGCACCGAGCGGGTGCTGAGCCCCTCGACGCTGAAGGCGGCGAGCGGCTCGGCGAAGCCCTTGGCCTCGACCCGCCGCTCCTCGCCGAAGGACACGTCGTCGTCCGCCAGCGCGCGGGTGGTCCGCCCCACGAGGATCTCGCCGGGCTGCGCCGCCGCCTGCAGCCGCGCCGCGGTGTTGACGACCGACCCTGTCACCAGGAGCTGGTCTTCGGGTCCCGTGCCGGTGGCGGCCTCGCCGGATCCGATGCCGACGCGGATCTGCAGCGGTTCGGGCAGGCTGAGCTCCTCGCAGAGGCGCTCGACCCGCTCTCGGATCGCGAGCCCGGCCCGCACCGCGCGGAGGGCGTCGTCTTCGTGCACGCGCGGCAGCCCGAACACCGCCATCACGGCGTCGCCTATGAACTTCTCGGGACGTCCGCGGAGCGCCACGAGCTCGTCGACGGTGACGTCGTAGAACCTGCCCAGGACCTCGCGCGCGCGTTCCGCGTCGAGCCGCTGGGAGAGCCCGGTCGAATCGACCAGATCGGCGAACAGGACGGTGACCATCTTGCGCTCGTTGGTCGCGGTCGTCTGGTTAACCACCGCGCCACAGCTCGGGCAGAACCGAGCCCCCTCTGGCAACGTCGAACCACAGACGGCGCAATCCATCCGCCCAGGATAGGGCCGTTTCGGCGACGCGGGCGGCGCCTCAGTCGGGCAGGAGCGGCACCCGCAGCCCCTCCCTCCTACCTACCAGCGCGCCGCGGGTGACGGCCGAGGAGCCGAAGCGGTCCCGGACGCCGTCCATGGCCTCGTCGACCGCCGAGCCGGCCGTCGCGTCGAACGGCAGGGCCAGCTGGACGGCGTCGTCGGCGAACAGGTTGGTGAACGCGAGCCCGATCAGCGTGATCCCTCGCTGCTCGATCGTGGGGAGCGCCTCGGCCAGCAGGATCCGCGCGGCGTCCAGGAGCGCCGCCGTCTCCGCCGTGGCCTGGGGCAGCGTGTGGGACCGGGTGGCCCGCGAGAGATCGTCGAAGCGGAGCCGGAGCGTCACGGTGCGGCACACGCGATGGGCCCGGCGCAGTCGCCGTGACAGCCGGTCGACCAGCGCGAGCAGATCGGTCTCGAGCATCGCGGGAGAGCGTGCCCGGCGACCGAGGGCGCGCTGGGTTCCTATCGAGCGACGCCGACGTCCGGTCTCGACGCGGCGGGGGTCCCGGTTGTGCGCGAGCGCGTGGAGGTGCCGACCCGACGCGCGCCCGAGGATCTCGACCAGCGCGGCCTCCTCCAGCGCCGCGACGTCCGCCACCGTGGTGAGCGCGCGCTCGCGGAGCTTCCGCGCGGTGACGGGCCCCACACCCCAGAGGCGCTCCACCGGCAGCCCGTGCAGGAACGTGAGCTCGTCCTCGATCGGGACCACGAGCAGACCATCGGGCTTCGCGACGCCGCTCGCGACCTTCGCCAGGAACTTCGTGCGGGCCACGCCGACCGTGACCGCGATCCCGACCCGGTCGCGAACGTCGCCGCGGAGCCGGGCGGCGATCTCGCTGGGCGTCCCCGCGATCCTGCGGAGTCCGCCGACCTCCAGGAAGGCTTCGTCGATCGAGAGCCCCTCGACCAGCGGCGAGGTGTCGCGGAAGACCTCGAACATCGCCGTGCTGGCCTCGCTGTAGGCCTCCATCCGCGGCCGCACGACGATCGCGTCCGGGCACAGGCGCCGCGCCTGCCGCTCGCCCATCGGCGTGCGGATCCCGAAGGCTTTGGCCTCGTAGCTGGCGGCGAGCACGACCCCGCCACCGACGATCACCGGGCGTCCGCGCAGGGCGGGGTCGTCCCGTTGCTCGACCGACGCGTAGAAGGAGTCGGCGTCGGCGTGCAGGATCGTGCCCTCGGTGCCCACCGCCCGATGCTCGCACCGCCCACCGACAAGCCCGGCTCCGAGCGTGTCGGTGGGTGGGACCGCTTAGCTGCCCAGCAGGGCCGGCGAACCGTCGTCCACCAGGGACACGTCGGGCTTCGCGAGCAGCGGCGATGAAGGCCTGAATCCCTTCACGACGAGGTAGATGCCGAGCGACAACTCCCAGAAGAACTCCGGGATCGTCGCGATGGACTGGGCTGTGGAGCCAGGCTCGATGACGTTGAGCAGCACGAGCGTCCCCGACAGGATGATCAGCGGACCCCCGATCAGGCCGAGCCAGGTCATGCGGCGCGGCACCAACCCGGACCGGTACATCAGGTACCCCAGGATCAGGCCGTTCCCGACGCCGACGACCCAGCCGGGCCCGAGCAGGAACGTCCAGTCGTGGACCGCGACGAGCGAGCGGCCGGCGATCACGAGCGAGGCCCCGCCGGCGGCCCCCACGTCCTGCCGCAGCGTCACGACCGCCATGAGGCTGAGGATGCCGACGGCGATGAAGACGGATTCCATGACACGGGCGGCGACGTAGCCCAGGGCGAGGGGCTCGTTCTGTCGCTTGAGGATCGGGAACAGCACGACGGCCGTGCCGATGTTGGCGATGATGAGGATCATCTCGAGGAACGCGCCGATGGCGACGCGAGTGTCCGCGCCGGCGCCGACGATGTAATCGGTGTGGTCCAACAGCGGCTTGTAGCAGATGAAGTAGGCCGGGATGGAGGCGACGAAGGTGACGATGAAGAGCCAGCCCGCGAGCCTTGCGATCTTCCGAGGATCCACGTGAACTCCTTCAGGTCGACGAACGGTCCAGCGAGGGAACGGGTCCCCGGGACCGTTCTCGACCCTCTGCGACCGTCGTAACGGAGGCGACCGTCGAGGAGCACCAGATAGCGCACCAAGTTGGCTTGGAGCATCGACAGTACACCTATCCCGTATCCGGCACGATGGCTTGCCCGCCAGGAGCGACTCGACTTCGCGGATCGACTGAGACAGACTCCGGCGACGCGCCAAGGGGAAGACCGCCACGACCGATCAGCTTCAGGCCGCGCTCTCGAAGATCGCCGGGGCTTCCGTGCCCGGCCTCAGCATCGCGGTGGTCGACGCCGATGGCTTCCGGGCCACCGCATCTGCCGGCTCGGCCGATCTCGTCTCCGAGCGCGCCGCCACGCCGCAGATGGTCTGTCCTTGGTTCTCGATGACCAAGATCGTGACGGCGACGCTGACCATGCGACTCGCCGACGCCGGGAGGTTCGACATCGATCAGCCGGTCAGCGAGCTCGTGCCTGCGGTCCGGCATCTGCGGCCGGCCGCGGACGCAGCGAAGATCACGGCGAGGCATCTGCTGTCGCATACGGGCGGGATCGCCAACCCCATCCCCGTGTCATGGATACATCCACCCGACACACCGGGTCCCGACCCGGAGCTGTTCCTCGACGGCCTGCTCGCGAAGCACCCGAAGCTCCGGTTCTCGCCGGGCGCACGCTCGAGCTACTCGAACCTCGGGACGCTGGTCCTCGGCCAGGCGCTCGCCGCCGCGACCGGTACCCCCTACGTCGACCTCGCCCGGCACCAGGTGCTGGAGCCGCTCGGCATGTCGATGACCGGGTTCGCGTTCTCACCGCCGATGGAGGAGCTCGCGGCGACCGGGTACCACCCTCGACGCAGCCCGATGCGTTACCTGTTGCCCGGCTGGGTGCGCGGCGCTCCCGTCGGGCGCTGGTTGGCGCTCCGGAGGTTCCTGCTCGACGGATCGGCCTACGGCGGGTTGCTCGGACCGGTCACCGACGCCGCACGCTTCCTGCAGCTGCATCTCCGCGACGGGGAGCTCGACGGCACCCGGCTGCTCGAGCCGGCCACCGCCGCGCTGATGCGCGACATCGTCGCGCCGGGGAAGCGGTACGACCTCGGGCTCGGATGGTTCCGGCCAGCGGGGGACCGCGACGCCGATCCGCCGTTCGTCGAGCACCTCGGCGGCGGTGCGGGGTTCTTCGACGTGATGCGGCTCTACCCGACGCGCGGTGTCGGGATCGTGGTCATGGGCAACGCCACGAAATACGACATCGATCGGGTCGCCCGGCTCGCGCTGTCCACCTGAGGTTGTGCGCTCGCTGGCTACCTATCGGCCTCCATGAACGCATCGGCGTGATCGGCGACCCACTGGCCGAAGGATCGCGGGGCCGATCCGAGGATGTCGGACACGGTAGAGGTGATGAACGCCGGCCTTCCCATCGTTGCGCTCCACGCAGCGAGCAGCATGTCCACGGCCGGGCGCGGCCAGCTTCCTTCCGTTTCGCTCCGGAACTCCTCCGGCGAGAGTTCCTCGAATCTGATCCGACGCCCCACGACGTCACCGATGATGCGCACCTGCTGCGCCTGACTGAGCGACTCCGGGCCGGTGAGGACGTAGTCGCCCCGGCATATCCGTCCTGATACAGGGTCAGCGCCGCAACGGCCGCCACGTCGCGGTCATCGACGGGCGCCGTCTCGGCGGCGCCGTAAGGCCACCGGACGACACCGTCGGTTCGGATCGCGGTCGCCCACCAGGACAATGCGTTCGACGCGAACATCCCCGGCCGGATGAATGTCCACTCGAGCCCCGCGTCTTCGATGCGGCGTTCGATATCGGCGTAGAGCTCCGCCATCGGATTCGGTTGCTGGAAGAACGGGTGCGGGGTCTTGTGCGGCGCTGAGAGGAAGACGACCCGCTCCGCGTGGCTCGCGAGACGCTCGACGACGGCCGGAGCGCTCTCCGGCGGGGCGGTCCAGACGAGGAAGACCGCACTCACCCCTTCCAGTGACGCATCCAGCGATTCGGGCAGGGTGAGGTCGCCGTGGACGACCTCGACGTCGGCCGGCAGCGTCGTCGTCATCTCGGATCGATGCGTGAGGGCGCGGACCGGCACGCCCGCGTCGATCAGTAGGTCAACCACGGCGCCTCCAACTCGGCCGGTTGCTCCGAAGACGAGCACCGGACGCTCTCGCGTCGGTGTCATGAGGACCCCGACGCCGTCCATGGTGGGCTCACGCAGCGAATCATGCCACCGGCCGGACGCTGCGTTCGTGTGACGATGACATGAGGTCCGTTGACCCGAACGATAACACCGTGTTCCATCGGGCCCGTGCTCGCCTTTACGCCTCACATGTATGAAGCGCGGTGATCGAGGGCTGATCGGCCTGTCGCTCGAGGAGCGGCTCTAAGCCTCGGTGCTGCGGAAGATGGGCATCGGTATCGCGATCTTCGGTTCGGTCTGCATGCTCGCGATCCACCTGGGGGCGAGCGTCATCACGTGCTCGCTCCCCACTCGCATCCCTCCGCTCCACTACCTGCCCTCGCGGGGATTCATGGCGCAGGCCCTCTACGCCTCCGATGTCGTGTTCTTGGTCGCGCTCTGCTTCGCTTCCTCCGAGCGAGCACGACGGAGAGACGAGGGCGGGGACGCTGAGGCAAGGCAAACCACCTTCGGTCGGATGTATTGAGGAACGCGCGGGGTGGTGCCAGCACGAGGCCATGAAGTGGTGGCCCTCGGCGCGACCTGGGTGAGGCGGTTCCCTATCGTGAAGTGATCTGATCGAAGGGGGGCTCGCGATGGGAGAGACGCCGGTATGGGAGGAGTCTGGGGGAGGCACCAGACGAACCCGCTGGACGCAGCTAACCGCGGTCGGGCTGGTGATGATCGGCCTGGCACCGCTGCTGATGCTTGGCGCCGCCTTGATCTGGGGGCTCGACGTCGGCGGCGAGGCGGGCTTCTTCGCGGTGACGGTGGTCGTGCCTTGGCTCGCAGCCTTCCTCGTGTGGCGGTTCGGCACGTGGGCCAAGATCGTCGCCATCGTCGTCGCCCTGGCGAGCGCCGCCGTTCTGTTCTGGACGGCATTCGGCCTGGCGTCACCTGCGAGCTTCTTCGACTTCGTCCCGGGCCTGCTCGTGATCCCGGGGGTCATCATCACGATCGTGGCGAGCGTGGCGGCGCTGGTGGCCGGGCGCCGCGGCCACACGGTGACCGGGCGCGAGGGAGGCGAGCGTCGCGCGATCACCATCGTGGTCGCCGTGGTCGGTGGGCTGGCCCTCATCTCGGCTGTGCTCACCGTGGCGACCCGCTCGACCACCGACACCTCAGCCGCGGCCTCGCAGGTCGAGATGAAGGACTTCTCCTACGACCAGGCGGCCTACCAGGCGGCCGGCGGATCGCAGCTCGCGGTGCGCAACGACGACCCCTTCCGCCACACGTTCACGATCGACGAGCTGGGCATCGACGTCCAGGTCGGGCCCGGCAGCTCGGCGCTGGTCGACATCCCGGGGGAGGCGGGCACGTATGTCGTGTACTGCACGTACCACACGTCCGATCCCAAGAACCCGACCGCCGACGACATGGCGTCCGTCCTGACGATCAAGTAGAGGGCTCGATCGCCGACCTACGGGATGGATCTGCGCGTCTCGCACCGCCAGGCGAGATCCGAACCCGGTCCGCCGTCGCACGTGTCGGTCCCCCCGCCGCCGTCGAGCCGGTCGTTCCCTCCCTGGCCGTAGTCGACATCGTTGCCCGGCCCGCCACAGACGCGGTCGTTGCCGTTGCCCGCGTGGATCACGTCGTTGCCGGCGAGCATGAGGAACGACTCCGAGGCGGGCCCACCCTGCATCACGTCGCGTCCTGCCGTCCCCACGCGGTTGACCACCATGCCCCGGCACGTGACGAATTCGTAGGCTCCGACGTCGCACGACGCCTTGCGGGGCGCCCCACGCTGATCGATCCCGCTGCACTGGGCGAACGGCCCCGAATGGCCGGCACCGATCGCCGGGCTGCCCGGGCGCAGGGCCATCGTCTCTGCCGGGCCTCCCTGGTCGCCCAACGCCCCGAGCCGAGGATCCGTGTGCTGCGTCTCGAACCCGCATGACGTCCCGGACTCGAGGTTGTCTCCGTTCAGGGTGACGGCCCCCTCCATGTCGCAAGACCCCTTCACGATCGTGCTGAGGAACGAAGCCGATCCTCCCGGCGATCCCGACGTCGCCCAGATCTGCACACCCTCGTTGCCGGCGATCGTCGAGTTCTCGACCTGCGCCGTCGATCCGTTCTCCGCCAGCAGCCCGCCCGCGTAGCCGCCGGTCATGAGCGAGTTCTTCGCCAGGGTGGAATCGAAGACATCGAACTGCCCGTAGCTCACGATCCCGCCGCCGGTGACCGCCACGTTGCCGGAGATGGTGCTGCGAAGGATGTGCACGCTGCCGATCGACTCGAAGATCCCCCCACCTCTGTCCGCGCGGTTCCCGCTGACGGTGCTGTCGACGAGCGACACCGTGGATGAGCTGGTCGCGTAGATCCCTCCCCGACGTCCTGGCTGGTCGAGCCGAGATCCCGATCCCCTGCCACCCGGACGTGATCCAGCGTCGCGGATCGCCGTGGCCACGTCCTGGGTTCGGATCCCTCCTCCCTTCGACAGCTCTGTCGTCCCCCGCTCAGACGGCCCCCCGTGACAGAGAGGTTCGAGATCGTGACGGAAACATCGGTCGATGGATCCCCGACGTCGACCACCCGGTCCATGATGCCGCCGTTACAGCCGCCGGTGACCGTCTTCGGCCGACGCCGACCCCGTCGATGGTCATCGAGCTGGCGATATCGAGGTCCCCGTTGGCAGTGCCCGTTCCACACGCGTGAGTCGGTAGGTCGCGGCCCTGAGAGCGATGGTCTGCCTCCCGGCCAGCGCGTTGGCCTCCATCACGGCCGCCCGAAGCGTGCATCGACCCTTCGAGGTGGCACACGTCCCGTCGCCGGGGTTCGCGTCGGCTCCGTCCTTCGTGGTGTTCACACGGAAGCGTAGACCAGCCGCCCCCGCTGTCGGCGCCTGCACCGACAGGGTTGCACCGACAAGGACGAGGGTCGACAGCAGGATGGTCGCGCCCATGAGATGCCTTCTACGTCGCGCCAACACCTCGGTCCTTCCAGGCTCTCGAGGTGTAGGAAGACCCTCCCCACCGGCCCGGGGTGGCTCAAGTGGGGGGTTCGCCGATACGCTCGAGCTCCCCGCCTTACATCGAGCGACGGATGGGGCCGCTTGCCGCTACTGACAAGGCGCCCTCGGGGCCGTCATGATTCCAGCTCCACCATCCGAGGGCCTGGAGGACCTGACGGCCGATGATCGACGGGATCCGACAGCCAGCGCAGCCCGCCGGACGTTCCGTGCGGCAACGCCTCGCGCGCCTGCGGCTCCGCTTCCGCGACCCGGCGCTCGAGTCGGAGTTTCGTGTCGATCAATTCCGCCACCAACTTGGGAACGTACGCTTCGCCTTTCTGGCCGGGATCGCCCTGTGGATCTCGTGGGGCCTTCTCCTGCGCCCCTACATCCTGGCCCTCTCCGAACTTCGGCTCGATCGGATCATGCGGTGGGGCGTGTTCATCCCGATGTTGGTCATCGGCCTCGCGCTTACCTTCACCCCTTTCTTCGGTCGGATCTGGGAATGGGTCGCGGTCGCCATCGCGACGGTGACGATCGTCTCGTGGGTGTACTACACCTCGGAGATCCTCACGCTGCCCGCGGAGTACGGGTACGTCGGCGTCATCCTGATCACGGCATTCACCTACACGCTGTTGCGGCTGCGGTTCGTCCTGGTCTTGCTGATCACGCTGATCGGCATCGGCGCATATCTCCCGTATGCCTTCACCACTCGGTATGTCGCGCCCGTGAGCGGGGTTCTGGCGACGCTCTATCTCGTCTCCTTCGGCTTTCTGGGCGGCTTGGCTGCTCATCGGATGGAGCGGTTCACGCGAACGCTGTTCCTGCAAAGCCGTCTGCTCGACGAGGAGCGCCGGCGATCCGACGGCTTGCTCCTGAACATCCTGCCGCAGGTCGTCGTCGACCAGCTCAAGGAGACGTCCGGACGGCGGATCGCGCAGTCGTTCGAGCAGGTGACGGTCGTTTTCATCGACGCGGTCGGATCGACCCGGCAGGCTGCTCGCGCCTCGGCGGATGAGTTCGCCGAAGCTCTGGATGAGCTGTTCAGCCGGTTCGACGAGATCGCCGAGCGGTACGGCCTCGAGAAGGTGAAGACGATCGGGGATGCGTACATGGCCGTCGCTGGCGCGCCGGTCGCGATGGCCGACCACGCGGGAGCCGCCGTCGCGATGGCTGTCGACGTCATCCGAGAAGCGGGTGCGGTCCGATGGCCGTCGGGTGATCGGATCTCCGTCCACGGTGGCGTGGCCACCGGCCCAGCCGTCGCCGGCGTGATCGGGCGCAGGAAGTTCGCCTACGACGTGTGGGGCGACACCGTGAACGTCGCGAGCAGACTCGAGGAGCAGGCAGAGCCGGGCGCAGTTCTGGTGTCTGAGGCGACGACCGCTCAACTGGAAGATCAGTACGAATTCGGGCCAACCCGGATGTTGGACCTGAAGGGCAAGGGGCGGACGCCCGCCCGAGCGCTTCTTGGCCGCAAGTCGGACCCTTCGATCGAGACACCGTCGACGTGAGAAGGTGGCCCCGCCCTCGTCCTCGCCGCAGCTGCCGTCGCGGTTGTCACCCTCACGGTTGGGTGCATCGGCTCCCGCCCGAGGACCGCAACGGAGCATCCCACGAGCGCGCGAACGATCGTCGTCGGCGTGTCCGGCGCCTTCGCCGAGAACCGACTCGTAGCAGAGATGTATGCGCAAGTCCTGGAGCACGTCGGTTTCGCGGTCGATCGAGAGTTCGACCTGAGGTCTCGCGAAGTCTCGCAGAGCGCGTTGGAGTCAGGTCAGATCGATCTGAAACCGGAGTACATGTCCTCGCTCCTGCTGTTCCTTGACCCCAGGGCGCAGGCGTCAAGCGATCCGACCGATGTCGCCAGGCACGTCGACGAGCTCCTCCGGCCGAAAGGCGTCACGGTGCTTACGCCATCGCCGGCCGAGGACACGAATCAGTTCGTGGCGAACGCGAGGACGGCGCAAGAGTTCAACCTGACCACGTTGAGCTCCCTCGCCGCAGTCGCCGATCGGCTGTCGATCGGCGCACCGCCCGAGTGTCCGCTCCGCCCTTTCTGCCTGCCGGGGCTCCGGGACGTCTACGGGATCCTCTTCGAGGACTTCAAGCCGCTGGACGCCGGTGGGCCGCAGACGGTGGCCGCGCTCAAGACCGACGACGTGCAGATCGGTTTGATGTTCTCGACCGACCCGAGCATCGAGGCGAACGGGTTCATCCCGCTGCTCGACGACCGGCACCTCCAGAACGCGGAAAACATCGCGCCCGTGATCCGCACCGACACACTGAACGACGACGTTCGGGGGCAGCTCGACGCGGTGAGCGCGCGCCTCTCCAGTGAAACGGTGACCGAGCTTGTCGGAAAGGTCGTGATCGACGGGCAGGATGTGCCGACCGTGGCCAGGGAGTTCCTGATCGGCGTACGGTCTGCTATAAAAAAAAAAAAAAAAAAAAAAAAAAAAAAAAAAAAAAAAAGGGGGGAAAAAAAAAAAAAAAAAAAGGGGGAGAGTGTGTGCGTACGCTCAGGGCGAACAAGAGGGGAGGGGGCACGGTGGACCGCAGCGATCCCGCGTACAAGGGGCAGGCCGGCTACAACCCGGTGATGCTGGCGATATACGACCCGTGGGTGCTGGGTTTCACGACACGAGCCCTGTGGCACATGCCGGTCCCGGTGGCGGTCGATCACTACCGCCGGTACCTCGGCCATCGGCACCTGGACGTGGGACCCGGAACCGGGTACTTCATCGAGAAGGCCGAGACGACCCCCGGAACCGAGATCACCTTGCTGGATCCGAACCCCCACGTGCTCCGCCACGCCTCCCGGCGCCTGGCATCGATGGACCCCACCACCGTCGAGGCAGACGTGATGAAACTCGCTGCCCGTCGAGGGCCCGTTCGATTCGGCCGCGCTCAGTTTCGTCCTGCACTGCCTGCGGGGCCCGATGTCGAACAAGGCGATCGCGATCGGCAACATCGCCGACGTGCTCACCCCAGAGGGCGTGCTGTTCGGGGGCACGCTGCTCGGGACCGCCGAGGAGCACTCGCGGGGCGCCCGGGCCTTCCTCAAGGCCGCCAACAAGAAGGGAGACTTCGACAACCTCGGCGACACGGCGGACGGCCTGCGTCAGATCCTCGGGGAGTCGTTCGAGGAGGTGGAGGTCCAGGTGATCGGGTCGGCCGGGCTGTTCTCCGCGTCCAAACCGCGGAGGGCGGCCGTTCTCCGACCCTGAGCAGGACCTGCGGACGGTCCCCTCAGCCCTTCACCGGGGGTGCCGGCAGCGGTGGCCGGGAGCCACCCACGCCCCGCCTGCGGCCGCGTCCCACCCGCGGTTCAGATGATCCTGCACGTAGGCGCCGTTGGCGATCGGCAGCACGATCATCAGCACCAGCACGATGACCGGTTCGATCGTCTGCTGCTGGCCCACGCGGCGTTCGAAGGCGTCGATGTGCTTCGCGGTGTTCCAGGCCGCGATGAAGGGAACGATGATGATCCACCCGAAGAGCATCGCCATCAGCGAGCGGGTCGGGCTGATCGAGTCGTCGCGTTTGACCCTCCGGAGCTCGTCGTTGATCTTCCACCACCAGTAGAAGGCGTAGATGCCGAGCGTGATGAACGTCAGCCCGAGCACGCCCAGCGGGTTCCGTCTGAGGTACGCCTGGCCGTCGACGACGACGGTCTCCGCCATCCGCTCTCCCCTCCGAGCCGCGGCGCGAGTCTACCCTCGGCGTCGGCGCCGCAGCCGAGTCCCACGGGAACGCGCCTGACCGGGCACCTGCCTAGAATTGAAGCTTCGAGTATGATGGTGGAGGGCACCGGTGACGAGCTGCCCGTGGTGCGATCACGAGAACCCCGACGGGGCGAAGTTCTGCATGGAGTGCGGGACGCTGATCGAAATGCCGGCCGTCCGGCCACCCAGGCTCGGAAGGTGGTCACCACGCTCTTCTGCGACCTGGTGGGGCTTCAACGGCCCTGACCGATACGCTCGGATCCCGAGGACGTCGACCGGCTGCTCGAAAGGTACTTCTCGCGGGTCCGCGACCAGATCGTTTCCTATGGAAGCGTCGTCGAGAAGTACATCGGCGATGCTGTCGTCGGGCTGTTCGGGGTCCCGGCGGTGGCACGAAGACGACCGACAAGCGGGCGGTCCGGGCTGCGCTGTGCGATCGTGGACGACGTCGAAGAACTGACCTCCGCCGGTGATCTCCCCCCGGAGCTTGAGGTGCGGATCGGCATCCAGACGGGGGAGTCCCTGGTCCGTACCCAACGTCGCGCCCAGCTTCGAGCTGAGTCGTTCATCGTCGGCGATGCCGTGAACACGGCGGCCCGCCTGCAGGGGCTCGCGCCCGCGATGGGCGTCGTCTGTCGGTCGATGCCCACGTATGGCTCGACGTCCAGCATGTTCGAGTACGCGGAGCTCTCCCGAGACGTCGGTGAAGGGGAAGGTCGATACTGCTGCGGGCTTTCCGGGCGATCAGGTCCCGGGGCCACCTCAGGCGTCGACCTGTCGCGTCGCCACGAGACCCCGTTCGTGGGCCGGGAGGTCGACGTAGCGATCCTCCAGGGCATGTTCCGTCAAGAGCCTCGCGGGCCTCGACCGTGCAGCTCGTGACCGTGCAGGGGGAGGCCGGGCATCGGCAAGTCGCGGATCGTGATGGAGCTCGCCTCAGTACGTGGACGCGCGGCCCCGAGCTCGTGGTGTGGCGCCAGGCACGATGCCTGCCGTACGGCGAGGGCATCACGTTCTGGGCGCTGGGGGAGATCGTGAAGACGCACGCCGGCGTGCTGGAGTCCGACGATCCCGACGAGACCGTGGCCAAGCTGGAGCTGGTGCTGCCTGAAGCTCCGATGATCGAGAGTGGCTCCTGCGGCGACTACTAAGCCTCTGCTCGGCGTCGACGCCGGTCCTACACCCGACCGCGATGAGCTGTTCACGGCGTGGCGCCGCTTCTTCGAGCTGATGGCCGAGGTCGATCCGACCGTGCTCGTCGTCGAGGATCTCCACTGGGCCGACTCCGGCGATGCTGGACTTCCTCGAGCACCTGGCAGACCGGGCGCTCGGCGTGCCGCTGCTGATCGTCGCCACGACCCGCCCCGAGCTGTTCGAACGGCGGCCCTCGTTACGCGCAGGGCCTGCGCAATGCGACGATGATCGCCCTGGACCCGCTCTCGGATGACGAGACGATCCGGCTCCTGTCGGGCCTGCTCGAGGAAGGGCCGATCGAACGCGGGGCTCCGCGACGAGATCCTCGCTCGGTCGGGCGGCAACCCTCTCTACGCGGAGGGCTTCGTGCAGCTGCTCCTTGAGCGTGGGGTTCTCTCGGCGGTCGGGACCGGTCTGGGAGCTTCGCCCCAGACGCCGATCTGCGGTTCCCGGACTCTGTTAACGCGCTGATCGCCGCGAGGCTCGACGCGCTCCCCTCCAGACCAGAAGGCTCTGCTCGCCGACGCCTCGGTCGTCGGCGTCGGACTTCTGGGCCAGCGCGGTCGCCGTCGCTCGGGTGACCGCTCCCTGAGCCGGAGACGATCGAAGCCTCTGCACGAGCCCTCGCTCAAACGTCAGCTCGTGCGCCCGCGGCGCCGGTCGAGCCTCTCGCCGGGGAGCAGGAGTTCGGCTTCCACCACGTGCTGGCCCGTGATGTGGCCTACGCTGCAGATCCCACGGGCGGCCCGCGCGGCCAAGCACGTCGCTGTGGCCCGCTGGATCGAGTCCAACGTCGTCGGGCAGACTTTGAGGACGTCACCGTCGTGCTCGCCCACCACTACTTGACCGCGCTCGAGCTGGTCCGCTCCGGCGGCGACGCCGAGGAGATCTGAACACTCCTCCGCTCTGTTAGGCGCATCTGGCACCTGATGGATGGCCGGTGACCGGGCACTGGGCCTCGACACCTCAGCCGCCGTGGTGGCGAATTCGAGCGCGCGCTGGCGCTCGTTACCTACGGGCCATCGCGATCGTCCCGAGACGCTTGTTCCGCTTCGGTCAGGCCGCGTTCGAGTCGGGGCGGCTGGCGGAGGCTGAGTTGATGCGCTGAGCGAAGCGATCGAGGACTTCCGTGGGCGCGGGGACATCGCGGATGGCTGCCCTGGGCGACGGTGATGCTCTTGAGGATCGCCTACCGCCTCGACCCATCGGCACAGGGCAAGCACGAGGCGGAGGCGCTCGAGCTGCTGGAGTCGCTGCCGCCGACGCCCGAGTTCGTGGAGGCCCTCGCGTCGGCCGGGTCGGACCTCGTCGTGCAGGGCGAGCATGCCCAAGCGCTCGCCCTGGCCGAGCGCGCGGTGTCGATCGGCACCGAGCTGGGGCTGCCCCGACAGGCACATGCGACGGGCGTCAGGGGCATGGCCCGGGCGTGGGAGGGCGATCGCGGCGGGCTCCGGGAGATCCGGGAAGCCATCGACCTGGCGAAGGACCGCGGGGAGGGTCGCCGGGCTGCCGTCTACCATGAACAACCTCGGTATCGTGATCGGCTCCTACGAGGGTCCGGTGGCGGCGCTCGAGGTGCTCGAGGAGTGTCGGCGACTCGTCCGGGATCGGGGGCTGCGGGAGGTCGGGCTCTCGCTCCAGGCGACGCGGCTCGAGCCGCTCGCCGATACAGGCATGCTGCTCGAGGTCGTCCAGACGTCTGAGCAACTCCTCGCGGAGCTCGGCTCCGCAGGCTTCGTATACGAGGCGACGCAGGTCTACGGGGTGCTCGCCAGGGTGCTGCCCCTGACCGGCGAGGTCGTCGCCCTGCCCGACGTGATCACCGCCTTGGAGCGGGCGCTGGAGACGGCGGTCAACCCCGTGGACCTGATCCAGACCCTGGCAGGCATGGCGATCGGGGCAGCGGCATCGGGCGAAGGGTCCCTGGCCGGCTCCTCGATCGAGCGACTGCTCGCCACCGTAGACCTACGAGACATCGAGGGCTACGCGCAGCGGCTGCCGGCGCTGGTCCGGGGGTCGATCCTGATCGGCCGGCTCGATCTTGCGCGTCGGATCGTGGATGGGTTCGACGCTCGGACCCCGCTCGCACATCTCTCGATCGCCACCACGCGGGCGGCCACCTCGGAGGCGTCCGGCGACTTCCCTGCGGCCGCTGATGCCTACAGGGCCGCAGCCCGACGATGGGAGGAGTTGGACGTGTCACCCGAGCTCGCCATGGCGGCCCTCGGGCAGGGACGAACCCTGGTCGCGATGGGCGACGCGGCCCGCGCAGCGGAACCCCTCGGGCTGGCCGTGGACGTGGCCGATCGGTGCGGCATGGTCCCGTGCGCCGGCGAGGCCCGTGCGCTGCTCGGTTGATCCCTCAGCGTCGAGCGACGTTCGGTGGTGACGAAGCTGGCGCAGGTCTGGTCCCACGGATGGGTACGCGTGCGGCAACCAGTGGTCACGCTCTCCCCGGCTACCTACGGCCCTTGGCAGCCCACAGCGCCTGATCGATCTCTCGCAGCGAACGACCGGTGCGGTCGTGCAGGCTCCGACATGCGCTCAGGTACGGCATCCAGTCCGAGGCCCGGAACCCCTGGGGACCGGGCGGCAGCAGGCCCAGGGACCGAACCGACGCGAGTGCCCAGACATCGGCGATCGTGAATCGGGCTGGATCGTGAGCCATCGAGGAAGACGCTGGCCATGGCGGGACCCACGCTCGGGATGCCGCCATGGGCGCCGAGGAGGTGATAGAGCGCCGCCTCGTCGTCGAGTCTGAACGCCTCCCGGATCCGTGTCCGGGCGCTCGGCCAACCGGCGTCGACGCCCTTCCGCGCGTTCGTCCGATAGAGCCACCTCGACCGGAACTTCCAGTCGATCAGGTCATAGATCTGCTTGCGGGAGTAGTCGGTCCGTCCCACGAACCGGTCGAGCCACCTCGCGTCGGCCTCCCGTTCACCGGCGTTCGCGGCGGACGAGGCTCGCTCGTCGGGGAACCGATCGAGCCAGCGGTCCACGTAGGCGCGCAGATCCTCGTCTCTCGGCATCGTCCTCCCGGTCCGGCCCTGGCGGCGGCGAGCGGCCTCCGCCGTACGATGACCGACATGCTCGCACGCCGGGATCTGGAACCGGCCCTACGCCGCCGGCTCGGCTCGCTCCGTCTGGCGGTCGTCGGCCACGTCGAGTGGGCGGAGTTCCTGCGGGTGCCCCACCTCCCGGCGGAAGGCGAGATCGTTCACGTGACCGACCGATGGGAGACCGCCGGCGGGGGCGGCGCCGTCACCGCCGTCCAGCTCGCACGGCTAGCCGGTCACGCCACCCTCTTCACGGCGCTAGGGGATGACGAGCTCGGTCATCGCGCCGCCGATGAGCTCCGGCGCCTTGGTCTCGATGTACGCGCGACGTTCCGCAAGGGGCACCCACAGCGCCGGGTCATCGTCCACCTCGAGCCCGCCGGTGAACGGACGATCACCGTGATCGGCGACCGGATGGGGCCTCGCCGCCGCGATCCGCTCGGGTGGGCCGACCTCGACTTCGACGCCGTGTACTTCACCGCCGGCGACGTGGGGGCGGTCCGCGCAGCCCGGCATGCCCGCGTGCTCACGGCCACGGCTCGGGGACTCGCGACGCTCCGAGAGGCCCGCGTCCCGCTCGACGCACTCGTTCGAAGCCACCTGGATGCCGGCGAGCGCTACGAGCAGGGCGACCTGACGCCTCCACCCGCTCTCGTCGTCGCGACCGAGCGGAGCGTCGGCGGAGGTTGGGAGGCGCGCGACGGGACCCACGGCCGTTACGACGCCGTCGAGCCTCCGGGAGCCGTCCTGGACACCTATGGCTGCGGCGATGCGTTCGCGGGCGGGCTCACCGCGGGGCTCGGCGCCGGTCTCGACCTCGACGCGGCCCTCGACCTCGCCGCACGGTGCGGCGCCTGGGTCGCGTCGGTGGACGGGCCTTACGGCCGCTGAGCGCCAGTCGCAGGTGCGCTGAGGTCAGGGGTCGCGCGGGACTCGGCCCGAGCTTCAGCGATGCCCGTCGTCGAAGCGGATCGCCGAGTGCGTGCTGTCACAGAACGGCTTGTTGTTCGAACGCCCGCAACGGCACAGGGCCTGCCGGTTCCGCGGCTCGTAGCGGAAACCGTCGGCCGCGATCACCTGGATGCCGCCTCGCACGGCCAGCGGCCCCGACACCCCATCCGCCGGATCGTCGACGACGCCGATCGACGGCGCGTGGTCCTCCTCGTAGGGGCGACGCGTCTCCGGGTCCCACGTCACCAGGCGTCCGGACGGGCAGAGCTTCGACTCGCGGATCGCGAGGGCCGTCGAGGACCCGTCCGGCTCCTCGACCAGGTTCCATATCTCACCGCCGACGTCGCAGAAGCGGGCGTGCGAGCAGAGCTGCTCGAGGTCGGTCAGGACCACGTTCGGGCCCTCTTGCTCCTCGGCCTGCTCGAGGTACGGTTCCCTGCTCGCGGTCTCCGTCCCGTCGAACCCGCCCGCCTCGCACGCTCCGTCACAGAACGGCGCCGTCTTCGAACCACCGCACCGGCAGAGCTCGTACGTCGCCTCGGTGACGAAGGTCTCTCCCTCGCCCCACTCGACCGAGAAGTCCTCGTCGTCGGTGACGATCGTCCGCCGCACGAGCGGCACCGAGCCCTCGACCCGATAGGGACCGTTGCCTGTGACGGTGATGCGCATCCCCTCTGAGGCTGCCATCGGATCCCCCTCCCCGAGGCCTTATATCGTATGACGATGCCGGATGCTCGGGGGGTCGGTCCAGTGAAGGGGAGCACGGGGGCGTGCCCTCAGCGCCGTGGGCTCCGTAGCCACGCGCGACAGGCCGGTGTTCGCCTCCGGGAGACGTCGTTCCTCGGCCCTCGGGCGAAGAAGGGTTCACCGAACGCGGCGACGAGTACGTCTCTGATGTCGGGCCGGTCCAGGACCTCGAGGAACACGATGGCCTCATCCGTCACGTCGGCAAACACGGTGAGCGGCGTGAGGATGAGCGTGCTGGTCGCGGACGCGCCGTGTTCGGTCGTGACGAAGCTGGCGCAGGTCTCGTCCCCGCATCCATGGGCCCGCACGACGCGAAGGTGGGTGACCTCCGGGACCAGGTCGGGACGTCCGTCGCTGAGGAGCCCCCTGCGCATCTCCTCGGCTAGTCCAGGCAGGACGTACTCCAGACGGGGGTGTGGGTGCCGCATCCGACCTCCTCGGGTGGGCGATGCGGAGCGCATCGCGCTGAGATCGGTACATGCACCAACATTAGCGGCGGCGTCTGACACACGGTCAAGGTCGCGGTGTGTCAGGCAACCTGGGGCAGTGGCGATGCTCCCCCTTGCACAACTCTGCCGCCGGGTGTTAGACAGGCCGCGGCGCAGCGGCCCGGCATCCGGTCGGTGGGTGCTGATGGCCCTGATCCGCTCACACCGGCGGGCACGAGGAGGGAGCCGAGTGGACCGAGTCATCCGCGGACATCGCCTACCTCGGCGTTCGTTCTCGATCCTGGCGACGGTCGGCCTTGTGGCTGGGATGCTCGCCGTCACCGCCTCCGTCACCGCCAAGGCAGGCGCGGCGACGTGCCTGGCGAAGGACGGGGTCACGTCGAGTTCGGACCTGCAGTCGATCATCGACGGCGCGAGCACTGGGGACAGGATCAGGATCAGGGGGACCTGCATCGGCCACTTCGATATCCCGGGTGGCGGGAGCGCCACCAGCCTCAAGTTCGTCGGCAAGGGGAGGAGCAGGGCCACACTGGACGGGAACGATTCGAGCCAGGTCGTGTATGTCCACTCCTCAGGGTCCGTGACCTTCCAGGACCTGCTGATCACGAACGGCAGCTGGAACGACTACGGGGGCGGGATCCTCATCTCTCAGAGCGCCGTCAACCTGACAGGCACGACCCGCGTGAAGGGCAACACGGGCTTCCGAGGCGGCGGGATCTACAGCTACCAGGGCGCACTCACGCTGAGCGAGGAAGCCCAGGTGAACGGCAACACGGCTACGACCGAGGGTGGCGGCGGGATCTACAACTACCAAGGCACCGTCAGGATCAAGGGTAAAGCCCGGGTGAAGGGCAACACTGCCCCCACCAGCGGCGGCGGTATCTATAACGACGGCGGCAACCTCCGCCACGCGATCGCCGGCGTGAACGTGCGGCACAACGTCCCGGACGACATCGCCCCGTAACCTGACCGTCTCACCCCATGAAGGAGGAAGGGTCGGCCCTGAGACCGGCCTTGCTGCGCGTCTCCGGCGAGAGCGGTGGGGAGACTCCGGATCGCCCGACGCGAGTACATCGCCACCGAGGCTGTGCCCTGAGGGCTCACGCGGAGCGATCAAGGCGATGACGGTCCTGGGGCGACCCCAGGGATAGGGACGCGACCGACGATCGTGGTGCCGACGCCGGGCTCCGTCTTCATCTGCAGCCTGCCGTCGAGGGCTGCCAAACGACCTGGATGCCGGTGCGCTTCGATGAGGGCGATCTCTCAGGCTAGCTCGACCCCGAGCAGCACGATCTACGCGATGGCGCCCACGTAGGCGATCGTTGCCGCGATCCACAGGGTCGCGGGCGGATCCGCCTCCTCGAACAGCGTGCCGTGCCGCCGTGCGAAGTCCATGCCCACGACCGCGGCGATCACCACGACGGTCGCCGTCGCGAGGCCGAGCCACGCGAGCCACGCCGGCGGCCCGCCCCGCGCGAGCGAGAGGACCCGAGGACGACCAGCCACGCGACGAACCCGGCGAACCCGATCCCGCCGATCTCCGCCGAGCGGTCCCAGGCAAGCTGCCCCAGCGCGGTCATCGTCGAGGTGACACCGATCGTGAGCAGCCCGAGCAGGGCGAGCGCCGCCGCGGAGGCGGAGACGGCCGCCGCGCTCATGGACCGGCTGACCGAGGTTCGCTAGTTGAAGAACTCGTCGTCGGCGTACTGGTCCCCCGAATGGAACCACGACTCGGTGACCTTGCCGTCGCGGACGTGGAAGACCTGCACCCCTCGCGCGTCGGTGAGCGACTTGCCCTGGCGCTCCGCGCTCCCGGAGGTGAGGGCCACCACGTGCTCATCGTTCGCCAGCACGTCGTGGATCTCGATCCGGAAGGTCCCGCCGGTCTCCTGAGCGAGACGGCCGAAATATCCGAGGACCGCCTCCTTGCCTTCGTAGTTCCCGCTCAGCGGGCCGCGGCCGCTGATGTGCCAGACGATGTCGTCGGCGAAGAGTTCGTCGAGCGTCGCCATGTCGCCCGCCGCGAATGCCGCGTAGCCACGACGCGCGAGCTCCTCGTTGGGATGTGCCATGACACCTTCCTTTCCTGGCCCTGACCTAGGGCCCATCGCCATCCTTCCACCCGACCCCCGGGACAGACAATCGAAGAGGGTCGGCCACCGTTGGCACCGTCCGGCTCGCCCGGTCTAGACCAGGCCGCGGGCGGCCCAGGCGGTCGCGGTGAGGACGAACGGCGCCTCCGGGAGCACCCGACGACAGTGCTCGCGGAGCGCCACCCGCTGCTCCTCGGAGAGGCCGACGACGTAGACGCCCGCCGGCCCGACGCCCAGCGTGTACGGCTCCCACCACTCCTCGAAGCTCGGATGCTCGACGCCGGCGGAGAGCGCGACCTCCTCGATCCCGCGCAGCCCGGCCGCGGTCAGCAGCTCCGCGAGATGACCCTCGCGGGTGCCGGCGCGCGCCGACTCATCCTCGATGTCGGGATCCAGTTCCCGCGCCGCGTTCCAGAACGTCGACAGCGGGCCCTGACCGCCCGCGTGATCCCACACGCACGCCGCCACCACGCCGTCGGGGTGCGTCACCCGCGCCATCTCGGCCAGGCCCGCGACCGGGTCGGCCATGAAGTGGACCACCAGTTGGGCCAGCGTCACGTCGAACGCGTCGTCCGCGAACGGCAGCTGTTCCGCTGCGGCCTGCTGGACGTCGACCTCGGGGTAGTGATCCCGCACGGCCGAGACGAAGGACGGCGACGGGTCGACCGCCGAGACCGATGCGGCACCCACCCTGGCCACCAACTCGCCCAGGAGCTTGCCGGTGCCGCACCCGACGTCGAGCACCCGCCGGCCCTCGGTCACCCCGCCGAGATCGGCCAGCTGCGGCGCGAGCAGCACCGAGTACCGGCCCATGAACGCGTCGTAGGCGCTCGCATCGACATCGAAGGTCATGGGACCGCTCCTGGGTCAGTCAGGCAGCACGAGGATGTGCTGGATCGTGCCGAGATCGGAGGCGAGCTCGTGCCAACTTCCGCCCGCGTCCTCCGAGGCGAAGATGCGCCCGTCGGAGGTGCCGAACGCCGCGAACGACCCGTCGTTCAGCGCATCCAGGCGATAGGTGTCGATGTTGTCGTCGAACCACTCCGGGAGTCCGGTCCGTGCAGCGTTCGAACGCACCGCCGGCCATATCGCCCCGGTACACGGCGGCGCGACCACCGCGCGGGCCGCTCGAGGCGGAGACCAGCAGCGTGTCGCCGCAGACGACCACCGCGCGGGAGTAGGTGGCGTCGAGGCCCTCGCTCCGCATCGTCCAGCTGGCGCCGAGGTCCTCGCTCGTCGCGAGCCCGCCGGCGCAGGCGGCCAGGACCATGCCCTCCGCGGTCGCGACCTGGTGGACGTCGGCATCGATGTCGATCGTGGGGTTCCACGTCCGGCCGCCGTCGTCGGTGTGCAGGACCCCGCCCACGTGCACGTTGACGTAGACGTCGGGGCCCCACTCGGAGAAGGATCGGGTGGCGGGGGGTCCGCCCCAGGGCGTGTACCACTCAGAGCGGCCCTCCGCGTCGTCGAAGCCCACCACGGGCTCGAGGACGTCGTCGGTGAGCCGGAACAGCCGGGCATCGGAGGAGCCCACGTGGATCGCGTCGGTCATCGCGATGCACGTCGCCTGGTGGCCCTGGAGCGTGGCCACGAGGCGCCACGCGTCCTCGGGCGCGTACCAGACCTCGGATCGATCCACGATCGCCCAGAGCTGGGGACCGTCGCGCACGATGGCCGTCACGGACCGCCCGGAGAGCTGGAGCGGCGCCGCGGGCCCTCCGTCGGTGATCGTCTGGAGTCCCTGCGGGGTGGCGACCAGTACCCGATGCATGGCCCGATGTTCTCACGGCATCACCCTCGCGGTTCGCCGACGCGCCGCGGTCTACGGCGTTTGCATCACCCTCGACCGGTCGTGTAGACAGGTACGAACGAAGCAAGACGGACGGCGAAAGGCGAGATGCGATGCGACGTGTTCCGGTGCTGATCTCTCTGATCTTGGTACTGGCGGCGTGCGGTGGCGGCGCCGATCCCGCGGCGGGGCCGGCGGACGCGTCCGCGGCCGACGGGAACGCGGTCCCGTACGATACGTCGGGCGGAGAGATCGTCGATCGCCAATCTCCCGGGCAGGCGGCCGCCACCGTCGACGGGCTCGATCTCTCCTTCTCGGAGCCGGGCGCGCTCGCGTGCAGCATCGCTGAGGACGCGATCACCTTCTCGTTCCGGATCGGCGACAACGAGGTCACGCTCGGCGGAGGTGCCAACCACTACGAGCAGGGGTGGATGGGAGGGATCCAGCTCGTCGTGGCCAACCCCGAGGGCGGGGGCGGTCCGGTGACCTACTACCCCGACCTGGCCGCCAACGGGGGGAACATCGCGATCGACGGGAGCAGCATGTCCTACTCGGGTCCGATGATGAAGCAGCCTCCGAACGACGGCACCCTCCCTTCACCCGTGGCGGCGGGCGACGGGATCATCAGCGCGACCTGCCCCTGACCGGCGCGTCGACGTACGATGCGTTGATGGCGGGGATCGTGCTATCGGATGCGGCGCGTCAGCTCCTGGAGAGCGACGCGGTCGCGCAGGTGGTCACGATCGACGAGGACGGCGGTCCACAGGTCACCGCCGCCTGGGTCGGTCTCGAGGACGACGAGATCGTGATCGCGACCCTGCCCGATCAGCGCAAGCTCAGGAACCTCCGCCGGGACCCACGGGTGGCGCTCTCGGTGCTCTCCACCACGCGGAACGACTGGGGCTTGCAGGAGTACCTCGTCGTGTACGGGAGGGCCCGGGTCACGGAGGGCGGCGGTCCCGAGCTGCTGCAACGACTCGCGCACACGTACCTCGGCCCAGACGTGGTCTTCCCCGCCATGCCCGACCCGCCGCCGGGGTTCGTCACGAGGATCACGCCCGAACGCCTCGGCGGCGTCGGACCGTGGAACTCGCCGCTGCCCGGTTAGGACGTCGGTCGTGGATCATGTGCCGGTGCTAGCCTGCCGTGCATGGCACGCGTCTGGAGGCGCGTCGCGGTCGGGGTGGCTATCGGACTCGCGCTCGGGCTCCTTCTGGGACGCCTCCTGGCGCTTCCTTGGGGCTACGTCCTCGCGCTCGGCTGGTTCGGGCTCGTCTCAGGCGCACTCATCGCGGGCATGATCGTGGCGGGACACGAGGGCGACTGATCGGCGAGGTTAGGCGCCCAGCAGAGCCGGGAGGACCTCGCCGATGCGGCCACGGACCACCGCATCCGCTTGGTCGTCGAAGGGCGTGGGCTCGGCGTTGACGATGACCACGCGGGCGCCGGCATCCAGGGCGATCGCGCAGAGGCTCGCCACCGGCTGAACCCGCAGCGAGGTGCCGACCGCCAGGAACAGGTCGCAGTCGCGGGCGGCCAGCACGGCCGCCTGGAGCACGTCGGGGTCGAGTTGCTGCCCGAACGCGACCGTGGCCGAGCGCTGGATGCCTCCGCAGCGGACACACGGAGGATCGGCTTCGCCGGCTCGGACGCGGTCCAGCTGCTCCTGCATCGGTGTGGTGTGGCCGCACTGCAGGCAGACCGCGCGGTGGATCGTGCCGTGGAGCTCCCACACCAGCGCCGGCTCGGAGCCGGCGGCCTGGTGGAGGCCGTCGATGTTCTGCGTGAGGAGGGCGTGCAGGCGGCCGGTGCGCTCCAGGTGGACCAGGGCCGTATGGCCGGGCCCGGGCTGCGCGGTCCACGCCGGGTGGTGGAGACGCTCCTGCCATGCCTCGACGCGGACCTGCGGATCGGCGAGGTAGGCGTCGATGTCGACGAGCCGCTGCGCCGCAGGATCCCTGGTCCACAGGCCGTTGGGACCGCGGTAGTCGGGGATACCCGACTCGGTGCTGATCCCGGCACCGGTGAGCACGGTCACGGAGGAGGCGGCTGCGACCAGGTCGGTGGCGTAGGTGAGCGGGTCCATCACACGACGATGGTAGGCATCATCGGCGACACGGTCCGACGTGTCGGATGCGGGGTCAGGTCGCTTCCCCTTGTGCCCTAGGTGTAGTTCCCACTCACGTTGTTGACGCTCGCGAGATGGGCGGACGGCCGCCGAGCGCGGTGTGAGGTCTGCGCGCATTGTAGAACTCGACCCAGCGATCGAGGGCGTGCAGCCTCGCTCCGTTGGAGCGATAGAGCTTCACGTAGGCCCACTCCTCGAGCATCGTGCGGTTGAACCGCTCCACCTTGCCGT
The DNA here is from genome assembly GCA_963796725.1 of uncultured Actinomycetes bacterium. Taxonomy (GTDB): domain Bacteria; phylum Actinomycetota; class UBA4738; order UBA4738; family HRBIN12; genus JAOUEA01. The sequence goes on from CAWCMT010000006.1 coordinate 103,193, forward strand.
TGGTCTGGGGGCGGTAGGGCTGCGTGGTGAGGTGGCCGGCACCGATCTCACCGAGGATCTCGGAGAACGCGCGGGACAGCACGTAGTTCTTCGCGTTGTCGGTCATCACCTGCTCGATGCCGATGCCGAGGGCACCGAAGTGCTCCGAGGCCCTGAGCAGGAACCCCGCACAGGTCTCACCCCGCTCGTCGGCGTGGACCTCCACGAACGCGATCCGCGTGTGGTCGTCCACGGCTGCGTGCAGGTAGTCATAGCCGAGCTTGGGCCGGCGTCGAAGCTCGGTGGAGCGCCCGAGCTTGCGCCATCCCCCACCTGCAGGGATCCGGGCGAGCTTCTTGACGTCGATGTGCACGAGCTCGCCCGGACGATCCTTCTCGTAGCGCACGATCGTGCGGGTCGGACGATCCAGATCGGCCAGGCGGGGCACCCCGCGACGGTGCAACACCCCGTAGACCGTGGAACGAGGGTGCCCGAGCCAGGGGCCGAGTCGATGCGGACCCCAGCCCGTCTTCGACCGTGCGGCGATGATCCGCCGGATCTCACGTTCGGGCAGCGCCCGGGGGCGGCGGTGCGGGGCGGAGGTGCGGTCCTGCAGTCCAGCGAGCCCCTCGGCCGCGAACCTCGAGAGCCACTTGTAGGCGGTGGCGCGAGAAACGCTCATCGCCTCGGCCGCGGCGACCGCAGACCACCCGTCTACGAGCACCCGCTCCACGAGCACCTTTCGCCCGAGCGGGGTGAGCTTCGCCCTACGATGGGCCACGAGAGCCTCCTTCCGGTTCGGAGTTCGGACAAACCCCAAACCGTGCAGGGAGGCTCTCGTCTGTCAACAACCTAGGTGGGAACTACACCTAGGTCCGTCGCCTTGACCCGTCTTCCTCGCCATGGGACAAGGAAACGTACGGGCGATACGAGGCGCACGAGGCGTTCCGCGACCCCCCGGCATCACGTGAAGGAGGCGTTGGCCGTGGCCAAGAAGATGACCCTCAGCGTCGGCGAGGCGGGAGGGGCGACCAGCGTCAGCATCACCTTCAACGACAGCGTGGTGACCGACCGAGGGTTCTTCGCGTTCGCCACGAGACAGGTCGGGAACAAGCTCGCGGAGGAACTGGGTCTCCTGCAGACGCACCGCTTCTTCGACTTCGAGGAGGTCATGGCCTTGCACGGGTACACGAAGGACGAGGAGGGCTACTTCCGCGCCAAGTCGGAGGCCCCTGGATCGGATGGATGACCAGGGTGACCGCCTCCTACTACCTCACGTGTCATCGCTGCGGAAGGGACTTCGTGAGTTCATCGCGTCATCCCATCCACACCTACGTGGATGCTTGGTACGACAGTCCGTACGAGGCTGCGACACGCCCATCGTCGTACCCGTGGCACACCGCCTGCCTCTCGGAATGGCGTGTGAAGCAAGGGCAGGATCCGATCCGTCCGCCCCAGCCCCAGATCAGGTCCCTGACGGTCCCGCCCGGATGGTTCTTGGAGGAGGGAACACCGGAGACGTACGCGCGTCACGCACGGATGCACAACCAGTGGCTGTACGAGGGGTTCGGGATGAAGGTCCCCGAGGAGATGCGGCTGTAGTTCGCGCTCAGGTCTCCCCGCATCGACAACTCTAGAGTCTGCCTGCACCGGCATCTGGTCTCGATCTCTTCACCGTGATCGTCGACCTACGAGACCCTACGGTTCGTAGCGACCGGCGAGGAGGCCGGCTCCCTGAAGGCTCGACACACGAGTCAGGTGTAAGTGCGTCGACCCCGCTCCGGCCGGAGTCACTGAGTACTCGGGTGCGTTGATCGCGCTTCGAACCCGCTGGAGTCACGCGATCGCGCTCTTGTGGCTGTTCGTGACCGTCGCGTCGGTCGACTCCGCGAACACCATCATCCAGTCGATGCGATACGAGGTCTTCGGCGACGCGTTGGGTGTGAACTGGGTGATCTTGACGCTCAACGGGCTGACGCTGCTCGTGAGCACGTTCCTGATCGTCGTCCAACCGTTGCGCAAGGACAAGACGCAGCCGCGGATGACGCGATCGTCCGACGCACTGCATGATGCCTGCAACCAACGGCACGCGACGAGGGAGGGCTGTCAGATGCGACTCGAGAACAAGGTGGCGCTGATCACCGGTGGCGGAACGGGGATCGGAGCGGCGACCGCCCGGTTGTTCGCCCGCGAGGGAGCGAAGGTCGTCGTCACGGGTCGCCGACCTGAACCGATCGAGGCGGTCGCGGCAGAGGTCGACGGTGTGGCCGTGGCCGGCGACACCAGCGATCCGATCCACGCTGCAGAGGCTGTCGCCGCCGCGGTAGCGGCGTTCGGCGGCCTCGACATCCTCGTAGCGTGTGCCGGGATCGGCGGCATGGCGGGCTCGGTGGGCGACATGGACGACGCGAACTGGGGCCGGACCATCGGCGCGAACCTCACCGGCCCGATGGTGATGACCCGGGCGGCGCTGCCCGCCATGCTCGAGCGCGGGGGAGGCTCCGTGGTGCTGGTGTCGAGCACGAACGCCTTGTCGGCATCGCCAGGTTCCGTTGCCTACGACTCCTCCAAGGCCGGGCTGAACGCCTTGGCGCGTGGCATCGCCGTCGATCACGGCCCGCAGGGCATACGGGCGAACGCGCTCTGTCCGGGGTGGGTGATCACGCCGATGGCCGACTCGTCCATGGACGGGATGGGCGCCACCCACGGCATCGGACGCGAGGAGGCCTACGAGCTCGCCACCGCGAACGTGCCTGCGCGCCGGCCGGGGACCGCCGAGGAGATGGCGTACTGCTGCCTATTCCTCGCGTCGGACGAGTCGTCGATCGTCAACGGTGCGGTGCTCGTCGCCGACGGCGGCGGGCAGGCGGTGGAGCTCACGAGCACGATGTTCGTCGATTGATCCGACCACGGCCCAGGTCGACGCTACGCGCCTTCCTTCGGCGCCTGGTCGTCACCGATCTCGAGGGCCTTCCGACCGAAGCGCTCCTCCAGAAACCGACCTGGCGAGCAGCCGGTCGACGTCGTTTCGGTTGGCGGCCGAGTGGATGAACGCGACGACGACGTCCGATGACGCCACAACGAAGACGGGCGCCTCGCGGGATGTCCACAGGCGCATCTCGCCTCCGAAGGCGCCAACTCTGCGAAGAGACGAATAGGCCGAGGTGGACCCTCGGCCCGGTTGACCGTGCGTCTAGATCGCGGCGGGTTCGCTGCTCCCGCCAGACTGACGCCCGCGACGGCAAAGCCGCTTCGGGGACAAGGAGGCCACCAACCATCTGTGGACTCTTGGCCCCGACGGCCTCAACGGCCTCGAGGGCTCCACATCTCGAACTGCCGGTCGAGCACTCACGCCACCGGCACTTCACTCACGGATCGCGACGCACCAGAGCACGATAGGCGGCCAAGTCCCGAGAGACCCGGAATGCCGACTCGCCTCCGATGACGGAACTCGTCGGCCTCCAGTTACGGAAGAAACGACCCTCCAGTTACAGAATCCACGCGACGTCAACGACTTCATCCTCGATGACACGATTCCCCGAGGTAGCGCATCGTCGACGACCCGCTCGTCAGCCAACCGAGAACGGCCTTCGCGGGAAGCCGAAAGCCTCCCCGGACATCGTCAGCCGTCTGCCAAGCTCCGTGATGATTCGATCCCGCGCGGACGCAGCCGAGTCGATTTCGATGAACAGTGTGTCGGCGACGGCGCTGTACAGTCTGTCGCCGGCGAAGTACCGCCTCGCCCGTCGTTCACCCTTCGATGCGAGTAGGCCAGCCGCCACGCCGGTCGCGAGATCCTTGGTGGCGGTTGCGGGGCTGACGTCCGTCAGCGAGCGGTAGTATCCGGCCGTAACGTCGCGCCCGAAGAACGCGTCCCAAAGCGCATTCGCAAGCCGACGGTCCATCCCGGTGTCCTCGGCAGCTTCCTCGACGGCCATCCACACCTGCTGTTCGGCCCTCGTGCGCAGATCGAGTGCACGTACTTGCTGGACCTGCGCGAGTAGGTGCCCCTTCACGAACGATGTGACCTCCGAGCTCGGATCGAACCTCGACCCGAGGCACTGGAACAAGGCGTAGTAGTCGATGAGGTGATGTCCCCACCACTCCTCCAGCGATGTGAACTCACGACGCTTGAATCCTCCCCGGTACATGGCGAGAGACGCCAGGATCCGGCAGGATCGGCCGTTCCCGTCGATGAATGGGTGTATCGCTGCGATGACGATGTGCACCCACGCCGCTGCGACCGCGCTGTGGGAGGTGCCTTCCTGCATCTGCGCGACGGCTTGTTCAACAAGGCCGTCGACCGCTTCGCCGGGCGGTGGGAGGTACACCTCCTCACCGGAGACACGATTCGTGACCCATACTTGCCTGTCGGTGCGGAGTCGTCCTGCGCCGTAGTCGTAGCGTCCCGCGAGCACGCGGTCGTGGAGCCCAACGATGAGTCCTCGGTCCCATGAGAATGCCGGGTCGTCCGCTTGCCGGAGAACGAAGTTCATCGCGTCGCGATAGCCCTCGACCAGCCGTCGATCATCGGCTTCGACGTCGGGTGGTTGGTCCCCGGCCAGGATCCGGCGTACCTCATCAACGGTGACGTTGACGCCCTCCATGCGGGTGGAGGCCGCGACCGATTCGGCCTCGAGGTCTCGGCGGAGACGGCCCTCCCAGGTACGAGGCAGAACCCGGACGTCAAGGAGTCCCTTCCAGGCGTCCAGTTCCTCGGCGAGCTTGGCGATCTCGTCGGTCACCGTGTAGGGGAGCAGCACATCCATGCGGGGAATAGTATCACTCAAATGCTAGCGATAGCGGGTTTAGACAGATAATCGCTCAAACGCTAGCGATTACTACTGCCAATCGATAGCAGAGAAGACCACCGGGGATCGGATGCCTCCCCAGGCGGCCTCGTTCGGGAGGACTTGTCAAGGTAGGGCGAGGCGAGCCAGATGCTTAGCTGAATGGTGCCTCACCTCCGCTGCCGCTCCGGCTACTTAAGCCTTTGGGCCGCCACGTTTCACGATCGCCTCGAGTGGTCAGAGGGTTCTGAGAACAGCGATAGACGTGACACGACCTCGGCCGGTTGACCCGCAGCGCGGTGCACCGCGCGTCGTCGAAGACAAAGAAGTCGAAGTCGACAAATGACGCACGGCCTGACTCGTCTTGAATCATCGGGGACCAGTGCGATGCTGAGCGGCAGCATCGACAGGGGCACACTCGGGGTGAGTCGGCGCGGTGGCGGGTGGCCGTAGGCGTGTCCTCACTGGCTAGGTTGTGGGGAGTCGGATGCTCGTGTTGATAGCGTTCGTCGAGGCTGAGCGGGTGCTCGGCGGGGAGGCAGAGGTTTGATGGCGGCCTACTATGTGCTGAGCACCGACGCCTCGATCGGTCCGTCAGGGAAGGCGGCCATCGGGGCCGTGCTTCGACAAAGGCTTCGCAAAGGGAAACCGTCGACGGTCATCGCTTACATCTCAAGGAAGATCGACACCGACGACATCTCGACGGCTGAGTACCGCGCTCTGATCGAGGGTCTTCGACTAGCGGCTACCTACGAACCCACGACGCTTCGCGTGTTCACCGATTCAGACTTCATCCCCGACCAGATCAATTCCCAGGACCCGAAGTTGTCACCCGCTATGAAACCCCTGTACAAGCAGGCGATGCGCCAGATCGATCGCATCGGGAAGAAGCGGGTGAAGGTCTTGTGGTTGCCGCGAGACATGAATACCGAAGCGGATCAGCGCGCTGCGGACGCCTTCTTCGAGCGCAATGACAACGCGTGGCATAGGCCGAGATTCACCTAGATGCTCCCTGACCAGCTCCGTCGCGCTGGGCGAAGATGCGGTGAGCATCGATCACGTGGGATAGACCGCGATCCCTGGCATCGACTCCAAGCCGGTCATCGACATCCTCGTCCTCGTCGAGAGGTACGACCCGGAGGCGGTCTACAGTATCCCGTTGGAGTCGCTCGGCTACGTGTTCAAGCACCGCGACCTGGGACACGCCTACTTCGAAGGTCATCCCTCGGGGATGTCCACGCAGGTCCACGTCGTCGAGGAGTCGTCGGAGGACTCGCGGATGATGGTCACGTTCCGTGACTACCTTCGTACGCATCCGGACGAGGCCCGCCGATACGAGCGACTCGAAGCTCACCCTCGCTGATCGACACAGCGACGGGATCGCCTACGCGGACGCGAAGTCCGAGTACGTGTGGGAGGTCGTCCGCCGAGCGGAACCATGACGTGAGGCCCACAGGGCCGTGCAGGTACATCCGTGAACCCTGGGGCACGTCGCCGCCTTCTCGCTCGATAGCGGGTGCAGCGGGGCGGCCAGTAGCTAGTCTTCCGTCATGCGCCTTGCTCCAGTTGACGAGAGATGTACCTAACGCTCGATGCTCCCTTGCAACCCCGGCCTGCGGAGCCGTCTGGTCGCCACTGTCGGGAAGCCCCCCAGGCCTGGCGTTGATAGCGTGAACCGATGACGGTTCGCCGCGTCGTCGTCGATCACGTGCTCTTCGTCGTGGCAGACCTGGACGCGAGCCGGGGCTCTATACGGCCGCCCTCGCCCCACTCGGCTACGAGGAGCTCTACGTTCAGGACGACTGCGTCTCCTACGGGGCCGAGGACCTGGACGACTTCACGATCTGCCGCGGGAGAGCCCGCGACCACAGCGGCGCATGTAGCGTTCTCCGCCGAAGGATCGGGACACCGTGGATGCATTCTTCGCGGCCGCCGTCGCGAACGGCGCGACCGTCCGCGGAGAGCCCGGGATCTGGACGCAGTACTCCGAGCGCTATTACGCGGCATTCGTCAACGACCTGCATCAGAACAACGTCGAGGCCGTGTGGTGCGCCCGAGCCGGTGGTCGACGCGCCTCGCCGACGCGGCGTTCCCTGATCCGTACGGTCCGAGGTACATCCGCGAACGCTCGGGCAACACCGATCGGTCGGTGATCCTCAGGGGTGATGGCCCCGGCTCAGGTGTGTGCTGGCGGGGCCAATCACTTCCACTAAGCGGCGGGCATGTAGCCAGTTTGAGCCTGAAGCGTGGCGTCGGAACTCGCAGCCCAACAACGGTTCGCCCGCTCAGCTGCCGCTGCTGACCACGGCAGTCCGTTCAAGTCGTCAGACTATTGCGAGTCGACTTCCAGCGCGGTCCCCTCCGCTGCCTCACTGCCCACGATTCCCTGAAACTCCCGAGCCATTTCGTCGGGTCGCGGCCGAGCCCTGCTCGTCATCCGCACGTACTCGCCGTCGACCCAGTTCAGGAGCTCGGCAGTCGACTTAAAGCCGTGGATGTCCCTGATCTGTTCGGCCGACTCGGCGAGACGTATGCCGGGCACCAGGACGATGGGGTACTCGTCCATCACCATCTCACGCTGTGCTGGCTCGGTGAAGAACGACGTAGTGACGTAGGCTCCAACCCATCCTCGCCGAAGCCTGGCGACAACTCTGGCGAGTTCCTCCGCAGACACGCCGCCGCCGCGAGGCCACGGCTTCCTGCACTTGGCTTGGCCCAGGACGATCAACTGTGTTGATGACATGCCCGAGCCAATATCCAACCGCTGGACGAAGTCCACGCCGCCATCGGCTCCGATTGGGGTGATCCAACCCTCCTGATACGCCAACCCCGGTTCCGCGATGATGTGTTGCGTCACCAGCGCCGCGAGCGCTTGGAACCCGTGCTTGTAGTTCCCGTCGTACTTCTCGTAGATCTCCTTGAGGACGATGCCCAGCGCGCTTCCTTCGGGCGGCACCTGCTCCTCGTATGGCCATGAGTGGGGGAGTACGAAGCGACGAACGTCGCGCCGATCGAGCGACATGTTGCCCAGGCGAGCCCAGCGCCTCCAGGACTCTGGAGCCACTCCCAAACAGGCGGCGTCGTCCGAGGCCGGCCGTCGACGCAGATCGACCCACTCCATGTCCACGAACTCTCGGCCTTCCTCATCAGTCTCACCGTTGAAGAGGATGCAGTCGAATGCGTAGTTGGAGAAGGTCGAGCCCTTGTAGAGCTGCGTCACGCGATGGGCCTTCCCGAATGACGCCATAGCCGAGGAACTCCGTGATCGCGGCCCCGTCATCACTCCCTAGGTTCCTGAAGAAGAGCAGAGGAGCGGCCTTTGCGCGCTCCGCGAGCGAACTGGATGCCGCGTGGTCCATCTCCTCGAGAAGGACCCTGTTCCCAGGTGCCGTCTCGGCTGGGCGGCGTAGCTCCGGCTTGTTGTCGCCGAAGTACCGGATGAATCCATTCACGGTGTCGACCTCATCGAGCCAGGGAAGCCGATGCCGCTGCCCTGCAGGTGTGAGAAAGATTGCCACAGCTGGTCTGCGCGCTCCGGCCTTCGCCACCGGGTTGATGCCGGCTGTCTGGCGGAAGTGAGTTCCGTTCGGCGCGTCGGTCGAGATCCAGAAGTTGCGCATGCCCTCGTGTTCGAGCGCACGCTCGTCCTCGCGAGGCTTCCAAAGTCGCTCACCGATGTAGAGGGGCCGCACTGCTGCCTTTCTGCTTGACGACTGGGAAAGGATCCATCAGACGCTCGGCCCCCGCAAATTGTCCGGTGCCGTGACCGGCGTCACAGATGACTCCCGTGAGGATCGTTATCCTCCTGCCGATCTCGAGGGAGAAGCGGAGTGCGACCCTGCTGGCTGCTGGTCATCACGAAGGAGTTGCGCGTCTGGATGCCACCGGAGGTGTACCTGGAACGCGCGATGGCACTCCGAGAGGCGAGGCGTTGGGTGTCGGTGCTGTCTCGACGCCGAACCCCAGTGGACGTTGACGCTGGAAGCCCACTTCTCACTTCCCGGACACGCAACTCTCCACCTTGCCGAGAAGCAGTTCGCAGAACCTTGGCGAGCGTGCACGCTGTGGGTTGGCGTCCGATGGTCAACCAGGGAAGGGGAACCTCTGGAGACAGAATTGCTGGCCCTCGACCCCGGCGAAGCTGAAGCGTGGATCCATTCGCAGTCGAGATTACAAGCTCGACCCCGGCTCGGACCCTGCGCTCCGCCTTGAATCAACCTGGGAGCGAAGAGGTGTTCGCTCCTACGTGGCCGTGCACCGCCTGAAACGGTTCATCGGGGTCTGATGAGAAGGATGAAGGTCGACGTCCGCTACGAGACGAAGAAGCCTCCCAGAATGGCGGCGGATCGGGTTCCAACTGGGGACCCTGGAAGCGTTCTTCCCGTTGAGGGTCTCAGCGGCGTCCTCCCAGTGGTCGGGCGCTCCGAGCGGGTTCGATAGGAGCCACTCGGCGTACTCGTCCCCGAGCGCCCCGCTCCGCCGCTCCCGGACCCGGTCGATCGCCTCCTGCGCGGTCATGCCTGAGGCCATCAGCACCCGTGCCACGACCAACGCCGATCGGTTCAAGCCGGCTTGGCAATGGACGTACACGACGGCGCCGGCGTTCATCGTGGTCACGATCAAGGAGACGACCCCTTCGAGGACCTCGACGGGTGGGATCGGACCGTCCTTGATCGGCCAATGGATCAGCACGCCGTGCCTGGGGACCGCCCGTGCGGTCGTCCCGGACGTCAGGGTGACGACGACGGTCGCTCCGAGCTCGAAGGGGTCCTCCGGTTCCGGATGCGACCCGATGTAGAGGCCCGGCACGACTTCGGCATAGTCGGAGAAGGTCACGTTCGCACTCCCATCATCGGTGTTCCGGTTGTCGGAGGATCCTTCGGCTCCGGGCGTTCGGACCCCTGGATCGCACTCACGACGGGTCGCGGCGGTTCCGACGGTCCCTGGACTGGTACCGCATCTTCTTGGCGGTCAAGCGGTCGAGTCTGCCGCTCGCAAGCAGATCCACGTGCTCGTCCATCTCGGCGGCCTGGCGGTCGAGCTCGTCGGCGCGCGGTGAGCCGGGCGCGGCCTCGCGCAGGTCCTTCGCGGCATCGCGCAGCAGGCCGCGGGCGCCGTCGATGTCGCCGAGATCCGCGCGCTCGCGCGCCTCTTCCTGGGCGCGGGCGGCCTTGAGGATCACGACCTCCTCGGTCACCTCGTGGTCGGCCTCGGAAGCGGCGGCCTCATCGGCGGCCACCAGGTTCACCGTGACGGGCACCGTGAGCTCGTGTGCCTCGATCTGCGCGCCCATCGAGACGTAGCGCACCACCGCCTGCGCCACCGTGCCACGCCCAGCTCGGCCAGGCGCGGCACGAACAGCTCGAAGACGATGCGCCGGCGCTCGTCGCCGTAGGCGTCGCCCAGCTGCAGCTGCACGCCACCGGGCACCGGCACCTGCGGGTAGCCGTTCAGCACGCCGAGCACCTTCACCTCGTCCGTGGGCCGCAGCTCCACCGACAGGTTCTGCGCCACGATCGAGGCCAGGCCCTGGAACTCCTTCGCGAAGATGCCGGGCGCCTCCTCGGGCGTCTCGGCGAAGTGCGCGGTGCCCGCCCCGGCGTCGGCCATCGCGGTCATCAGGTCCTCGTCGAACCCCTCGCCGAAGCCGATCGTGGTGGTGCCCACGCCCTCGTCCACGGCGCCGCTGGGTGAGGCCCACCAGCGAGGCGGCGTCGGTCACGCCCACGTTCGCGAGCCCGTCGGACAGGAGCAGGACCTTCTTCGGTCCCTGGCCGCCCGGCACGGCCCGGAGCTGCTCGACGCCCTTCAGCCAGCCGCCGGAGAGGTTGGTCATCCCGCCGGGCGCGATCGAGCGGAGCACCAGTTCCAGCTGCGCGGTCGAGTCCCCGACGGGGCCGAGCGGCCACGCCAGGCGCACGTCGTCGTCGTAGGTGACGATGCCGAGGTGATCCGTGGGGGAGAGGCGCCGCGCGAGGAACGTGGCGCTCTCGATCGCGTTCGCGAGCTTCGGGCCGGCCATCGAGCCGGAGCGGTCGATCACCAGCGCGATGTGCAGCGGCTTGCGCGCGGCGGTGGTGGGTGCGGGGGGAGCCGTCAGCTCGAGCATGCAGTGGACGCGGTGCTCGGTCTCGACGGCAAGCAGTTGGTGGTCGAAGCGGAGGTTGATGCCGAGGTCCATTGAGGGCCTCCTTCCCGCGGCGCGCCGCCGGGTCTTCGGATCGACCCGGCCAGGGGGGTGACGCACCACGTCGGTGTGACAGCCCCGAGTATGAGGAGGGGCACTGACACGCAACGGCGAGGATCGTTCAAGGGCCTTGCGGTTTCGTCCGAAGGAGACTCTGCGAGCAGGGAGCGTCCCCGCCCTGCCTCCTGGATAAGGGATTAGGTGGATCGAGTGACAGATCCGGATGTCATCCGCGCGAAGGCCTTCGAAGTCGTCGATGACTCCGGAGCGGTGCGTGCTCGATTCGGTATGGACGACGAGAGCGAGCCGCTCGCCGAGCTGCTCGACGCCGACGGTCAGCGCCGCGCGGCTCTCGGCTTCGGTGAGGGCGAGAACGGGGAGAAGGTCACGGGCTTGTTGTTGCTCGACGCGGATGGCACCGTTCGCGCAGCGACCTACGTCCTGTCGACAGGGAGCGCGGTCATGATGGTCGCCCGGGAGACGGGAAGCCCCGCGGTCCGCATGTCCACGATGGAGGACGGCATCGCAGGGTTGGACGTGCTCCGCGAGGACGGAAGCAGGGCACTACGGCTCATCGTCCGCCCGCTCCAAACCCCGGCCATGTGGATGCTCGACGAGAACGAGGCGCAACTGATCGAACTGGCGGTGAGCGACAAAGGCAACATCGGTCTTTCATTGGCCGATCCAGGGGAGAACGTTCGTGCTCAATTCTTCCTCGCGGGGGACGGATCAACCGCGGTTTCTTTCAATGACACGAAGGGACGTACCCGAGTCATGGCCGGGCTTTCAGAAGACGACGACCCGGTGCTGGGTCAGGACTAGTCTCCCGAGCCCAAGATGCAGCGCGCTTCGAGGCAGGTGAGTGAGAAGTGATCCAGCCAGCCGCGGAGTTCGTTCATCCTGGCGACGAGCTGAAGTATCGATATGGGATGACCGGCATACTCACCTTGGCGCCACACCGAGGCGGCATCTCGGAACTCCTGTGCGACATGGACGAGTGCTACTGTCCGCGCGGCCGCGCCCACTTCCAACCGATCGCCAGACCGATGCCCAGGCAGATACCGGATTGGATCCCGACCGAAGAGCATTTCCCGAGATCTCAGGAGTTCGGGGGCCGGCGTCTGCCGGGGAACGTTCGGCTCGCCCACCGTCGGTGCAACCGCGATGACTTCGGGACCGGCCCGGGCCATGAGAGGAAGCGCCAGCGAGCCCGAGACGAGCGCTCGCGATGGCTCTTGGATCATCCGAAGGAGGCAGCTGCCAACGCGGCGTGCATGGATGAGGCTGAAGTGCGCTGGCAGGCGTCTCGCCACGAGACACGAGTGGCCAACCTGGAGCGCGTCGAGGGACTCATCGTGATCCCCCCTGGACCGCTCCGCAGCCCGGCTGCTGGGCGTACATCGCCAGCGCTGCTTCCGATGCTCGTGCCTCAGTCTGCGTCGGGTGGATCGTGAGTGACGCGGAAGCGGTGAAGGCTCTTGAGTCGGGCCACGAGCCGATAGGCCAGAAGCTGCGTTCGGTCGGGGTCGATCCGGATTCGTCCGGCATCCGGACATTGGAGGTCGGGCCGATCTTCATGGCTGAGTTGGGAGACGAGGATTCCTTCGCGCGAGCCAAGGGCGAGATGGACGCGCTGCTGGCGGCCGTCGCCGGCCTCCTCTCCACCCGCCGGTACCAAGTACTCGGGGAGGCTCCCGCATCACGTGTCTACGACCGTGGCCTCTTCACGCGCGTGATCGAGATCCTCGACCGTGAGTTCCCGCCCCGATAATGACTGTCAACGCCGAGTGACGTCGGCGGGAGACTCTGTCGGCTAAGGCCGGTGTTCTTCTGAACCGAAACCATCCGCATGAGTACCGCGGAAGCCGTCGGCAAGGCGAGATCGGTGGACAGAGATGCGGCGCGCCGGAACACTCGGATGCGTTTCGAGCAGTGGGCGAAGAACCCTACGTGCGAGGCGAACACCGTCTCCGCGGTGCACAACGTGCGCATGTCGGAGGTGGCCAAGTCAGTCGATCTCCCGCCCACCTTCGGCCAGTCTCCGTTCGCGATCGCTCGAGGGCAGGAGTTCGAGCGTGGCTTCTTGGCGCGCGACGGAGCACGCCTCTTCGAGGCGCTAACCACGGCTGAAGTCCTGCCGGAAGGGGCGGATGGCTTCCTCGACCTCCGACTCAGGATGAACGGGGGCTCCCGGGTCAGGACCCTCGATCAGGCGCTCGAGGAAACCGAGGCGCTGCTGAGAGACGTTGCTTCGGGCACACCCGCTCCTTCGCTCGTGGCCGGAGCTACGGTCAGGATCCCGAGAGGTGTGATGTTGCCAGAGGCGATCCTGATCATCGACGCCCTGGTCATCGACGGGAGCGAGGTCGGGACGATGCTCGTCGTGGGAGAGATAAAGGCCTACCCCGATCGCGGCGGCTACACGGATCCCGCGGAGCTGGCGGCCGCCCGAGCCCAGGCGGGGCTCTACATTCATGCGCTCGACGTGGTGACGGCATCGCTGGGGATCGGTTCGCTGATCGACGTGGCTCGTGAGGGCTTCCTCGTCCTTACGAAGCCCGGTTCGAGCTGGCCGTCGGTCAGAGCTCGGGAGGATCTCCGCTACCAGGCGCGCCGGGCGGAGCGGGGGTTCGAACTTCTCGAGCAGGCCGCCGAGTTCTTGCCGGAGCAAGTGGCGGTCGAGGACGAAGCGATCGATGAACGGTTGGTGCGGGCGGTCCTGGATGGCCGGCACCAATATCCGAGGCCTGCCTCTCCTTCTGCGATCTGGCCCCGCGATGCAGGAACGAGGCCAAGGAGCGAGGGGACGCCATCGTCCTGGGCGATGACCTGCGTCGGTTCGTTGGCGGGATCTCACTCGAACGGGTGGCCGCACTGATGTCCGGAGCGGAACCCGCCGATGCCAGCGAGTCGGACCTGATCGCGAGGATCCAGGTGGCCGAGGCGGTCGACGTCGGATGAACTCTCGCGACGCGGTCCGTCGACTCCGTGCGTATCAGGCGGGCATGCCGCTGCCGCGTGGCGAACACCTGTGTATCCATGTCGCGGAACCTAAGGACGCTCTGCTCGTCACATTCGTCCGGATGGGCGGGGAGTCACGGCCCTGGGGTATCGCTCTTGGCCAGCCGGGCCGCCTCCTGAGATCTTGACGGTCCCGGAAGGGCGTGACAGAGATCTCGTTGCGTCGATGGCGGCCAAGTTCGCAGAGCGACTGTGGGCCATCTGCGGGCCCCCGGGATCGTGCGCCCAGCACCCCGTAACGAGGACGACCTTGCGCCCTTCAGGCAGGTGTGGCTACCCAACGCCAGCCACCTCGAGATGCTTCATCACCTGGCGTACGCCTACACCTTCACCAAAGCGGGCGGCGATCTCGCCAGGGTGCGCTCAACGCGCTGGGGCGTGCCTGCTCCTGGCTGTTCCGCCAGGCCCAGCAGCCCGGGCAGCAGCACGTAGTCGTCGCGACGCAGGCGCTCAGGCAGGCTTTCACTTTCCCGGCCGAGGACGTCAGACAGTGGCATCTCGGATACCTCCTCGGATGGCTCGGCACCGACGGGGACGTTCACGAGAGGGAGAGCGCCGCCGCCGCGGCTGAGCGGCGTTCGATCTCCACCACGCTCGATCCTGCCATCGAGCGCGACGTACTGGCTCCGTTGCTCGAGGCCTGGCGGCGCGGAGGCCGAAGCCTCGTGTCTGCGGAGGCCGGCGCGATCGGCACCGCGCTAGGAGATGAGCTGCTTCGTCGCATGGCTCTGACCGAGTCGGCCTGGCACCTCCTTCGTGCTGACCCGCGGCGCGAGAACACCGCCGTTAGCGACCTCGTCGAACGAGCCCTCAAGAACCAATGGCGGGATTGGGGCTCGACAGAGGCGAAGATCCTGGCTGACGAACCCCACTTCGTGCCGTCCGTTGAAACGGATCGATCGCCGGCGGGCGCGGCGACCGAGTTCTTGAAGCAAGCCGCGGCGTCTTCGTTCGTGAACGCCACGCTGCTCCACGATGACCGTGAGCTCCTCGCCGAAGCCATCGCGAGAGGGGATGCGGTTGTTGGCGCAGGTCGGATCGTAGGGGTAGCTGATGAGGGCACGGGTCGAACGACGATCCCCGTATGGACGCTCCTCGATGAGAGTGGTGGGGGCATGAGGCTTCGCGAGGAAAGCACGGTTTGCGTCGTGGGACTCCCTGGGCGCCAGGGTCGTATCCGTCGGATGTATGCCGATGAGGAGGGGAACCGCCTCATCGAGATCGTGCTCACGAATCTGAAGACGGCCATAAGAGGCCGGCTCAGGCCCCGAGGGTATGGCGCCCAAGGATCCGGCGGCCTGGGTGGGGGAACGGCTGACCTTCGCCGACGCGAGCACGGGCTCGATCGCGTTCGCCAAGATCCACAAGCTGTGGGCGCGCGGGGTGCCTGGTGCCTGGCTGACCTGGTCAGACCCTGGGATCCCACCGAACCCCGCCGGTGAAGCTGGCCAGGACGATGAGGGTGAGGCGATCGATGTCGCCTAGTGATGGCTCGCGAGATCCACTCTTCGTGTCGCTCGACTCGTTCCTGCGTGGAACCGAGGGATTGGCCGTGGTCAAGGCACCGCCGGGCTCTGGCAGAACGTTCCTGCTCCTCCGACTGGCGACCGAGGTGGTCGACCGAGGCACGTCTGTCGCGGTGGCTGCGCAGACGAACGCACAGGCCGACGACATCTGCGTGCGGCTTGCGCATGACTTGCCCAGATCGAGACGGTGAGATTCGCTGCCAAAGCCGCATCCCCACGGGCCCTTGGCCGCATTTGGGAAACGAAGTCGTCCGAGCTTCCTGCGCACCCCGCGATCGTCGTTGCCACGGTCGCGAAATGGGGGCTCGTGAATCTCGACCGCCCGTTCGAGGTCCTGTTCGTGGATGAGGCGTGGCAGATGTCATGGGCTGACTTCATGCCGCTCGGCCAGGTCTCTGGCCGTTTCGTGCTCATCGGCGACCCAGGTCAGATCCCGCCGGTGGTCTCCATCGAGGTACAGAGGTGGGAGACCTCGCCCCGGGCGCCACACATGCCGACCCCGGAAGTGATCCTCGCTGATCCGACCATCCACCCTCTCCTTGAGAGCATCGAGACCTGCCGCGACTCCCTCACGACGCGGTTGACATCGTCCGCGGGTTCTACGATTTCCCATTCGATCCCCTCGCGCGTCCCGGAGAGCGATACGTGAAGATTCGGTCGTCACATGGGCGTTCCGAGGGTCCGGACGCGGCGCTGGAGATGCTGGGCGAGACCTCGGTCGTCGGGCTTACCCTTCGGACCGATCCGGAGGGCCCGCCGTTCGAGTCGGATCCTGAGGTCGCGACCGCCGCCGCCGCCGTAGTCGAACGACTGCTGGACCGCGGAGCCCAGGTCGCGGACGGTATCGACGAGCGAGCGCTGGCGCCTCACGACATCGGGGTCACGTCGACCCACCGCGTGATGAACGACCAGATCCAGCGGGCGCTGGGCCGACGCCGAGATGTCCGGGTCGAGACGCCGGAGCGCTGGCAGGGACTCGAACGCAAGATCATGATCGCGGTACGTCCTTGTCCGGTGTCGCCGCGCCCAGCGGATTCGACCTGAACACCGGACGGCTCTGTGTCATGGCCTCGCGGCACCGGTCCGGGCTCGTGCTCATCTCTCGCGACCATGTCAGGGCCTCGCTCGAGAGCTACATCCCCGCGGCGGAGCAGGCGGTGGGCCGGCCTGACGTCGTCGGCAGAGGGCACGAAGCCAACTGGTCCTTCTGGGACCGGCTGGAATCCAGTGACCGCATGGTGAGGCTCTCCGCCTAGCGGCTGAAAGACTCAGTCAGAGAGCCACCTGCTGCCTCGA
>CAWCMT010000007.1:0-59267 GCA_963796725.1 uncultured Actinomycetes bacterium
TCGACTCGAACCTTCGACTTGGCGTCGGCTACCGCCCTCAGCCGGTCGACAGCGCGTTCGCCTATCCCGACGACGACGGGGACTTCGCGCGCGCCACGCTTCGCTGCGTCGGCGTCGGCGCCTGCAGACGGACGGAGGGCGGCGTCATGTGCCCCAGCTTCATGGTGACCCATGAGGAGAAAGACTCGACGCGGGGACGGGCGCGCGCGCTCTTCGAGATGTTGCAGGGAGACCCCCTCGAACGCGGCTGGCGGGAGGATGCCGTCAAGGATTCGCTGGACCTCTGTTTGGCGTGCAAGGGCTGCAAGAGCGACTGCCCCGTGTCCGTGGACATGGCCACGTACAAGGCGGAGTTCCTCCACCACTACCACGCGGGCAGGATCCGTCCGCGGGCCGCCTACGCAGTCGGCCTGATCCCCTGGACGGCAAGGATCGCGGCATGGGCTCCAACGCTGGTGAACGCCCTCCTGCGAGGATCGATGACGGGCCGGATCGCCAAGTGGCTCGGCGGGGTTGCCGCGGAGCGTCCGATACCCGAGTTCGCGGACTCCACCCTCCGACAACGGTTCGAGGCCCACCGTCCTGCCGCGTCCTCGGGCGTGCGCGGATCCGTGCTCCTTTGGCCCGACACTTTCAACGGGCACTGGCACCCCGACACAGGGATGGCCGCGGTCGAGGTGCTAGAGACCGCCGGCTATCGAGTCCTGCTGCCGCCCTCGTGGGTCTGCTGCGGCCGACCGCTGTACGACTTCGGGATGCTTGACGTGGCCCGGGCGACCCTGCGCCGGACCATGAAGGTTCTCCGCCCTGCGCTCCGGCGCGGTCTCCCCATCGTAGGTCTTGAGCCATCGTGCGTCGCGGTCTTCCGCGACGAGCTCGTCAACCTCTTCCCACAGGATCCGGACGCCCAACGGCTCGCCTCGCAGGTCTGCACCTTGGCTGAGCTGCTCACGCAGCACACCGAGGGATGGGAGCCGACTCCGCGTTCTGGACGCGCCATCGTCCAGCCACATTGCCATCAACGCGCGGTGATGGGGTTCGACGCCGATGCCGAGCTCCTGCGTCGCACGGGCCTCGACGTGGAGATCCTGGACGCGGGCTGTTGCGGCATGGCTGGGGCCTTCGGCTTCGAGGCGGAGCACTACGACGTTTCCATGGCGGTCGGAGAACGGGCGCTGCTCCCGGCGGTGCGGTCGGCGCCAGACGCGATCGTGATCGCCGATGGCTTCAGCTGCCGAACGCAGATCGAGCACGGCACCGGCCGCCGAGCTTGGCACCTCGCGGAGGTCGTGGCCGGCCGTGCGAGTCCCGTCGCAACCGCGGACCCTGACACCCGATCGAGCAGGAGGAACCCATGAAGAAGATCGCATCTGAGTTGCTCGTGGAACGTCTCATCGATTGGGGGGTCGAGGTCGTCTTCGGTCTCCCCGGCGACGGGATCAACGGGATCATGGAGGGATTCCGTCGCCACGAGGATCGGATCCGCTTCTTCCTCGTCCATCATGAGGAGGCGGCCGCCTTCATGGCCACCGGCTACGCGAAGGTGACCGGCAAGATCGGCGTCTGTCTGGCCACGTCGGGCCCGGGCGGCATCCACCTGATGAACGGCCTGTACGACGCGAAACTGGATCACGTCCCCGTGCTGGCCATCACGGGCATGCAGGCCACCTCCCAGCTCGGAACAGGCTTCCAACAAGAGGTCCACCTCGATCGCGTCATGATGGACGTCTCCGAGTACGACGCCTTCGTCCACACACCCGTACAGATCCCGACCTTGGTTGATATCGCCGTGCGGACCGCTCGATCCCGTAGAGGGGTGGCGCACCTCACGTTCCCGGTAGACCTGCAAGAGGCGCCGGCGGACCTCGATCCCTACGAAGGCGGTCTGGCCACCGCGAGGCAGCCGACCACCGCCCCGGTCTACGAGGAGGCCCGCACCGTCCCCTCGGACGCCGCGCTCCGACGAGCGGCGGACGTACTGAACGAGGCGGGGCGGGTGGTCACCCTGGTCGGGGCGGGAGCTATCGACGCCCGCGACCTCGTCCTGGAGGTCGCCGATCGCCTCGCGAGCCCCGTCGTGAAATCCCTTCGCGGGAAGTCGGCGATCCCAGACCGTCATCCGCTCGCTACCGGCGGGCTGGGATTGCTCGGAACCCGTCCATCCGAGGATGCGATGGAGGGTGCCGACGCCATCTTCATGGTCGGGACGAACTTCCCCTACACCGCCTTCCTCCCTACCGACACCGCCGCGGTGCAGATCGAGATCGACCCGTCGAGACTCGGCAACCGGGTCCCGATCGACGCACCTCTCGTGGGTGATGCCGGCTCCAGCTTGCGTGCCCTCCTCCCCATGCTCCAACGCAAGGAGAGCAGGGCGTTCCTGGAGCAGATCCAAGAGGCCAAGCGTGCTTGGGACGACGACCTGCAGGCGCTCGAGACCGAGGAGCGGGAGCCTATCCAGCCGCAGTACCTCGCCCGCGTGATCGACCGTCGCGCCGACGACGATGCGATCCTCATGTGCGACTCGGGCACTATCGCTACCTGGGCCGCCCGGCACTTCGACATCCGCGGGGACCGCAGGTTCCATCTGTCCGGCAACCTAGCCACGATGGCGCCCGGGCTCCCGTACGCGATCGCGGCGCAGGTGGCCCACCCTGACCGTCAATGCATCGCCTTCGTGGGGGACGGCGGCTTCGCGATGCTGATGGCGGAGTTCCACACGGCGGCCATGCACGAGCTCCCGATCAAGGTGGTGGTGTGCAACAACTCCCTGCTCGGTCAGATCCTCTGGGAGCAGATGGCCCTCGGGTTCCGCGAACACGGGGTCCGGTTCCCCCGGCGGCTGGAGTTCGCCCCCTGGGCCGAGGCATGCGGCGGCCTGGGGATCGCCGTCGAGAAACCGGGAGATCTCGAGCCCGCCATCGAGGAGGCGTTCGGACACCGAGGCCCGGCGCTGGTCGATGTGGTCGTCAACCCCGACGAGCCACCGATGCCGTCCTCCATCTCCTACGATCAGGCGTCGTCGTTCGCCAAGGCGTTCCTCCAAGGGCAGCCGCGGCGAGCGTCGATCGCCTCGACGATATTCCGCGACAAGCTGGATCAGCTGAGGTCATGACCGCGATCCAGGGCGTCGACGTCGCGGTGTACCGGATCCCCCTGGACCCTCCGGAGGCTGACGGGACACTTACCTGGGACCACACGACGGCCGTGGTTGCCGAGGTCAGAGCGGGCACCGAGCGTGGCCTAGGTGTCACCTACGGTCCCTCGGCGGTCGCCGGAGTGATCCGGGAGCTCCTTACCGAGCCGTTGATCGGACTCGACGCTTTCCAGGTCCCCGCCGCGTGGACAGCGATGGTGCGCGCCGTGCGGAATGCAGGGCGCCCTGGCATCGCCTCGATGGCGATCGCCGCGGTCGAACTGGCCCTGTGGGATACGAATGCGAGGCTCCTGGAGGTGCCGCTCTTCCAATTGCTCGGTGCGGCCCGCGATCGCGTGCCCGTGTACGCGAGCGGGGGATTCACCTCCATGGACGACGAGGCGCTGACGCGGCAGCTCTCCGAATGGGTCCATGAGCGCGGGTTCTCCCGCGTCAAGATGAAGATCGGGATCGACCGTGGGACCGATCCCGGCCGGGATATCGACCGGGTAACCCTCGCCCGCAAGGCGATCGGGTCGGCCCCGGAGCTCTTCGTGGACGCCAACGGCGCATACTCGCGGAAGATCGCTGTCCGCGTGGGGCGGGCCCTTGCCAGCGAAGGGGTCACGTGGTTCGAGGAGCCCGTGTCCTCCGACGACCTCGACGGGTTGCACGAGGTCCGGGGTGCGATCGAGGCGGATGTCGCGGCCGGCGAGTACGGCTACACGGTGTTCGACTTCCAACGACTGGTCTCGGTGGTCGACGTCCTGCAGGCCGACGTCTCGAGGTGCGCGGGCATCCAGGGTTGGATCCGTGCCGCTGGGCTGGCCGCAGCACGAGGGCTCGATCTGTCCGGTCATACGGCGCAGTCGATGCACCTCCATGTGGCTTGTGCCGTTCCCAACGTCCGGCATCTCGAGTACTTCGCAGATCACGAGCGCGTCGAACAGCTCCTCTTCGACGGTGTGGTCTCTCCCCGGGAGGGGACGCTGCAGCCCGACCACGGAAGTCCCGGCCACGGCCTGACGTTGCGTCGCACCGATGCGGAACGGTACCGAGAGGAGTGAGATCTCGATGATGAAGGAACAGATGCCACCTGTGGTGGTCGTGACCGGAGCCACCTCGGGCGTGGGTCGCGCGACGGCGCGAGCCTTCGCCGAGCAAGGAGCGAAGGTCGGGCTGCTCGCTCGCGGCAGCGACGGGCTGGAAGGTGCTGCCAGGGACGTAGAGGAGGCTGGGGGGATCGCGCTCGCGATCGCCACAGATGTCGCTGATCCCGACGCGGTCGAGGCGGCGGCCGAGGAGATCGAGACGGAGCTGGGTCCGATCGACATCTGGGTGAACGACGCGATGACGTCGGTCTTCGCACCCGTCCACGAGATCCGCCCAGAAGAGTTCAGACGCGTCACCGACGTCACGTATCACGGCGTCGTGTTCGGGACCATGGCGGCGCTGCGTCGGATGCGGGCGCGCGATCGCGGGGCGATCGTCCAGGTGGGATCGGCGCTCGCCTATCGCGGCATACCTCTCCAGTCCGCCTACTGCGGCTCGAAACATGCCATCCAAGGGTTCACGGAGTCCTTGAGGACCGAACTGCTGCATGACCGCAGCAGTGTGAAGGTCACGATGGTGCAGATGCCTGCTCTGAATACCCCTCAATTCGATGTCGTCCTCTCGAGACTGACGCACCGTGCGCAGCCCGTGCCGCCGATATACGAACCCGAGGTGGCCGCGCGGGCGATCGTGCACGCGGCGCGACATCCCGAGCGTCGCGAACGTTGG
Source organism: uncultured Actinomycetes bacterium (assembly GCA_963796725.1). Classification (GTDB taxonomy): domain Bacteria; phylum Actinomycetota; class UBA4738; order UBA4738; family HRBIN12; genus JAOUEA01. Next base: position 4,919 of record CAWCMT010000007.1, read on the forward strand.
GTGGGGGCCTCGACCGTCCTCACGATCCTGGGGAACAAGGCCGTGCCCGGCCTCTTGGATCGATACTTGGGCCGCACCGGCTACGCCTCGCAGCAGACCGATGAGCCTGAGGATCCGGATCGCCCGGACAACCTGTGGAAGCCTGTTCCCGGGGACCGAGGCGCCCGCGGCCGCTTCGGCGCTGCGTCTAAGCCTCGGAGCCTTCAGCAGGGCCTGGCTACGGGGCGTTGGCCGTTCGCGTTGGCGAGCGTCCTCGGTTCGGCGGCCCTGGCGGGGGGCATCGCGGTGCTCCGGCGCCGTTGAGAGGGACGCAGATGGAGCTCCGTACCGTGATCCGAAGGCTAGACCGCTTCCAGCGCGCCCATGGCACCCTCGCGTTCCCGATCGCCGTTGGGAAGCGGTTCGGGGAGGACGGAGCCGGGCGTCTGGCCGCCACGATCGCATACTTCGGCTTCTTCTCGTTGTTCCCCTTGCTGATGGTGCTGGTGACGGTCGCCGGCCTCGTCCTCAAGGGCAACCCGGGGCTGCAGAGCCGTCTCGTGGATTCTGCCGTGGCCCAGTTCCCCGTCGTGGGGACGCAGATCAGTAACAACTTGGGCTCGATCGAGGGCTCGGGCCTCGCGCTGGTCGTCGGTCTCGCCTTCGCCGTGTGGGCCGGACTGGGTGGGATCAGGGCGGCCGCGAGCGCGATGGACACCATATGGAACGTGCCGCGGGTCCGTCGGCCCCCGATGCATCGGGAGATCCTCCGATCGCTGGTGATGATGACGACCTTGGGCGCGTTCGTGCTCGCAGCTGCATTGGTCGGGAGCGTGATCGGCGGGTCGGTGGGCGGGGCCGCGGGCCCATGGGGGATCGGCCCCACGGCTGCCCTCAACATCGCGTTGTTCGCGATCACGTACCGTGTGCTCACGATCGCCGACGTGTCATGGAGGGATGTTCTGCCTGGGGCGGTGCTTGCCGGGGCGGGATGGACAGCCCTGCTGCTGTTGGGAGGGCGGATCGTGAGCTCCCGGCTCCAGAACGCCTCGGATGTATACGGGCTGTTCGCCGTGGTGATCGGGTTGCTGACCTGGCTGCACCTGGGCGCCCAACTGACGCTGCTGGGCGCGGAGGTGAACGCCGTCCGTGCGCGGAGGCTCTGGCCCAGGTCAGTCGATCCCGACGATCTCACGGCGGCCGACGCAGAGGCTCTCAGTCGATCCGTGCAGGAGCGGCGGCAGCGGACGGATCAGGTCGTGACCGTCACCTTCGAGACTGACGCTGAGGAGCGGCACGAGGCGATCTGACACGCGACCTCGCTCATCGCGGGTTCCGACGTTGGGGTATCCAGCTCGACCCGGCGGACACATCACGGACACAGACCATCGTCGCAGAGCGGGATCAAGGAGACGGGCGAGGCGGGTGACCCCTTCCTGAGCTGCGGTTCGTGAAGATCCGCTGGTCGCGACACTGCCCGGCCCTCCTTACAAGGAGGAGGTCGGGGGTTCGAGTCCCTCAGCGCCCACCAGTGACGGCTTGCACTGCAAGGTTGACCAGCAGACGGCCCATGGGAAGCGTTCAGTCTTCCCGGCCCGCGGGCAAGTTTGGGAAAGTGCTTGCGCAGGGTGGATGACTCGAAGTGCCGATCTTCGTGTAGGAGGCCAACACACGAAGGAGGGGTGAGTCAGATGTCAAAGAAGAAGGACAGCCGCATCGTGACGCGTACCCGGTATCCGGGTATCTTCGAGCCTGGTATCGCTGCGGGGGCAGCTCAAGAGTGACGGAAGGCGGGTACTCCACATCAATCCCCGCTACGCTTCCCGTTCGTCGCGAGATGAAGGGGGCACGCGCAGCGCCCCAGCGTCCGCAGCCGCACTGAGACGTCTACGTGGAGCTTTGTCGAGTGATCGAGAAAGTGAGCTGTATCGTCTCGACGGTAGACAAGAAGCAAGGGAGAGCAACCGCCGATGAGACCGCTCCGATACTCGATCAACGTCACCCTCGACGGCTGCTGTGATCACCAGGTCGGGATCCCCGGACGAGGAGTTGCATCGCTACTGGGCCGACCAGCCTGGAACGAGCCGATGCCCTGCTCTTCGGCCGGGTGACCTACGAGATGATGGAGGCAGCGTGGCGGCAGCCGGCGACGGGAACGTGGCCCGACTGGATGGACGATTGGATGATCCCCTTCGCCCAGACGATCGACGGGGCGAAGAAGTACGTCGTGTCGGGCACCCTGGACCGGGTCGATTGGAACGCGGAGCTCGTGCAGGGCGACCTGGGGAAAGCCGTTGAGCAGCTCAAGCGAGGAGCCGGGCCGAGGCCTGTTCGTGGGCGGCGTGACCCTCCCGCTGGCCTTGGCGGATCTGGGATTGATCGACGAGTACGAGTTCGTCGTGCAGCCCGTCGTGGCCGGCCACGGGCCGACGTTGTTCGCCGGCCTGAGCGAGCGGCTCGAGCTGAAGCTCGTGGGGCGCCAGGAGTTCCGGTCGGGGGCGGTCGCGCTGCGTTACCAGCCCGGTCGAGTCACGGCTTGAAGGTTTCACAGGTCCCAATTGGTCACGCGCCCCGGCGCGGTCAGCCGCGTGAGCGAGCTTCGTGCTCCAGACGATCAAACTTGCGACGCGCTCCGTGCGGCCCGGCCATGTTCTGGGCGGCGGCCCCTAGTGAGAACACCGGCGCATCACGGCTGCCAAGCCGCGATGCTGATGGTCCTGATCGCGAGGAGTCGCGTGGCCCTACATGAGCCGGCAGCGCGGAGGGACGGTGGCACCGGAACGGAGAGGAGATGAACATCCATGCCTGTTCCTGATCTCTCATTCGGTTGGCAGGATGCCACCGCTGCCTTCGCCATCATCGCGGTCGTGGCGTTCTTGGTGACCTGGGTCGTGACGGACCTCGGTCACGTGTCGCGGACTCCCTACGTGGCGATCCTCACACTGACGACGCTCGCCCTGGCGGCTGGTTACCTCGCTTGGTCGGGTACGTCGTTGAACGACCTTGTAACGGCGGGATGGGTTTGGGGCATCCTTGGAGGACTGGTCGCAGCCGCGGTGGTTGTGCCTCTCGTGCGTCGTTTGCCCGCAGGAGCTCGCCCTGAAGGTTCTCAGCTCGTTGGACGGCTCCTGTGGGAAGGGGTCGTGTACGGCTTCGCGGAAGCGGTCCTACTCGCGACCCTGCCGGTCCTGGCTGTCTGGCAGGCAACCGACGCGCTCGGCTGGACGGATACCACATGGGCAAAGGTCGGCTCAGGCGCACTCGCGGTGGTCGGAGCGTTGTTCGTGATCTTGGTCCACCACCTCGGATACCGGGAGTTCCGGGCGAGGGCCGCAAGGAAGATGCTTCGGGGTGCGCTGGCGGCTTGCGGCATCCAGGCGTTGGCCTTCCTTCTGACGGGAAACGTGCTCGCCCCGGTGGTCGCCCACATCGTGCTCCACGGGCAGCTGACACTCCGCGGCATCGAGATGCCTCCCGTGGCGGAACGCGACTTGCGCCGCCTGGGCCAGGTCTTCCAGCGGCCGACCAGGCCACCGCGCCGGAGAAGGAGCTGGTCGCATGAAGAGTGTCGGCGCGATGTCGAGAGACTACGCGATTGTGACGGTGGTGGACGCGGGCAAGCTCGGCGTCCAGGCTCGTCAGCAAGTCCTAGGAGGGAACGTTCCAAGGAAGGGGGGCGCCGGATGAGCAGCTACCGACACGATATCGAAGAAGCACGCCTGCGATTGGCAGCGTCTGGGAGCCGATCCATCAAGGACTCTCGGTTCGGAGTCATCGAGTACGCCGAGTGGGGCGAGGGCCCACCGCTGATCCTGAGCCATCCGCTCTTCACGGGGTTCGATGCCGGTCGCGGTCTCGCGAAGAAGTACGTGGGCGATACGTACCGGTTTGTCGTCCCGTCGCGGTTCGGCTACCTAGGTTCCTCGCTTCCTCCGGGAGCCAAGCCAGCCGACCAGGCGGACGCCTACGCGGTCCTTCTCGATGCGCTCGGCATCGAACGAGTCGGTCATCTTTGGCTACTCCGCGGGTGGGCCGTCGGCGATCCAGTTCGCCTTGCGGCACGACGACCGAACCACCGCGCTCATCCTGATGGGCTCGGCCCTTCCTGGGAAGGCCGGGGCTCCTCCAAGACCGGTGGCGCAGATAGTGTTCGGATCCGACCTCATGTTCTGGATGTTGAAGAGGTACGTTCCATCGCTGTTCGCGAGGGTCCTCGGGATGCCCAGAGGCTTCCGTCCAAGGCCAAACGAGCGGCAACAGATCATGGAGGTGGAGGAGAGCCTGTTGCCGGTCCACCCCCGCAAAGCAGGAGCCCTCTTCGACACATACGTATCCAATCCCGATGTCCAGGGCTATCCTCTGGAGGACATCGCGGCTCCCACGTTGATCATCAACGCGAAGGATGATGGTCTGTCGGCCTTCGAGAACGCAGCTCGCGCGGCGACGCGGATACATAGCTCGAAGCTGATCGCAGTCGAGCGTGGCGGACACTTGATGCTTGGGAGCGAGCGCCTCATCCAGAGGGAGGTGGCGGCGATCGTACGCACCAGCGTCCGATGATCCCAGCGGGACAACGCCTGGCCGCGAGAACTTGATCTCTCAGATAGGCGCCGTGCCAACGTGATCGTGAGCGGTGGTACCGGCTCAGGCAAGACCACGCTGCTGGGTGTGCTGAGCGGCTTCATCCCCGAGAACGAGCGCCTCATCACGATCGAGGACGCGGCCGAGCTGCGCCTCGCGAAGCCACACGTCGTGTCGCTTGAGGCGCGGCCCGCCGAACGTCGAGGGCCGCGGCGAGGTCACCGTCCGTGACCTGGTCGCAACGCGCTTCGCATGCGCCCGGATCGGATCATCGTGGGGGAGGTCCGCGGAGGCGAGGCCCTCGACATGCTCCAGGCGATGAACACGGGGCACGAGGGCTCGCTGTCCACCGCCCATGCGAACTCATCGGAAGTTACCACCTAGCCAGGAGCCGATCACCCTAGGTCTGGTGTACCTGCGACCCGAGGCAGCGTTACAGGCACCGGATGAGCGTGCGGCGCGAGGGCTGGTGTATCGGTTCCGCCCGGGCGTGCCCGGGGGTCCTTCGGGCGCCCAGGCGACCTGGCTCGCGGCTGGAGACGGGAAGCTATCTGTCGCCGAAACAGGCGTTATTCGTCTCGAGTATGGCCCCCCTGACCCTCCAGGAGATGCTTGAGGCCAGTCCAGATGGTCTGTTCCTGGCGTCGGCCCATTCGGGCGACCATCGGGCCTATCACCTTGAGCACGCCACGCGGCTTCAAGTTTCTCACCCACCGCATCCGCGTGCCTCCGGGAACGGGGTCGAACGTCAGGCCGCCTTGAAGATCCATGGAGGACATGTGTACGGCTTCCTCAAGTCGCCGGGGTCGTTCGAAGCCGGTGAACTCGATGACCATCTCGACGGCTCGGCCCATGCTCACGGTCTCCGCTTCGAATCGCGTCCCGACGCCTATGGGCCCGTCTGAGATCAGTTCGGCGCGACGCATCTTCGGGTTGTAGCGTGGCTCGTTGCGTTGATCGGCGACGAAGTCGAACACCTCCTCCGCTGGTCGGTCGATTACGATCTCGCCCTCGACGCGCACCATCTCGGGTTCCTCCCCTCTAAGTTCCTTCGAAGCGACATCGGCCTGACGGCCGTGGGCACTCTCCGGGACTCTGGCCGGCGGCTTCGACGTGGTGACCGATGACGTTGTTGCGGGCACCAACCGGATCAGTGCCATCGGGCGGCTCGTCCGCTTGGGGTACCTGGCGTAGTCGGGCGCGACCTGAAGCACTCTCGGCCAGAAGGCAGCGGCCTCATCGGCGGACAGCTCCTCGGCGTCCACCTCGATCGTGCGACCGTTCACCTCGACCGGGCCGGGGGTTCGCCATCAGGTTGAAGTACCAGCCGGGTGGCGAGGGCAGCCCACTGTTGGCAGCGACTACGAGTATGTCCTCGCCGTCGGGGAAGAACTGCAGGGGTACGGTGCGCTTCAATCCGGTCTTCCGACCGCGCGTCGTGAGGATCAGGGCCTGCCGGTGCCAAGGCTGAACGATCCGACCCCTCGTCACGCGCAACAGCCGCACGCCGATGCCCACCGATCTCGTGTCTACCTCGTGCTCGATACGGGTCTTGATCCGCTCCGCGAACGGTGTCGGTTGATCGCCAGCGGTCCTGCCCTTCCTACCCGACCGGTGCAGCTCCGCGCCGAGCAGCCGGAGCGTCATCTGGTCGATCAGGCGGACGAAGGGCTCGACGAGCGTCCAGTAGCGCGAGAACCGTTGCCGGCTTTTCGGGCCGGTCACTACGATCCGCGTGTCCATCGTCACGATCGATGAGGCGGTTCGTACGGCTGGACCCTGAGACTGAAGGCGATCTTCGCGAAGCCGGGCTGGTCGAAGGCGGCGAAGCCGCTCTGCTCGACCGATGGCCCGCTCGATGCCCCGACCGGCTTCCACGGACGACCGATCTGACCGAAGACGATCTCGACGCCCGGCTTTTCACCGAGCAGGATCCAACCGTTGCGGACCATGTCGTCCAACCCGAACGTTGGCACACCATCACCTGATGCTGCGCGCTTGCCACCCAGGCGATCCGCGACACGTTGAGGGAGGGAGCGGAGATTGAGCAGCGTCCGGATGACGGGATCCCGCAGGAGATCGAGGCCCCTGGCCACCTGGTAGCAGATCTCGGGCGGCGCCCGGAAGACGCTCGCGTGCACGACCGTGAAGTCGTAGCGAGGCAGGAACCGGTCGATCATGAGCATCGAGTCCGCCGCCCGGCCAGTGTCAGGTACGGCGGTTTCGAGTTCTGCCTCGGCTGCGGTGTCATCACGAACCTCCTCGTTGCCTCGACGACGGTCGGGCAGGCTCTATCGACGGTCTGCAGGCTCTATCGGTTCGACGCGGAAGACGTAGTGATCCGCCGGATCGGGAAGCGCTTCGAAGAAGCTTCGTGCCCGCCGACCCATGTGCTCGCGATAGGCGACCACGACCCGGTCGTGCTCGTCGCCGTGCACTCGACCGCGTGGAAGGTATCCCGGGTGCGGCCTTTTCGCAGCTCGCCCTGGCTGGCGGCCCGCAGGTTTCGCACCCAGTCGGTCTCGCCCCCGCCCGAGACGAGGTATCGAGTGGCCTCGTACTCGAAGGGGGGGACGGGGGTGCTGATAGGGCGACCGGTTCGCCGACCCACAACGGTAAGCGTGGGACTGCTGAGCCGAAGGGTGATCGGATTCACCACGTGGGTCATGAAGAACCCCGAGGGAACGTAGGGGCGTGGGTTGGTTTCGTTCTTACTCATGATCCGCACCTCCCGCTACCACGGTGCGCTCGGGACGGCGGCTGCGCAGAGCCGGAAGGCCCACGAACTTGGGGCCTTCGCGGATCACGCCGCTGTCGTTTGCTCTCCCGGGCTCAAGTGCGTGCTGAAGAAGGAGACGATGCGGTGGCGGGCGTCCTGCGCCGATGGCTCGTGGTAGTCGGAGTGCCCGCGAACACACCCATCACCACGAAGATGAAGGGGGAGGGGTCACCGGCGCCCTCGTGGTCGTTGAGGAATGCGTGCCCGGCGTTTGCGTACTCCTTGACGTCACGTCCCACCGCGAGCGCCTGAAGGACCTGGTCGAGCTTCTGGGTGGTCCTTCGGTTGCCCCGATCCCTTGCTCCATAGCCGCCCACGATGGGACAAGCACCCACCAAGGCGCCCTCCGCGTAGGCGTCTTTCGGGACCGCGACGCCGTAGTTCACGCTGGATGCCGAGAAGCCATGCCCGGGGGCGAGCAGCAAGGCGAACCCGCCGCCGATGCAGAAGCCGATTACACCGATCCTGTCCGTGCATCCGGTCTGGCCGGCCAGCCAGGTGCGCACCGCCTCCACGTCATCGAACGCCCTTCCTCGGCGGGCACGCAGGTCGCGACTTAGGGAGATCAGGCAGGTCATCCTCCCGCCCCGATGGAAGAGGTCAGGCGCGATGGCCATGCATGCGGACTGGACAGCGCTCAGGAGCGATCTTCGCACTCTTCCTGCTTCGGCTCGCTAGCATCGACGCCGTCGACGTTCGCAAGATCCCCGAACCGCTGCGAGAAGACCTGATCCGCTACCTGCTCGCCACGAGCGCGAAGCGGGCGAGCAGCATCTCCGAGCTGACCGACGGAACCGGCATGGCCGAGATCCTCATGGAGCTCGCAGCCGACGACCTCAGAGCACGGTTCGAGATGGCTGCTGGCCGAGGATGCTGACCGGGACGCCCGAAGGCCGAGATCGAAGAAGACTCCCCTGTTCCTAGCAGTCGCAACATGCAGGGTTGCCCGTCGAGAAGACAGCCACCACCTGTCCGAAGAGTACATGATTCGGGCAAGGACGGGTCTTCCCAGGGGGTCTACCAGGCACTTCTGCAACGCGTGTAGCACCTCGATTCAATGCAGATAGTGCCTCAACCAGGAACAACGCACGAAACCGGAGTGCTCTTACAAGGAGGAGGTCGGGGGTTCGAGCTCCAGCGCCAGCACCAGGAGGATGCGCGCGCCCCAAGGACTTTCCGGGGCACGCGTCCGAAGGCAGGCTTGACTGCAGATCAGTCGTCGCCGACACGGGACTTCCTATGAGATGGCAGATCCCCGCGGCGGCTGTTCGCGCAACAGCCAGATCCGAACAATTGCGGCTTTCCGATCGATCACGCCGTCGAAGCGACGCATGGTCGTCGGCACGAACCTCGAGGACGTCGTGCTCACGCTCACGTGCGCATCCCCAGGCCGGGAAGTCGGAGGCGGTGAGCGACCCCAGGACCTGCGTGCCGACAGCGGCGCCCCGTAGTCGACCGGACCGCCACGAGCTCGACCGGCCGCCGACGGCAGGTCCACGTACACGGCGAGCGCGGTCCGCGGCACACGGTGACAGAGCCAGGGCGTGACGCGTCGGCGACAGTCGACCGCCCGGCCAGCGTCCACAGTGCGCGACGAACACCCGCCGCCGACAGCGTGTCACCAGGGCGGCGTCGGCCACCGACGTGCCCAAGCGCCGGTGAGAAGCATCGCAGCGAACGCAGTGCCGCGGTGACGCGCTGGGCGTGCCGTGAGGAAGCGGCCACCGGGAGAAGGTGTCCCACAGACCAGGTGGGTCGCGGTACGACGCCCGCGCGAGGTGTAGCGACCCGAGGAGTCGACCCCGTAGAGGTCGACCGCCGCACGGCCGAACACCGTGCGGCGCCGCGACTGGCGGAGGCGCCGGCGAGGACCAGTCCCGTAGCCGAAGGGGGGCAGGAGAGACGCCCCGTCCGCGTGCACACGGCCACGAGGCCCGGTAGAACGCGCGTGGGGAGCACGAGCGCAAGCGGAGAAGAACTGAGGGACGCGAACGGACAGTCCGGAAGGTGGCGGCCACCCGGCGCGCGCGGACGCCACCCCCGGGAACCCGGGGCGTAGGCGGTGACAGGCGCTCGGCGCGACACGGCGCGGGACGTCGCAGGTACGGACGAACTGGACGCCAGATACGGCGACGTCGGCCACGGCTCCAGCACTAGGGCTGGTGACGACGAAGGAGAGCCCGAAGAAGACAGTTGTCGATCGCGAGCATGTCAGGCCACAGGGCCTTGACGTCGGCGCCGAGGTTCAACGTCTTCGTGGACCCGGGGGCCTGGGGGGTGATCCTGACCACGCCTCGCAGCCCGCCGTTCTCTAGGGAACGCCCTTGGGTGCCGGCGCCGAACCGGTAGCGCAGCTGCGTCTTGCCGGCCGGCCGACCGGCCGATGGCGGGTGGTAGGACAACGCGACGATGATCTCGTAGGTGGCGCCGTTCGACAGGTTGCATGTGCTCACTGAGTGGCGCAGCGATTGTCCTGCGATGCTCGTGCGCAGCTTGTTGAAGGCGGTGGGGCTGGGCTCGACAGTCAGGCCCACCGTCGCAGGGCTGCTCTTCGAGCTCTCCGCGAGCAGGCGGATCGATCCCCCACTCACGGTCGAGGCCCGACGCGCAAGGGTGCCAGTAGCGCTCGGGAGGAGGCTTCGCATCGGCGAGCGTGTTCACGTACTTCGGCATAGCCGTGGCGCGGGAGTCATGGTCGGTCATGAACAGCACGTCGATGTCGTTCGCCACCGCCTGCACGAGTTGGCCCTCCCAGCTGCCCACACCTTCGGACCAGGCTGCCATGCACGTGCATGGCCAGGCGCAACGGGTCGGTGCCCGTGAACGGCGCCGTTGCGCGGTGGGGGAGCGAGGGCCGCGGGAGGGGGATCATCAGGCCGGCCGCGGTGACACCCATGGAGCCGATGAACTTCCGTCGGGTGATACCGGCCGACGAACCCGAACCCGGACCCGGGTCGGTCCTCATGTGGATCCCCTCCCTTGGTTTCCACGCCTCACCTCTAGCATCGCCGTGAGACGACCGCTCCAGGGAGCCGGAAGGCCCTCGCTTGACGGGCACCGCGCTGATCAGAGGAGGGAGCGGGCCAGGTCAGGGGCGGGATCGGGGCGGGAGGCGTCGTCTGCCGCGCTCTTTCATGATCGTCTCCTCCAGCCCAAGCCCCAGCCGGCCTTACACGAGGATCGGAGGGATGAGGCTGCCCCACCTCGAGGCGGCTGAAGTGAAATGGTGGATCCACGAGATGCTGGAAGAGTGCCCGTTCGAGAAATAGTGCCTCTGAACAGGTAAAATGCACGCAACCGGAGTCCTCTTACAAGGAGGAGGTCGGGGGTTCGAGTCCCTCAGCGCCCACCATCGAGCCTCCTTGTTCAGAGCCCGTTCGGGCTCGTAGCGCTCCGGACCCCACCTGGTCGAGGACGACCCAGCGGGACGCCCGAGCTCATCACCTCGCGCGCAGGCATCAATGAATGGGTCTCGGATGACGATAAGAGGTGGAACAGAGCGTTCTGCATACCGTCGCGGCGAGATCCGGGGCCTCCGGACCCGCATGCGGGACCTCAGCGACACCTAGGTCCGGTGCGTCCGGACGGAGGGGAGGGACCTCGTGGGCCGCTCGATCTCGCCGCGCAACGCCCGCCTCATCTCATTCTTCGCGACGCTCGGGTTGGTGGCCGGGCTATCGGCAGCGCTTCCGCCGGCCGCCTCCGCTGCCTCTCAGGTGGTCACGACCCCGCAGGAGCTGAGAGACGCGATCGCCGCCGCGAACATCGCGTCCGGCGCGGACACGATCACCATCTCCCCGGATCCCGGCGACCGACCCGAGCCCCTGGAACCTGTGCGCGGGGTACGGCGATCCTCACGGCCCATACTTCGAGATCGCCGACCCCGCCGGACTCACGATCCAAGGGCCCGGCGCGGGCCAGCTCACCCTGCTCGGGGACGCCGGGCCCTTCGGGGTGTCCTGCAGAAGACAACGGTGGTGCCGTGCATCTGTTCCGGGTCGACGCGGGGGCGTCCCTCTCCATCTCCGGTTTGACCATGTCCGGGTTCGACGGGGCGATAACGGTGGGCAAGGGCAGCACCCTGGCGATCTCGGACTCCGCCGTCACGGACAACACGGCCCGTGATCGCTGCGGCTCCTCTTCGTTCTGCCTCGTCGAGGGCGGGGCGATCTCCGCCGATCGGAGCACCGTCACGGTCACCCGCACCGTCTTGTCTGGTAACCACGCGAGTTCGGGGGGCGCGATACGAGCACAAGGAAGCACGGTCACGATCACCCATTCGAACGTGTCGGACAACCACGCCGACGATGGGGGAGGGAACGGCGGCGGGCTGCGGATGCAGGGGGGTGCGCTCACGGTCGAGTCGTCTTCCGTCTCGGGCAACACCTCCGGCGTCGAGGGCGGTGGCATCTACAACGACGGGGCCATCCTCGCTATCAGCGGACTCCACCATCTCGGGCAACTCCACGTTCTGGGGGGGCGGCATCTTCGACGGGGGAGTCAGCGACCGCCACGATCGTCAACTCGACCATCGCGGGCAACAGCGCCACCTATGCAGGTGGCCTCGCCACGGGCTACGGTTCGACCGAGGTCGTCACGAACACCACCGTCGCCGACAACAGCGCGCAGGGGGGCTTCGGCTGCGTGGGTGGGTTCCCCATCTGCGGTGGAGGCGGACTCCTGTCGGTTGGACCCAACACGGTCACGCTCTCGGACTCGATCATGGGGAACGGCTCAGGCGGTGACTGTGTGAGCCTGGGCGGCACCATCGCCGACGGCGGTCTACAACCTCGGCTCGGACGGAACCTGCGGGTTCGCGGGTTCTTCGATCTCCGGGGTCACCCCGCTGTTAGGCGTGCTGGCGGACAACGGCGGCCCGACCCTGACGCTGATGCCCGGGACCGGCAGTCCGGCGATCGACGCGGGTGGGACATGCTCGGCCGCGACCGACCAACGCGGTATCGCCCGTCCCCAGGGTGCGGCGTGTGACGTCGGCGCGGTCGAGGTCGAGGTCGGCCCCGTCTACACCCTGACCGGGTTCGCAGCACCCGTCGACGACCCGCCAGCCGTCGAGCTCGTCAAGGCCGGCCAGGTCGTCCCCTTGAAGTTCCGTGTGACCGATGGAACGGCGCGGGGGTGAGCGGTCTGACCTTGGACGACTTCGAGCTGACGTCGAACGGTGGCTCATGTGCGGGCGGGGTGATGAAGGTCGACTCGATCGAGCAGCAGACGGTGGGCTCGGGGCTGAAGGACTTGGGTCGGGGGTACTACGGGTTCAACTGGAAGACCCCGAAGTACGACGAGGGCCAGTGCAGGACGGCGGACGTGGCCGTCGGCGCGAGCCACCTAACCGCCGACTTCAGGTTCAAGTAGCGACGAGAGGGTACCCGACCTGTGCCATCTCCGAGACGATCGGCGTCCAAGAGCAGGACCCGAGCCACACGGGCCGAATGTCCCGTTCGACCAACCCGGCCGAGTAACAGGATGAGGGTGAGGGCATGAGATATCCGGGGATGCGGATGGGTTAGGTCCCCGGTTGATCTGGAAGGAGGCATCCATGTCACAGCAAGTGACGCAGTCCTCGAAACCTGTTCTCGTACCGGATGCCGGCGTGACCAAGGACATCGGGTCCGTTCCCTCGGCGGTTGCCGGCACGGGGTGGGCAACGCTCGCAGGCGTCCTGTTCTTGGTGGCGGGGATCTGGAACTTCATCGCGGGATGGGCCGCACTGGCGCGCAAGGAGTACTTCGACGAAGCCTCCATGCTGTACCAGAACCTGCAAGTCGTCGGTTGGGTCTGGCTCGGCATCGGCGTGATCCAGGTGCTGACGAGCTACCTGCTCTTCTCCCGTATGCCGAGCGGACGGGTGCTGGGCATCACGCTCGCGGCCCTGTCGATGCTGGTCTGGTTCTTCGCGATCGGGGCGTACCCGATCTGGGCCGTCATGGTCGTCGCGATCGACGCGCTCATCATCTACGGGCTCGCAGCGCACCGCGAAGCGTACGGATGAGTTCCTAGCGAAGTTCGCTCGCTTCCCCGATCCCTAAGGGGTCGGGGAAGTGGCGTTCCCATGGGTCGTTGGATCTGCCCGGAGCTCCCACACCCTGCCCGGGGAAGGCTCGAGGAGGTTGCGCAGCCGATCCCCCATGCCACGCGATCACGGTGATAACGACCGAGGCTCGGACGCGCGCCACGGGTACAGTTGCGATCCGGCAAAGTTGCGTGACACGGAAGGGCGATGGTCATCGGCGATCCGCATGTGGAGGAGGTCGGCCAGACGGCCGCCTCCGGGTCGCGTGGTGGAGGGCGCCGCCGCTCCCCATCTCGGATGCCCACGCGTGATCCGGTGTGGCGCAAGGCCCCCTGGGTCCTCCTGCGGTCGCCCTCGCTCTTCGCGGCGTTCAGCTGTGGGCACGCTGCTGCTGGTGGTGACGGCCACCGCCTACCCCCTGTTCGTGTCTGCCACGGGCGACCGGCTGGTCGAGACCTCGGTGCAGGGCCAGACGGTCACTCCGTTCGGAGCGGGCATCACGTACAAGGCGTCGAACGTCCGGCTCGCCGAGGAGAGTCCGGACGGGGAGGGGAAGCTCTACGAACGGCGTCGGCAGCTGTTCACGGCCGCCGTAGCCTCCAGCGGCGAGCTGGCCCCGCCGTGGAGCAGATCTGGGGCGACGGGGTCGCCGTGACCGGGGTGGGCGGGTACGTCCCAGCGACCGGGCCCGTGAACGGCGCGCCGTTCGCGGGCACGGACGTCCTCGATCACGTCCAGGTGATCGAGGGTACGCCCGGGAGCCCCGGCGTCTGGCTCCCTGACTACGTGGCTCGTCCGCTGCACGCGCACCCGGGCGATACCGTGGAGCTTCGGTCGGGGCGCCGCGTCATGCCTGTGACGGTCGCCGGCCTCTACCGGGCGCTGTATGCGCAGCCCCAGACCGGCTACTGGCGTCCGTGGCTCACCGACATCTATCCGTGCCCCCTGTGCGCCCCCCCGCCACAGCCGCTCCTCATGGGCCGCGACCAGTTGTTCCGATCCTTGATCCAGCTCGGCGTACCCAAGGCGACCTTCGCGCTGGCGGCCCCGCTGTCCGATCCAGCCACCATGACCCTCGATGGGGCCCGGGACCTCGAGGCGTTCGCCGCGGCGCTGAGGCTTCGCATGACGGCAGCGGGCCGAGACGCCGCGTTCCGCTCGGTGCTCACGTGCTGTGGCAGGATCTTCTCGCACGGCTCCTCCGGGATCGCGCACGTGAGCAACGTCCAGTACCTCTCGGCGATCTCCGGTGTCGTGCTGGACGCGGAGCAGCGGATCGCCGGCATCCGAGGACCGCTGACCGTGGTCGTCCTCGCGGCGATCCTGATCTCGCTCGGCGTGGTGGCGGCCGCCGGGTTCTTCGCCTTCGTCTCGAGGAGGTGGAGACGGGCGTCCTCTCGGTCCGCGGCTGGGGGCCCTTAGCCGTTGAGCGGTAAGACGGCGCTCGAGTCGATCCTGCCCTGTGCGCTCGGGGCAGGACTCGGTCTCGGGATCGCGTTCGTGGGGATCGCGATCCTGGGACCTCACGCGCCGGTCGATCCCTCCGCCCGGGCAGAGGCGATGGCCCGAGGGGCCGTCGCCGTGTTCGCAGCACTTGGGCTCCTCGGACTGGTGACCGGGGTGAGCTTCGCCACGAGCCACGAGCCACGGCACGGTGTCGCGCACATGGCGTGGCGGGTGCCGTGGGAAGTGCTCGCGTTCGTGGTCACGTACATGCTGTACCGGCGCATCCAGACCCGGGCCGGCCTCCGGCGCTCAGCTCGATCATCCGGAAGGCCATGTTCCTCCTTCCTCTGACGCTGTCGCTGGGCGTTGCCGTCCTGGTCGCCCGCGGGTTCGGTCTGCTGCTTCGTCGGGAGCTGGAGCCGGCGCCGGACTCGGGATGCGGGGGGCGTGTCGGCGCGGTACCTCGCGCGACGGCGGCTGCGATCATCTGCGCGGCTGGCGGCGCTATTCCTGGTGGCGGTGTCGGTCGCGTTGTCCGTCTCCGTCACGTCCTGGATCATGTTGGGTTCCCTTCGAGCGACCGTCGAGGCGAAGACGAAGGTCTTCGTCGGAAGCGACGTGCAGCTGCATGTCGGCCCGGACACCGAGGTGCCCCAGGGCTTCCCTCTGCCGGCCACCGTCGCCTCCCGCGTGCGGGAGGCGGGCTACCTGTCCGACGGACGCCAGTTCGACCTGCTGGCGGTGGATCCCACCACTTTCGCATCCGCCGCGTACTGGAGCGGCTCGTTCTCGGAGCGCTCGCTGCCGGATCTGCTGGGCCTCCTCGACGGGCAGGGGAGCCGAGCGCTACCGGTGATCGTCTCGAACGGTGGGGCCCAGGTGCCGGGGTCGCTGGAGATGGAGCAGCAACCGATCCCCATCGATGTGGTCGCAGGCACGTCCAGCTTCCCGGGGTCCTCGTCTGATCGACCGCTGGTGGTCGTGGCTTACGGACCTCTGGAGGACGCGTTCGCCGGGAGGCCGGACCCACTTCACGTGGTCGGGGCGACCCGCGAGATGTGGATCCGAGGTCCGGCGGGAGCTGCGACCACAGCCGCCGCGCGGGCGGGCATCACCTCCTACCAGACGATCACGGCCGACGAGGTGCAGGACATCCCCTTCGTTCACGCGACGATCGACACCTACCTGGTGCTGAGCGTGATCGGTGTCGTGGCGTTGTCGCTCGCGCTGGTGGTGGCGATCGTGTACCTGCAGGCTCGCGAGCGCAGGCGGATCGTCGCCTCCGGGCTTTCCCGACGTATGGGGCTCGGACCGGCCATGATGCGCCGCTCGCTCTCGATCGAGCTGGGGACCGTGCTGCTCGGCGGCCTCGCCGTCGGTGGGGTGGCGGCGGTGATCGGTGCCGCGCGATCGTGCCGCACGTGGACCCGCTCGCGTCGATCCCTCCAGCGCCGATCTGGGTGATGCCCGTCGGGGCCCTGGTCGGCGTGACCGCGCTCCTGCTCCTCGCGGCGGTGACGGGCGGATGGATCGCGGACCGTGCGGCTCGCCGCGTCGGGTCTGGGGGAGGCGATGCGCGTTGATGTCTGACCCATTCGCCGTGAGGTGCGAACGCGTGGTCCGCACGTACCGCACGCCCACCGGCGAGGTGCGTGCCCTCCGTGGCGTCTCCGCGAGGTTCCCGCGCGGCGCGGTCACGGCGGTGGTGGGGCCCTCGGGGAGCGGGAAGTCCTCTCTCCTGCGGCTGATCGCCGGTCTGAACCGGCCGACCTCGGGTGCGCTCAGCGTCGAGGGGCGTGACATGGGCGGCGGGTCGGCGGCGTCGATGCGGCGTATCAGGCGGGAGCTGGTCGGCTACGTCTACCAACGACCGTCCGACAACTTCCTCCCGCATCTGACCGTCGGGGAGCATCTGCGATCCGCCGCACGGCGCGATGCCTCGCGCTCCTTCGACCCGATCGACCTGCTCGAACGACTGGAGCTCGATCACCGCGTCGATCATCTTCCCGGGGAGCTGTCCGGCGGGGAGCAGCAGC
Organism: uncultured Actinomycetes bacterium; assembly: GCA_963796725.1. Taxonomy (GTDB): domain Bacteria; phylum Actinomycetota; class UBA4738; order UBA4738; family HRBIN12; genus JAOUEA01. The sequence continues at coordinate 21,771 of CAWCMT010000007.1, forward strand.
GCGCGGCGTTCGCGCAGACGTTGGCCTCGGGCGCGCGGATCGTGGTCGCCGATGAGCCGACGGCCGAGCTCGACGAGGCCTCCGGTGAGGACGTGATCGCCAGGGTTCGAGGAACTCTCCGATGAGGGCGTGACCTTCGTCCTCGCGACGCACGATCAGGACGTGGTCGATGTCGCGGACGCGCGGGTGGTGCTCGAACACGGGATCGTCAAGGGCGACGAGGTGTCCCCGCTATCGACGCGCCACGAGGCGGACGCCTTGCTCCCCCTGAGATGGCCAGACGCTCGGGTCCCGCCGCCGGCCGGTCAAGACCAGGCCGTGCTGCGTCTGTCGAGCGTCGAGAAGACGTACGGCTCTGGCCCGGGCTCGGTGCATGCCCTCCGGGGGGTCGATCTTGACGTGGAGCCCGGCATGATCGTCGCCCTGATCGGACGTTCGGGGTCGGGGAAGACCACGCTCCTGAACATCGCGGCGGGATGGGAGCTGCCCGGATGCCGGGGCCGTCGAGGCGCCCGGCGGTGAGGCTCCCGGGTGGGCCGATGTCGCCGTGCTCCCGCAGGCCCTCGGGTTGATGGAAGAGCTGTCCGTGCTCGAGAACGTCGAGTACCCGGTGCGGATCGCCGGACGACTCGAGGAGCGCCGGGATCTGGTGGACGATCTCATCGAGCGGCTCGGATTGTCGAGCCTGCGCGCCCGGTACCCCCGCGAGACGTCGCTCGGCGAGCAGCAACGCGCCGCGCTGGCCCGGGCGATCGTCCTGCAACCCCAGCTCCTGCTGGCCGACGAGCCGACGGGTCACCAAGATGCCGAGTGGGCCGCGAGGGTCGTGCAGGTGCTCGGTGACGCGGCGAACGCGGGTTGTTGCTGCGTGATCGCCACCCACGATGCGGCGCTCGCGCCGTACCTCGACCGCGTGATCTCGATGTCGGACGGGGCGATCCAGCTCGATTGACCCGGATGTGTACCGTTGGCAGCGACCGGAGCGAAGGGGCATCGCATGAAGTGCGGATGGGTATGACGCGATCATCGTCGGCGGGGGCCACAACGGCCTCGTTGCCGCGGCCTATCTCGCGAAGTTGGGTGCGAACGTGGTGGTGCTCGAGTCTCGTCACAAGATCGGCGGGGCCGCCGACACCTCCTCACCGTTCCTCGATCACCCCGACGTGAAGGTCACCACCCTCTCCTACGTGATGAGCCTCATGCCGCCTTCGATCGTCCGCGATCTGCGTCTCGAGCACTTCGGCTACAGGGTCGTGCCGATGGCGGGCTCCTACGCCCCGCAACCCGGCTCGGGCGGTATCCGCGACGACGAGGGCAAGGGGCGGCCGGTTCCGGGAGACGCTCTCCCGATTCTCGAAGACCGACGCGGATGCCTACCAGGACTGGGCGGCGTGGCTCGCCCGCAGCGCGGCCTACCTCGGACCGCTCCTGATGGAGACGCCCGTGAACCTCGGATCCCTGGCCGTGGGCGACCTCGCCGATCAGGTGCGGTTCGCCCTGCGGCATCGCAAGGGCATGAGCTCCCGTCAAGCCGCCGACATCACCAAGCTCTTCACGATGAGTGTCGCGGACCTGCTCGACGAGTGGTTCGAGTCCTCGGAGTTGAAGGCGCTGATCGCCACCAACGGCATCATCGGCACGTGGGCGGGGCCCGAGGAGCCGGGTACGGCCTACGTCCTGATGCATCACGCCGTGGGCGACCTCGGCGACGGCAATCTCTCGGAGTGGGGGTACCCGATCGGGGGCATGGGTGCCGTGACCGGCGCCTTGAGGGCGAGCGCGGAGTCCTTCGGGGCGGAGATCCGCGTTTCCAGTCCGGTGGAACGCATCCTGGTCGAGTCCGGCGCGGTCCGCGGCGCCGCGGTCGGGTCGGGCGAGGAATTCCGCGCCCCGCTCGTGATCACCGCTTGCCACCCGAAGATCACCTTCCTGAACCAGATCGACCGCGAGGATCTGCCGGACGCGTTCGTTCGAGACATCGAGAACTGGAAGACGCGGAGCGGGACCGTCAAGATCAACCTCGCGCTCTCGCACATGCCTGCGTTCCGGGACGACCCGAACGGTGAGGATCCGGAGATCGCCGGCTCCTCCATCATGATCGCGCCCAACATCCGGTATCTGGAGCGGGCCTTCGAGGAGGCGCGTGGCGGCGAGGCATCCACCGCTCCGTTCTCGGAGACCTGCATCCCGAGTTTCTACGACCCGACGCTCGCTCCTGAGGGTATGCACGTGATGTCGATGTTCACGCAATGGGTGCCCCATACGTGGGCGCAGGAACGCAACCAGGACCAGCTCGAGGCGTACGCGGACCGACTCGTGGACATCCACGACGACTTCATGCCGGGCTTCAAGGACGCCATCGTGGGTCGCCAGGTGATCGGACCGTGGCAGATGGAGCACGAGTGGGGATTGATCGGCGGCAACATCTTCCACGGCGAGCTCTCGAGCGACCAGCTCTTCCACATGCGTCCCGCGCCCGGCTACGCGGACTACCGCACGCCGATCCATGGGCTCTATCAGGCATCGTCCGCCACCCACGCCGGGGGCGGGGTGACCGGCCTTCCCGGCCATCACGTCGTCCGCGAGATCGTCAGGGATCGCAAGCGGAACCGGTTCCGCAGGCGAGCCCCGGGTTGAACCGGGACCCAAGTACGCTCGCACGTACCCCTCAGACGGGTGACGAAAGGAGGCGACAGGTGACCGACATCCCTGAGCGCGCCCAGGTCGTGGTGATCGGCGGCGGCGCGATCGGCACCAGCATCGCGTACCACCTCAACGAGCTCGGCATCTCCGACGTGGTGCTGTTGGAACGCAAGCAGCTCACGTCCGGAACGACTTGGCACGCCGCTGGCCTCATCACCAGCGCCGGCATGCCAACGGAGACGTTCCTGTGGATGTCGCGGTACACGACCGAGCTGCTGCCCAAGCTCACCGAGGAGACGGGGCAGGAGACGGGGTTCCGCACGATCGGGCACCTCCACCTGGCCTGCACGCCTCAACGGGTCGAGACGATCACCCGCGAAGCGATCTTCGCCAAGGCGCACGGCGTGCCGATCGAGATGGTGGGCCCCGAAGAGGTGCGCCGCCACTGGCCCACCATCCGGACCGACGACATCATCGCCGCCGCCTGGGTACCCGACGAGGGGCGCGCCAACCCGGCCGACATCACGATGGCGTTCGCCAAAGGCGCCCGCATGGGCGGCACCACCGTCGTAGAGGGCGTCCCGGTCACCGGGTTCACGCAGACCGACGGCCGTGTCACCGGCGTGTTGACTGAGCAGGGGGCGATCGAGACCGAAACGGTCGTCATCGCGGCCGGCATGTGGGGCCGGCAGCTCGGCGAACTCGCAGGCGTGTCCCTGCCGCTGCAAGCCGCCGAGCACTACTACCTGCTGACGGACGAGCTCGAGTGGGCGGATACCGACGCCCCGGTCGTCGAGGACCCGGACCGCTACGGCTACTACCGTGAGGAAGGCGGTGGCATGCTCGTCGGTCTGTTCGAGCCGGAGGCCGCGCCCTGGTCGCTCGACGGCATCCCGGAAGATCTCGGCTTCGCGGTGTTGCCGCCGGACTGGGATCGCACCGGCGACTTCCTCGCCGCCGCGATGGATCGCTTCCCGGGGCTGGAGTCTGCCGGTATCCGCCAGTTCTTCTGCGGCCCGGAGAGTTTCACGCCGGACAACGGTCCGTTGCTCGGCGAAGTGCCCGAGCTGCGCGGCTTCTACGCGGCGTGCGGATTGAACTCCCTCGGCATCCTGTTCTCCGGCGGTGTCGGCTCCATGATGGCGCAGTGGATCCACGACGGCGAGCCACCGGTCGACGTCACTGGGATCCATCCCGACCGGATGCTGCCGTTCATGAAGAACCGCTCCTTCAGGAAGGAGCGCACGGTCGAACTGCTGGGTGCTCCGTTCGGCGACTCCTCCTTCCCGACGTGGAACCCTCGCTACGCGCGCAACGTGCGGCGCTCCGTGATCCACGATCGGCTCGCCGACGCCGGAGCCGACTTCACGGTGTTGACCGGCTACGAGGTCCCGTCGTGGTTCGCCGCCCCCGGCGCGTCACACGAGCGCGCGCAGACCTGGGGGCGCGACCAAGCCTTCGACGCGGCCGCGGCCGAACATCGCGCGGTCCGCGAGGCGGTCGGCGTGATGGACATGTCGTTCATGGCCAGCCTGCTCGTCCAGGGTCAGGATGCGCTGCCCTTGCTGAACCGGGTGAGCGCGGCCCAGATCGACGTGCCCGTAGGCAAGATCGTCTACACGCATTGGTGCACGCCCAAGGGCGGCATCTGGACCGACCTGACCGTCACCCGCCTCGACGAAGACCGCTTCCTGGTCGTGGGGGCGGACATCATCCACCGGCGCATGATCGCGTGGCTCGAACGCCATAGGGTCGCGGGTGAGTTCGTGACGATCACCGACATGACGAGCGCCCGAACACTGCTCACCGTCCAGGGCCCGAGGTCGCGGGAGCTCCTCTCGCGACTCACGACCTCCGACCTGTCGAACGAGGCGTTCCCCTACATGAGCGCGCAGGAGATCGACGCCTATCACGGAGTCGCGCTCGCGATCCGCGTCACCTACCTCGGCGAACTCGGTTGGGAGCTTCACATCCCCAGCGACTACGCGCTGACCGTCTACGACGCGCTCCTCGAGGCCGGCAGGGACCTCGGCATGATGCACGCGGGCCTCGGTGCCTTGAACTCACTGCGACTGGAGAAGGCCTACCGCGATTACGGGCTCGACATCGACAACTCGGACACGCTGCTCGAGGCCGGGCTCGGCTGGGCCGTCGCCTGGGATAAGCCGCACTTCATCGGCAAGGAGGCGATGGTGGCGCAACGTGACTCCGGGGTGCTTACCTCGCGCATGGTGCAGGTGCTCGTCGAGGACCCCGAGCCGCTCCTGTACGGGCACGAGCAGCTCTACCGAGACGGGGAGCGGGTCGGCGAGGTGGCGAACGGCGCCTACGGCCACACGCTCGGAGGCGGGGTGGGGCTCGCGAACATCGAGCTCGAGGACAACGTCAACGACGACTTCATCGACAGCGGCAGTTGGCAACTCGATATCGTCGGGACCCGTTACCCGGCGACGGTGTCGCTCACGCCGCTCTACGACCCGAAGCGAGAGCGCATCAAGGCGTGAGGGCCCCGGCTCGCCCGCAGAGCGCAACGTGGGTCCGTGGCGGCCTCATCCTGCATCGCATAGGCTCCCGGCGTGACGACGTGCCCCTCTTGCGCTCATGAGAATCGCGATGGCGCGAAGTTCTGTGAAGAGTGCGGCACTCCGTTGCGCGAACCCGCCCATCCCCTCGCCGAGGAGCGCAAGATCGTCACGGCGCTCTTCTGCGACCTCGTCGGGTTCACCGCCACCTCGGAGGACGCGGATCCCGAAGACGTCGATCGGATGCTCTCGGCGTACGCGGCGATGGCCAAGGCCCACATCGAGCGGCACGGCGGGGTGGCCGAGAAGTTCATCGGCGATGCCGTCGTCGGCATCTTCGGGGTGCCCGCCGCCCACGAGGACGATCCGGAGCGCGCGGTGCGCGCGGCCCTGCGGATCGCTGAGGACGCCGAAGATCTCGAGGCCGTGGGCGGCGCGCCGTTGCGGCTCCGCGTCGGGGTCAACACCGGAGAGACCCTGGTGCGCCTCGGCGTCGTCGGACTCGGGCGAGCGGATTGCTCGCCGGGGATGCGATCAATACCGCGTCACGGATCCAGTCGGTCGCTCCCGAGATGGGGGTGGCTGTCGGTCTCGGCACCTACGAGGCCACCGAGCAGGTCTTCGACTACGCCGAGCTCGACCCCGCCACGCTGAAGGGCAAGGCCCTGCCCGTCCGCGTGTTCTGGGCCAAGAGCCCCCTGGCGCGATTCGGGACCGACATCACCCGGGTTCACGACACGCCGTTCGTGGGTCGGGAGATCGATCTCGCGCTACTCAAGGGCATATTCGAGAAGACCGTGGCCGCCGATGCTCCCCAGCTCGTCACGGTCGTGGGGGAGCCGGGCCTGGGCAAGTCGCGGATCGTCGCCGAGCTCGGTGCCTACATCGACACCAAGCCCGACCTGATCGCGTGGCGCCAGGGTCGCTGCCTCCCGTACGGAGAGGGCATCACCTTCTGGGCATTGGGCGAGATCGTGAAGGGCCACGCCGGGATCTTGGAGTCCGACGATCCCTGCGACCGCGAGGGCCAGACTCGATGTCGTCCTGCCCGAGGGTCCCGAGCGTGAGTGGTTCCGTCAGCGCCTGCTGCCGCTGCTGGGGATCGAGGCCTCGTCCTCGGCCGAGCGCGAGGAGCTGTTCACGGCGTGGCGCAGGTTCCTAGAACACCTGGCCGAACGCGGCCCAACCGTGATCGTCTTCGAAGACCTTCACTGGGCCGACGAGGCGATGCTCGCGTTCGTGGAACATCTGGCCGATCGTGCCGAGGGCGTCCCGCTGCTCGTCGTCGGCACCGCGCGGCCGGAGCTGTTCGAGCGATCCCCCGACTTCGCCGCCGGCATCCCGAATGCCAACCGGATCAACCTCAACCCGCTGTCGGACCGAGAAACGTCTCGCCTCGTATCCGCCTTACTCGAGACCTCGGTGCTCCCGGCCGAACTCCAGGCCCCGATCCAGGAGCGTTCGGGTGGTAACCCTCTGTACGCGGAGGAATTCGTCCGGCTCCTCAAGGACAGGGAGCTGCTCGCCAGGAAGGGCTCGTCGTGGGAGCTCGCAGAGGGTGCCGAGATCCCGTTCCCCGATTCGGTCCAGGCGCTGATCGCCGCACGGCTGGACACGCTGTCGCCCCAGCGCAAGGCGATGCTGGCCGACGCGGCGGTCGTCGGCAAGGTGTTCTGGGCGGGTGCGGTCGCCGCGATGGGGGGTCTGTCGGAGGCAGAGGTAGGCGAGGCGATGCGCGAGCTCGCACGGAAGGAACTCGTGCGCCCGTCACGGCGCTCTTCGATGGAAGGGGAGGCCGAGTACGCGTTCTGGCACGTGCTGGCGCGCGACGTCGCCTACGCACAGATCACTCGCGCCTCGAGAGCCTCGCGCCATGTTGCTGCGGCGGCCTGGATCGAGTCCAAGGCGCCCGAGCGCCTTGAAGATCTCGCTGACGTCCTCGCCTACCACTACACCTCAGCCCTCGAGCTAGCCGGCGCGGCGGGGCAGAACCGAAGAGGCGAGCGCCCTCGAGGCGCCCGCGTTCCGGTACCTCACGCTCGCGGGCGAGCGTGCTCTCGGCCTGGACACCCACGCCGCGCTCGACGCCTTCGAGCGAGCGTTGGCCCTCGCGCCGAACGGCAATCCCGAGCGAGCCGGGGCCCTCTCGCGCTTCGGGGAGGCGGCCGCGGAGTCCGGACGTCTCCGGGATGCTTCCGCGGCGCTCGAGGAGGCGATCGATGTCTTCCGCACGACCGGGGACATCTTCGCCGAGGTGCGGGCCATGGTGACGCTCGAGGTGGTGTTGGAGCGTCAGATCGACCCCAAGCGCAGCCGCCTCGTGCTCGAGGCGCGGGAGCTCATCGAGTCGCTGCCCCCGAGCTCCGAGCTCGTCGAGGTGCTCTCGATCGCAGCTTTCAACCGAGGCGTCGGCGGTGAGCCCGAAGAGGCGCTCGCGCTCGCCGAGCGGGCGCTCGCGGTCGCTGCGGAGGTGGGCCTTCCCCGCCCGGCGCGAGCGCTCGGGTACCGTGGCGGGGTCAGGTGCCTCCTCGGCGACGCAGGCGGGCTCGCCGACTACGCCGATGCGGAGGAGCTCGCTCTTCAGGCGGGACAGGGTCGGGTCGCGGCCACCACGTACAACAACCACGGGATCGCGCTCTGGTTCTTCGAGGGCCCGCCGGCCGCGCTCGAGGCCTTCGACGAGGGACGTCGGCTCGCGGAGGTCCGGGGATTGGACTCGGCCGCTCTGGGGATCCGCGCGAGCGCTCTCCCCGTGACGATGGGCGCCGGGGATCTCGAGGGGACGCTCGCCGCGGCCCACACGTTGGGCGCGCAGGCGGAGGCGGACGGTGACGAGTTCAGTCTCATCGAGATCCGCGCGGTCCAGGCGGTCGCACTCACGCTGCAGGGTAGAGCCGACGAGGCCGCCGGGTACGTGAACTACCTCGTCGACGCGGTGCGGCGGTCGATCCGGCCCGACAACCTCGCGATCGGCTTCGGCGCCGCGGCGGTCGTGCACTGCGCGCTCGGGGAGCGCGTTGCCGCACGGGCGCTCCTGACCGAGCTCGACGCCACGCCGAACCTGGGGCAGGCCGAGCAACTCCCTCCGTACCTCCCGGGGATGGTGCGCTCCGCGCTGGCCATCGGCGAGCTCGAAATTGCTGAGCGGCTCGGTGGTCACCTCGCCCCCCGGAATCCGTACGCGGAGCACGCGCTCGTAGGAGTCCGGGCAGCCGTCGCCGAGGCGCGAGGTGAGGCCGAGATCGCCGTCGGCTCGTACGCCGACGCCGCGTCGCGGTGGGAGGCCTTCGGCGTCGTGCCGGAACACGGGTTCACCCTGCTAGGTCTGGGCAGGTGCCTGCTCGAACGGTCACGCCCGGGGGGATCGACCGGGGCGCTGCAGCAGGCGCGTCATATCTTCGCGCGCTGCAGCATGCGGCCCTACCTGGAGGAGACCGATGCCCTGCTAACGAGAGCGACCGCGCTGAGCTCTTAGCGTTCTCGAGCTAAGCCCAGGTTAGGAAGTCGTGACGCGTCGGCAGCGACGCGAACCGCGAGGTCGGGCAGGCCGAACCCAGGTCGATGGACATCGCACTGTGGATCGGGCTCGTGATCGCTGCGTTGGGACTGAGCGTGTCGTGGGTCCTGCTCGACAAGCGGGATGCGGAGCGGCGGTTCATCGAGCTGCTGGATCTTCCACCCCGTAGCGGGCCGCACGGCGCGGTGTTCTCGCGTATCGATCCACGTTCGCCGTCCGTCCCCACATCGAAGCACGCCGCGCCGCCGACACCGACATACCGTCGGAGCGGCGAGCCCATCGCCCGATAGGGAGACCCGCTCCCACGCGAGACGTTCGAGCGGGCGTCGCCCCGATCGGCGCCGAAGGCCATCCTGCACCGCGCGTCGTCGGCCTTCTTGACATCGTGCGTCCGTAACGAGTAGGGTCCTGCCGGGCTCCCGCGAGGGGGCCTTTGGCTTTTCAACTTCCTCGAACCCACCCCACGGAGGGGCATGACCACGGCCCGAAGGCGGCTCACGTACGCGATCGTGGTGGCCGTCGTCACGACGCCCCTGGTCTTCGTGGGGGCCACCGCATCGCTCGCCGGCCACGCGACCAAAGCCGACGTCGCCTCGGCTAAGGCCAGGCTCGACGCCCTGAACCATCAGCTCGAGGTCATCGTCGAGCGATACAACTCGGATCGGGTGCTGCTCCAGCAGGCGCAGCAGCAGCTGAGCGCGGCCCGATCCCAGATGCAGGAGGCGCAGGCCGTAGCCGCGTCAGCGCGCTCCCGGTTGAGCGAGAGCGCCTCGCAGGCCTACATGGGCATGGGATCCGAGTTCGACCTCGTGCTCGGCGCCCAGGACTTCGCGCAGCTCTCCGACCGCCTGGAGTACATCGGGACCGTGGCGCAGGTCGACGCGGACCTGGCGGTCGCCGCGGACGATGCCAATCAGCGAGCCGAGTGGGCCGCACAGCGATACTCCGATGCCGTCGATGGCGCGCGGACGCAGCTCGAGGCGGTCAACGCGCAGCGCGATCAGATCTCGGGCCTGCTCGCCCAGGCGCAGACGCTCTATCAACAGACGAACGCCCACTACCAGGCGTTCCTAGCGGCCCAGCGCGCCGCCCTGGCGGCCCAGCGCGCCCGTGACAACGCCGCGCCGACGTCCACGGCTCCATCCGGCAACGGCACGGGAGGCGCCGGCTCGAGCGCGGGCGGCGGATCGGGCGGAGGCCCGGCCCCCCCGCCGACCAACCTGTCCGGAGCGGCCGCGGCCATCGCCGCCGCGAAGTCCGTCCTCGGCGTTCGATACGTGTTCGCCTCGGCCGATCCAAGCGTGGGGTTCGATTGCTCGGGTCTGACGATGTGGTCGTGGGCGCACGCCGGCGTCTCGTTGCCTCACAGTTCCGCGATGCAGTACGCGGTCCTGCCCCACGTGGACGTGAGTCAGATCCAGCCGGGCGACCTGCTCTTCTTCTACTCGCCCATCAGCCACGTAGCCCTGTACCTCGGCGGCGGGATGATCATCCATGCCACCCACCCCGGTCCGGGAGGCGAGGTACACATCGAGTCGCTCGATCCGATCTGGCGCCCTCTGCTCGTGGGCGCCGCGCGCCCGTAGCGGTTCCTCGGTCGCCGCCGGTCAGCCCTTGGGCACGAACCGCGGCCGCAGCAGCATCATGAAGAAGTCACGCTCGTCCGGGGCCAGGTACCGCGTCGGTGGGCGGTACTGATCGACCAGCAGCGGATGGGGAGCGAAGCCCCACGGCGTCTTGGTCGCCTTCGTGTAGAAGTAGCCGTTGGTCCAGACGGTGTTGATGTCCAACTCCATCGCGCGCACGGCGCCCGCATGGATCAGGATGCGTGCGAGCGAGCTGGCCGAGAGCCCGGGCCCCGTCGCGTAGACGAGCGCACCGTCGGCGGTGACCCCGACGCCGGACCGCCACACCAACACGCCGCCGCTGAACGTGGCGCCCCACGTCGATGTCGAGTCGCTGGCCAGGCTCGGGTTCGCCCGCCCGTGGTTCACGAGCAGCCAGAGGTTCTGGCGCACGGCCGAGACGTCGGGGCTCATGTGCACCTGTGTGCCCCAGGTGCCGATGTCGGCGGTCCCGTTCTTGTAGATCACGAAGGAGGCCTGGCCGGCGACGAGCGGAGCAGCCGTTCGTCCATCCAGGTACATGCCGCCACCTGCGTCCTTCAGCAGGAACCCCGAATTGAAGGCGGCCGTGAGGGCCGGGTAGGCGCTGTGGGGCACCTGATGGTCGTAGGGCCACGTGCCGCTGCCGGGTACCTGTGTCCCCGCCACGAGGACCGGATGCAGGAGCTTGGTGTCCATCCACATCACGCCTGCGAGGAGGCTGGTGTGAACGGTGTCGGGTCGGAGGTAGGCAACGCGCACGGTGGGCAGCCCGTCGACGGTCCTTCCGACCACCTGCCACTGGCCCTCGTGCGCGAGGGGGTGCGCGGCGATGGGCACGATGGATGGCGGCGACGGCAGGTGCGGCGGCAGATGGGGCTTCTGACTGGGCGCCGTGGATACCACCGCGGAGGGAGCTGCCTCGATCGGGACGCCGCCCGCCGGGGTGCCCCCGACCGGAGGTTGGTGGTGCGAGTACCACTCCTTCTCGACCCACACCACGATCCCGCTGCCGCCGTGGTCCTTGATCCACTCGACCGTACGGGCGGACAGGGGCGCGCTGCCCGGCGCTCGCATCGCGTTGACGTAGGACCACGCGACCGGGATCAGCGCCACCAACGAGATGAGGAGGACCCATCGCCGGATCCGATGGCGCCGAGGTTCCCGGCGTCCACCCGACTTGGGGGGCATCGGTTCCTCGGGAGGCGCGGGAGTACTGGGGGCGGGGTCGACCTCGCGCATGGCTCAGATCTCCAGGCGCCTGAATACGGCACGGGGGAGGTGGCGCAGGGCGCTCATGACGGGGCGCAGCTCCGCGGGTACCCATACGGTGTCGGCCCCTCGCGCGACGCCGTCGAGGATGGCCTTCGCGACGGCGCGGGGATCGGTCGCAAGGGGAGTCGGGTCCAGCCCGCGGGTCATCTTCGAGCGGACGAACCCGGGTCGTACCACCATCAGGTGCACGCCGCTGCCGGCGAGATCGTCGCCCAGGCCCTGGCAGAACACGTCCAGCCCGGCCTTCGTGGAGCCGTACACGTAGTTGCTGCGCCGGCCTCGTTCCCCCGCGACCGAGGACATGACCACGATGTCCCCGTGCCCCTGCTCGCGTAGACGCTCGGCCGCCGGGAGCAGGAGGGACATCGCACCCAGGTAGTTGATGCTCGCGGCGTCGATAGCGACCAGCGGATCGCGCACCGCGGCGGCCTGGTCGGGCAAGACCCCGAAGGCGACGAGGACGAGATCTACCTCACCGAGGCGGTCGAAGGCCTCCGCGACGAACGCGGGGTGCTCCTCGAACGCGGTGGCGTCGAACGCGGCGAGCTCAACGGCCAGGGTGTCCGGCAGCGCGTCAACCACGGGCCGGAGCCGCTCGGGATCACGGGCGGCAAGCATCACGCGCCGGAGGCCACGTCTGGAGGATGCCTGCAGCGTGGCGAGCGCGATGTCGGAGGTCGCCCCCACGACGAGCATCGACTGCGGCCGAGCGAGACCGTCCTTCACGTGCCGACCTCCTGACCCAGCCGCGGCGTTCCCGCCCCTGTCGTATCAAGCTCGAGCCTTCGGGCGAGATCGGACCGAAGCCGACCGAGGGGATCCAACCGGGTTCGCAGCGCGCGCCACCTCTCCAGCTCCGGATACATCTCCGCCAGACGGCCGGGGTCGAGCCGGGCGTCCTTGGCCAGGTACACGCGACCGCCGACGTCCGCGACGCGGCGGTCGAACCCGTCGAGCAGTGATCCCAGGACAGACTGACCGGCCGGCAGATCCAGCGCCAGGGTCCATCCGGGCATCGGGAAGGACAACATCCCGCGTCCGGGCCCGAACCGCTTCAGCACCGCGAGGAACGACGCACACCGCGCGGCGGCGAGTCCTGACAGCACGTCGCTCACCACCTCCTCGGCGCCGAAGGGCACCACGAACTGGTATTGCACGAACCCGCGGCGGCCGTAGAGCCGGTTCCAGTCCCCGACGGCATCGAGGGGATGGAAGAACGGCGTGATCGGCTGGAGGCGCCCCCGCTCGGAGCGCGGTGCCTTGCGGAACCACATCTCGTTGAACGCCGCGGTGGTGAGGGGCGTGATGACGCCCGGAACGCCAGCTGGGACGGACGGCAGTGTCCTGGGGGCGTACCGCAGCGGGTCGCGCAGGTCTTGCGGGGCGAGCTCGTCGAGCGCCGCGTGGTCGCCTCGAGTGAGGACCGCGCGCCCGAGGTGGCCGCCCGTGGCATGCGCGTCGACCCACGCGACGGAGTACCGGTACGTATCGTCGTTGGCGCTCATGCGAGCCATCAGGTCGTCGAGGTCGTCGGCGCGCTCGGTGTCAACGCGCACCCGCGACGTCTGGATCCGCAGGAGGCGGATGGTGGCGCGCAGCAGGATCCCCGTGAGCCCGAGGCCGCCGACGGTCGCCGCGAACACCTCCGGATCGGTCGCCTCCGTGAGTGTGAGAACGTCGCCGCCGGGCGTGAGCATCTCGAGGGAGGCGACGTGATCGCCGAACCCTCCGTCCCGATGATGGTTCTTGCCGTGGACGTCGTTCGCGATGGCTCCGCCGAGCGTCACGTACCGGGTCCCAGGCGTGACGGGGAGGAACCAACCAACGGGCACGATACGCCGCAGGATGTCTTCCAGACTCGTCCCGGCGAGCGCGGTGAGCGTCCCACCCCGGGGGTCGAACGCCTCGATGCCGCTCAGCGTGGTCATATCCAGCACCACGCCGCCTGCGTTCTGTGCGACGTCGCCGTAGCTCCGCCCGAGTCCGCGCGGGAGCACACCTCGGGGGCCGGCGGACTCGAGGGCGGCGGCGACGCCAGCCGCGTCACGGACCTCGATGACGCTCGCCCGCGTCGGCGAGGTGCGGCCCCAGCCGCCAAGCATGCGCCCGGATCCCTGGCTCACGTCGCGTAGACACCCCACGCGTATATCGCCAGCCAGCAGAGAGCGGCGATCTGGAGGACGCGATCGTGGAGCAGGACGTCCTCAGGCGCGCCGGCCGCACCCATCTCGATCACGTAGACGTACCGCAAGAACGCGACGGCGAAGGGCACGATCGACACTTGGCTCCAGGCGATCCCGTCGACGAAGTGCGGGACGTTGAACGCCCAGAGCGAGTAGGAGACCAACGCCACGGATCCAGCCAGCAGCCAGACGGACCGCAGGAACGACGGCGGATACAGGGATCGCTGGCGGTCGTCGCCGGGTTCGCTCACCCCCCAGTCGGCCGCGCGCTTGCCGGCCACGACCGCCAGCGCTCCCGACGTGGTCAGGATGAGGAACCACTCCGACGGAGGCACACCCACCGCTGCGCCGCCGCCGATCGCTCGCAGCACGTAGCAGGATGCGACGACGAACAGCTCGACGACGGCGACCCGCTTCAGGCCGAGGCTGTAGGCGCCCGTGACGGCGACGTAGACGGCAACGATCGCGAGGAAGCGGAGGCCGATCGCCGCTGAGATCGCGATCCCGGCCGTCGCCAGCATGAGGGAGCCGATGACCGCCGCCCGACTCGACAGGGCTCCCGAGGCGACGGGGCGGGTCCGCTTGACCGGGTGACGCCGATCGCTGGCCGCGTCCAGAACGTCGTTGAAGAGATAGCCGGCGCTGGCCACCAGGCAGAAGGCCGCGAAGGCGGCTGCTTCATGGCCGAGGGCACCCGGCGTGAGCAAGATGCCCGCCGCCCCTGGAGCCGCCAGGACGAGCAGGTTCTTCGACCACTGCTTCGGCCGCATCGAACGCAGCAGGGCTCGGGCGAGGCCCGGCGTGTCGTCGAGGCGAGCGGGTGCCACGACGTCATGGATGGGGAGAGCCGTTGGCGCATCGCGCATCTGGCCAGCATAGGCGCGCGGAGACTCGGTTTGCGGGTCGAAACCCGAACGTCATCAACCCTTAGCCAAGACCATCGGCGTGGGTGTACCGCGCCCGGCCCCGGGCCGGTGCGATGACGACGCTGACGCCGGTTGGCGGGAGGCGGCGCGGTACGAAAGGATGCGCGGGCGATGGAAGATGCCGAAGCCGCGCCGCTGGTCGAGATCACGGCGCCGATAGAGACCGAGCGACTGCGCCTGCGACCGCTCAGGTCGTCCGACTTCGAGGTCATGCACTCCTACGAGTCCAGCCCCGACGTAGTCCGCTATCTGTACTGGGGCACGCGGACCGAGGCGGACACGCGCCGGGCACTCGAGACGAAGATCCCGCGAACGTCGATACGTGAGGAGGGGGATCGCCTCGCGCTCGCGATCGAGACGAGGGATGACGGCGTGATGGTTGGCGACGTCGTACTGGAGTGGGTCAGCCTGGAGCACCGCCAGGGGGAGATCGGGTACATCATCCATCCCGACCACCAGGGGAACGGCTACGCCACCGAGGCGTGCCGGCCGTTGCTGCGCATCGCCTTCGAGGGTCTGGGTCTGCATCGGGTGGTCGGGCGGCTGGAAGCTCGCAACGTCGCCTCCGGGCGCGTGCTGGAGAAGCTCGGCATGCGCCGGGAAGCCCTCCTCGTGGAGAACGAGTGGGTGAAGGGCGAGTGGCAGAGCGAGCTCATCTACGCGATCCTCGACCGCGAGTGGGGTGCCCAGGGCTGATCCCGTGCCCGTTACCGGCCGGTTGATCCGGGCCTCAGCTCCAGGAGCCTTGAGGAGCCAGTTTCGCGCCGCGCAGCCCTGCCGCGTCGAACGCCGCCTGCACCGTGCCATCGGCCTTCGCACGCTCGATGAAGTCCGTCACGAACATCAGGGCCGCTGGACGGTTGCGCGGGATCGCGACCGCAGTGCCGGTTTCCCAGAAGTGGTCCTCCAGCAGGCGGGACCCGGGGACGCGATCGGCGAGCTCCAGCAGCGAGTCCGATCCCAGCGCCACGGCGTCGGCCTCGCCCGCGAGAAGCAGGCGGAGTAGCTCGTCCGCGCTCCTCGTGCCGCGTACCTGCGCTCGTCTCAGCGAGCGGCGTGCGGCGCGGATCGTCGCGGTGTCCTCGACGCCTACCACCCGGACGCCCGGTCGATCGACCTCGGCGGCTGACGCGATCGCCGAGCCAGGGGGAACCAGGTAGGTGCTGACGCCGAGCGCGTAGTCGGGGCCGAACGCCACCCGCGTCTTGCGCTCGTCGTCCACGGGCAAGAACCCCACGTCGATCCGCTCCCCGCCCAGGGCGTCGGTCACGTGACCCGAGGACGTGAACGCGACGAGGCCCAGTGGCCTGTCGGCATCGCGCGCGAGGGCGACGGCCAGCTCCACGGCGACCCCCCTCGGCTCACCCGTCGCCGGGTCTCGCGTAGCCCATGAGGCCGATGCCGCCGGTCCGATCGCTATCCCGGCGCGGAGGAGCCCGGTGGGGGCCAGTTCGTGGATCGCGGCATCGTGCCCGTGGGTCGTCATCGCGCCGCACCCTACCGGTTGCGCTCCCTCGGCTGTTGGACGAGGATGCCTCGACGAGGGCAGCGGACCCAGGACCACCGAGGAGGCAGGATGCAGGTCGCGCACGGCGATGCGATCCCTCAGCTTGCTGCACACCTGCAGCCCCTATTCGAAGCGAGCCCCGACGCTATGTACGTCTGGCTCGACGAGGAGCACTGGACCGGGAACGACAAGCTCGCCGACCTGCTCGGTTCGACCGTGGACGAGCTCGCGAACACACCCGGTTTCCTACAACGTTTCGTGCACCCAGATGACCAGTCCGTCTTCTCCTGGACCTACTGGAACCGCGTGCAGGAGCTGTCCTTCCCTGCCCACATCCGGTTCCGCGCGGTGCGGGTCGACGGCGCCGTCGTGCCGATGGAGGTCGACATGATCCCCCTCACTTACGGCGGCCATACGATCGCGATGCACTTCATGCGTGCCACGTCCGCCTGAGGCTCAGGCCTCGTGTCGCATGCGGCGCACCCATCCGTTGAGCCCTAGTTCGCGTTGACGCTGACCGCGTGATAGCCGCTCGCGCCGTTCGGGGCGGGCGGCGCGTCCACCGATGTCTGGACCGCGCCGGTGCCGTCGGTGGCGCGCACCTGGATCCGGTGGCCGCCGGCCGTGGGTGTCCATCGCCAGACCCACTGGCGCCAGGTGTCCGACGTGTCCTCCGCCCCCAGCTCGGCGTCGGACCACGGCCCGTCATCCACCCGCACCTCCACACGCGAGATCCCGCGGTGCTGGGCCCACGCCACGCCCGCTACGGCGACCTCCGTGCCGGCGGTCAACTTCGCTCCATAGCGGGGCGTGTCGATCCGCGACTCGGTCTTGATGGGCCCTCGCCGGGACCAACCTCGGGAGATCCAGTAGGCGTCGAACGCGTCGAAGGTCGTGACTTCGAGATCGACGAGCCATTTCGTCGCCGAGACGTAGCCATAGAGGCCCGGGATGATCATCCGGACGGGGAATCCGTGGGGGAGGGGGAGCGCCGCGCCGTTCATCGCGACCGCCAGCATCGAGTCGCGTCCGTCCATGGCGGTCGCCAGGGGCGCGCCGGTCGTGAAGCCGTCGACCGAGCGCCCGACCAGTTGATCGGCACCCGAGCGGATACCGGCCTCCTCGAGGAGCGGCGTCAGGGGGGCGCCGATCCATCGAGCGGTGCTGATCAGATCGCCGCCCACCTCGTTCGAGACGCACGTGAGGGTGATATCCCGTTCGATCAACGGGCGGCGCAGCAGCTCCGCGTAGTTCAGGGTGATCGGCCGGTCCACCATCCCGTGGATCCGCAATCGCCAGTCGTCCGCGTTGACGGTCGGCGTGAGGAGCGTGGTGTCGATCTTGTAGAAGCTGTCGTTGGGGGTCAGGAACCTGCTGACGCCGGGGACGTCGACGTCTACCCCGGCGGGCAGCGGGCCGGCCGGGCTGGCGGGTGCCGGTATCCTCACGGCGTCGCGGGAGGCGTTGGCGGCTGCGCGGCGAACCAGGTACTGGCCGGCGTAGCCGCTCACCGCAGCCACGCTCGCCATCCCGAGCCCGCTCCACAGGAACCTGCGGCGGTCGAGCGTCCCCGGCGCCATCTCCGGCCTCGGCGGCAGGGCGCCGCCCATCCTCGGTTTCGGCTCCGGGGCGGGTTCCGTGAGACCGGTCGCCGTCCTGAGCCGCCCGAACGCCACCAGCCCCGCGGCTGTGCCGGCGAACGACGGGAGCAGCGCCGCGGGGCCTGCCCCGGGACGGGTGACGGCGGCGAACGCACCGACCGTGCCCAACAGGAGCAATCCGATCACGCCGACCCGGGGTCGTTCGATCGAGACCATGCCCAGCAGCGCCGCGATGATCCCGATGACGATCCCCATCCCCACCAGCAGCGCGGCCTTGTCGCCGGTGCCGAACGTCCGTACGGCGAAGTCCTTCACCGGGCGGGGGACGGCGTCGATCACGCTGCCCCCGACCGCGATCAGCGGGGCCGACGTGCCGCCCACGAGACCAGCGGTCAACTGCGCCACGCCCAGGGCCACCGCACCTGAGAGGAGACCCAACGCCGCTCCTGCGAGGCGGTGTCGCCCTCCCGTGGAGGGGCTCCCCGTATCGGTCGTGCGAGGGACGTCGGCCGGCGCGTCGGCGTGAGTCGTCATGGGGTACCACGGTACGTCCGGGGAGCTTGCCGAACCGTTACGCAGGGTTGCTCGATGCTACAACGAGAGTGGGCGGGGGGGCGGACGGCCCGGCGCCGGGGTCGGGCGCCCCATCCGGGAGGGGTCCTGTGGCCATCTCGGATCGTGACGTAGAGGGCGCTAGGCCATCCAGGCGTCGATGCGCTGTTCCACCTCGCGGAGGCGGATGACCAGTGCCTTCAGGATGGCCAACGCCACGGTCGGGCGGGCCAGCAGGAACGACTGGAACTCCTCGGCGGGGATCCGCACCGCCACCAGCGGTGTCACCGTGCGCACGGTCGCGAGTCGCTTGCCGGGGGCGATCAACGCCATCTCCCCGAAGAAGTTGCCCGCCTTGAGGATGTGGAACCGTCCGCCGACGTCGACCCGGGCCTCGCCTTCCGTGATCACGTACATCGCGTCCCCCATGTCGCCTGCCTCGAAGACGACCTGCTCGGAGTCGAACGACACCTGCGAGCCCACGGCGAGCATGCCCTCGATGTCTTCGGCCGACACCCCGGCCAGGAAGGGGGACTGCTGGAGGGCGCTGACGTCGACCGACTCGTTCATGGGATCTCCTTCGCACGGACCGGGTGCATCGATCGGAGTCTACCTACCCGCGTGGGCCGTTCCCGTCCTCGGACGCGACGCCACCGAGGGCCCGCCCACGAGACCCCGTACCCGGAAGGCCTGCGTGATCTCGGCGCAGAAGAGCAGCCACCACATCGTCATATATAGGAAGGCGAGGAGGCCGAAGATCGCGCCGATCGCCCCGTACAGGGCCGTCGTCTTGGTCACCACGTAGCTCACGTATTCCGCGCCCACCATGTGGATCACGAACCACCCGACCGTGAAGAGCGAACAGCCCGGCAGGTGTTCCCGCAGGCTGGGACCATGTCCTGGCGTCAGCAGTCGGTAGGTGGCCGCGACCATGGCGAACGTCAGGACGGCGAGTAGGGCGACGGTGCCTGCCTCCGCCACCAGGGCGGAGACACCCACCAGCTGCAGCCCGGTCACGACGCTTCCCAGCACGATGATGCCGACGACGAGCAGCAGGATGGGGGTCCCGAAGAGGGCGGCCGTGAGCCGGCCGAACACGAGGCCCGTTCGCTCGGTCTCGAAGATGCCGCCGAGCGCGTGCCGAACGCGGGCCGCGAAGCCGGAAGCGGCCCAGATGATCGCCAGGGCCCCCGCGATGCCCACACCGAGTTGCTCCGCCGTCTTGAGGTCGAGTTGCGTGCCGAGGATCGCACCCATGCCCGGCACGATCCGCTCGACGGCATCGAGGATGTGTTGGGTGGCCTGGGCGTCGTTCTTCAGGACGAGACCCGCCACGGACAGCAGCACGACCAACATCGGCGGCAGCGAGAGGAACGCGCCGTAGGTGAGGGACCCCGCCTCCACGCCGATGGCGTCCGGACCCACGCGTCCGAGCGCGTAGACGAGCGGATCCAGGACCCATCGCGTCAGCCGCGGCCGCCGTTCCGCCCATCGTGCTGCGACGGCGTCGATCCACCTCTGGACGTCATCGCCGACCTCGGCGAGGCGACCGCGACCGTGCGGGGGCGGGGTGTCACCTCGAGACGGTGTCATGGTCGAAGCTTGCCACGCCGTTCATCCTGCCGTCGCAGGGGCGTCGAATGTGAAGGCCTCATGACGATCCGGTCAAGGCCGTGCCAGTTCCGTGGTGGGACGCCTTCGAACGTCGGTACCCGCGTGGATGATGGGGGTGAGGCAAGGAGAAGCGGATGCAATCACATGTACGTGTTCAGCATCACGAAGACCGAGGTCCAGCACGTGAGGCGGGGGCCGCGCTGCGATGGGGCGCGGTTGTCGCACTCCTTCTCATGCTGGCGGTCCTGGGCTGGGCGGTACGTCGGGGCGAGCGCCCCAGCGTCGAGCGGGGCTCGGCGCCGGCCGTGACCAGGGTCGAGCCGCGGGCGCCCGGCGGGCCCGCGGTGAGGCTGCAACCGCCCGCGTCCGATGTGAGAGAGACCACGACGGACCGGAGCTAGGGCGCGAGCCTCATCGGTAGCATGGGCGGGTGGTGCAGGCAGAACCAACCGTCTACGACGTCGTCGGGGGCATGCCGTTCTTCGAGGCGCTCGTCGATCGCTTCTACATGGGAGTCGCCGAGGATCCGGTGCTGATCCGCCTCTATCCCGAGCCCGAGGACCTCGCCCCCGCCCGGCATCGACTGACCCTGTTCCTCGCCCAGTACTGGGGCGGTCCCTCCGCCTACAGCGAGGAGCGCGGGCACCCAAGGCTCCGGATGCGGCACTTCCCTTTCGAGATCGGTCCTCGAGAGCGCGACCGATGGCTGCACCACATGCATGCGGCGGTCGCGGCCATGGAGCCCCCTCCCGAGGCGGCGGAGGCCTTCGCGCGGTACTTCGACTTCGCGGCGGAATCCATGCGCAACCGCGATTGAGCTGCAGCCACACTCATGCGTATTCGCTGTGTGGCCCGCGTCGCTTCCAGACGCCGCGGCCGCTCCCGATCAGCCCGACGTCGATCAGGATCCCGAAGACCAGGACCACGATGCCGGCGGGCTCGATGCTCCCCGCGCGTGTCGTGAACTCGTTCTTCGCGATCGCGTAGGCGATCGTGGTCGTCGGCAGGATGAAGAACCCGATGGTCGGCACGATCCAGCTCGAGTATGCGCGGGCGAGGTAGTCCGTGAACAACCAGAGGACCACGATCACGAACCGAGGTGCCAGCAATCCGAAGACTCCGACGAAGCACATGCCCGGCGATCCTTCCTGAAGGGGGCTCCGCCGACGCTATCCGCGTCGGCGGACGGAGGTCAAGTATGAGGAAGGCCCGGCGCTTGCGCGCCGGGCCTTCCTACGGTCAACCTGGGTGGTTCAGGCGGGGCGAACGTTCGCAGCCTGGGGGCCCTTCTGGCCCTGGGTCACGTCGAACTCCACACGCTGTCCCTCGTCGAGGTTGCGGTACCCCTCTCCGGCGATCGCGCTGAAGTGCACGAACACGTCTGCGCTGCCGTCCTCGGGGGTGATGAAGCCGAACCCCTTCTCGGAGTTGAACCACTTCACGGTTCCGGTTGCCATTGGCGATCCCTCCTTTCTTCCGCCGTTCGGGGCCTTCTTGCTGCCCTTCGGGCGCCGGCGTGACGCGCCGGTTGAGGGAACGACACAAGGCGAACCAAGATCTGTGCCCTCGGGGGAGACCCTACCAGTAACCGGGGGGGTCAGATCGATCCGGAGGTATCCGCGGGGTGAACGTCCGGGGACACGTCCGACACCGCGCGCTCGGATCGCGCCTCCCTCGCGACCAGCAGGAAGAACCCGAAGAACGCGATGGTCGCGAACGCGAACCACTGGATCGCATAGCTGAGGTGAGGCCCGTCATCCAGGACGGGCGGTGGCGGATGGATCGGCAGACGGCCTGGTTGTGGCGGCGACTGCCGCTGCAGCTGCAGGTAGTCGGGGAGTAGCTCGTACGGGAGCTGGGAGCCGATCCGGCGCAGGTCCACCCGCGTGAACGTAGTGGTTGCTCCGCCTCCGGGCGCACCGCCGGGTTCCGAGGGTGCGAGCAGGCCGGTCACCGCCACCGTGCCGCTCGGGGGGGCGGCGCCGGCCACCGGTGGGGTATCGTCGGCGATGGGGACCCAACCTCGGTCGACCAGCACGGCTCGTCCGTCGCGCAGGATCAACGGCGTGAGCACGTGGTTGCCCGGAGTCCCGTCCTGGGTCCTTCCGTAGAGGATGACCTCGTGTGCGGGATCGTAGCGCCCGGAAGCCGAGGCGTTGCGATAGAGGAGATCCGCTCCATCGGCGTTGTCCACCAGCGTCTCCACAGGCTCCGGGGACGCGGCCATCCCCTGTTCGAAACGGTGGTTGTAGTAGCGGCGGCCCTGCAGCCGGTCCAACTGCCAGAACCCCAGTCGCACGAACAACGCCGCCAGCAGCATCGCGAAGAGCGCGAAGGCGATCCAGCGGGGGCGCAGGAGGAAGCGGAACATCGGCGTTCAGCGTACCCGCGGGCCTCTGGGGGATGCGCCCTACTCCTTCGTCTCCTGGATCGTGTTGCCACCGTCTACCACGATGGACTGGCCCGTCACGTAGGACGCGCGGTCCGAGCAGAGGAACGCCACCACCTCGGCGACCTCCTCCGGCGTGCCCGAGCGCCCGATCGGCGTGTGGAGCCCGGCCCGCGCCTCGTCCGGTGTCTGCGAGCCCGTCGCGATCCACCCCGGCGCCACCGCGTTCACCGTGATGCCGTGAGGGGCCAGGTCGATGGCCGCTCCGCGCATCAGCCCGTCCATGCCCGCCTTGGCCGCTGTATAGCCGACCTGACCCGGGTTCGTGACCAGGGGACCGGTGACCGACGAGACCATCACGACGCGCCCCCAGCCCCGCTCGGCCATGCCCGGCGCCACCGCGCGCGTCACATGGAACGCCGTGTGGAGGTTCATGGCGATGTCCGAGCGCCACGCATCGTCGGGTAGCTCGAGGAACCCGGTGTCTTCCCAGCCTTCGGCGCCTACGTTCACCATGCCGGCGTTGTTCACCAGGACGTCGATACGCCCGTACCGCTCGAGCACCTCGTCCACCATCCGTCGCGCCTGGTCGGCGTCCGTGAGGTCTGCGGTGAAGCCGCCTGCCTCGAAGCCGAGCACGTCGAGCTCGCCCGCACGTTCGTGGATGCGCTCGGTCGTGGATCCGATCGCGAGCGCGAGGCCACTCTCTCCCCAGCACCCGCGCGCACGCGAACCCGATCCCGGTGGGGGACCCGGCGCCCGTGATCAGGGCCACCCGTCCAGCCGCCTCGTTGCCCACGCGCGGCATGCTACCCCGGCTCAACTTTGGGCCCACCCCATGCCGATACACCATGTCAAGACGGCGCGAAGGGCCGCCCGTCATCGGGCGGCCCACGCGACGGCTCGGACGGGAGATGGGGGAACGTATGCTTCGCGTGATGGCCCGCGTACAGGTCTGGCAGGCCGGGTTGCGGGCTCGGCTGTTCGACGATCGTGGTGCGACGGCGGTGGAGTACGCGCTGATGCTCGGGCTGATCTTCATGGTGGTGTTCGCGGCCGTGGCCTTCCTCGGCCAGTCGACCAGCTCGGCGTTCGACTCCGTGAAGTTCACCGGTCCTTAGGGCAACGCACCCTGATGATCCGGGCGCCTCCGGGGGACCGGAGGCGCTTTCGGCTAGGCTGCCTCGGCGATGCGAGGCATGGATCGATTGCTCAAGCTGCAGGAGGTCGACACTGCGCTCGACCGGCTGCGGGTACGCCACGAGGCGCTGGAGTCGGGCGCCACGCTGGCCGCCGCGCGCGATGCCGCCGATGCGGCCGAACGACACCTGGGAGAGCTTCGCCTGCGCGCGGACGAGATGGGCCGGGACCAGAGCCGCTTCGAGCTGGAGATCGACTCGCTCACGAGTAAGGAGGCGGCCGAGCAGCAGCGGATGTACGACGGCAGCATCGTGAACGCGAAGGAGCTCGAGGCCCTCCAGCACGAGATCGACAACGTGAAGAAGCGTCGCTCCGACCGCGAGGACGAGCTCCTGGCCCTGATGGAGCAACGCGAAGCACTCGACGCACTGATCGCCACCGCCGACGCCGAGGAAACGACGCTGCGGGCCTCACTCGATGCCACGGCGTCACAGGCGGCCGAGGAGCTCACCTCAGCGAAGGCGGATCTTGCCTCGCTCGAGGCCGAGCGCGAGACGTTGGTTCCCGCATTCGACCCGGAGCTACTGGAGCTCTACGAGGACCTGCGCCGTCAGAAGAAGGGCATCGGGGCGGCTCCGCTGATCGACGGGGTCTGTCAGGGCTGCCACGAGCAGCTCTCTTCCGTGGTCTTGGACAAGCTGAAGCACACGGACGGCATCCGGAGGTGTGAGCACTGCCGGCGGATCCTGGTCTTCTGACCGTCTCGTGCGACGGGGCCGCCCGCGGCAATCCGGGTCCCGCCGGCATCGGCGTCCAGATCACGGACCCGGACGGCGCCGTGCTCGCGGAGATCGCCGAAGGGCTCGGAGAGACCACGAACAACGTCGCCGAATACACGGCCGCGATCGAGGGTCTGAAGCGTGCCGCGGCCCTGGGTGCCACGCGCGTGCTGCTCCGCAGTGACTCTCAGCTCCTCATCTACCAGATCACCGGGAAGTACAAGGTCAAGGCGAGCCACATCGTGCCGTTGCACCGCGAGGTCCTGAAGCAGGCTCGGCGGTTCGCCGAGATCTCCTACGAACACGTCATGCGCGAGCGCAACAAGGAGGCAGACCGCCTGGCGAACGAAGGTGTGGACGCCTGGCTCGCCACCCGCCGCTAGGTACTTGACGAGATCGGCCGCTGGCGGGAGAAGATGCCAGCGATCCCTCGAGAGGGGTCAGTTGATGCTCTCCCAAACGACCGTGACGACGAGTGGCTCCGTGAACGTCGGCTTGATCCTGCTGTGGGTGCTCGGCTGGTACATCCTCGCGTCGCATCCCGCTATTACGTGATCTTCAAGAAGGCCGGGCGGGCCGGACGCCTGGGCGGGGTTCGTGCCGATCTACAACGCGTACGTGCTGCTGAAGGTGGTGGGCAGCCCCGGATGGTGGCTGATCCTGCTACTCATCCCTATCGTCGACTTCATCATCCTGATCATGGTCGACAACGAACTGTCGAAGAGTTTCGGCCACGGCGTCGGTTTCACCCTCGGACTGATCTTCCTGTCGGTGATCTTCTGTACATCCTCGCCTTGGGCTCCTCCAGTACCGCGGGACCGGCGGCGGGCGGTGGGCGTGGACCGCCGCCTCCGCCGCCGATGCCAGCCTGAGGGGCCTCGGACGAACGGCCCCGCGACACGGACCCGACACCGGCCGGTATGCTCGGCGGCGGAGGAGCCGGCCGGGCGGCCGCGGGCTTCGGCTCGAGGAAAGTCCGGACTCCACAGGGCAGGGTGCCGGCGTGAGCCGGGCGGGGGCGACCTCGCGGAAGCGCAACAGAGAGCAGACCGCCGCCGCGGTTCGCCGCGGCGGTAAGGGTGAAACGGTGGGGTAAGAGCCCACCAGCGCGCCGGGTGACCGACGCGGCTCGGCAAGCCCCACCCGGAGCAAGGTCAAGCAGGCAGCGTTCGAGGGCGGCCCGCCCGAGCTGTCGGGTAGACCGCACCGGCCCGGTGAACGGGCCGGCGATGGGCGCTCCGGCGCCCATCGAGACAGATGGTCGCCACCGCGTGAGCGGCGCACAGGATCCGGCTTACAGGCCGGCTCCTCCATCTCAGACGTGGGAGGCAGGTACCTGCACGCCGCGCTCGGTCGCCCGGCGGAGTTGTTTGCCGGCGTGATAGCTCGATCGAACCAGCGGTCCCGCCTCCACGTGGGGGATCCCCATGGCCTCGCCGGCCCGCTTGTGCTCGGCGAACTCCTCGGGCGTGACCCATCGGTCCACCGGAAGGTGGAAGGGTGTGGGCTGCAGGTATTGACCCATCGTGAGGATGTCGCAGCCGGCCTCCAGCGAGGTCGCGCATCGAAGCGGCAACCTCCTCCCGCCGCTCACCCATCCCAAGGATCAGGTTGGACTTCGTGACCTGACCGGGACGGAGGCGCTTGGCGATCCGCAGCACCTCGAGGGAGCGCTCGTAGCCGAACGCAGGGCGGATACGTCCGTGGAGACGTGGCACGGTCTCCAGGTTGTGGGCGAAGACGTCGGGCTCCGCCGCGACCACCGTGTCGATGTCTGCCTCGCCACCCTTGAAGTCGCTCGGGAGGACCTCGACCCCGCAGCCGGGCACCGCGGCCCTCACGGCCCGGATCGTCTCGGCCCAGTGTCCGGCTCCGCCGTCGGGAAGGTCGTCGCGCGCTACGCCGGTCAGCACGACGTATCGCAACCCCATGGACGCAACGGCGTCGGCGATCCGTGTCGGCTCGTCGGCCTCGACGGGATCGGGCTTGGCCGTCATCACGTCACAGAAACCACATCGGCGCGTGCACCTGGATCCCAAGATCAGGAAGGTGGCCTCGCGCTCCTCCCAGCACTCGTGGATGTTGGGGCACATGGCCTCCTCGCATACGGTGTTGAGCTCCAGACCGCGCATCAGTCCCTTCAGCTCTGTGTAGTTGGGGCCGCTGCTCAGGCGTACTTTCAGCCAAGGGGGCTTCCGTTCGCCGCGCGAGTTGACGCCGGCGATCTCGCCGGGACCGTTCGTCACCCCGACGATGGGTAGGTGGAGACGTCGCCGGCCCGGGTTGTGATCGCGTTCACTCATCCGCACCGAGTCTAGGGGTCGGAGCACGATGCGTCGGCACCGGCAGGATACTGAAGGCATGGACCTCGCGTTGATGCTCGCCACGGCCGGCACGGATTGTGAACGTGCCGCGCCCGGCTCGTGGCTACTGCAGCCCGTCAACGCCTGGTCCAGCCTCACGTTCGCCGTGGCGGGGGCCTGGATACTGATGCGTGCACACCGGGGCGAGCACGGCCGCACCCCCGAGCTGACCGTCTTCGGCTTGGCGGTGGCCGCCAACGCGCTCGGAAGCTTCGTGTACCACGGCTTCGGCACCGCCACGGGGCACTGGGCGCACGACGTGGGGATCTACGCGGTCTTGGCATTCGTGGCGGTCCACGACTGGGGCACCGTGAGCGGCTGGCCTCGGGCACGGACCCTCGCGTGGTACGGGGGGGTTCTGGTGGGCGTCTCCGTGGTGCGCGCGACGGCGCCGTGGACGACGGATCTGCTGGCGGCTCTGCTGACGGCCGGTGCGGCCGTCGGGGAGTGGCGAGCGCTGAAGGCCGGACTCCGGCCGCGACTCGAGGACGGGGTCACCATGCATCTGGCCGCATGGATGCTCGCGATCGCGGCGGTCATCGCCGGCGGACTATCGTTCATCCTCGGCTCTTCTTGGAGTCCGCTCTGCCATCCGCGGAGCCTCTTCCAGTGGCACGCCGTGTGGCACGTGCTCCAGGCCCTGGCGATGGTGGGGTACGCCTACGCTGCGGTCGAGCTCTGGTCTCCGGCAGACGTGCCTGCGGAAACCACCGGCCGCTTCCACGGCTGAGGGCCTGGGCCAGGGTAGGCTCGCGCCGGGTCCCGAACCAGGCCCCGCCACCGCATGAGCGACGCAGACATCCCCCAACCTGCCGGCCCCACGCCGCCCGTCCAGGACGGGCCGCCGCTGCGGCTCCCGCCGTGGCCGTGGATCTGGAAGGTCCTGATCGCTGCGGCGACCGTGTACGTCGCGACCGGGGCCTTCCTCGCGTTCTTCATCCAGGTTCGGGACCTTCTCGTCTGGGTCCTCATCGCACTGTTCGCTTCCTTCGCCCTGGAGCCCGCGGTCGACTTCCTGGCCAAGCGCGGGTGGCGGCGGGGGCTCTCCACGTTCCTGATCATCTTCGGTCTGGCCGTCGTCACCGTTGCGTTGGTCGCGTCGATGATCCCCCTCTTGGTCCAGCAGGTGCGGGGCTTGATCAACGACACCCCCACCATCCTCCAGTCCGTCAGCAACTTCACGAAGCGATGGTTCGGGGTGGAGGTGTCGGTGGGAGCCCTCCAGACCCAGCTCAAGGACGCGAACTCCGCCGTCAGCACGTTCGGACGAGATATCGCCGGCAACCTCTTCGGGTTCGCGACCTCCATCGTGGGCTCGATATTCAAGATCCTGTCGATCTCGCTCTTCACGTACTACCTGACGGCCGACGGCCCCCGCGTCCGCCGGGCCGTCTGCTCCTACCTCCCTCCCCGGCATCAGGAGGCCGTGCTGTTCACGTGGGAGGTCGGGATCGAGAAGACCGGCGCCTATCTCTACTCGCGGCTCCTGCTGGCCATCTTCTCCGGGGTCGCGACGTTCATCGTCTTGTCGATCCTCCACGTGCCGTTCGCCGTGCCGCTGGCGGTGTGGATGGGGCTCGTCTCCCAGTTCATCCCGACGATCGGCACCTACATCGCGATGGCGTTGCCGCTCCTCGTGGCCGTGGTGCGATCCCCGTTGGATGCCCTGGTCCTGCTGATCTTCTTCACGATCTACCAGCAGATCGAGAACTACCTGCTGAGCCCTCGGATCACCGCGCGCACCATGGAGCTGCATCCGGCGCTCGCCTTCGGCTTCGCGATCGCCGGTGCATCGATCGCGGGGGTCGTGGGGGCGTTCCTCGCGCTGCCCTTCGCCGCGATCGTCCAGGCCTTGGGCTCCACGTACATCCATCGTCACGATGTCGAGGAGACGGCGCTCACGCGCGTCGCCACGGCCGAGGAGGCGAAGGGTATCCGCGACGCTCGCAAGCGCGACCGAGGGAGAGGGCCAGGCGGACCCACGCGGCGTCTGCGGGACCGGTTGCGCTCCCGGGACGGCGGTGCCGGAGGACCCGGAGCCTGATCAGGCGGGGGCGGTGAGGCGCTCGGCCTGCTGAGGTGGGACGGCGTCGGGGTGATCGGGCAGGAACACCTGGAACGACGCCCCGCCGCCGGGACGCTCCTCCACCCAGGCGCGGCCGCCGTGGAGCTCGGCGAACCGCGCCACGAGGGAGAGCCCGATCCCTGTCCCTGGCGCGTGGGGGGAAGCGCTGGGGCCTTGGCGGAACGGTTCGAAGATGTCCTGACGCAGCTCGGTCGGGACGCCGGGACCGTCGTCCTCGACGATCAGGAGCACGCCCCCGGCCTCGACGGCGACCCGGAGCCAGATCGTGCGATCCGCGTCGGTGTGGCGTGCGGCGTTCATCAGGAGGTTCTCGATGATCCGCTCCACCTTGGCCGGATCGGCCACGAGCGGCACGCGCCCCGCCTCGACGATCACGGTGCGTTCGGCGAGGGCCTCGAGGCTCCCCGGTACCGCCGCCGCCAGCTCACCGATATCCATCGCGCGGTACTGAGGCTCGACGATGCCTCGATTCAGCCGATCGATGTCGAGGAGGTCCTTGAGCAGACGGTCGAGCTTCCGCGCGTTGAAGGAGAGCCGTGCCAGCAGGTCCTGCCGGTCGCCGGCCTCCATCTCGGGGGTGCGCTCCAGCGTGAGCGAGAGTCCCAGGATCGACGTCAGGGGGCTGCGGAGTTCGTGGGATACGGCCGCCAGGAACGTGTTCTTCATCACGTCCAGGGCGCGCAGGCGTTCGGCCGCCTCGCGCTCTCGCCGTTCGCTGTCCCGTAGTGCCTGCTCGGCCAGCTTGCGCTCGGTGATGTCGCTGATGACACCCTGGACGTAGGTGGCTCGCCCCTCCTCGTCGTGCAGGAACGTGGTCTCGTCGTGCACCCAGATCGTGCGCCCGTCACGGGTGTGGAGGCGATACTCGGCCTGCCAGGGCTCGCCTGCGATCACCGCGGCGAGGTACGTGCTCCGGATCCGTTCGCGATCCTGCTGGTCCGTGAGGGTCAGCCAAAGCTCCGGGTCCGCCAGCCACTCCTCGGGTGTCACACCCGCGATCTCCTCGATCTGTGGCCCGATGTAGATGCGATTCCATGGACGGATCGGCGCGATCGACGTAGATGGCCGAAGGGACGTGTTCGACGATCGCGCGGAACCGTTCCTCGGCGTCGCGCAGGCGCTCCTCCTGCTGCTTCTGCTCCGTGATGTCGTAGATCACGCCCTGCGAGAACCTCGGCCGCCCGTCCTCGTCGGTCAGCATGACGGCCTCGTCGTGCACCCAGACCCACCTTCCGTCGCGATGGCGGAAGCGGTACTCGGCCTGGTAGGGGCTGCCGTCGAGGTTGTGGCGCTCCACGCTGGCGACGACCCGGTCCCGGTCGTCGGGATGGAGGCCCGCTTCCCAGAGGTGAGGTTGGCTCCGCCACTCCTCCGGCGTGTAGCCGTAGATCCTCTCGACCTGCGGGCTCATGTAGAGCGCCTGGGAGATCGCATCGACCGTGTCGACGTACGTCGCGGCGGGGATCGTCTCGATCAGCGTCCGGTAGCGTTCCTCCGCCTCCGAGAGCCGGGCCGCATCCCGCTCCCTCGCGATGGCCGCGCCCAGGGTATCGGCGGCCACGCGGACCGCACCGATCTCCGCAGGCTGCCATGCCCGCTCCTCCTCGTGGTCGAACCCGACGTAGCCCCACCACTCGTCGTCGACGAACACCGGCGCCACGATGCAGGAGCGGATGCCGCGAGGCTCCAGCAACGCGCGCTCCTGGTCTGGGTAGGTGGCAACCGGGCCGTGGATGACGCCTCCCACGGAAAGCGTCGCCTCCCAACGCGAGAAGCCGACGTCTCCGTACCGGACCCCGACATGCGAGTCCCCCGAGATCCCCGATCCGCCGCCCTCGGCTGCCCATTCGTGCCACAGGGTCACGCTCTTCGCGCCGTCGGCCTCGGTCCCGTTCTCGTAGACGTAGGCACGGCCGGCGTCCGCGCCGCGCCCGAGACGCTCGAGCACCTCGTCGATGCCGTCGGTCCACTTCGCCGCCGTGAGGAACCGTTCTGCGGCGAACGCGGCGGCCTCCAGGATGCGATCGCGTCGGCCGAGGGCCTCCTCCGCGAGCCGCCGTTGGGTGACGTCGATCATGACCCCCTGCCACGCGCGTCCCTCAGGGGTGTCGACCACGTAGGCCTGATCGTGGACCCAGACCACTCGTCCGTCGGCGCGGAGGATCCGGTACTCGACGTCGAACGGATCCCCGGTGGCGTTCGTTCGGGCTGACTCCGCGAGGGTGCGTTCACGGTCCTCCGGATGCAGCATGCGGACCCACAGGGAGGGTTCCTCGAGACGTTGCTCGGCGGTGTATCCGGTGAGGCGTTCGTAGCGGGGGCTCACATACCATGCGGTGCTCACCTCGTCGACGGCGTCCACGTACACCACCACGGGCACCTGCTCCACCAACGTCCGGTACCGCTCCTCCGCCTCCTGCAGCCGATCCTGAGCTTCGCGCGGTTCGGTGACGTCGATCATCACGCCCTGGTAGATCGGTCGCCCCCGAGATCCCGGACCCACCGGGACGGCTTCATCTCGAAGCCAGACCCATCGGTCATCAGCCGTGCGGATGCGGTACTCGGCGGAGAACGCGTCTGCGGTGGCCACGGCGGAGTCCCAGGCGAGGATGACCTCATCCAGGTCCTCCGGGTGGATGCGCCGCGTCCACAGGGTCGGGTCATCGATCCATTCCTGGGGCCGGTAGCCGAGGAGCCGTTCGATCTGCGGGCTGATGTACCGGGCCGGCGCCGTTCCGGGGGCATCCGCCGCGTCCCACGTGTAGGCGACCGTCGGGACGCGCTCGACGATCGTGCGGAACCTGGCCTCGGCCTCCTGGAGTAGGTCCTGGGACGCCTTCTGTTCCGTGACGTCGAACATCACCCCCTGCATCAACGTGGGTCGTCCGTGCTCGTCACGCGCCACGGGCACGGAGTCGTCGCGCACCCACAGCACGCGGCCGTCCGCGGTCAGGGCCCGGTACAACTCGTGGAACTCCGAGCCCTGGCGGTCGGCGGCGGCCGATGCGGCCAGCACCCGGTCCGCGTCCTCTGGATGCAGGAGCCGTTTCCACAGGGTCGGGTCCTCGATCCACGCCTCAGGGGTCACGCCGAATACCTGCTCTACCTGCGGGCTGATGTAGCGGGTGGGTGCCTGTCCCGGTGGCCGGTGAGGGATCCCATACGTAGGTGATGGCGGGCAGCTGCTCGACCATGGTGCGGAACCGGGCGTCCGCCGCCGCCCGCATCGATGACTCCCGCCGGACCTGCAGGGCGCGACTCCAGGCGTAGAGCGCGGCGGCCACGCCCAGCACCGACAGGAAGCCGAGGAGGGAGCCCGACGCCCCAGGATCCGATTCGTTCAGCATCCGATCGAACCGATCGAACGTCCCGGAGGACACGCCGAGGAGGAGGACGGCTAAGGCGACCGCCGCGATCACCAGCAGATCGCGCTGACCGACCGACCGTCCCCGCGGCGGCTCGCGCGTGGGCTCACGGTTCTTCACAGGTCTTCGGACCGTGTATCGGACCGCGGGGAGGGCGGCTGAAACCTGTCGATGCGGCCTGAGGTGGGGTCAGAACCGGGCGAGTTCGAGCATGCGCCGGTAGATCTGGTCGGGCTCAGGTTCCATGTAGAAGTGCTCCAGTGCCGTCGCGAAGGGCATCGCCGGGATGTCGGGTCCCCCGATGCGCACGATGGGGGCGTCCAGCTCGAACATCAACTCCTCGGCGATCATGGATGACGATCTCCGCGCCGGCGCCGTAGGTGCGGTTGTCCTCGTACACGATCATGGCGCGCGCCGGTGCGCCGGACCGAGTCCGAGGATCGTGTCGCGGTCGAGCGGGGCCAGCGTCCGGACGTCGACGACCTCGGTCGACACGCCCTCGTCCGCCGCGAGCCGCTCGGCCGCTTCTAGGCACGTGTGGAGGGCGTATCCGTAGCTGATGCAGGTCAGGTCCGTGCCCGGACGCTTCACGTCGGCAAGGCCCAGGGGCACGATATGGTCGGCCGCCGGGGCGGGTCCGGTGATCGCACGGTAGGTCTTCTTGTGCTCGAGGAAGAGCACCGGGTCCGGATCCACGCAGCGCGCTCCGAAGCAGCCCCGCCGCGTCGGCCGGGGTCGAGGGCATCACGACCTTCAATCCCGGGACGTGCGCGAAGAACGCCTCGATCGACTGCGAGTGGTAGAGCGCGCCGTGGATCCCGCCACCGCAGGGCGTGCGGATCACGATCGGACAGCCGAAATCGCCGTTCGACCGGTAGCGCATCCGCGCCGCCTCCGACACGATCTGGTCGAACGCCGGGTGGATGAAGTCGGCGAACTGGATCTCGGCTACGGGGTGAAGGCCATGCAGGGCCATCCCGATCGCGACGCCGACGATGGCCGATTCGGCCAGCGGGCGTGTCGATCACGCGCTCCTCGCCGAACTCCTCCATCCAGCCGGCGGAGACGCGGAACACCCCGCCCCGGTTGCCCACGTCCTCGCCCAGCAGCACCACGCGGTCGTCGGCGAGCCATGTCGCCGTGGAGTGCGTCCCGGATCGCGGTGACGACGTTCTTGTCGCTCATGGGTCCTCCGGCTCGTGGAAGACGTGCCGCAGCGCCGACGTCGGATCGGGATCCGGCGCCTCCCAAGCCGAGGAGATGGCCGCGTCGATCTCCTCCTTGACCTCAGCCCGGAGGGCGTCGGCACCCGCGTCGTCGAGGACGGCGTTGGCGCGCAGGTACGCGGCGAAGACCTCCACCGGGTCGTGGTGTCGGGCCTCCTCCACCTCGTCGCGCGGACGGTAGGTCTTGTCGTCGTCGTCGGAGGTGTGCCCGAGGAAGCGGTAGGTCTTGCACTCGATCAGCGTGGGGCCATCGCCGGCCCGCGCGCGATCGTGCGCCTCCTTCATCGCCGCGTAGCAGGCGAGCACGTCGTTCCCGTCCACGATCACCCCGGGGAACCCGTATCCCTCGGCCCGGTCGGCGACGTCGCTCGATCGCCATCTGCTTCGACTGGGGCACGATGATCGCGTAGTGGTTGTTCTCACAGATGAAGATCACCGGGAGCCGGTGGATCCCGGCGAAGTTGAGCCCCTCGTGCCAGTCGCCCTCGCTGGTGGCTCCGTCGCCGAACCAGCACCCCACGACGGTGTCCTCGCCGGCGATACTTCGCCGCGTACGCGATCCCGGCGGCGTGCGGCACCTGGGTCGCGATCGGGGAGGACCCACTGATGATGCCGAGCCTCCGGTGACCCCAGTGCGACGGCATCTGCCGTCCACCCGATGACGGGTCGTCGGCCTTGGCGAACACGCCCAGGAAGATCTCGTACGGCGTCATCCCGGCGCGCAGGACCACGGCGACGTCACGGTAGTAGGGGAGCCATACGTCGAGTGCCCGGCCGCATGGGCCAGGCGGTGCCGACCTGACAAGCTTCGTGGCCTTCCGCGGGGACGACGAACGGCGCGCGGCCCATCCGGTTCTGGCGGAGCGCCGCCTCGTCGAGCAGCCGGGCCGTCAGCATCGTGCGGTACATGGCGAGCAGGTCGTTCGCATCGAGCCCCAGCGTCCCGTGGACGGTGGCCGTTGTCTGCCAGGACGGAGCGTCTCCTCCCACCGTCGCGGAGTCTAGCACCCGACCTCGGGCCGGAGACCGAGCGGATATACCCCCCCACGGTATACTGACGTTGCGACAGCAGGGGGCCGCCGACCGGTGCCGGCCCTCGGGAAGGAGCGCGTGATGAAGGATCCGGTGTGCGGGATGTCGGTAGAGGCAGAGACCGCGGAGGCGGCATGGGAGCACGACGGCGTCGTGTACTACTTCTGCTCCGTCGGGTGCATGGAGCGCTTCCGGGGCGATCCCGACCACTACCTGAGCCTCGACGACGGCGACCGGCGCATGTGAGGGATCCGGAGCAGGCGGGAGGAGGCGCATGTACGGGTACGCGATGAACAAGAAGGAGGTGCAGGATCGCCTACGCCGCATCGAGGGTCAGGTCCGTGGCCTCCAGCGCATGGTCGACGAGGACGAGTACTGCATCGACATCCTGACCCAGGTCAACGCGGTTCAGGCGGCGCTGCGAGGTGTCGGCATGGGCCTGCTCGACGACCACGTCCGCCATTGCGTCCGCGAGAGCATCGAACAGGGTGAGGGCGACCAGAAGGTCGAAGAGCTGATGGCCGCCGTCGCCCGGTTCGCGGGGAAGTGAGGCACCTGTGACGACCGAAGCGCGAGCTTCCGAGGTCGTGCTGGACATCGAGGGCATGACCTGCGCCTCATGCGTCAACAAGGTCGAGAAGGCGCTCGGCGAGGTGCCCGGCGTCGAGGCCGCAGCGGTCAACCTCGCCACGCGCACCGCGACCGTCCGCTCCACATCGGCCGCGCTCGACCCGCTGGTCGCCGCCGTGCGAACGGTGGGCTACGGAGCGCGGGGGCACTCCGACGAGCACGATCCAGAGGACGAGGCGGCCGGATACCGACGGCGCCTCCGTGTGGCGGCGCCGCTCACCGTGGCGATCTTGTTCCTCACGTTCGTGGTGCCGGACTGGGGGCCGTCGATGTGGCTCGCCTGGGCGCTCGCCACCCCCGTGCAGTTCTACGCGGGCTGGCCCTTCCTGTTGCACGCGGCCAGATCCGCCCGTCACCGCACGACCACGATGGACACCCTGGTTGCCATCGGTTCCCTCGCCGCGTACGGCTACAGCGTCTGGGCCGTCCTGGACGCCGCGCGGGCGGGCAGCATGGGCTCGGACGTCGCCCACTACTTCGACACCGGCGCGGTCATCATCACCTTGATCCTGTGGGGGAAGCTCTTGGAGGCCGGGGCTCGGGCCTCGGCGGCCGACGCCTCCCGTGCGTTGCTGGAGCGCGGGGCGAAGGAGGCGACCGTACTGGATGCGGACGGGACCGAGCGCACGATCTCGATCGACGACCTCCGGCCGGGGATGCGGGCCGTCGTACGACCGGGCGAGAAGATCCCGGCCGACGGCGTGGTACGCGAGGGGGTCTCATGGATCGATCTCTCGCTGCTGACCGGGGAGTCCGTGCCCGTGGACGTCGGCCCGGGCGATGACGTCGTGGGCGCCGCGATCAACGGCCACGGACGTCTCGTCGTGTTCGTGACGAAGGTGGGCGCCAACACGAAGCTCGCCGAGATCGTCCGCGCCCTGCAGTCGGCCCAAGGGTCGAAGGCCCCCGTGCAGCGTCTGGCGGACCGCATCGCCTCGGTGTTCGTGCCCGTGGTGATGACGTTGTCCGTCCTGACCTTCGTGGGATGGGTCGTTCTCGCGGATCTCGCACCGGGTCCGGCCCTGCTGCACGCGGTCGCGGTCCTGGTGATCGCATGTCCCTGCGCGCTGGGGCTCGCCACGCCTGCCGCCATCATGGCCGGGACGGGTCGGGCGGCCGAGCTAGGGGTGCTGTTCAAGGGCGGAGAGGTGTTCGAGGTGGCTCGGAAGGCCGACGTCGTGCTGCTGGACAAGACCGGCACCGTGACCGAGGGCGTGATGGCGGTCGAAGCGCTGGTCCCGTTCAACGGGATGGATGCCGATGAGCTCCTGACCCTGGCCGCGGCAGCTGAGGTCGGTTCAGAGCATCCGATCGCGCGCGCGGTGATCGCGACGGCCGCCGAACGTCGGCTCGCCTTGCCGATCGGGTCGGATCACGTGGTGCTCCCGGGCGCCGGCGCCTCCGCGAACGTGGGGGGTGCGACGGTCCGTGTGGGGCGCCCCGAGGCGCTCCCGCCCGCGGCCCTCGATGAAGCGCTGCGCCTGGGCCGGGCCGGGTTCACGCCGTTCGCCCTGTGGCGGGACGACGTTCCTTTCGGACTGATCGGCGTGGCGGATCGGATCAAGCCCGACGCGGCCGGCGCGGTCCTGCGGCTCCGCGCGCTCGGCCTGGACGTTGGATTGGTCACCGGCGACCGGCGTGCCACGGCCGAGGCGATCGCCGACCAGGTGGGCGTCGATCGGGTGCTGGCCGAGGTGTACCCGGGGGGCAAGGTGGACGAGGTGGTGCGCCTGCAGGATGAAGGTCACACGGTGGTGTTCGCCGGCGACGGACTGAACGACGCTCCCGCTCTCGCCCGGGCCGACGTGGGCATCGCGATGGGCACCGGAACGGACGTGGCCCTGGCCGCGGCGGACGTCAACCTGCTTGGCGGCACCCTGAGCTCGGTGGCCGAGTCGCTCGAACTGGCTCGGCGGACGTACCGGATCATCGCGGAGAACCTCTTCTGGGCCTTCGCGTACAACGTCGTCATGATCCCGCTCGCCATGCTGGGGGTGCTGGATCCGATGTGGGCCGCGGGCGCGATGGCGGTATCCAGCGTCACGGTGGTCGTCAACGCGCTCCGCCTGCGTCGCTTCCACCGCGGGAACACCAGCGCGGGATCGGGCGTTCGACGTTCGGAGGACATCGCTGCGCCGGTAGGCTAACCGCCGGCATCGCACCCGAGACAGATCGTGAGGATCCGCCCGTGAACGACACCGTGAACGTCGTCGACGTCACCGACACCAATTTCGAGCAGGTCGTCATCCAGGGGTCGATGCAGCGCCCCGTCGTGGTCGATCTGTGGGCCGACTGGTGCGGACCCTGCAAGACGCTGGGGCCGATGCTGGAGAAGGTGGCGTCGGAGCGTGAAGGCGCCTTCACCCTCGCCAAGGTCGACGTCGACCACACGCAGGTCGGCCAGGAGCTCCTTGCGGCACTTCGCAGTCAGAGCATCCCCACCGTGGTCGCGTTCCGCGACGGCCAGCCCGTGAACGGGTTCGTGGGTCTGA
Source organism: uncultured Actinomycetes bacterium (assembly GCA_963796725.1). Classification (GTDB taxonomy): domain Bacteria; phylum Actinomycetota; class UBA4738; order UBA4738; family HRBIN12; genus JAOUEA01. The sequence goes on from CAWCMT010000007.1 coordinate 59,217, forward strand.
TCGCGGAGGAGGAGATCAACGCGTTCGTCGACTCGTTGATGCCGACCGAGG
>CAWCMT010000008.1:0-74220 GCA_963796725.1 uncultured Actinomycetes bacterium
TCCGAATGGCACATCGGCGGGCACGCTCATGTCCAGTTCGGCTACCCGCACGCCATTGACGTAGATGAGCTGGCCGTACAGCGGGATCGCCACATCGAGAATTCGGTGCAGCAGGCCCATTCCCTCGAAGATTTCGAGGGTACGGGGTTGCACGCCAATGGCTTTCGAATACTGGGGCGGATCGAGGACGGGGTCGACAATCCGGCAGTGCACTCCGCGGCGGGTGAGCTCCAGCGCCGCGGTCAGCCCGATCGGTCCGGCACCGGCGACGAGCACGTCAACATCCGTCATGGCGCCGACGGTACCGTTGACGCGTGGCGAAAGATCGCAAGAGCAGCACGGCCGGACCCGGCCGTATCAGCCGAGGCTTCTGGCGCATGCTGGGTGCCAGCACCGAGAAGACCAAAGCCGAGTCGATGGCCGAGGTGACGGCATCGGCGGAGTTCGATGAGAAGGCCAAGGGCCTGGACGACGAGCAACTGCTCAAGTGCGGCCGAGACTGCTCGAGCTCGGCGACCTCGCCGCCTCGGCCGACGTCCCGCAGTTCCTGGCGCTCGCCCGCGAGGCAGGCGAGCGGGCCGCCGGACATGCGCCCGTTCGACGTGCAGCTGCCGGAGCCCTGCGCCTGCTCGAGGCCGACGTCGTGGAGATGGCCACCGGTGAGGGCAAGACGCTCGCCGGGGCGATCGCCGCGATCGGCTACGTGCTGGGCGGGCCAACGTGCACGTCATCTCGGTCAACGACTAGCTCGCGACCCGCGACGCCAACCAGATGAAGCCGTTGTTCGAGGCTGTTCGACATCACCGCCGGATTCGTCTCCGAGGCGTCGACCCGCGCCGAACGCAAGGCCGCGCTACGACGCGCGACATCACCTCGGCTCGGTCAACGAGGTCGGCTTCGACGTCCTGCGCGACCAGCTGCGTCACCCACGCCGACGAGCTGGTCTCGCCCCGACCCCGATGTCGCGATGATCGACGAGGCGGACTCCGTGCTCGTCGACGAGGCGCTGCGTCCCGCTGATCCTGGCCGGCGCCACCCACCGGTGAGGTCCCCGACAAGCCGATCCACGACGCCGTGGGCAAACTCGCAAGCGCAACCACTACGAGATCGACACCGACGGCCGCAACGTCTTCCTCACCGACGAGGGTGCGGAGTTCATCGAGGCCGAACTCGGCGGCATCAACCTCTACGACGAGGAGCACGTCGGCACCACCCTCGTGCACGTCAACATCGCGATGCACGCGCACATCCTCACCGAGCGCGACGTGCACTACATCGTCCGCGACGGCGCGCGTGCACCTGATCAACGCCTCACGGGGCCGCGTCGCCCAGCTGCAGCGCTGGCCCGACGGTCTGCAGGCCGCGGTCGAGCTCAAAGAAGGCTGGCGCAGACCGATTCCGGCGAGGTCATCGACACGATGACCGTCCAGGCTCTGATCGGGCGTTACCCGACGGTGTGCGGCATGACCGGCACCGCGCTCGCGGCCGGCGAGCAGTTCCGCCAGTTCTACGAACTCGCGGTATCGCAGATCCCGCAGAACACCGACAACATCCGCATCGACGAGGCCGACCGGGTCTACAACACCAAGGCCAACAAGGCCGAGGCCGTCGTGGCGTTCGTCAAGGAGATCCACGAGACCGGTCAGCCCATGCTCATCGGTACCCACGACGTCGCCGAATCCGAGGAACTCGAGTATCTGCTCGACCGCGCCGGCGTGAAAGCGGTTGTGCTGAACGCGAAGAACGACGCCGAGGAGGCGTCCATCATCGCCGAGGCCGGTGCGCTCGACGCCGTCACCGTGTCGACACAGATGGCCGGTCGCGGCACCGACATCAAGCTCGGCGGCTCGCGCGGCGAGAAGGACGGCAAGTCCACCGGCGCCCGTGACCAGATCGTCGAGCTCGGCGGACTGTGCGTCGTCGGCACCGGACGTCACGACACCGAACGCCTCGACAACCAGCTGCGCGGCCGCGCGGGCCGTCAGGGCGACCCCGGCCGCTCGGTGTTCTTCTCCAGCCTCGAGGACCCGGTGGTCACCCGGAACCTGTCGTTCAAGCGTGCCCCGGAGTCCGAGTCCGAGGACGGCTCGATGGGCGCGAAGGGGATCGAGCTGATCGAGCAGGCCCAGCGCGTCGCCGAGGGCATCATGCTCGAACTGCACGCCAACACCTGGCGCTACAACAAGCTGGTCAACCAGCAGCGCCGACATCGTGGTCAAACGCCGCAACACCCTGCTGAGCACGTCGGGCGCCCGCAAGGAGCTCAAGGAGCTCTCGCCGGACCGCTACGAGGAGCTGACCGAGAAGTCCAGCGAGGAGCAGCTGGAGACGATCTGCCGCCAGATCATGCTCTTCCACCTGGCGGCGACGCCTGGGTGAACTGGATCGGCGGATCGGCGGTCCCGATCTCCAACTTCGAGAGCTTCGGCGGCCTGTTCCACTGTTACTACCAGTGGGCGAAGCACCGCCCGCACCCGATGATGGCGTGGACCGGTGTGGTTGAGCGGCCCGGGAACCCGGTCTGGAAGGCCAACTACCTGCGGAACGCTCGTCGGACGATCCACCTGCACATGACGAAGCTCAAGGCCTTCATGTACTTCAACTCCGTCAACGGGAGGACCGACTACTGGGCGGACACCACGCCCAGATCCTTCAACGCTTACGTCGCGATGGCGTGTGCGCCCTACTTCGAGACGGGCGGGCCGCGCGCGAACTGTTGAGCCCTGACGTTCACCGGGATCGGTGGCACGACGGCGGGCCCTCCGGGCCCGCCGTCGTGCGTTCGACGCTGCGTTCGGCTCCCCGCCGTTCGGCTCTCCAGAGGGGCCGTTCGGCGTAGGGGACTGTGGTCACAAGGATGTGGTCGGGGGGGACCTCCCTCCCGGATACTGTTGCGACACACCCACACGGAGGAGAGAACCGCCACATGCACACCCCCCGACGCTTCCTGGCCGCGACGGTTGCCGTTGCCGCCGCCGTCGCCCTCGCTCAGCCCGCGCTCGCGGCACCCGACGTGATGCTGCCCCATCTCGTCAGCCAGAACCCCGCCGACTGGACGCCGCGCGTCATGGTGGCGGGGAGGCAAGACGGGGTGCACGGCATCGCGCAGATCGGGGACACGGTCGTGGTCGGTGGTTCGTTCACCCAGGTGAGCGAGGCCACCGGACCGATCATCACGCGCAACAACATCTTCGCCTTCGACGTGACCACCGGGCAGATCAGCTCCACGTTCGAACCGGCCGTGGACGGCAAGATCGAATCCGTCCAGTCGGCCGGCGACGGGACCTCGGTCTTCATCGGCGGGTACTTCAACACCGTGAACGGCGTGACCACCAAGCGGTTGGCGAAGCTCGACGTCACCACCGGTCAGCTGGTGCCCGGGTTCAAGGGCAAGATGACCTCCGGCAAGCGGATACTCGACATGGAACTCCGCGGGGGCGAGCTGTACGTGGGCGGGCAGTTCAGCAAACTCCGAGGGGGGGCGCCGACAGCCTCGCCGCCCTCGATCCGATCACGGGGGCGCTGGACCCCGGCGTCAGCTTCGACTTCGCGGGGAAGAACAACGGTGGCCCCACGCGGGTGCAGCGGTTCGACGTCTCCGGTGACGGGAACACGCTGGTGGCCGTCGGCAACTTCACCACCGTCGACGGGCTAGATCGCTGGCAGATCGTGCGCATCGATCTCTCGACCTCGCCGGCCAGCGTGGCGAACTGGGAGACCGACCGCTACAAGCGGCAGTGCGTCTCCAAGTTCGACAGCTACATGCGCGACGTCGACGTCGCTCCCGACGGTTCGTACTTCCTCGTGGCAACGACCGGCGCCTTCATGGGAGGCCCGGGTGCCGGCGTCCTCTGTGACACGGTGACGCGCTGGCCCATGGACGCGAGCGGCTCGGGGCTCCAGCCGGCCTGGGCCGACTACACGGGGGGCGACACCACGTGGACGGTGCTCTCGACGGGGGTGGCCATCTACGTCGGCGGCCACATGCGTTGGGAGAACAACTCATTCCGCGGCGATGCCGCCGGCCCCGGCGCGGTGGTGCGCCAAGGCACGGCCGCGTTGGACCCGCTGAACGGCCTGCCCCTCGACTACAACCCGCGCCGTGATCCCCGCCGTGAGGGCGTCTTCGAGCTGTATCCGACCTCCGACGGGCTCTGGTACGGCACGGACTCGTGCTGTATCGGAGGCGAGCGTCACGAACAACTGCACTTCATGCCGCTCGCGGGTGGGAAGGACGTCCCTGCGCCCTCCACGTATCACCTCCCCGGCTGAGGTGTATCAACTGACCTCCTCAACCGGGATCGATCACCGTTCGTTCAACGGCACGAACGCCGGGTCCACATCGACGCTCTCGACCCCGAGCGTCAACTGGTCGAACGCCCGCGGTGCGTTCGTCACGAACGGCCGGTTGTACACCGGGTGGAGCGATGGCACCTTCCAGGAGCGGACCTTCGACGGGAGCACCCTTGGGGCGGCGACGACCGTCGATCTGCACGGCCTCACGAACAGCTACTTCCCGGTGTCGAGCATCTCGGGGATGTTCCTCGATGGCGGTCGGCTCTACTACACGGTGAGCGGGAGTTCGAACCTCTACTACCGCTACTTCACGCCCAGCAGCGACATCGTAGGCGCGGAGCAGTTCGTCGCCAGCACGTCGTCGGACGGCTTCGATTGGGGCTCCACCGCCGGGATGTTCATGGCTGGCGGGTACATCTACGTCGCGCAGTCCAACGGCACCCTCAACCGCATCGACTTCGCCGACGGCAAGCCCGTCAAGGGCACGTCGACGACGGTCAATTCCAGCGTCGACTGGCGGGGCCACGGCCTCTTCCTGATCGGCTAGCAGTTCACACTGGACCGGCTGCGGCGACGCTTCGGCGTCGTCGCAGCGCGTGCCAGAGCGCGTGCAGTTGCAGGACATCCCGGGCGCGCCAGAGGATCGCCGCGTAGATCGGCAGGCCGATCAACAGCGTGACGGCCAGCCCCACGAACGACGGCCCCACGAGCCGGCGAACGAGCAGACCCACGCCCGCGAAACACGTCACCGCGGCCACGGAGGGAACGAGCCCTCCACGACCGAGGGCGTTGACGCCCAACATCACGTGAACCTGCACGGCCGGCAACACGTTGTTGAGACAGATGCTGACGGCCCAGGCGAGTGCCGCGCCCGTGATGCCCAAGTGCGGGATCAGGATGAGGTTCAGCACGATGTTGGTGGCCAGCGCCACCACGGTGTTGATCAGGTTCCAAGAGCTCTTGCCGCCCATGAGCAGCACGATGTCGATCGGTCCCAGCGCCATGCTCACGAGCATGGCGAGGCACATGATGGTGATGACGGGGGCGCCGCTGCTGAAGTCGACCCCGAAGAGCCTGACCACCGCGGGGGCGAACACCGCCATCGTCAGGTACATGGGCCAGGTGAGTGCGATCAGCCACCAGGAGGCGGTTCGGTAGACGTCCTGGGCTCGCCGGGGCTCGCCTCGAGCGAACATCGCGCTGATCTGCGGACCGATGGCCTGGATGATGGCCAGCAAGAAGAACGAGCCCGCCAGCAGGACCCGACTGGAGGCGGTGTACACGCCAGCGGCAGATGCGGACAGGAGCGCACCGACCAACAGCGTGTCGAACCACGCGAGACCGGCTTGGAAGACCGATGCGAGACCGCGCGGGGCCGCGAATCGCCAGAACTCTCGAGCCAACACCCCCGTCGGTTGCGGCGCCCCCAGATCCGAGGCGCCCGACCGCTCGACGCGGCGAAACAGGATCAGGCACCACAGCGTCGAGGCGACGGCGCCGAGCGCGTAGGGCAGACCCCATCCGATGCCCATCGCCACCGCGCCGCCCCCGAGGAGGATCACCGCGAGCGCGGTCACGGTCTGCGCGCCGGCCCGACCCACCTTCTCCAGCGCCACCGTGGGCACCATCTTCCCCAGTCCGCGCGCGGCCGCGAGGGTGGTGTAGAAGAGAGCCGCGAAGGGCAAGAACGGCGCGAGCACGCGGATGTAGCTGGCGACGGCCGCCGCCCCCTTGTCCTTGTCGAACGCCCGCGCCAGGGGCTCTGCCACGAAGGGCGCGGCGGCGACGAAGGCGAGGCTGAGGAGCAGTACCGGCACGATCGCGACCTTCAGCATGCGCCGCAGCTCATGGGCCCTCTCCTTGGCCGAGGCGCCCGCGACCGATCTCACCAGGCCGACCTCGGCACCGAAGACCGCGATGCTGGCGGCGATCGTGAACAACGCCACGCCCTCGAACAGCTGACCGGCTCGCCGCGAGCCCCATCCCCGCCCGATGATCACGATCCAGGCGAAGTTGAAGACGCCGAAGGCCACCGCCCCGACGAAGCTGATCAGCCCACGACGCGCCAGGGTCACCGTGTCGGCGGCCGTGGTCGTCTCGGCGTTCGCCATCGCGTCGACCGGCTCGGAGGTCGTGTCCATCGCTCCGGACCCGCTCAGGAGTCCCAGCCGAAGTCCCGGCCCAATAGGCGCTCGAGCCGTTCGTTCGGCTCCGCGAATCGCTCCCGGAGCCGGTCAGCATCATCGGGCTCCATGGCGCGGCTCGACGCGGAACCTCGGTTCAGCTTGGGGAAGTCGACGTCCGTGAACGTGGGAAGCCCCAGGAATCGATGGGTCTCCGCCATCACGCCGGCCGGGTCGGCGAAGAGGTCCTCCGCTCGCACGATCAGGAGCCGCTCACGGGGGAAGTACCCGAACCACCGCTCCAGCGAGACCGCGTAGTCGCCACGGGCGACGTAGGAGTGGAACTTCAGATCAGCGGAGAAGTAGCGAGGATCGGCCCGCATGCGCTCGGCCTCGCCGCGGAGGCGGTCCGGCTCGCGCTCGATCGCCTCGGCGAAGGTGAGGGTCTCGTTGCCCAGATCCACCTGCTGCCGGTAGAAGGAGTAGGCGCGTTTCACGGGGTCGCGCAGGATCACGAGCAGTTTCACGTCGGGGAGCGCCCGGAGTATCCGCTCGCCCGCGAGCGGATGGAAGAGGTAGTAGGGGCTCGCCTCGCCCGTGATCATCGGGGCACCGGTCCTGCGCTGCACCAGCTTCGCGTACGCGTGCGTGGGGAAGTGTCCGCGGTACCAGGACTCCCCTCGGTCGAAACGATCGGAGAAGTACTGCACCTCCTTGGTGATCACCGGTCCCACGTTCGGGTGACGGATCAGGTATTTGAAGTACGAGGTCGTGCCGCACCGCGCCTCGCCGATCAAGAGGTAGTCGGGGAGCACCCGCATCGAGCCGGTCGCGCGACCCATGGCCTGCGCGCCGCGTCGGACCGCACGCTTGAGCCCTTTCGGCAGGGTCGTGCTCAGCTGGTCGCTCAGCGGGGCGTTCACGGCTCAGCGTCCCACGTAGGAGCGGTCCGGCGGCACGGTCGCACGGTAGGGCACCTTCCCGTCGGTCCAGCCCGTGATCTGGTCGCGGAAGGCCAGGCCCAAGGCAGCCATCATGAGATCGAAGTTGAGACTGAGCAGCCCGTAGACGGGCATCATCAGGATGCCGATCAGCAGGATGACGTGCATCCAGAGCTCCTCCTGGGTCCTACATCGTCGGAACTGGAGGAACACCAAGCCGAACCAGCCCAGATACAGGAACAGCGCCGGGAACCCGTGGGAGAACATGACGAGCCAGATCTGGCCGTGCGTGCCGATGTTGTGCCCGATGTTCGGATCCTCCGACGGCAACGGCGCCCCGTACCCGATCCACGGCGACTGAGACGCCCGTCGCGCCGCCTCCAGGCTCTGCTCAGCCCTGCCCGCGTTGCTGTGGGGGTGCGCGAGACGGGCATCGATGATGCTGTGGAGCGGGGTGAGCCAGACGAGGCAGAAGAAGACGGCACCCACGGTGGCAACGCGCACCACGGTGTCGACGTTCCCCTTCGCGAGCGCCATGCGGGCTCCTGCATAGAGGCAGCCGACGATGAGCGCGATCCACGCACCCCGGCTCACGGACGAGACGAACGGGATCAATCCCAGCACGAGGAGCACCACGATCGCGAGCCGCGCACCCTCGCGCCGCACGGTCGTCAGGCCCATCAGTGCGAACGGCGTGAAGATGGCGAGGTTCGCCGCCCAGCCGTTGGTGAAGAAGAAGGGGGCCGCGGGACGGGCGATCGGGAACCCGAGGATGTTCTGAAGTTGCGAAAGTTTGGGGTTGGCCATGTCCGAGACCAACTGGATCGACTGCAGGCTGCTTGGGAGCACGTGGCTGCCGACCGTATGGAGCTCGTGGCCCGGGAAGATCAGGCCCGCGAACCCCAGCACGATGGTCATCGCCCACAGCCACGTGCCGGCCCTCACCAACGACGTCCAAGGGAACCGCCTGGGGTCCGAGTTGTAGAAGTACAGGAGCATGACCGTGCCGGTGTAGTACTCGATCGACCGGAACGCGAAGGCGAGCCACCGATCCGCTCCCTGGGACATGAGCTGCGTGCTCGACAGCAGGACCCAGGCCAGGAACAGGAGCCAGATCCCGAAATAGCGCGGGATCCGAACCTCCTTCAGGTTCCTGATCAGGCTGAACAGCATCGGGATGGTGAGCATCGGGCCCCAGAGCCAGGGGAGGCCGATGAACCAGAACACGGGGTAGCTGAGGAATACCCAGTAGAGCTGGGTGCTGCGGACGCTGCCCTCCGCCTGCGCACCGCGCTGACGGTAGGGGACGGTTCCGGCGTTCACCGAGGACGACAAGGACCACTCCTTCGGGGGGCGTAGCGGACCCGCCCGCATGGTACACGAGCGCCCTGCGGGGCTCGGGGAGGCTGCTGCCCACCCTCCGAGATGTTCGGCGGGCGCGGGCTCGGCATTGAGCGGGACGCTCCGCTCACCCGCCACCTTCGCCCCGGGGATCGTCTCAAGGTACCCCGGAAGTTGTTCGATGGATGAGGCGGAGCTCCCGGGACAGGCCGAGGTGCTCTGGTATACATCTACGGATACCGGACCGGAGCGCGACGTTGGATCCTCAGGCGTATCAACCTCAGAAGACCCTGGGCGACTACCTCGCCGTCCTCCGCATCCGCAAGTGGCTCGTCCTCGCGGTGACCGCTCTGTTCATCCTCGGGGGGCTGGCTCTGATCTACCTCCAGGGAGACTCGTTCGCCTCGAGCGCGCAGGTCCTCGTGAACACCGAGGCGAGCGTCGATCCCTCCGTGCTCCCGGCGGCGGACCCAGCGACGGAGGTCCAGGTGGCGTCTTCCGCGGAGGTGGCCCTACTCGCTAAGCCGACGCTCGGCACGCCACTCACGGTCGAACAGCTCCTCAATCATCTGAGCGTCAAGCAGGAATCCTCGGGGGCGGTGCTCACCATCACGTTCAAGGCCAGCACGCCCGCCTTCGCGCAACAGGGTGCGCAAGCGTTCGCGCAGGCCTACATCAACTTCAAGACCAAGCAGGGGCTCGACTCGATCAACACGCAGCTCACCGATCTCCGTACGAATCTGCAGAACTACCAGGCACGTCTCGTGAACCAGACGGCGATCGCGGAGGATCCGAATTCCTCCGACGCGGAGGTCCAGGCCGCCAAGAGCGATGCGGCCACGCAGGCCGCCCTGGTCGCCAGTACGACGGACCGCATCGCGCTCCTCAACTCGATCACACCGGACCCCGGCAGGATCATCAGCCAGGCGAGTCCTCCGAAGGACGCCTCCACCTCGCCGATCACGATCCTGCTGGCGTCGGGGTTCCTGGGCTTGATCCTGGGCTCCGTGATCGCCGTCGTCCTCGAGGGGCTCTCGGGCAAGGTACGCACAGCCGAGGACGTCGAACGCGAGCTCGGGGTGCAGGTCCTCGGCGTCGTTCCGTACGTTCAGGGTGTCTCCCGGAGACGGGACATGCTCGCTGCCGAAGTGGCGCCCAACAGCCTGGCGGGGGAGTCCTACAGGATGCTCCGTGCCGGCGTGGTGTATGCGGCCAAGGACGAGGTCAAGGTGCTGTTGGTGACATCGTCGGGCGTCGGCGAGGGCAAGACCACCGTCGCCGCGAACCTGGCGGTCGCCCTCGCGCAGGCGGACAAGCGGGTCCTGTTGGTGGGCGGAGACCTCCGCAGGCCCGAGGTCCACGAGTACTTCGGTGTGAAGAACGATCGCGGGCTGAGCGTGGTCCTGGCGGACGACGTGGAGCCGCCCCTGGTGATGACCGGGGTGCCGAACCTGCGCTTGCTGCCCAGCGGACCGCCCGTCGAGCTCTCCTCGCAGCTCTTCGAGGGCTCGACCTTCCCCGACCTCGTCCAGCGGCTGCGCGAGGCCGCGGACTTCGTGGTGATCGACGCGCCTCCGCTCGCGATCTCGGACCCGCTGATCATGGCGCCGTTCGTCGATGGCATCGTCTTCGTGGTCGACATGACCAAGATCGATCGCGTGGGACTGAGCCGCGCGCGGGATCTCCTGAGCCGCGGTGGGTTCGAGCCGTTGGGCTCGGTCCTCAACAAGTACGCCGGGGAGTACGCGCGACGGTACGGGAGCGGGTACTACGCGCCGTACCAGTACCAGCCGGCCAAACCCACGCGCGCCAACCCCAAGCCGTCGCGGCGTCGCGACGGCAACGCCGCCCAGGGCTTCGGCGACGACGCCTGATCCGGACGTGAGCGCAGCCGCGCCGCTCACCGTCTTGTACATCGGGGGCTACGGCCGGAGCGGCAGCACGGTGTTGGATCGGGTCCTCGGCGAGCTTCCCCACACGGCGTCGGTGGGGGAGATGCGCTCCCTGTGGGGGTCCGTCCTGCGCGGCGAGCGCAGCTGTGGATGCGGGCGCGCGTTCACATCGTGCCCGTTCTGGAACGAGGTCGGCACACGGGCGTTCGGGGGCTGGGACACCGAGGACGTCCGGGATGGGGTCGAGGCCCACCGGGCGGTCGATCGCCACCGGCGCCTGCCCCAGCTCGTCGCCGGCAGGGGTGACGCGCGATTCCTCGAGCAGCTCCGAACCTTCCGGATGCTCAGCGGGCGCCTCTACCGGGCCGTCGCGGAGATCGCCGAGGCGGACGTGGTCGTGGACGCATCCAAGTATCCCGTGTATGCGGCGATCCTGCGCGGGGTTCCCGACCTGGATCTGCGGGTGCTGCACCTGGTCCGCGACGCACGAGGATCGGCCTACTCCTGGGCGAAGCGGGGGGTAGCGAAGCCCGACGCGGACGGGTCGGAGACCATGCCGACGTACCGAACCTCACGCGCGGCGCTGGAGTGGTCCGCGTACAACCTCGCCTTCGACCTGGCGCGGCCGATGGGCGTTCCGGTTCGCCGGCTCACGTACGAGGCGTTCGTGAGGGACCCCCTCAGCGCGGTCCGCCGCGCCGCCGCGTTCGCAGGGGTACCCGTCAGCGGTGACGACCTCCGGTTCCTCGATGGGGCCGAGGTGCGCCTGCATGAACAGCACGCCCTCGGCGGCAATCCGCTGCGATTCGCCGAGGGGTCCACGATGACCCTGCGACTGGACGAGACCTGGCGCGACGCGATGCCGGACGGGGCGCGGCGGACCGTGACCGCTCTCGCGTTCCCGATGCTCGTTCGCTACGGCTACCTCGGTTCGCATGGGCGCTGAAGGCGCCGCCCCGCCCGTCTCCGTCGTGATCCCCTCGCATCGCGGGGGCGCGCCGCTGCGTCGCGCACTCGACAGCGTCTGGGGGCAGCGATACGTCGGGCCGATCGAGGCCATCGTCGTCTTCGACGCGTGTGAGGAGCGGGACCTCGATGCCGTGCCCGACGGGGGTTCTCGGACCCTGCACGTGCTGGATCACGAGGGTCCCCCGGGGCCGGCCGGTGCCCGGAACACGGGGCTGGCGGCGGCGACCGGCGCGTTCGTGGCGTTCCTCGACGACGACGACCGCTGGTTCCCGGAGAAGCTGCACCGGCAGATGGCACAGATGGAGGCGCGGGGGGCAACGGTGGCCACGTGCGGGGTGCGCTACGTGGCGGACGGCCGGTTCAAGGACTACCTCCCCGAGGTGGCCGACGATATGACCCGCGCGGTGGTCGAGCGGGGATCGTTCGTGCCGTTGCAGACGCTGCTCGTGGACGCCGACGCGCTCGGTCGGGCCGGGACGTTCGACGAGGCGATGTGGGTGGGCGAGGATACGGACCTGGTCCTGCGGTTGGCGTCGACCGCCGCTTTCTGCCGGGTCGATGCACCGCTCGTGGAGATGGCGCGCGGTCACGCCGAACGGCTCAGCCTGGACTACGAGCGGCACCGCGAGGGGTTCATGCGGCTGTCCGCGAAGCATCGCGAGGCGTTCGATCGCTGGCCCAAGGGCAAGGCGCGGCGCTACTGGCGGTTCGCGGGGCTCGCGCTCATGGCGGGGGAGCGGGCGGAATCGCGCGCGTGGGCTGATCGGGCGGTGCGGCTGGATCCGTCGCCCCGGAACCTCGCGATGGCCGCGGCGGCCTGGACGGCGCCTCGGTCGCTGTTCGCGCGCGGCTTCCAGGCGTACCAGACGCTGGGGTGGCGCCCGCTCGACCGGGCTCAGCCGCCCGACGACGACGGTGGGTCCGGCGCGGGGTCCTGAGGTCGCTTCCCCCGGAACGCGCGCTCCCGGCCGTCGCCGTGGGTGAGTCGGTATCGGCTGATGCGGAGCAGCACGATCTCCAACGCCACGGCGATCAGGGCGACCAGCGCGATCACAGCGAGGAGCCATGCGATCATCGGTAGCCGTACCGCCTGAGGAAGGGCCACGTGAGCCCGGTCACGAGACGGCGATCGCGAGCGGGCATGTCGTCGCGCCACGCCTCGTCGGCGCGGATCGTGATCTCGCCCGTGGTGAACCGCATCGGGTTACCCGCGACCGTGTGGTCGACACCGAGCGCGAGCCGGTCACCTCGGCCCAGGCCGTCGTCCTCGGGTCCCAACGGCGCCCCGGCGTGGCTCGCGAGCGACTCCAGGCCGGCGCGAGGATCCCGGACGAAATCCTCGTAGCGGATACGCAGCGTCGGAACGGATCGAGCGAGCGCCTCGAACATCGCGTTGGTGGTCTCCCACCGGATCGCCGCGTCGGGGGGCCGGTACGTGGGCATGAACACGGTGCGTTCCGTGATCTCAGGGCGGACGATCTGCTTCGCCGACGAGTACGCGACCCCCCGGCCGTCACGGACCAGATGAGCGACCCGCAGATCCAGCCCCACCACCTGCCGGAGGAGTAGGACATGCAGCGGTGACATCGTGGAATCGATCACCACAGGGTCGCCGGCGACGCTACGGATGGCGGGGTAGACGCGGCCGAGATACTCGGCATAGCGACGGACCTTTCGGGCGAACGAAGGGGACAGCCCCGGCGTCCAGAGCAGGGGGAGTCGTGCCAGCCGGTCGACGTGACCGCGCAGATCGAGCACCTCGTCCAGATCGAGGCGGTCCCATCCACCGAACGCAGCCTCCCCCACGTCGCGCCAGAACGGACAGGCCGTCCGCAGGGGCTCGCCGCATCCACAGCGTTCGTCGTCTCGGAGGCCGCGATCCCAGAGGTAGCGAACCTCGCCGGCCGAAACGAAGGCGGTCGCCTGACCGAGCGCCCGGTCGACCAGCGTGCTGCCCGACCGCGCCTGCCCTCCGAGCGCCAGCACGCGGACCGGTCCACTGAGGGGGAGGGGGGGCTGCGACATCTGGTATGGATTATCCAACGGCCCGCTCGGGGCCGACAAGACGCCGCGGCAGCCGCTGGCTCCGCGGCGCATCGACGATCGGGAGACCGCAGGTGGCTTCGGGCGCAGAGATCCCCGACGGCGTCGATGCGGACGCCATCCGTTGGGTCACGAACGTCCTGCTCGGGGCGGCCGCGGACCAGGTCACGCTCACGATCGGTCGGCGGCCGCCCCCGGGACACCGTGTCCTGTGGAGCTTCGCGCCGCTCCCCTCGGCGAGCAGGCCGTACGTCCTCTTGCCGCTGGGGTCGCGGCGGGCGGCGGCGGCCACGGTCCACGGACTGGGGAATCCCTTGGCGCGCCGCGAGCGCTACGCCGAGGCCGTGGCCTCACTCGCCATGCGCTCCGGGCTCCCGCAGCGAGCGATCGGTCCCGTGCACCTGTCCGTCGCCACGCCCTCGGGGCTGGCGCCCACCGATGCGGGCGTGCTAGGGCGCCTCCTGCAGGTGTTCGGACGCGATGATCTCGGGTTCGGCGTGATCCTCGGCCGAGACCGCCCCAATCGCAAGCCCGTGATCAAAGTGATGGCACCCTCGGGGCACGTCCTGGGGTTCGCGAAGGTGGGCTGGAACGACCTCTCCAGGGCGTTGGTTCGTGACGAAGCCGCTGCGCTCGGGCGCGCGCGCGCCGCTGCCCCCGAGTCGTTCTCCGTCCCCCTGCCGATCCATGCGGAGCGGTTCGGCGACGTGGAGCTGCTGGTACTGGAGCCGCTGCCGCAGGCGCGCTTCGGGGGTGTGGGCCCGCCGCTTGAGCTTCCCGTGGAGGCCACGCGTGAGATCGCTGAGCTCGCTGGCACACACGGGGAACCGATGCGGACGGGCAGCTACTTCGACACGCTGCGCGCTCGTGCCGTGAGCGGGGCGCCCTACCGGGACGCGCTCGTCGACGCGCTGGATCGTGTGGGCTCCGCCTGGGATGACTCGCCGATCCTCATGGGGACATGGCACGGAGACTGGATCCCCTGGAACATGGGGCGGGTGGACGGACGGCTGTACGTCTGGGATTGGGAGCGGTCCGCCGACGGGGTGCCGGTGGGGCTCGACGCGATGCACTTCGCCTTCGAGGTGGCGCTGAAGGTCCGGGGGATGGCACCGGAGGACGCAGCCCGCCGCGCCACGGGGTCGGTTGCCTCGGTTCTCCCCTCCTTGGGCGCGGACCCTGCCACCGCCCGCGCGCTGATGGCGTTCCATCTGATCGAGATGGGCCTGCGGTTCAGGGCGGGGGCCGACGCGGGCATGGCCGCCCGCCCCGACGCCTATCTCGCGGCGCTGGCCGCGACGGTCGGGGGCGCCCCGTGAGGAAGGCGGCGATCGGTGCGCTCGAACGGTACCTCCAGGCAACCAGCGCGCTTCGGATGTGGCCGGACGTCCTGATCATAGGAACGCAGCGGGGAGGGACCACCTCGCTCTATCGCTACCTGGCGGAGCACCCCAACTTCGCGCCGACGCTCGTCTCGAAGGGGGTGCACTACTTCGACACCGAGCTCTTCGCCCGGCGCCCGGCTTCCTGGTACCGCGGTCACTTCCCCACGACGGCCTACCGAGAGGTGCGCGAGCGGATCACCCACGGCGCGGTGATCACCGGGGAGGGCAGCCCGTACTACATGTTCCATCCTCTCGGGGCATCCCGGGTGCAGGCCACGATCCCGAAGGTCAAGCTCATAGCGCTGTTGCGGAACCCCGTGGCCCGGGCTTACTCCCACTACCAGCACGAGGTCGACGGAGGGTTCGAGCCCCTGGCGACGTTCGAGGAGGCGCTGGGCGCCGAGGTAGAACGCCTGGAGGGAGAGCGTGAGAGGCTCCTCGCCGACCCGGGCTACCGGAGCTTCGCCTTCCGTCACTTCTCGTACCAGGCCCGGAGTCGCTATGCGGAGCACCTTGCCGAATGGTTCGAGCGGTTCCCCCGGGAGCAGATCCTGGTGATCCGGAGCGAGGACCTCTTCGCGGATCCGGAGGCAACCTATGCGGAGGTTCTCAGGTTCCTGGGGCTGGCGCCGCACTCGCTCCGGACCTTCAAGCGGTACAACGCCCACGGTGCCCCGCAGGGGGTCGCTCCCGAGACGGCCGCCCGGCTCGAGGCCTCGTTCGAGGGGCCCAACCGCGCCCTCAGGGACCTGCTGGGCCGCGATCTCGGTTGGTCGCCGTCGTAGAGCTCCGCAGATATCCATGACGGCAGCGACCGACAGCACTCGCTTGCCGCCGCACGTCGCGATGGTCGGAGCCCCGCTGCGGGACCTGTTGGCCGAGGTCGAACGCCAGGCGGTTGCCGACGAAGGGTGAGTCCGTCGATTAGGCCGTTCGGCTGATTCGGCCATCACCTGCACGACCTACACTTCAGATCATCCCAGCCGATGACGTTCGGCTCGGTATCTGTCCGCCGTATGCGTTGCGAGGAAAGAGGTTCGTGAGCAAGTCGCTCTTCTCCCAGCCCTCCGTCGCCGGGACCTTCGAGGCGAGGTTCGGGAAGGCGCAGTCCGGCGCCACGGAGCCGCCGAGCCTCATCGTAACGCCGCGCGTCGTCTCGGGGTTCGAAGGGGTGGCCTCAGGAGCGGGTCGACGCGCCAACCGAGTCCGGCGTGGGTACCTGGCGTTGACGGTGGGGACCGCGCTCACCGACGTGGTGTCCGTGCTCCTGGCGTTCGCGCTGTCGTCGCTCTCGCACCGACAGGTGATGCGTACGACGCTCGATGTCTGGCTCTTGGCCGTCGTCACGCCTCTCTTGGTGCTGGGGGTCTTCTCGGCGTTCCGGCTCTACGACACGAAGCGTCTCGCGGCCGCCGAGGAGTTCCGGAGGCTCCTGCTCGCGGTCACGATGATCATCACCTCGGCTGTGACCTTCTCCTACTGGACGAAGTCGTCCTTCTCCCGCCTGTGGATCGGCCTGGCGTGGATCCTGGCACTGGCGTTCGTGCTGACGACGCGGTACGCATGGCGGCACGTGGCTCGTCGGGCGCGTCGGCAGGGCCGGCTCGCGATGCGCACCCTCATCGTGGGCGCCAACGCCGAGGCCGGACGGCTCGCCACCGAGATGGGGCACCGACACTTGGGGTTCGTCCCGCTCGGGTACGTCTGCGCCGACGCGTGGGGCCGGCCCACGACGGATATCCCGATGCTCGGTCACGTCGACGAACTCCAGGATCTCATCGCGCGGTTCGATGCCGACTGTGTGTTCGTGGCCACGAGCTCGATCCGTCCCGAGCACATGGCCCAGGTATCGCGCGCCGCACGCCGGACCGGCATCGAGGTCCGCGTTACCGCGAACGTCCAGGAGGTGCTGTCGACGCGCGTGGCGGCCCAGCCCATCGGCGGGCTGATGGCGTTCTCGCTGAAGCCCGTGCGCCTCTCCGGACTGCAGGCAGGCGCGAAGCGCTCGTTCGACCTCATCGTGACCGTGTTGGGCTCGCTGATCCTGCTCCCGGTCTTCTTGGGCCTCGCCCTGGCCGTGAAGCTCACATCGCGGGGACCGGTCTTCTTCAAGCAGGAGCGGGTTGGCTACCATGGCCGACCGTTCGAGATGTTGAAGTTCCGCACGATGGTCGCCGACGCCGAAGAGCGCCTGGGCGACGTGCTTCATCTCAACGAGGCCACCGGGCCGCTCTTCAAGATCAGGGACGATCCGCGGATCACCCCGGTCGGGCGGTTCCTCCGGAAGTGGAGCCTCGACGAGCTGCCCCAGTTGTGGAACGTCCTCACGGGCGACATGAGCCTGGTAGGCCCGCGCCCGCCGCTGCCCAGGGAGGTGGCCGAGTACGAGGACTGGATGCTCTCCCGGCTCGAGGTCCGTCCCGGGCTCACGGGGCTCTGGCAGGTGAGCGGGCGTTCCGAGCTGCCGTTCGACGACTACGTCAGGCTCGATCTGTTCTACATCGAGAACTGGTCGCTGGCCTACGACCTCTACATCCTGGGGAAGACGGTCCCGACGCTGGCGCTGGCGCGCGGCGCCTCCTAGGGGCGGGCGACCGCTCGTATCACGACGCCACAGCCCCCGGCTGGAACGACGCCACGACGTCGGCCGGAGCAGCTTCGTAGGAGAGCCCGAACACGTCGGCGAGCTGCCGCTCCACGATCGGGCGCATCGCCCCCACGCTCACGCGCCGCCCGGAGAGCTCGCTGAGCGACGTGACGCCGTTGTCCGCCAGGCCGCAAGCGACGATGCCGCGGAACCACGACAGGTCGGTGTCGCAGTTGATCGCGAACCCATGCAGCGTGACACGGGTCCGCATGAGCCGAACCCCGATCGCGCACACCTTGTCGTCGCCGTGGAACACCCCGGTCTGGACGTCGTCGCGCCGATGGAGCCCGACGCCGATCTCGGCTGCGCTGCGGATCACGGTTTCCTCGAGCGCGCGGAGGTACCGGGCGGCGTCCGGTGTGGCGCCCAGGTCCAAGATGGGGTAACCCACGAGCTGCCCGGGCCCGTGGAACGTGAAGGACCCGCCGCGATCGATGTGACGGATCTCGGCACCGCGGGCGCGAGCCTCATCCTGCGACCAGACGAGATGCTCCGGCTGAGCGCGGCGACCGGCGGTGAAGACGGGAGGATGTTCCAGGAGGACGACCGTGTCCGGGACATCATCCTGCAGGCGCCGCGCCGCGAGCCCATGCATCGCCTCGTTGGCGACGTCGTAGGGGACGGGTCCCGGTGGCTCCAGGAGCCACGCCTGCCGGGTCATCTCAGATCCCCAGGTCGGCCGCGAAGTCCCATGTTTCGAGGTGCTGCTTGATGCGGGCCAGGAAGCGGGTGGCGAGCTCCCCGTCGACGATCCGATGGTCCCAGCTCATCGAGACATAGACCATCGAGCGGATCGCGATCGCGTCGTCGATCACGACCGGGCGGCGCTGGATCCCGTCCAGCGACAAGATGCCGGCGTTGGGCTGATTGATGATGGGTACCGAGATCAGCGATCCGTACGGGCCGGGGTTCGTGATGGTGAAGGTGGCCCCGGATACCTCGTCCGGTTTGAGCTGATGCGAACGTGCACGCGCCGCGAGATCCGCGATCGCGCGGGCGATGCCGGGGACGTTCATCGTGTCGACACGATGGATCACCGGGACGATCAGGCCTTGGTCGTAGCTGACCGCGATGCCCATGTTGACGTAGCGGCGCATGACGAGGTCCTCGCCGCGTAGCTCGGCGTTCACCATCGGGAACTCGAGGAGCGCCTCGGTGGTGGCCCGAGTGACCATCGGGAGGTAGGTGAGCTTGACGCCGTGCCGCTGGAGGAAGGCGTCCTTCGCTCGGGTGCGGAGCTGGACGAGGCGCTCGACGTTGACCTCCACCATCGTCCAGGCACGCGCGCTCGTCTGCAGCGAAGCCACCATGTGCGAGGCGATCGCCTTGCGGATGTGGGACACCCCCACGAGCTCCTCGTCGCCCTCCACCGTTGCGGCGGGGGAGGGGATCGCCACGGCCGGAGCTGATGCCGGCGCCGAGGGAGCGGCGGCGTGGGGAGCCGATCTGCCATCGATCGCGGCCTCGACGTCGGCCTTCGTGATCCGCCCACCGGTGCCGGTCCCCTCGATGGTGGCCAGGTCGACGCCGTGCTCCGCGGCGAGCCGCCGCACGAGCGGGGAGAGGATCTGGGAGCGAGGGCCACGATCGGGGATGCTGGCCGCAGGGGCCGCAGGGGCCGCAGGCCGAGGCGGGCCTGGGCGCCGCGGTCACCTCGGGGCCCGCCGGCCTATCGGCGCCGGCGGCGGAAGCACCGTCGACGTCGGCCACGGGTTCCTCGGCGGAGACGGCCGTGGGGGAGGCATCCGTCGACGCAGCCGCTCCGTCTTCGGCGATCTCCGCGATCTCGGTCTTCACAGCGACGGTCGCGCCCTCGGCGGCGAGGATCTTGGTGAGGGTCCCGCTCACGGGTGAGGGGACCTCGGTGTCGACCTTGTCGGTGGAGATCTCGAAGAGGGGTTCGTCGCGCTCGACGTGCTCGCCCTCTTCCTTCAGCCACTTCAGGATCGTGCCCTCGACGATGGTCTCGCCGAGCTGGGGCATCTGGATGGACGTCACGTCGTCATCGCTCCTTCGGTCACCAGGCGGAGAGCCGTTCGACGGCGGCCTCGATATCGGCCACCTGCGGCAGGTATGCGTCTTCCAGGGTGGGGGAGAAAGGGACCGGCGTGTTGGGCGGGGCGAGTCGATCCACCGGCGCGTCCAGATGCTCGAACGCGCGCTCGGCGATCATGGCCGCTACCTCCGCGCCCACGCCCAGGAAACGGTGCGATTCGTAGACGACCAAGGCCCGGGACGTCTTCTCGATGGACCGCAGCACCGTCTCCTCGTCGAGCGGCACGATGGAGCGGAGATCCACGACCTCTGCCGACACACCCTTGCCCTCGAGACGCTCCGCGGCTTCCAGTGCCTTGTGCACCATGGCGCCGTAGGTGATGACGCTGACGTCCGTGCCCTCGCGCTTGACGTCGGCGCTGCCGATGGGGATCAGGAAGTCCGGATCCTCTGACACGTGCTCCTTGATGCGGCGGTAGATCCACTTGTGCTCCAGGTACACGACCGGGTTGTCGTCTCGGATCGCCGACTTCAGGAGTCCCTTCGCGTCTGATGGGAAGGCGGGACACACGACCTTGAGCCCAGGCGCATGCGCGAACCAGGGCTCGGGGTTCGTGGAGTGGAAGTTCGAGGCTCGAACCCCGCCGCCGCTGGGGGCACGAAGCACGACAGGCAGGCGGACCCCGGTCCGATAGTGGTAGCGGGCCAGCACGGTAGTGATCTCGTCGAACCCACTGGACATGAAATCGGCGTACTGGAACTCGGCCACAGGGCGATAGCCCTCCATCGCCGATCCGACGGCCATCCCGACGATGGTCTCCTCGGCGATCGGCGTGTCGACCACGCGCGTCGCCCCGAAGTGCTCGATGAAGCCCTCGGTCACCTTGAACGCCCCGCCGTACACCCCGATATCCTCGCCGAGGAGGTAGACACGTTCGTCACGCTCCATCTCCTCCCACAGCGCCTCGGCGATGGCGATGAGATAGGTGGCCTGGCCGTCCTCCGTGCGCTTGCCGCGGGGCTCGGCACCGTGGCCCGCGGCTCCGGCCTCGACCTGCTGCGTGGGCATCAGCCCGCCTCCGTTCCGCCGCCGCGACCCGGCTCACGATCCCAATAGCCGTCCTCGACCCATACACCCTTGGTCACGTCGCCCGGCTCGGGGAACGGCGAGGCGAGGGCGTAGTCGTAGCCTTCCTGGAACTCGGCCTCGATCCGCGTCATCAGCGCCTCGACGTCTTCCTTGGTGACGACTCCCTGGGCCAGCATCCATTCCTCGAAGTTGCGAACCGGGTCCTTCTCGGCCATGTAGTGCTCGAGCATCTCTTTCGGCATGTACTTGGCGGGGTCGTGCCCCGCGTGGCCGCGCCAACGAAGCGACACCGATTCGATCAAGGTCGGACCACCGCCGTCGCGCGCACGTTCGACGGCCTTGGAGCGTCGCTGCGTACACCTCGAGGACGTCCCCCCCGTCCACCCGGGTACCGGGCATGCCGTACGCGGCGGCCCGCTCGGCGATCGTGGCCGTGTGGAACTCGACCGGGTTCGGCGTCGAGTAGGCGAACTGGTTGTTGTTCACGACCCAGACCACCGGCAGGTTGAACACGGAAGAGGTGTTGAGGGCCTCGTGCCAGCGACCGTTGGACGTCGACCCGTCGCCGCAGATCGCGAGGGCCACACGCCGATCGCCGGAGCGCTGGTACGCCCACGCGGCTCCCACCGCGACGGGATAGGCGATCGGAAGGTGCGAGATGACGGCGAACGTTCGGTTGCCGTCCCAGTCGCCGATATGGCTGTTCCCGTCGCGACCTCGAAGGTAGCCGTCGATCCGACCCCAGTACTGGGCCATGACCCGCTTGAGGTCGAGGCCCTTCGTCAGCTGGGCGGTGAGGTCTCGGTGGGTGACGAAGAGCGAGTCCGTCGCCGCCAGCGGGAACGCCGCGCCCACATGTGTCCCCTCCTGACCTCGTCCCGAATAGAGGGCGCCGGGAAGACGCCCCTGTCGGTACAGCGCCTCCATCCGCTCGTCGAAGTATCGGGCCAGCTTCAGCTCGTAGAGCATCTCCTTCAGCCGGTCGTCCGGGAGCGGGCGCGCCCCCGTCGCCTGCTGGCTCAGTTCCGTGGCCACTGACGACTCCTCATGCGGAATGCAGGGGTTTGCCGGCAAGGGCCAGGTGCGCCTCGCCGATCGCCTCGGACAGGGACGGGTGCGGGTGGATCAGGGCGGCCACCTCGGCGGGGACCGCCTCCCAGTTCGTGATGAGCATGGCCTCCGAGATGAGGTCCGTTACGTGGGGACCGATCATGTGAACGCCCAGGACGGGACCGCCGTCGGCGGTGGCTACGACCTTCACGAAGCCCCCTTCGCGCAGCATGTTCGCCTTGCCGATGGCGCGGAAGTCGAGTTTCTCGGTGACGATGTCGATGCCGCGCTCGCGCGCCTGTGCCTCAGTAAGCCCGACGCTGGCGATCTCGGGCGTGCAATACGTGACCTTCGGGATGTTCGGATAGTCGATCGCAGGAACCTCGATACCGGCGATGCGCTCGGCGACCGCGTATCCCTCGGTGAACGCAACATGGGCGAGTTGCAGGGGGGTCGCAGCGACATCGCCGATCGCCCAGATATGCGGATCGGCCGTCCGCAGCTGGTCGTCGACCTCGACGAAGCCCCGATCGTTGAGGGCCACGCCGACGGCCCCCAGGTCGAGCTCCTCCGTGACGGGGCCGCGGCCCACCGCCACGAGGCAGACATCGGCGCTCACCGTATGCTCGGCATCGGTCGCGTAGGTGACCTCGACGCCGGTGCCCGTATCGCGGATCGACGTGACGGAGGCACTCGCTGCGCTCGCGATGCCGCGCTTGCGGTACGCCCTGGCGATCTCCTTCGAGACCTCCTCGTCCTCCAGTGGCGCGAGTCGGGGGAGTGCCTCGAGCACGGTGACCTCCGCGCCGAAGGATCGGTAGATGGAGGCGAATTCCAGACCCACGGCACCCGCCCCGATCACGACGGCGGAGGTTGGGATCCGGTCGTACCAGAGCGCCTGATCGCTCGTGATCACGCGCTCGGTCAGCTCGGTACCCCGGAGCAGACGTGGCCGGGACCCGGTGGCGATCACCACGTCCTTGGCGTCGTAGCGAACGCCTGCTACGTCGACGGCGGGGCCGGGGAGGAGCCGCGCCGTGCCGTGCAGCACGTCGATCCCGCGATGGGCGACGAGTCCCGTCACGCCCTTCACGAGCTTCGTGACGATCGAGTCCTCGAACGCGACCACGGCGGACCAATCCGGCTCCCCGGCGGCCTTGATGCCCCACTCGGATGCGCGTTCGACCGTATCCATGACGGCCGCCGACTGCAGGAGCGCTTTGGTGGGGATGCAGCCTCGGAGCAGGCATGTCCCCCCGAGGCGTTCGTCCCGCTCCACCAGGGCGACGCGGCGACCGAGTTGTGCGGCGCGAAGTGCGGTGGAATATCCACCGGTCCCGGCCCCGATCACGACTACGTCGTACGCATCACCCATCTGGGGGCAAGTTTACCGTCGATGCGCGTTCCGTCCGGGGACGCGCCGTCCGGGCCGACGTACCATGCCCGCCATGGACGAGCCGAGCTCGGGTTTGGAACTGAGGCACACCCCGCTGGAGGCCGAGCATGAACGGCTCGGCGCCAAGATGGCGCCGTTCGCTGGATGGTTGATGCCGATCGAGTATGCCGGCGCCCTCAAGGAGCACGAGGCCGTCCGGGAGCGCGTGGGTCTGTTCGACCTGACACACCTGGGGAAGGTCGAGGTGAGGGGGCCCGGTGCGCTCGAGATGCTGCAAGGAGTGGTTTCCAACGATCTGACGAAAGCCGCCGTGGGCGAGGCCATGTACAACCTCGTGCTGAACG
Organism: uncultured Actinomycetes bacterium; assembly: GCA_963796725.1. Lineage (GTDB taxonomy): Bacteria > Actinomycetota > UBA4738 > UBA4738 > HRBIN12 > JAOUEA01. The sequence goes on from CAWCMT010000008.1 coordinate 23,513, forward strand.
AAGGCGGCGGCGTGATCGAGGATCTCATCGTGTACCGGCTGGAGGATGAGCGGTATTTCGTCGTCCCGAACGCGGCGAACGCGCAGCGGGTCCTGAGGATGCTCGAGGAGGCGCCCGCCGCGGCTCCTCTGCATCTGCACTACCACCAGGATTGGTGCTTCCTGGCGGTCCAAGGGCCGGGATCGGTCCAGGCGCTCACCCGGCTGTTCCCCGTGGCTTCCGACCTGGCCTTCATGCAGTGCGTCGAGACCGAGTACCGGCGCCGGCCCATGATCCTCACCCGATCGGGCTACACGGGCGAGGTGGGCTTCGAGCTGTTCACCTATCAGGATGTCGCCGTCGAGCTGTGGCACGCGTTGACTGAGGCGGTCGAGCCGTTCGGTGGGATGCCCTGTGGCTTGGCCGCCCGTGACATCCTCCGCCTGGAGATGGGCTACCCGCTCTACGGCCAGGATCTCTTCGAGTCCTCCAGCGCGCTCGAGGCCGGCTTGTCGTGGGCGGTCGCCTTCGACAAGGGCGAGTTCCGGGGGCGGGAAGCGTTGCTCCGTCAGAAGCGGGAGGGGCTCCCCTCGATCCTGCGCGGACTCAGGATGCACGAACGTCGGTTCATCCCGCGAGCGCACTATCCGGTGTTGGTGGGAGATCAGCTGGTGGGCGAGGTCACGAGCGGAACCTTCTCGCCCGTGCTGCGAACCGGGATCGGGCTGGCCTACCTGTGGCCGGTCGATGCGGGCGCCGTAGGCGCCGAGGTCGAGGTGGACATCCGAGGTCGCCGTGGGACGGCCACCGTCGTGCGCCCGCCCTTCGTCGACCGGAACCCTCGCTGAGGCTCAGCCGACCTGGGGGCGTGTCGCGGCCGCCAGGTCGTCGACGCTCGCGCCCGCGAACGACGTGTGGGCGATGAGACGTCGCAGCTGCGATGCCGCCTGCGCCGAGTCCGGCATCACCGCAACCACCACGTAGAGCCCGGAATTCGGGATGCCCAGCCTGTGCACCGGTCCGTACCCCGGCGCCGCAACGAAGTACGCCCACCGCGTCGGGTGCCCATGTACGTGACACGTGCCCTCCGCCCGCGCAACGTAGTCGCCGGGCGAGCCGGGAGCTCCGTGTGCGAACGCCGGTCGGTTGTCGGCGAGGATCTCGGTGCGATCGGCGCGGCAGCCGTGTGAGTTGGAGAGCCGGGACAGCAGGGGCCCCGTGGCGGCAAGGTAGTAGAAGTCCGAGGGAACGCCCACCCTGGTCGCGTCCACCCAGGTGGCGGCCATCCCGGAGGTGGACCCGTCCATCCGCCTCCACGCCTGCGGCCGGGGCGAGGCAACGAACCCACCGCGCACGCCGACCCGTGATCCGGCCGGCTCGGCCCGCCAGCCCTCGGGAACGAGGGCGCTCACAGGACCCAGCGTGACCTCGGAGTAGGGGCTGGGCGTGGTCCGGATCGAGATGCCGGCATCAAGGGGGGCGGGGTCGACGACGCCTGTGGCGCGGCCGCAGCCGACGCTCACGAGGGTGACGACGATCCCGAGGACGGCTCTCCGCAACCTGTCAGGTCTCCGCGGCGAGGATAACCCGCGAGGTCACGCGTGCGCCACCCGGGACGCCGAGGCTCGACCTAGATCGGGGGTGCGGTGAGCGCCTCGGCGCCTGCGGGCAGGCAGAAGGAGGCACGTGTGCCCCCTCCCGGCAGCGGGTCCGTCCAGAGGATGCCGCCGTGCTCGACCACCAGCTGCCGTGCGAGGTGCAGCCCGATGCCGACGCCGGACCTCTCCTTGCGGAGGACGTCCTCGCCGGTGGTGAACGGCTCCTCGAACGACTGGGCTGCCACGGCACGATGCAGCCCCTCGCCGTGGTCGGTGACGGTCACCACCACCCCCTCGTCGAGATTCCTGGCCAGGACCTCGACCGCCGCACCCGCGGGGGAGTACCGGCATGCGTTGTCGAGGAGCTCCCGCATCACGGAGGAGATCCGCGGCGCGTCGGCGTTGGCGGCGAGGTCCCCCGTCATCGAGACGTCGATGGGGACCTCGGGATACTGCATCCTCACGTCGTCGATGGCGTCCCGCAGGAGCGGCGCGAGGTCGAGGTGAGCGAGGTGCAGCTCGAACGTCCCCCGCTCGAGCTCGGCCATCGTGATGACCTCGTCGACGATCCCCATGAGTTTGTCGAGCGAGTTCTGCAGCTGGGTGGTGAACTCGGCTCGCTCCTCTTCACCGATCGAGGGGTTGCGGAGGACGTGGGCGATCCCCTTGGCCACCGTCACGGGTGTGCGCAGCTCGTGCGAGATGTTGGCGAGGAAGTCCGCCTTGGCCGCCGAGCCTGAAGAGACCTGGGAGCGGTTGCGTTCGAGCTCCTCGCGCGCACCGCGGGCCTCTTCGACGGCCGTCGTGAGCCGCCGGCCGAGCGTCTCGGCGATCCCGGAGCCCACGACGACGTGACCGGCGATGACCGCGCGCACGGCGCGCTCGACCTCGGGCGCGGTCTCATCCTTCGACAGGTAGCCGCAAGCCCCCTCCGCCAGGACTTCGGCGATCATCTCCGGGTGGTCTTGATGCGTCCATGCGACGACCCTCGTCCCGGGCGTGGCTGCTCGGAGCCGCCGGACGAACTGCCCGCCACCGGCGGGATCCAGATCAGGATCGCACACGACGATGTCGGGGAGGACCCGCGCGGCGATCGCGGCCGCCTGCGCGGGATCCGTGGCCACGACCACGGTGAAGTCGTCCCCCGACTTGAGCAGGTGGTACTGGAGCCGGGCGACCTCATCCGCCAGATCGAAGAGCAGCACGTGCGATGCCATGGTGCCTCCGGTATCGGCGGGCTGGGCGCCGGATTGAGCCTCGGCCAAGGCACCGGTGGCGCCCGATCGAGGTCTTACTGCACGATGCCGGTGCGGATCGCGATGGCGACCGCCTGTGCCCGGTCGTTCGCGCCGAGCTTCTCGAAGATCCGCTCCAGGTGTGTCTTCACGGTGTGCGGCGAGATCCCGAGCTCGGATGCAACCTGACGGGTCGTGGAACCGTCGGCGACCTTCTGGAGGATCTCACGCTCCCTCTTGGACAGCGGGGTCGTTCGCCCTCCGCCCTCACCCTCGCCCATACGGACCTCCTCGATGAAGGTCTTCGTGAGCTGGGGGTGGATGACGGCGTTGCCCTCGACCGCGTTCCGCGCGGCGTCCACGAGCGTGTCCGCCGAGGCGTCCTTCAGCAGGTAGCCGGATACCCCCGCCTGGATCGCCTCCGAGATCGCGCCGCGCGACTCATCGATGGTGATGAGGATCACCTTCGTGGTGGGCGCGGCCTGGCGGATCCTCCGGGTCGCCTCGATGCCGTCCATCCCGGGCATCCGGACGTCCATGAACACGACGTCGGGTCCGAGCTCGCGGGCGCGCTCGACGGCCTCCTCCCCGCTGGAGGCCTCACCGACCACCACCACCACATCCTCGGAGAGCTCCAGCGCCGTGCGCAAGCCCTCCCGGGTCACGGGATGGTCATCGACGATCAGGGCGCGGATGGGGTCCGTCACCGGAGGAGCTCCTTCCGTTCGGGGAGGTACGAAGTACGCTGTAAGGATAAGCCGACCGTAGCGAGGAAGCTCACATGCACAGCGAATCTGTTGACGCCGACCGCGCCGACGTCCGCGACCCGGGTGACCCGGTCGCGGCGGATGGCGTCCCCATGATGGCAGACGGCGCAGCCTCCTCCGCCGACGCCTCCTCGGTCGAGGCCTCCGGCGCGCCTGACGTCGAGGCCGTCACCGAGGCGCTCAGGAACGTGTACGACCCCGAGCTGGGGATCAACATCGTGGACCTCGGGTTGGTGTACGACGTCCAGGTCGACGAACAGGGCGGGGTGGACATCCAGTATTCGCTCACGACGATGGGATGCCCGATCGGTCCGCTGATCGAGGACCAGATGCGCGGATTCCTCAAAGGGGTCCCCAACGTGGTCGAGGTTCGGCCCGACTTCGTCCTACGGCCACCCTGGTCGCCCGAGCTGATGTCCGACGAGGCCAAAGCGGCGCTGGGCATCTTCTGAGGACTCCGAGATCTGGTCCGCCTCCGTCGCGATTGACGAACGCGAAGCACCTGCGATACAACTCGCACCTGCAAATCCGACTTGGGAGCCGTGAATTGATCCGGACGCGCTGCATCGGGGTGGTGGGGGCCATGATCCCGTCGCGACTGTGCTGTACGCCCCGCGCCATCCGGGGGGTGTCGACCGAGCGGCCCTAGGCGCCAGGATCCCCGGGATCGCACCATCGTTCACGAGCGGCCGCCCTCGCGGCCGCTCTCGTGTTCCCGGGCTCACCCGGGTGGGAAGGAGCGACATCATGGCGGGGTACCACGACCCGGGCGTCCTGGTCGAGACCGATTGGCTGGAAGGGCATATCGACGACGGGGACGTTCGCATCATCGAGGTGGACGAGGACACGTCCGCCTACGACAAGGGCCACATCCGCAACGCGGTGACGTGGAACTGGACGACCGACCTGCATAGCGAAGTCGGACGCGACTTCCTGGACAGGGCAGGGTTCTCACGGCTCATTTCGGAGGCCGGCGTCGACGCGGGGACCACCGTGATCCTCTACGGGGGGAACAACAACTGGTTCGCGGCCTACGCGTATTGGCTCCTGAAGTTGCGTGGCTTCGAGCGGGTCAAGCTCCTGAACGGCGGCCGCAAGAAGTGGGAGCTGGAGAGCCGTGAGCTGACCCAGGACGTGGCGGACCGTCCGGCGACGGGCTACATCATCGCCGGGGCGGACCGGCCGGAGATCCGGGCCTTCCGCGACGAGGTCATCTCCAAGGTGGGCGGTGCCGCCGGGTTCGTGGATGTGCGTTCGCCTGAGGAGTTCCGTGGCGAGAAGCTCGCGCCGGACCACCTGCCACAAGAGCGATCACAGGTGCCCGGCCACGTCGCCGGCGCTGTGAACATCCCATGGGTCAAGGCCGCCAACGACGACGGGACCTTCAAGACGGCAGATGAGCTCCGGGCGCTCTACGCGGCGGAGGGGATCACGCCGGAGCGGGAGGTCATCGCCTACTGCCGGATCGGCGAGCGGTCGTCGCACACGTGGTTCGTGCTCAGTGAGCTGCTGGGGTACGAGCGCGTGAAGAACTACGACGGCTCGTGGACCGAGTACGGGTCGCTCGTAGGGGCCCCCGTCGAGCTCGGCTGAGGGTGCATCCGTGACAGACCTCGTGAGGGAGCTCCTGGCGGCGAACCGGGTGTTCGCTGCCGGGTTCGCCTCGGGCCGCCTGCCGCGTGCACCTCGGCTGGCCGTCGCCGTGCTGACATGCATCGACGCCCGCGTGGATCCCGCCCGGTTCCTCGGGCTCGAGCTCGGCGACGCGAACATCCTACGCAACGCGGGCGGACGCGCCTCAGATGACGCCCTCCGCTCGCTCCTCGTCTCGGGCTGGCTGCTGGACACCCGGGAGTTCCTCGTGATCCATCACACCGACTGCGGGGCGGCGGGGCTGGACCGTGAAGCTCTGGTCCGCACCGTTCGGGAGACCACCGGCGGAGACATCGCGGGTATCGAGCTCTTCGGATACGCGAACCTGGAGGAGAGCGTGCGTGAGGACGTCGCTCGTGTTCGCGGGTTCGGGGATCGTCTGCCGGAGGGTGTTCGGGTGACCGGTTGGGTCTACGACGTGACCACTGGCGAACTTCTCGAGGTCAGCTGCCCGTAAGGCCCGGATCGGCCGGGCCGTCGAGGATGCGGAGCAGGGCCCGGTGAATCCGACCTCGGCGGTGGACTTTAACCGCGCCACGGCGGTAGGCTGAGTTTACGTCCGTACCCAGAGGAGTCCGCGTGGTCGTCAGCCAGGAAGAGCACCTCAAGGAACTCAGCAAGGACTACCGCTTCGACTGGAAGGACCCGTCGCACGCCGTCTTCGAGCCGAAGCGAGGCGTCAGCCCTCAGGTCGTCGAGGAGATCTCGGCACTCAAGAGCGAGCCGGAGTGGATGAAGAAGCTCCGTCTCAAGAGCCTCCGCTACTTCGACATGCGTCCGATGCCCTGGTGGGGCGCCGACCTGTCCGAGATCGATTTCGCCAACATCTTCTACTTCATCCGCTCCACCGAGAAGCAGGCGAGCAACTGGGACGAGCTGCCCAACGACATCAAGGACACGTGGGACAAGCTCGGGATCCCCGAGGCGGAGAAGAAGTACCTCGGCGGGGTCTCCGCTCAGTACGAGTCCGAGGTCGTGTACCACAAGATCAAGAAGGAACTGGACGAGATCGGCGTCATCTTCACCGACATGGACTCCGCGGTCCGGGACTACCCCGACCTGGTGAAGGAGTACTTCGGCACGGTGATCCCACCCAACGACAACAAGTTCGCCTCGCTGAACACGGCCGTGTGGTCTGGGGGGTCGTTCATCTACGTGCCGCCCGGCGTGCACGTGGACATCCCGCTGCAGGCGTACTTCCGGATCAACGCGGAGAACATGGGCCAGTTCGAACGGACGCTGATCATCGCCGACGAGGGCAGCTACGTGCACTACGTCGAGGGGTGCTCCGCGCCCATCTATTCGAGTGACTCTCTCCACTCAGCCGTGGTCGAGATCATCGTGAAGAAGGGCGCCCGCGTCCGGTACACCACGATCCAGAACTGGTCGACGAACGTCTACAACCTCGTGACGAAGCGAGCCGTGGCTCACGAGGACGCGGTGATGGAGTGGGTCGACGGCAACATCGGCTCCAAGGTGACGATGAAGTACCCGTCGATCTACCTGGTGGGCAAGGGCGCTCGTGGCGAGGTGCTATCGGTGGCATTCGCCGGCAAGGGCATGCACACGGACGCGGGCGGTAAGGCCATCCACGCGGCACCGTACACGACGTCGGTGATCAACTCGAAGTCGGTCAGCAAGGACGGCGGACGCACGGGCTACCGGGGCCTGATCCGGGTGGAGCCGGATGCGCACCACGCGAAGTCGAACGTCCGGTGCGACGCGCTGATCCTGGATGAGGAGAGCCGTTCGGACACGTATCCCTACATCGAGGTCGAGGACGAGACCGCCGCGCTCGGCCACGAGGCCACGGTCAGCAAGGTCGGAGAGGACCAGCTCTTCTACCTCATGAGCCGGGGGCTCTCCGAGGCCGAGGCGACGGCGATGATCGTGAACGGTTTCATCGAGCCCATCACGCGCGAGCTTCCGATGGAGTACGCCGTCGAGTTGAACCGTCTGGTCGAGCTCCAGATGGAGGGCTCGGTCGGCTGAGGATCGCCGCTCGACGACCGCCGCTCGGCCACCAGGCGAGCGGGGCCGCGCGGCTCCGCGACGGACCCGAGGAGCGCATGAGCGACACCGAAACCATCAGTACGTTCGACGAGCACGCGCTCGCGACGCTGCCCGAGGCGGCCGGCTTCACCGGCCCGCTCCGCAAGCAGGCGTTCGAGGCGTTCGTGAGCGATGCCGATGCCGTCGCCCGCGACCGAGGAATGGCGCTATACGGATCTGTCGGGGTTCGCGCTCGACTTCACGCCGTACGCCCCAGGAGGTCGCGCGGCGACCCTCGACGGTGTGCCGGAGGAGATCCAGTCGGCGCTGGGCGCCGTGGGTGAGCGTGCCGGTCTGCAGGTCCAGCACAACTCCGACGTCATGCTGACGCACCTGGATCCCGCGCTTGCGGCCCAGGGCGTCGTCTTCGGCGACCTCGACGCGGTGGCAGCTTCCCACCCGGACCTGATCGAGGCCTCCCTCCATCGACTCGTGCCGACCTCGCGTACGCGGTTCCTGGCGTTGCACGGCGCGTTCCGCACCGGGGGCACGTTCCTGTTCGTGCCGCGCGACACACGCGTCGAACTCCCCCTGCAGACCCTGACGTGGCTCGACGCCGACGGCGCGGCCATCTTCCCGCACACGCTGATCGTGACGGAGTCGGGGGCCGAGGTGACGTTCATCGACCGCTACGCCTCGCCGGCTCTCACCCATGCGTTGAGCGACGCCGTCACCGAGATCGTGGTGGGCGACGGTGCGCACGTGCGTTACGCGGCGATCCAGGACTGGGGGGCGGGCGTGACGCATCTGGGGGTCCAGCGCGTCGAGGTGGGCCGCGACGCAGATCTGAGGACGCTGTCGCTGGGCTTCGGAGCCGATCTAGCCCGCAGCGAGACCGAGGTGGTGCTGAACGGCGCGGGCGGGTTCTCGGAGCAGCTGGGGGTGTTCTTCGCCGACGGCGACCAGCACTTCGACCACCGTTCGATCCAGGATCACGTCGCCCCGAACTGCACGAGCGATCTGCTGTACAAGGGTGCCCTCCGAGACCGCAGCCGCGCCGTGTACTCGGGCTGGGTGCACGTGCGCCCGGGAGCGCAGAAGACCGACGCCATGCAGACCAGCCGCAACATCGTCCTGTCCGAGCACGCGAAGGCCGATGCCATCCCCAACCTCGAGATCGAGGCGAACGACGTGAGGTGCGGTCACGCTGCAAGCGTGGGACCGGTGGACGAGGAGGCCGTGTTCTACCTCCAGAGCCGGGGGATCCCTCACGCGGAGGCCGAGCGCCTCATCGTGAGCGGGTTCTTCCAGGAGGTCCTGGACCGCGTGAAGATCCAAGAGGTCCGGGAGGGAGCCGAGGTCGCTATCGCCCGGGAACTGTCCGAGGGGATCCGCTGATGGGCCTCCTACGCTTGTGCGCTGTGTCGGAGGTTCCGCCGGGCGAGGCTCGAAGGTTCCCCTTCGGGGAGGGGCACGTCGCGGTGGCGAACCTGGGCGAGGATGTCTTCCGTGCGATCGACGCCGTATGCAGCCACGAGCACGCCTGGCTCGACGAGGGCGAGCTCGACATCGAGGACCGCACGCTCGAGTGCCCGAAGCACGGCTCCGTGTTCGACCTGGAGACGGGGGCCGCGAAGACCCTCCCGGCGGTAGCGCCCGTGGCGATGTACCCCCTGACGATCCGCAACGACGACATCCTGATCGAGGTGTGAGGACGATGACTGAGGCAACGAACCCCGCGACACTTGAGATCCGAGATCTCCATGCGTCCGTGGAGGGCAAGGACATACTTCGTGGGATCGACCTGGTGGTTCGCCAGGGAGAGACGCACGCCCTGATGGGGCCCAACGGGTCGGGGAAGTCCACGCTCTCCAACGTGATCATGGGACGACCCGGGTACGTGGTCACCGGCGGCCAGGTGATCTTCAAAGGCGAGGACATCACGACCTTGCTCGCCGACGAGCGCGCCAAGCGAGGTCTATTCCTCGCGATGCAGTACCCGACGGAGGTCCCGGGCGTGTCCGTGGTGAACTTCCTGAGGACCGCGTACCAGGCGGTGAAGGGTGAGCAGGTGAGTGCACTCGCCTTCCGCAAGCACATGAAGGCGCAGATGGAGAAGCTCAGTATCGACGACGCCATGGTGAACCGGTACGTGAACCAGGGGTTCTCCGGTGGAGAGAAGAAGCGGAACGAGATCCTCCAACTCGCGGTGCTGGAGCCGCAGATCGCGATCTTGGACGAGACCGACTCCGGCCTGGACATCGACTCGCTGAAGCTGGTCGCGGAAGGCGTCAAGGAACTCGTCGGCCCCGACCTTGGCGTGTTGCTCATCACGCACTACCAGCGCATGCTCAACTACATCACGCCCGACGTCGTCCACGTGATGATGAAGGGCCGGATCGTGAACAGCGGGGGAGCGGAACTCGCGAACGAGCTGGAGGCCAAGGGATACGAGGGCGTTCGCCAGGAGCTCGGGCTCGAACCGGATGCCGCGGCCGAAGCAGTGTGAGGTGAGCGGGATGACGCAACACGTGGGTGGGCTCGACGTCGCGGCGATCCGCGCCGACTTCCCGATCCTCTCCCGCACCGTCGGCGACAAACCCCTCGTCTACCTTGATTCCGCCGCCACCTCGCAGAAGCCGATCCAGGTGATAGAGGCCGAGAGCGACTTCTACGCCGAGCATAATGCCAACGCCCACCGAGGGATCCACATGCTCGGCGAGGAAGCCACAGAGCTGTTCGAGGGGGCGCGCGCCATCGTGGCGCGGTTCCTGGGCGCCCCGACCCCCGAGACCATCGTCTTCACGCGCGGGGTGACCGAGTCCATCAACCTGGTGGCCCAGGGATGGGGGCGGAAGTTCCTGAAGGAAGGCGACGAGGTCCTCCTGACCGATATGGAGCACCACTCCAACATCGTTCCGTGGCAGATGACGGCCGCGGTCACCGGCGCTGTGCTCCGCTACATCCCCCTCACAGACGACGGCCAACTCGATCTGTCCGATCTCGGATCACTCCTAACCCAGCGCACGAAGCTCCTCGGCGTGACGGGGATGTCGAACGCCCTCGGCACGATCACGCCGCTGCGCCAGCTCACCGAGGCAGCGCACGCCGTGGGGGCCGTGGTGGCGGTCGACGCCGCCCAGCTGGCGCCTCATCACGCGATCGACGTCCAGGCCCTCGACGTGGATCTGCTGGGGTTCAGTGGACACAAGATGCTGGGCCCCACGGCCAGTGGGGGTCTCTACGGCAAGCCCGAGATCCTCGACGCGATGGACCCGATGCTCGGGGGCGGCGAGATGATCGACGAGGTCTTCCACGACCACAGCACCTACAAGTCGTTCCCGCACAAGTTCGAAGGCGGCACGATGCCACTCGCGCAGCAGGTTGGCCTGGGTGCAGCCGTCCGCTACCTGGAGGCGCTCGGGATGGATCGGGTCCGGGCGCATGAGGAGGAGATCACGGCCTACGCCCTCGACCGCCTCCTCGACGCAGGCGCGACCGTCTACGGCCCCAAGGACGCCTCGATCCGCGGCGGTGCGGTCAGCTTCTGGTTCAAGGACGTCCACCCGCACGACCTCGCCACGATCGTGAACGAAGAGGGGGTGGCGATCCGCGCCGGGCATCACTGCGCGCAGCTCGTGATGCGCCGTTTCGGGACGCCGGCCACGGCCAGGGCATCGTTCTACGTCTACAACACCAGGGAAGAGGTCGATGTCCTCGTCGAGGCGCTCGCCAAGGCCGAGGACATCTTCAGCTAGCCCACCGATCTTAGGAGACCAGCGTTGGCCCTCGACGACATCTACAAGGAAGTCATCCTCGACCACTACAAGAGTCCACGGAACAAGCGCGAGCTCCCGGGGGCGGAGCTCACCTGCACGCGCAACAACCCGCTGTGCGGCGACGAGATAACGGTCTTCGCCCACGTCGAGGACGGGAAGGTACTCGAGGTCACCTTCCAGGGCGCGGGGTGCTCGATCAGCCAGTCGAGCGCCTCGATGATGACCGAAGCGGTCACGGGGGTGACGGTCGCCGAGGCCGAGGAGCTGGCCGCGCGGTTCCGGGGGATGATGGCCGGCGAGGTCGAGCCCGATGAGGAGGCCTTCGGTGATCTCGTGGCCCTCAAGGGCGTCGTGAAGTACCCGATCCGGATCAAGTGCGCCGTGTTGGCCTGGGACGTGCTGCAGGAGGCTCTGGTGGGCGGATCCGCGTCCGGAGAACACGAGCATACCGTGAACTAGTCTGCCCCAGACTAGCTACGGATGCGCGCAGCGGCGTCTGGCCCGGTCGGCGCTAACCCCTTAGGCTCCCTCCATGCGCGTCCCGGCGCGGCAAGTTGACCGGGGGTCGACTCCCTCTCGCGGGGGCATACGTCATCATGGCGATGTCGTTCGACCTCGTTGAGCTCCTGTGAGGACGTGGTGGGGAAGATGCGTCGAGTGGTCGCGTTGCTGGGGGCTGCCGCTGCCCTGGCCATAGGGCTCGGCGGGACCCCGGCGAGGGCCCAGAGCTCCGAGGTGATCCATGCGTACCGCGTCGCCATCGCGATCCGGGCGGACGGTACCCTGCAGATCACCGAGACGATCGACTACGACTTCGGTTCGACGGCGCGCCACGGGATCTTGCGGGATGTGCCCACGACGCTTCGGTTCGACGATACGTACGATCGTCTCTACCCGCTCCACGTGGTGTCGGTCACCGCCACCGGAGGTGCCTCCGCCGACTACACGGTCGATACGCCGGGGAGCTTCACCGAGATCAAGGTGGGCGACCCGGATCGCACGATCACCGGCAGGCACACGTACACGATCGTGTATACGGTCGAACAGGCGCTGAACGCCTTCCACGATGAGGTCGAGTTGTACTGGAACGCGATCGGCACGGAGTGGGGTGTCCCGATCGAACGGGCCACAACGACGGTGGACGCTCCGGCCCCGGTCTCTCGGGTCGCGTGCTACCAGGGATCCTCCGGCTCGACCCTGCCGTGCGATGTGGCGCGAGCCGTCGGGCGGCGCGCTCGGTTCGCCGTCGCGGGGCTCGGTTCCTACGAGGGGATGACCGTCGTGGTCGCGATCCCGAAGGGCGCGATCGTGCCCACGCCCACACCGCACCTGATCGAGCGCTGGTCGCTCGATCGCGCCTTCAGTCGTACGCCGCTCGCCGTGGGGGGCAGCGGGGCGCTGCTCGTCCTCATGGTCGGCGGTGTGATCTTGCTCGTGTGGACCCGGGGCCGTGACCGCCGGTTCCGCGGGTCAGCGGTCGACCAGGTGATGGGGAACGAGGGGGCGGGCGACGAGGTCGTCCCTCCCTTCGATGCCGACAGTTCTGCGCCGGTGGAGTTCGCGCCACCGGAGGGCCTGAGGCCGGGCCAGATGGGCACGATCATCGACGAGCGGGCGGACACGCTGGACGTCACGGCCTCGATCGTCGACCTGGCGGTGCGGGGCTTCCTCACGATCGAGGAGATCCCGAAGGAGGGTCTCTTCGGCAAGCCCGACTGGACGCTGACACGCACGGAGTCGTCCGAGGGCGAACTCATGACGTACGAGCGGCGTCTGCTCGAAGGGCTGTTCCGCGACGGTCACGCCGTGACGGTCTCCTCGCTTCGCGCCACCTTCCGCGCGCGCTTGAACGCCGTCGAGGAGTCGCTCTACGCCGACGCCATGAAGCAGGGGTGGTTCTCGGGACGGCCTGACAAGGTGCGGGCGCGTTGGTCGGGCCTCGGGGTCCTGGCCCTGCTCCTGGGCGGCCTGCTGACCTACGTCCTGGCGCGGTTCACCCACCTGGGCCTGCTCGGTCTGGCGGTGCTCCTCGGAGGTGTGGCTCTCATGGCGGCGGCCGTGAGGATGCCCGCACGCACGGCGAAGGGCACCGCGATCCTGAGGCGCGTTCGCGGGTTCCGAACCGTGATCGAGAAAGCAGACACCTACATGGCGCAGTGGGCCGAACAAGCGAACGTCTTCACGAGCTTCCTTCCCTACGCGATCGTCTTCGGGTGCACCGAGAAGTGGGCGAAGGCCTTCGAAGGGCTGGCGCAGACACCGGATACCTCCTGGTACGTCAGCACACACCCGTTCACGATGAACGGGTTCGCGCGCTCGATGGACAACTTCACGGTGACGACGGGCGGCACGATCGTCTCCACGCCCGGTGGCTCGGGCGGCAGCGGCTTCTCGGGGGGCTCCTCAGGTGGAGGCGGCGGCGGAGGCGGCGGCGGCTCGTGGTGAAGCCGGCGGAAGGCAGGGCTGTGCGAACCGAGGAGGCACCCGCCCGCGGTCGGACGCGTTGGCGCCCCGTAGCATGGGTCCCCGTATGCGGATCATCTTCTCCGAGGACGGGCAGGACTTCCAGCGACGGGGCTGGGCCGAGCTGGTCGACGCCGATCCCTCCGGCACCTTCTTCCAGACGCCGGACTACCTGAAGCTCTACTGGGAGGAATTCGGGGAGGAGCCGGAGCACCTCCTGCTCGCGTTCGCCGAGGAGGACGATGGGTCTCAGGTGGGCGCGGTGGCGTTCGAACAGGTGGGCGAGACGTTGCGGTTCCTCGGTGGGACCGAGGTGACGGACTACATGGGCCCGGTCGGCCTGCCAGGGGCGCAGGAGGCCTTCGCGAAGGAGCTGTGGGCCGCCCTCTCGACGCGGAACGGATGGGTGGTCGCCGACCTGCGCGGGCTCCCCGAAGACCGGCCGTGGCTCGGGCTCCTGCGGATCGCAGCCGAGGCGCGGGGCCTCGTGGTCGAGGAGACGGAGGACCAGAACGGCGTCGCCCCGTTCCTCCCGCTCCCGCACACGTGGGACGGGTACCTCGAGGCGCTCCCCGCCAAACTCCGCCACGAGATCCGACGCAAGGCGAAGAAGCTGGAAGCGGAGGCCGGTCCCTACACGATCCGGACCGCGGACCACGCGACCGTCCGGCCGATGTTGGACCGGTTCGTGGAGCTTCACCGGATGAGCGAGGGACCGAAGGGCGTCTTCATGCAGCCCGGCATGGAGATCTTCTTCCGGCGCCTCGGCGAGGCGTTCCTGCCGGCCGGCGTGTTCCGGCTGTCGATGATCGAGGTCGGTGGGGAGCTCGCTGCCGGCACGATCGGGTTCGCGTTCGATGGGACGTACTCGCTGTACAACTCCGCGTTCGATCGTGCTTGGGGCAACCTGGCGCCGGGGATGGTGTTGGTGGGCGAGGACATCCGCCTGGCGATCGAGGATGGCTGCGAGGCCTTCGATCTGCTCAAGGGCGACTACCGGTACAAGTACCGGTTCGGAGCCCATCCCCGGTCGGTGCGCCGCCTGAGCGTCACACGCTGAACGCGGCGGGCCGGGTCACGGGTAGGCGCGGAGGTTGCGGAGGACCGTCATCGCGAGCTGCCTGTCGCCCGACAGCACGACGGTGCCGCCGGCGTAGACCTCGTCGGGGTCCAGGCGCCGCCCCGCGACCAGCGCGAGCTGTGGGGCCCGCCCCGTGAGCACGGCGTCCGCGTGGCCGTCCTCGCGCGGCACCTCGCCGGCCCCTAGGCCCCAGTGCCACGCGCCCGCGCCTGCGCCCTCGACCTCAACCCGGACCGTACGGCCGGACAGATCGAGGCCCGCCTGGCCCAGGGACCAGGGGAGCATCCGAACGGCCATGTCGATCGTGAGATGGACGGGCCAGTGCTGGTACTGGGGACCGAGGCCGTTGGTGGCCCGGACGTCCTCCCCGTGGAGCCACCACTCGATCACCCGGGTCTGGACGAGGTAGCGGGCAGCGATCGGGCCCGCCACGTAGTCGTAGCGGGCGTGATCCCAGTCCTCGTCGGAGAGGCGGGCCGTGTGCGTGAGGAAGGACTCGGCCGCCTCCCCCCACGTCGTGAGCACCTCGCGCGTGGATCGGCCCGAGCGACGGTCCACGGTCCAGGCGTTGAAGCCGTCGATCGTGAAGGGCTCCTCGCCGAGGCCCTCGCGGTACTCCTGCAGCTCGACAGCCGGCTCACCCGCGACCAGCTGGGCCGCCAGCGTGTCGCCCGCGGCCAGGTGCGCGATCACGTCTCGGTTCCACCATCCCGCCGCCGCGCTGGGCTGCTCCCAGGTATCGGGCTCCGCGTACTGGATCGTGCGGCCCAGGCGCTGCCGTTCGGCGTGCGCGACGCCTAGCAGCGTCTCGCGATCCAGACTCACGGTGTCCCTCCCTCTCGCGTCGGCGTGGCGGCTCGGGTCACGCCGGGCGCTCCCGCGCTCCGGTCTGGATCCCCGGGCTGTCCGCGCGGATTGTACATTCGCTACATGCGCGTCCTGGTCGCCCCCGACAAGTTCCGTGGCACGCTCACCGCGCGACAGGCGGCAGAGGCGGTGGAGACGGGTTGGCGGCGAGAACGGCCGGGCGACGTCCTCGAGGTCATCCCGATGGCCGACGGAGGCGAGGGCACGATGGATGCGTTGGTGAGCGCCCTCGGCGGCCGCGCGGTCAGCGCCCCGGTCGCGGGGCCCCTCGGAGATCTCGTGGATGCCGCCTTCGGTCTCGCGCCGGCCGACGCGGGGCTGATGGGCGTGGTCGAGATGGCGCGGGCATCCGGGCAGGAGCTCTTGCGCCCCGATCGGCGCGACCCGAGGCGCACGACCACGCGTGGTACGGGCGAGCTGATGCTCCGGGCGATCGAACGACGGAGTCACGCGGCTCCTGGTCTGCCTGGGAGGCAGCGCCACCAACGACGGCGGCGTCGGGATGGCGTCGGCGCTCGGGGTCAGGTTCCTGGACGCTGAGGGCCGAGCCGTGCCTGACGGCGGGGCGGCGCTCCTGGATCTCGCCAGCATCGACGCACGGGGGCTGCACCCGGGCATCGCGCGCGCGTCGATCACGGGCGCATGCGACGTCGACAACCCGCTGGTCGGCCCCAGCGGGGCCAGCGCCGTCTACGGGCCTCAGAAGGGCGCGTCGCCCGACGACGTGTTGCTCCTCGACCGCGCGCTCGGACATCTCGCCGCGATCGTGCATCGCGATCTGGGGATCGATCTGCGCCGGGAGCCCGGTGCAGGAGCTGCGGGCGGCCTCGGGTTCGGCCTGATGGCGTTCTGCGGGGCACGTCTGCGGCCGCGGGGTGGAGGTGGTGATGGAGGCCGTCGGCCTGCGCGAGCGGGTGGACCTGGCCGACCTCGTGATCACAGGCGAGGGCTCGCTCGACGCTCAGTCGCTGCGAGGGAAGACGCCGGCCGGCGTGCTCTCCGCCGCGAGGGAGGCCGGCGTGCCGGCGGTCGTCGTGTGCGGGCGGGCCACGATCCGACCCCCGGGGGTTCCCGTGGTGTCGTTGATCGAACGGTTCGGGGAGACGGTGGCGATGCAGGAGACTCGTCCCTCGTTGGAGCGGCTCGGCGCAGGAGCTCGCGGTCCGCGCCGCCGATCTGATCGGAGCCGAGGCGTGAGCGACGCGATCGATCGGTTCACCGAGGGGGCTCGGGCGCTCGGGCTTCACCCGGACGTCCGACGCTTCCCGCAGGGCACGAAGACCGCTCCCGCAGCCGCAGAGGCCATCGGATGCGAGGTCGGGCAGATCGTCAAGTCGCTGATCTTCATGGCGGACGAGCGTCCGGTGCTCGCGCTGACCTCTGGGCTCGAATCGGGTGGACGTCGTGACGCTCGCGGCGCTGGCGGGTGCCGGACGCGGTGCGCCGCGCCACGCCCGAGGAGGCGCGCGCGGCCACCGGGTTCGCCGTGGGCGGCACGCCGCCGTTCGGCCATCCGGAGCGGGTGAGGACCTTCCTGCGACCGGGACCTGCTGGCGTACGAGGAGGTGTGGGCGGCCGCCGGGACCCCCGACTCGGTCTTCCCGCCTGACCCCGCACGAGCTCCTGCGCGTGAGCGAAGCGACGCGTGGCGCGGTTCGCGGAAACCCCCTGAACGCCCGGCTTCCGCCCCGCAGGCATTATCATGTCGAGACGTGCCAACCGACGAACGACGACCCTCACCGGAGGAACGATGATCACGCTGACCGAGAACGCAGCCGGCAAGGTCAAGGAGCTCCTGGCCGAGGAGGGCCGAGATGACATCGCGCTCCGTGTCGCCGTGCAGCCCGGTGGGTGCTCGGGCCTCCGCTACGCGATGTACCTCGACGATCAGGTAACCGAGAAGGACCAGGCCGCAGAGCAGTTCGGCGTCAAGCTCGTGATCGACAAGATGAGCGTTCCGTACCTGAGCCAGGCCACGATCGACTTCGTGGACTCCCTGGAGGCGTCCGGCTTCACGATCGACAACCCCGCCGCGCAGGGCGGCTGCGCCTGCGGCAACTCCTTCCACTAGGCCGGCGCGCCCACCCGCGCGGCCCGAGTTCCAAGGAGGCTGCAATGGGCAGCTCGGCGCGCAGCGACCGCGAACTGTACCCCTGGTCACATCGGGACCGTCGTCATCCGACCGTCCGGGCGATGCATGACGATCGCACGCGTGGGGAACGCGTGGCTGACGAAGTGGCCAAGTTCGGCGGGTCGTGGCCGTTCATCTTCTTCTTCGTCGGGCTGATCGGGATGTGGATGCTGATCAACACCGTGTTGCTCGCTCGCGTGCTGCACGGACACCAGTTCGATCCGTATCCGTACATCGCCCTGAACCTGGCCCTGTCGGCCATGGCCGGGCTCCAAGCGCCCATCATCATGATGAGCCAGAACCGCGCGGCGGCCAGGGATGAGGCGCTCGCCGCGCACCACTACGCGGAGTCGCAGCGGATGGAACAGGTCCTGACGGTGGAGCGCACGCTGCTCGAGGAGAACACCCAGCTGACGAGGCAGGTCCACGAGCTGTCGGTGCAGATCAACGCCGCCCTCGCGTCCGGCGGGACACCGACTCAGTCGACGTCGTAGGCGAGGTTGGGGCGGAGCCAGCGCTCAGCTTCGGTGACGCTCTCCCCGAGCCTCCGCGCGTAGTCCTCCACCTGATCCTTCGCGATGCGCCCCACGTTGAAGTACCGCGCCTGCGGGTGGCCGAAGTAGAGACCCGCTGACGCTCGCCGCGGGCGTCATCGAGCAGGATCCGGTGAGATCGAGGCCCACCTCGCGCGCGCCCAGCAGGTCGAAGAGCCGGCGCTTGAGCGAGTGGTCGGGGCACGCCGGATAGCCGAACGCGGGGCGGATGCCCCGGTAGCGCTCGTGCACGAGGTCGTCGTTGGGGAGCGGAGCGGCCTGGTAGCCCCAGGCGATGCGCGCTTCCTGGTGGAGGTACTCGGCGAACGCCTCGGCGAGTCGGTCCGCGAGCGCCTTCACCATGATCGCGCGATAGTCGTCGTGGTCGGCCTCGAACACCTTCACGAGGTCGTCGGCGCCGAGCCCGGCCGTGACGGCGAACGCGCCGATGTGATCCGGCGAGCCCGGTCTCCTTCGGGGCGACGAAGTCGGCGAGCGAGCGGTTCGGGCGGTCGTCGTCCTTCTGCTGTCTGCTGGCGGAGCATGGGGAACGTGATGCCGTTCGCCAGGCACGATGTCGTCTCCCTCGGCGTGGGCGGGCCAGAAGCCGTAGACGCCGCGCGCCTGGAGCGAGCCGTCGGCAACGATCGAGTCCAGGAGCTCCTGTGCGTGTTCGTAGAGCTCTCGGGCGGCCTTCCCGTGGGCGGGGTGGTCGAGGATCTGCGGGAACCGGCCCTTCAGCTCCCACGCCGTGAAGAAGAAGGTCCAGTCGATGAAGCCGCACGAGGTCGCGAGCGAGGGCTCGACGACCCGCGCACCCGTGAACGCGGGCGTCGGCAGATCCTCCGCGCGCCAGTCGATCGGGGTGCGGCGCTCGACGGCCTTGCGGTAGGGGAGCAGCGGGGTCTTCGTGCGCTCCTCGTGCTGAGCGCGCGAGCTGGGCCTGAAGTGCGCGGTTCTCGCGATCGAGGATCTCCTTGCGCTCGGGGTCCAGCAGCGCCGAGACCACCGCCACGACGCGGGAGGCGTCCAGCACGTGCACGGTGGGCTGCGAGTAGGCAGGGGCGATGCGCACGGCCGTGTGCTGGCGCGAGGTGGTGGCGCCGCCGATCAGCAGCGGAAGGTCATGCCCCGACGCTCCATCTCCTTCGCGACGTTCACCATCTCGTCGAGCGAGGGCGTGATCAGGCCGCGAGAGCCCGACGAGATCGCAGCCCTCCTGGATCGCGGTGTCGAGGATCAGGTCGGCGGGCGCCATCACGCCCAGGTCGATGACCTCGTAGTTGTTGCAGCCCAGGACGACGCCGACGATGTTCTTGCCGATGTCGTGGACGTCGCCCTTGACGGTCGCAGTCACGATGCGTCCCTGCGGCTTCGCCGTGCCGCCTGCCCGGATCAGGATGCGCTTCTCTTCCTCCATGTAGGGCTCGAGGTGGGCCACGGCCTTCTTCATAGCGCGCGCGCTCTTGACCACCTGCGGCAGGAACATCTTGCCGGCGCCGAAGAGGTCGCCCACGATCTTCATGCCGTCCATCAGCGGGCCCTCGATCACGTCCAAGGGGCGTCGTAGGCGCGGCGCGCCTCTTCCGTGTCCTCCACGATGAAGTCCACGATGCCGTGCACGAGGGCGTGGGATAGCCGTTCCTCCACCGTGCTCTCGCGCCAGGCGAGGTCCTGCACGCGCTCGACGCCCCCACTCTTGACGGTCTCCGCGAACGTCGACCATCCGTTCGGTGGCGTCGGGCCGGCGGTTGAAGATGATGTCCTCGACGTGCTCGAGCAGGTCGTTCGGGATGTCGTCGTAGACCGGGAGCTGGCCGGCGTTCACGATCGCCATGTCGAGGCCCGGCGGCGATGGCGTGATACAGGAACGCCGCGTGGATCGCCTGGCGCACGGGCTCGTTGCCGCGGAAGCTGAAGCTCAGGTTGGAGACGCCGCCGGAGATATGGAGCCGGGGCACCGCCGCTTGATCTCGCGCGTGGACCTCGATGAACGCCTTCGCGAACTCGGCGTGCTCCTCCATCCCGGTGGCGATGGCCAGGATGTTGGGGTCGAAGATGATGTCGCGACGGTGCGTAACCTGCCTCCTGCGTCAGCAGCCGATAGGCGCGTTCGCAGATCTCGATCTTGCGCTCGACCGTGCCCGCCTGCCCTGCCTCGTCGAATGCCATCACCACGACGGCCGCACCGTAGCGCTTGATCCTGCGCGCCTTCGCGAGGAAGTCCTCCTCGCCCTCCTTGAGGCTGATCGAGTTCACGACCCCTTTGCCCTGGAGGCACTTCAGGCCGGCTTCGATCACGTCCCACTTCGAGCTGTCGACCATCACTGGGACCTTCGCGATCTCGGGCTCGGTGGCGATCAGGTTCAGGAACGTGGTCATCGCCTCGACGCCGTCGAGGAGGTCGGCATCCATGTTCACGTCGATGAGGTTGGCGCCGCCGCGGACCTGCTCCATCGCGACCTCGACCCCGCCCTGGAAGTCTCCGGACTCGATGAGCCGGCGGAACTTCAGGGAGCCGGTGAGGTTCTGACGTTCGCCGATCATCACGAAGCCGGTCTCCGGCGTGATGCGGAACGGCTCGAGGCCGCTCAGGTGGGGAAGGGGATCGGGCTCCGTGGAGAAGGAGCGGGGCGGGAGACCCCGCACGGAAGCCGCGATGGCCTCGATGTGCTCGGGGGTGGTGCCGCAGCACCCGCCCACCAGGTTCACGAGCCCCTCCTGCGCGAACGCGGTGAGCAGCTCGCAGGTGATCGCGGGCGTCTCGTCGTAGCCGCCGAACGCGTTGGGAAGTCCGGCATTGGGGTAGCAGGCCACAGGGACGTTCGCGACGCGGGCCAGGTCCTCGAGGTAGGGCCGCATCTCCGATGCCCCCAGCGAGCAGTTGATGCCGATCATGACGGGGTCGGCGTGCTGGACCGAGATCCAGAAGGCCTCGATCGTCTGACCGGACAGCGTGCGACCGCTCCGGTCCACGATCGTGACGGAGAGCCAGATCGGCAGCTCCGGCGCTATGTCCTTCGCCGCGGCGATGGCCGCCTTGGCGTTCAGCGTGTCGAAGATGGTCTCGATCAACAGGAGGTCGGCACCGCCGTCGCGGAGACCTCTGATCTGCTCCGCGTAGGTCTCCACGACCTGGTCGAAGGTCACCGAGCGGAACGCCGCGTCCTCGACCTTGGGCGAGAGCGATAGCGTGACGTTGAGAGGGCCCACGGAGCCGGCGACGAACCGGTCGGGGAAGTCCGCCGCCTCCTGTTTCGCGAGCCGGGCCCCCTCGACGTTCATGTCGTAGGCGGCTTCCGCGAGCCCATAGTCGCCCTGGGCGATCGAGGTCGCCGTGAAGGTGTTGGTGGTCGTGATGTCCGCGCCGGCTTCGAGATAGGACCGATGCACCTGGGAGACGATCTGGGGCTGCGTGAGGTTCAGCAGGTCGGGGTCGCCCTTGACATCCCGCTCGTGTTCCGCGAAGCGCTCACCTCGGAACTCCGCCTCACTCAGTCCCCGCCCCTGAAGGAGCACGCCCCAGGCGCCGTCCAGCACGACGATCCGCTCCCGAAGGAGCGCGTCCAGGCGCTCGCGCGTTTCCATCGCGACCACCCTAGCGGGGGCCTCTTCGTGCGACCAACGGGACGCCGCCGTGGCGGGCTCCGTCCGGCCGGGGTAATCTCCTGACATGTCTCAGAGCCTGCCGGACATGGTGTTGCGGGAGCGAGGGAACCGGCGCCCCACTCGACAGCCGGAAGAGCCGCTCAAGCGGACGCGGCGTCAGACGGCGGACGCGCTCGCACGGGTCCCGATGTTCGCCGATTTCAGCAAGCGGCATCTCGACCGACTCTCCAAGGAGACGGAGGAGTTGGTATTCGACCCGGGTCAGATCATCGTGAAGGAAGGGGACCCGGGGGAGACGCTCTTCGTGGTCCTCGAGGGATCGGCGAAGGTGACGCGTGGCAAGAAGAAGGTGGGGGAGGTGCTGCCCGGCGACTTCTTCGGCGAGCTGTCGACGATCGATGGGGGCCCGCGCACGGCCACCATCGTTGCGGAGACGCCGATGCGCGTGCTTCGTCTGTTCCGCAGGACCCTGGACGCGCTGATCGAGGACGAGCCGCAGGTCACCCTGAAGCTGCTCGATGGGATCGTCCGTAGGTTCCGGCAGGTCGAACGGCGGGCGAACGACGGGGGGCTGAACCGGCTCCGCCCCGTTCAGGCGATCAGCGCCTCCAGCTCCTGGAGCACGGTCTCGTCCAGTTCGACATCGCCCGCCGCCGCGTTGCCTCGCACGTGCGCCGGGTTGCGGCTCCCCGCGATGGCCGATGTCACACCAGGCTGTGAGAGGTTCCAGGCGAGGGCCAGCTGCGCGAGGCTGCACCCCACGCGCTCGGCGATCGGTCGCATCGCCTCCACGACCTCGAGGCGCCGCGTCAGCTCATCCGGCGCGAACTCCTCCGCCTCCCACCACGCCCCACCCCGCCAGTCGCCCTCGCCGAAGGTGGTCTCAGCCGTCACAGCACCCGTGAGGACCCCGGCGGCCAACGGCGAGTACGAGACCACGCCGATCCCCTGCTCCCCGCACCAGCGGATGAGCGATCGATCCTCGAGCACCAGCATGCTGAACTCCGGCTGGAGACCGTCGACGTGCCGGATAGCCTCGCATCGCTCGATCAGATCGCGGTCGAAGTTCGAGACGCCCAGCGCCCGGATCTTGCCCGCGTGCTCCAACTCGACCATCGCGCCCCACGTCTCCTCGATCGGCACGCCCGTCTCGTCGGGCCAGTGGAGCTGATAGAGATCGATGTGCCCGATCCCCATCCGCGCCAGCGACGCGTCACACGCCGCCGCGACCTGCTCCGGGCGGAACCCCGAGCCCTCGGGCTGAGGGGCCACCTTGGATGCGATCAGCACCTCGTCGTGGTGTCCTGCGATCGCTCGGCCCACGAGCCGCTCCGAGACGCCCTGGCCGTAGACCTCGGCCGTATCGATCCAGTTGATCCCGGCCTCGACGGCCGCATGCATCGCCTCGATCACGATGTCGTCGGAAGGGTTGGGCCCCCAGTGCTGGCCTCCCGCCTCCCACGCGCCGTAGCCGATGACGGAGAGTTCGGGACCGCTGCGATCCGAGCCGTCGAGTCTTCATACGGAGAATCTACCCGGGTTCCAACGGAGAAGGCCCTTCCTGGCGTTACGCTAGGTGTCGACGCCCCGACCCCCGATCGAAAGGAACCGGCCTCGGCCCCGCAGGGATGATCAAGACCGTCGAAGAGAAGGAACGCGTCGTCATCCGGTTCGCCGGCGATTCCGGTGACGGGATGCAGCTCACGGGAGACCGCTTCACCTCAGCGACCGCGGTGACCGGGAACGACCTCGCCACCCTCCCTGATTTCCCCGCAGAGATCCGGGCGCCCGCCGGCACCGTCCACGGGGTCTCCGCGTTCCAGATCCAGTTCGCCTCCACGGACATCACGACACCGGGCGATCACGCCGACGTGCTGGTGGCGATGAACCCGGCGGCGCTCAGGGCCGACCTGAACAAGGTGGTCAAAGGCGGCGTGCTCATCGTGAACGAGGACGCGTTCACCCGGCGCAACGTGGAGAAAGCCGGGTACGAGAGCGATCCGATCACGGACGGTTCCCTGGACGGCTACCGCCTCTACCTCGTCCCGATGACCTCGATGACCGTGCGGGCCACGGAGGGCATCGGGATCGGGAAGAAGGAGGCCGAGCGTGCCAAGAACATGTTCGCGCTCGGGCTCGTGACGTGGATGTACGGGCGCCCCACCGAGACCACCCTCGACTGGCTGGAGCGTAAGTTCGGCGGCAAGCACGAGATCTTCGAGGCGAACGTCTCCGCTTTCAAGGCCGGGTACAACTTCGGCGAGACCACCGAGGTCTTCGAGCACTCGTACGTGGTGAAGGCCGCCGTCGTGGAGGCCGGCACCTACCGGAACGTGGCGGGTGCGACCGCTCTGTCCTGGGGTCTGATCGCCGCCTCCGAGCGCGCCGGCATCCCCTTGTTCTACGCGAGCTACCCCATCACGCCCGCGTCCGAACTCCTGCACGAGCTCAGCCGGCACAAGAACTTCGGGGTCATCACGCTCCAGGCCGAGGACGAGATCGCCGCCGCCAACATGGCGCTGGGAGCCGCCTTCGCGGGCAAGCTTGCGGTCACCGGCACCAGCGGCCCCGGCATGGACCTGAAGGCGGAGACACTGGGGCTCGCGGTCATCATGGAGCTGCCGATGGTCATCGTGGACGTGCAGCGCGGGGGACCCTCGACCGGCCTGCCGACCAAGACCGAACAGGGCGACCTGCTGCTCGCGATGTTCGGGCGTCACGGTGAATCTCCGATGCCGGTCCTTGCCGCCGCCTCGCCGTCGGACTGTTTCGCGATGGCCGTCGAGGCCGCCCGGATCGCGGTCCGGTACCGCACACCCGTGATCCTGCTCTCCGACACCTTCCTGTCGAACTCGTCGGAGCCATGGCGCATCCCCGAGCCCGACTCGCTCCCCGTCATCGACCCCGACTTCGCCCGCTCGGACGGTGGCGAGTTCATGCCGTACGCGCGGGATGCGGCCCTGGCGCGCCCTTGGGCGGTGCCCGGAACCCCGGGCCTGGTTCACCGGATAGGCGGACTCGAGCGCGAGGACCTGACCGGGAACATCAGCTACGACCCGATCAACCACGAGCGGATGACCCACCTGCGGGCCGAGAAGGTCGAGGGGATCGCGGCGGACATCCCGCCCCTGGACGTGGAGGACCCGGACGGTGCCGCGGACCTGCTGGTCCTGTCCTGGGGGTCGTCGTTGGGCACCGTCCGAGCTGCGGCTCGCCGGGTCCGGGCCTCAGGACGTTCGGTGGCCACGGCACACCTGCGCCATCTCAACCCGTTCCCGGCCAACGTCGGCGATGTCGTGAAGGCCTATCCCAAGGTCCTGATCCCCGAGATGAACCTGGGCCAGCTCTCCATGCTGATCCGGGCGAAGTTCCTCGTGGACGCGCGTTCGTTCAACAAGGTGCAGGGGATCCCGATATTCGCCGAGGACTTGGAGCACGAGATCATGAGGCTGCTCGATGAGTGAGACGCACGGGAACGGCGACGGTGGAGCCGTGGCTACCCTGACGAAGAAGGACTTCACCTCGGATCAGGAGGTCCGCTGGTGTCCCGGCTGCGGCGACTACGCCATCCTGTCCGCGGTCCAAGGGTTCATGCCGGAACTCGGCATCGAGCCACACAAGACCGTGTTCGTGAGCGGCATCGGATGCAGCGGGCGGTTCACGTATTACATGGATACCTACGGCGTGCACGGGATCCACGGTCGCGCACCGGCGATCGCCACGGGGATCGCCACCGCGAACCCCGACCTCACCGTGTTCGTCGTCACAGGTGACGGCGACGGGCTCTCGATCGGTGGCAACCACCTGATCCACGCCCTGCGCCGCAACGTGAACATCAAGATCCTCATGTTCAACAACCAGATCTACGGGCTCACGAAGGGCCAGTACTCCCCGACCAGCGAGGAGGGGAAGGTCACGAAGTCCACGCCGTTCGGATCGGTCGACCACCCCTTCAACCCGATCGCGGTCGCGTTGGGCGCCGAGGCGACCTTCGTCGCCCGCACGATCGACAACGACCGCCAGCACCTGACCGAGGTCTTGCGCAAGGCGGCTGCACATCGGGGAGCGGCGTTCGTCGAGATCTACCAGAACTGCAACGTCTTCAACGACGGCGCGTTCGATGCCCTGCGCGAGAAGCCCGAGGGTCTGCATCACCAGATCCGCCTGCAGGACGGGGAGCCCATCATCTTCGACGAGGGTACGAAGTGCGTGATCGTGGGTGAGAACGGCCGCCTCCAGGTGCGGAAGGTGAACGAGGTGGACCCGGACCGCATCGTCGTGCACCAGGCGGGCGGGCGCCCCTCGCTACCCTTCGGGCTCGCTCACCTCTCCCTGGGTCCCCACGAGGCCACCTGCATCGGCGTGTTCCGGGAGTTCGAGCGCCCCGTCTACGGCGAGGCCATCGTGGAACAGCTGGACGCGGCGGTGGAGCGGCAGGGCAAAGGCGAGCTGGTGAAGCTGCTGCACGGCGGCGACACCTGGACCGTAGCCTGAGGCCGAGCGCCGCGGAAGGAGCCTCTGAGCGGGTCGGAGCTCACGGATCGGGGGGAGCGAAGCGGCGCAGCGTCTCCGCGCTGGTGCGTTCCACCTCGCGCAGCTCCTCGACGATCCCCGGCAACGCGTCGGCGAACCGGCCGATGTCGTCGGCGCTGGACGTCGGCCCCAGGCTGACCCTGAACCCGCTCGTCCCCGGGAACCCCACGGCCTCGAGCACGGGGGAGGGATCCTCGGGCCGGCCGCTGCAGAGGGATCCTGCCCCCAGCGGGAAGCCGCGATCGTCGAGCGCCATCATGAGCGTGGCGGGGTCGATGCCGTGCACGCTGAAGCACACGAGGTGGGGGGTCCGATGCGTAGGGTGTCCGTGGACCGTCGCACCCCTGACCTCGCGGTCGATACGGTCTCGGAGATCGGCGGTCAGGCCCCACTGTGCGGCGGCGGTGTCGCCCATCGAGCCCAGGGATGCCGTGAGCGCCGCGGCCATGCCGGCGATGCCGGGCGTGTTCTCCATCCCGGATCGACGTTTGCGCTCGCGGTCGTCGCCGCACGGGTAGGCGGCCAGACCCACGCCTCGCCTCACGTAGAGCGCCCCCACCCCGGGCGGTCCGCCGAACTTGTGGCCGGACAGCGAGAGGAAGTCGACGCCCAAAGCCGCAACGTCGACGGGCAGGCGGCCCACGGTCTGACTCGCGTCCGTGTGGAACCGGACACCGGCCTCACGGGCGAGCCGCGCCGCTTCGCCGATCTGCTGCAGCGTCCCCAGCTCGTGGTTCGCGTGCTGGACGCTGGCGAGGAGGGTGCCAGGCTTACGTACCTCTCGCGCGTACGTATCCATGTCGATCAGACCGCTGGGGTCGACGGGCACCCGGACCATGTGGAATCCGTCGCTCTCCAGGACGTTGCCGATGCCACCCACGGCAGGGTGCTCGACGGAGCTCACGACGATCCGCGTCCCCAGCTCGCGGTTGGCACGCACCCCGCCCCAGATCGCGAGCGCGACCGACTCGGTGCCCCCTGAGGTGAAGACGAGCTCATCGGGCTGGGCGCCGATGGATGCGGCGACGACCGCCCTGGCGTCGTCCAGCAGCCGACGGGCCTCCCGCCCGGGGCCGTGGATGTTGAGGGGGTCGCCGTAGCTGTCGAGCGAGGCGACGATGGCCTCACGCGCCTCCGGCAGCAGCGGCGTTGCCGAGGCGGAGTCCAGGTAGACGGTGTCCATCGGTTCCAGGCTAGTCTTCGGGGGCCCGAACCGCCGACCTCGGAGCGTCCCAGCGGGTCAGGGCGTCGCTGGCTCCGCGGCTCGGAGGAAGCTCACCCAATAGACGAAGCCCCCGATCACGCCCCCGAGCAGGGGCCCCACGATCCAGACGTACCAGTTGGTCCAGTCGTTGGTGGCAAGGGCGGGTCCGAACCAGCGGGCGGGGTTCATGGCGGCGCCGGTCAGCGGGCCGAACACCATGATGTCGAAGGCGATCACCAGCCCGATCGTGAGACCGGCCGTCTTGGCCCACGGCCCCCGTTCGTCCACGGCCGTTCCGTACACGGCGAAGATCAGGAAGAACGTGGCGACGGCCTCGATCACGATGGCCTTGCCCACGGTGATGATGGGGTCGACGGCGGGGATCCCGCCGTGTCCTGCGTCGAACCACGTGGTCGGGATCACGAACTTCAGGACGAGGGCCCCCGCTACGGCGCCCAGGAGCTGCGCCGCGATGTAGACGCCGGCCCGCCCCGTGGTCACCTTGCCCGTGGTCCACAGCCCCATGGTGACGGCGGGATTCACGTGGCCTCCCGAGATGTGCCCGATGACGGAGATCATGATGAACAGCACGAGCCCGTGCGCGAGCGCAACCCCCGTGAGGTCGAGCTGCCCGGCCGCATTGAGGATCACCGCGCCCGCGCCGATGAAGATGAGCGCGAACGTGGCGATGAACTCCGCTACGGCAGCCCTGCCGGTGTGATCCACGTCACCCTCCTCGCACGATAGGTCGCCCCGAGGTGGGGCCTGGAACGCCGCGCGCCGAGCCTATCCGAGGCCTCCGGCCGCCGCAAAGACCCGCCGAGGCGCCGTAGTAGCATGCTCAACCGTGGAGGTACTGCTGGTTTCGCCGGATCCGGCATCGCGAGAGCTCATGGCCCTCGCGGCGCGCAGCATCGAACGGCGCCTGGGCGAGACCCTCTCCTTCCGCGCCGCCGCGAACGGCGAGCTGGGGATCCGGGCGGCGCTCCGCGACCGCCCCGAGATCGTGGTGGCCGACGAGATCGCGTCACGCGCCGGGGCGTTCGCGCTGGCGAAGGCCCTCCGCGACGATCCCGACCCGTTCACCGGGGTGATCGTCATCCTGTTGGAACGCAAGCACGATGCCTGGCTCGCGAGGTGGTCGGGCGCGGACGCGTGGTACGTGAAGCCCGCCGACCCCTTCGAGGTCGCCGACCGGCTGCTGGAGCTCGTGATGGAGAAGGAGAGCGCGTGAAGATCAAGGGAACGTGCAGGCGCGACGGCCGCGACTTCATGGCCGAGCAGGTGATCGCTGGGGGCGGCGAGTGCCCCTGGGACGGGGAGCCGTTCCAGGCCGACTACGCCGTAACCCTGGTCAACGCCCTCCGCGACGCGGAGGAGGCGGGAAGCCAGCTCGAGCAGGCCCTCGAGCAGATCGCCGACCTCAACCCCGAGTTCTCGCTTGACGTCGATTCCGTGCTCGCGTCGCTCCGCTCCTCACTCGGGCGCATCGGCCAGAACCTGGTGAAGCAGGGCTGAGGAACGTGTCGGCCGGGGAGAACGGCTTCGGGGTCGAGATCCACGAGGAGTCCGGGGGCTGGAACGTGGCCATCGTGGATCCTCAGGGACGAACCGTGGCGAACAGGAGCTGCGAGCACGCCGCCGAGGCCCGAACCTTCGCGTCCACCGTGCGCCAGCACATCTACTGGTTGTCCGCCGACGTGTTCCGCGCCTACTACCGCCTCTGAGGAGCCGGCATGGGGTTCAACTACCAACAGCCGGGCAAGGTCAAGAAGGCCGACCTCGTCATCTTCTGCGCAGCCCTCGCGGTGATCGTGGCGCTCGTGGTCTGGGCGGTCTGGTAGGCCTCGGCATGGGTGACGGGGCCGGCGATCTGCCCTTCTGCTACCTCACCACGAAGGGCCGCATCACCGGTCGGCCGCACCGGATCGAGATCTGGTTCGCCCTCCACGACGGCGTGGTCTACGTCCTCGCCGGCGACGGTGATCGGAGCGACACGGTCCGCAACCTCATGGCCGATCCCCGCGTGACCCTGGAGCTCGGGCCCGACCGCCGGGAGACGACCGGGTACGTGGTCCCGGCGGGCACCGAGGAAGATGCGCTGGCTCGGCTGCTCGTGGTGTCCAAGTACCAGCCGGGCTACGAGGAGGACCTCACCGATTGGAGGCGCTCGTCGCTGCCGGTGGCGTTCGCCTGGCCTAGCAGCTCCTGAGGCCCGCGGTCGCCACGATCGTCACGCCGATGGAGACGATGCCCACCACGAACGCCGCGAGGCCCAGCGCGCGCAGGGGCGCACGCGCCGCCGAGGAGATGCCGAGCACGGCGCCCAGGATCATGGGCACGACCAGGACGGGGGTGAAGGCGCGGAGCGGGTCGCAGCCCAGGATGCCCCGAAGCAGTAGCGCCCAGGTCAGACCCACGGCGTCGATGGCCAGCGCCGCCCACAGGACGCGCCGGGTCCCTACGAGGTTCGGGGTGCGCTCCTGGGAGTCGGTCCTCGCCACCGCTCAGGCCTCCTCGAACCCGATCGAGAAGAGCCGCTCGAGGTCATGCTTCGAGTAGACCTGGAAGCTGATCAACGTCTCGGTGCGCTCCACGCCCTCGACCTTGGCGATCCCCCCGGGGATCACGGTCGCGAGGTCCTCGTGTGAAGGCACTCGCACGATGGCGATCAGGTCGAACTCGCCGGCCACCGAGTGGACCTCGCTCACGCCCTCGATGTCGGCCAGGGCCTGGGCGGCCTCGGGGATCTCGTCGATGTCGCACTGGATCAGGACCACGGCGTGCACGCTCACGTGATACTCCTTCGTTCGGTCTGGCTCAGGCTCGTTCGATGACGACGGCAAGGCCCTGGCCGCCGGAGATGCACAGCGTGGCAAGGCCCAGAGCGGCCCCGCGCGCACGCAGCTCATAGGCGAGCGCCAGGATGATGCGGGCTCCGCTCATGCCGATGGGGTGGCCGACCGAGATGGCGCCGCCGTTCACGTTCAGCCGGTCCCGGTCGAATTTCAGCTCGCGCTCGCAGGCGATCACCTGGGCGGCGAACGCCTCGTTGATCTCGATGACGTCCAGGTCCGCGAGCGAGAGGCCCGTCTGCTCCAGCACCTTGTGGGTGGCGGGCACCGGCCCGATCCCCATGATCTTCGGATCGACGCCCGCCCAGCTCATCCCGATGATCCGGGCGAGCGGCTCGCGGCCCTCGGCCTTCGCGCGTGCCTCGGACATCAAGACCATCGCGGCCGCGCCGTCGGTGAGGCCCGAGGAGTTGCCGGCGGTGACGCTGCCGCCCTCACGGAACACGGGGGCCAGCTTCGCCAACGTTTGGAGCGAGGTCTGCGGACGAGGATGCTCGTCCTCCCTCACCGTCACGGTGCCACGGCCAGCCCTGGCCTCCACGGGGACCATCTCGGCGGCCCGTCGCTCGATGCCGGCGGCGGCCTTCAGCTGTGATTCCAGCGCGAACGCGTCCTGCTCCTCGCGCGAGATGTCGTACATGTCGACGAGGTTCTCGGCGGTCTCGCCCATGACCAGATCGCAGAGCGGATCCAGTAGGCCGTCGCGATACATCGCGTCAACGACCTCGGTGTTGCCGAGGCGGTAGCCCTGCCGCATATCGGGCAGGAGGTAGGGGACTCGGGTCATGTTCTCCATGCCGCCGACCAGGATCACCTCGGAGGCGCCGAGCATGATCTGCTGCGCCCCGAGCTGGGTCGCCTTCATGCCGGAGCCGCACGCGATGTTGACGTTGTAGGCACCGACCTCCTGCGGCACGCCGGCGCGGATGCTGACCTGGCGTCCGGTGTTCGGGCCGTTCCCCGCCTGCCGGGCGTGGCCGAAGATCGTCTGGTCGACCTGGGCCGCCTCGACGCCTGCGCGGCGGAGCGCCTCCTTCGCGGCGACCTCGCCCAACTCCACGGTGGGTGTCTCCGAGAAGGAGCCCAGGAACTTCCCGACAGGGGTACGTGCGCCCTCGAGGATCACGGCGGTGTCCATGAGGACCAGTCTAGCCGCGCACCTCCGCGGGCCGGCGTCCCGCCGGGGGGAGCTCCGCCGCCCTTGCCCGCCGCAGCACCCGGGCGATGGCCGCACCCCCGTCGACGGGCTCGGACGGCCACGCCGCACTGCAGCCCCTGACCGTCACGGGGTTGCGGGTGAGCCACGACCGCACGGCGCCCAATTCGCCGGCGCGCTCACGCGGGCAGGGGAGGGAGAGAGGGTTCGCGTGCGCAGCGAGATCCCCTGCCCGGGTCAGCGCGCCGCGATCGAACCGCAGCAACGTGCCGTCGTCGGTGATGAGCTCAAGGATGCCGGCGCCCAGGATCCAGTCGTCCTGGCGTGCCCGCCAGAGCGCGTCCGCGAGCGCGCGGAGACGATCGCGGACGAGTCCGGCTTCCTCGTAGCGCTCCTGATCGGCGAGGACGGTCATCCGCCGCTCCAGGGCGAGGACGAGCCGCTCTTGACCGGCGTTGAGGTCGCGGACCAGCCCCGCCACCATCGCGCCGTAGCGCTCGGTGTCGATCCGGCCGTCGCAGGGTGCCGGACAGCGGCCCATGTCCGCGAGCGCGCAGGGAGCGAAGCGCGTATGCGCGCGCATCGCCGTCGTGCATCGACGGATCGGGACGACCTCCTCGAGCGCCTCCTTCGTGAGCTTGGCGCGCGCGGACGACCCGAACGGCCCGAGGTAGACGCAGCCGTCCTCCGGCTTCGCGGCGTAGACGACCTTCAGTCGCGGGAACGCCTCAGATGGGTCGAGCTTGAGGTAGGCCCCTCGGCGCCAGGTCTTGCCCCGCCGGTTGTACTTGGGCTCGTGTAAGCCGATGAGCCGCGCTTCGAGCACGAGCGCCTCCAACTCGCCCTTGCAGTGCAACCCCTCGACCGAGGTGACCTCGCTGAGGAGGTTCTCGATCTGCTTGCGTTCGTCCCCGTAGAAGTAGGACTTCACCCGGGCGCGGAGGTCCTTCGACTTGCCCACGTAGAGCACCGTGCCGTCGCGGCCTTTGAACAGGTACACGCCGGGGGCGTGGGGGAGATGATCGGCGAGCCGTATCTTCCCGAAGTTGGGGCGTCCTCGCGCGAGGCAGGCCTCGCGAAGATCCCCGAGCGTGAGGATGCCGAGCCGGCCGGAGAGATCCAGTAGCCCCTGGAGCACCTCGGCGCAGGCCTCGGCGTCGTCGAGCGCCCGGTGGATCGGCGTCACCCGCGTGCGGAAGTAGCGCGCGAGCGTCTGGAGCCTCACGTTGGGGACGTCGGGCCAGACCACGCGGCGGGCCAGCTTCGCCGTGCAGATGGGTGGCCCGGGCAGAGGCGCGTAGTCGAGTCGGGTCAGGGCGACGTTGAGGAACGTGTGGTCGAACCGGGCGTTGTGGGCGACGAAGACCGTCCCGCGCGCGAACTCGAGGAAGGCCGGGAGGACCTCCTCGATCGGCGGTTCGGCGGCGACGAGCTGGTCGCTGATGCCCGTCATCTGGGCGATGAAGGGTGGGATGGGTTCCCGCGGGTTCACGAGCGCCTGGAAGACGCCGATGCGTTCGCCGCCGCGGTACTTCACGGCGCCGACCTCAGTGATGCTGCACTCCTTGGGCGAGCCGCCGGTGGTCTCCAGGTCGACCACGCAGAAGGTCACCTCGGAGAGCGGGATGCCTTCCTCCAGCGTGGTCTGGATGGGCTCGGCGAGCACGGTGGGCCTTTCGCTCGGAGGGGCCGAACGGGGGCCAGGAACGTATCGAACAGGTGTTCGAGTGTCAAGGATCGTGTGGGTCCGAGGAGGCAGCACGGGTCGATGGTGACGGCTGGGTCTGACACGGCGTTCCCACTGGCGCGTCAGCCCGTGGGGTACAGCTCCCGCTCGACCACGAGCGCGAGGAGCTGTTCCACGGCGAGGTGGCACTCCTGGATGTGCGCCGTCACCGTCGACGGCACCCGGATCGCGGCGTCGGCCAACGGCGCCAGCGCCCCGCCCGACTCCCCGGTCAGCGCCACCACGCGCACGTCCTGAGAGCGCGCTCGCTCGGCCGCCCGCACGACGTTCGCGGAGTTCCCGCTGGTGGAGATCGCGATCAGCACGTCGCCGGTCCGTCCCAGGGACTCC
Source organism: uncultured Actinomycetes bacterium (assembly GCA_963796725.1). Taxonomy (GTDB): domain Bacteria; phylum Actinomycetota; class UBA4738; order UBA4738; family HRBIN12; genus JAOUEA01. The sequence continues at coordinate 57,025 of CAWCMT010000008.1, forward strand.
ACCTGCCGCGCGAAGACGCCCTCGATGCCGAAGTCGTTCGCGATGGCGGTGAGCAGCGACGAATCGGTCGTGAGCGCGATCGCGGGGATCGACGGCCTCGGGTTATCGATCGTGAGCGTGCTCACGAATTCGGTGGCGAGGTGCTGGGCGTCGGCGGCGCTCCCACCGTTGCCACAGATCAGGAGCTTGCCCCCGCCTCGCAGGGACGCGATCAGGATCTCCGCCGCCGCAGCGATGTCGTCGAGGCATCCGGCTTCGGTTCGACGCACCGTTTCGGCGGCGGTGGAGAGGTAGTCCCGCGCGGTCGCGCGGAGGTCGTCCTGGATCACGCCGTGGCCTCCCGTTCGATGAGCTCCGCGATGATATCGGTCGCGGCCGCGAGGTCGGCCACGACGTGGTCGGCATCGTCGCCAGCATGCTCCGTTTCCATGCTCCCGTGCCCCGTGAGGAGGAGGAAGGTGGTGGCATCGATCCCGCGGCCCATACCGACGTCGCCTGCGTGATCGCCCACCACGAATGCCTCGGCGGGGTCGAAGCCGAACCGCTTCGCCGCCTCGCGCGCCAGGCCGGTGCCGGGCTTGCGGCAATCGCAGCCATCCTCGGGTGTGTGCGGGCAGTACAGGATCGCGTCGACCTCGGCACCCTCGGCGGCGAGCATGGCCGTCATCCGTTCGTGGATCTCGGCGAGTCGGGCCTCGGTGAGGAGCCCGCGTCCGATCTGGGCCTGGTTCGTGACGACGACGACGCCCAGTCCGAGGTCTCGCAGACGACGCAGCGCTGCCGCCGAGCCAGGGATCAGCACCAGGTCGTCCGGATCGTCGAGGTAACCGACCTCCTCGTTGATCGTGCCGTCGCGGTCGACGAGGACGAAGCGGGGCCTCACGCGGGGGCCCAGACGCCGTCGCCTCGGCGGGCCCGCACGCCCTCGGGCCACAGCACGAACGGGGTGAACCTCCCGCCCAGAGCCTCAAGTGCGGCGCGGACGGCCCCCTGCCGCTCCGGGCGGCAGTAGAGCATCAGGTAGCCGCCCCCACCGGCGCCGCAGATCTTCCCGCCGCTCGCTCCGGCGGCTTGCGCACGCTGGAGCATGGCCTCGATGGGCGTGTGGTCGGTGATGTGGGGGTTCATGCGCTTCTTCGCTTCGAACGCGTCCCGGAGCATCGCTCCGAGGCGATCGGGATCGTCCGCCTCCAACGCGTCGCGCATGGCATAGGCCATCTCCTGGAGCTGCTTCATGCCGAGCAGGGTGTCCTCTCGGCCTGCCTCGTACAGCTTGATCTGCGCATCGATCAACCCCGAGCTCCGCCGGACCCCCCCCGTGTAGCAGAGCAGGAGATTGGCACGCAGGGCCGCGAGGGTTCGGTCGGAGGCCATCACCGGCGTCACCCGCACGCCCGCGGCCGCGAACTCCACGAGGTTGAACCCTCCGAAGGCGGCCGCGTACTGGTCCTGCCAGCCGCCGCCGACGCCGAGGTCGTTCCGCTCGATCGCGTAGGAGAGCCGCGCGAGCTCGTCGGCCGAGCAGGTCCGCTCACCCAGCATCGAGAGGCCGGCTACCACCGCCGTGACCAAGGCCGAGGAGCCACCCAGCCCGCTGCCAGCGGGAGCCTCGGACTCGATATCCATGTCGATCCCCGTCTCGACCCCGATCCGCTCGATCGCCGCTTTCGCGAGGTCCAGGATGCCGTCGTACTCGGGCTTCTCGTCGAGATCGAAGCGCACGAGGTGGCCGAGGTCCAGCGACCGCACGTTGATCTGCCGGTCGGCACGGGGGGTGACGATCACGCGTACGAAGTGATCGATCGTGGACGACAGGACCGCGCCGCCGTGTTCTCGGTACCAGTGTGGGAAGTCGGTGCCGCCCCCGACGAAGCTGATGCGCAGGGGCGCGACGGCGCGGACGGGCGTGGGGTCGAAGACCATGGGCGCCGCCAGTCTAGGCGCCGTGGGCGGCGCGGGGCTTCAGGCGACCGCGACGCGCTGCAGGCGACGTCGCTGCTGCTCGGTCAGGCCGCCCCAGACGCCGTAGCGCTCGCCGCTCTTCAGCGCCCAGGCCAGGCATTCCTCGCGGATACGGCACGATCCGCAGAACGTGAGCGCGGGACCCGCCTCTTCCTCGGAGATCGGGAAGAAGACATCGGGGTCGACGCCGAAGCAGGCCGCGCGATCCTGCCACAGGTCGGGTGGCGACGGGTTCCCCGGCAACCGACTCAGGTCGATATCCGGGTACCGCTCGATCCTCACTGGCCCCTCCTCTCACCCGCAACTGGCGGGCGTTCCCCCCCGGGTTACCGATTCATAGCAGAGGGGGGGCGTCCAACGGAAGGGGTCGGAGGCAGGCAATCCATCAACGGCCGCCCGCTGGACACGAAATAGCCCGAACGGGCTAGCCCGCCCGGCGGACCGGCACGAGCGCGGCGCCATCAGAGGTTCGCAGATCCACCTCGCCCGCCCGCCGTTCCAGGACCGCCAGGACGACGACGCGGTCGCCGTCACGGGCCGCGCTGGTCACGGTGCCCACAGCCGCGTTCCCGTCGAACACGGCGGTTCGAGGAGCGGGCGCGCCGTCGGTCGCTAGATGGCGGAGGATCCGGGGCGGGTGCCCGAGATTGCGCACCCGCGCCACCGATTCCTGTCCGAGGAAGCATCCCTTGGCGGTATCGATGGTCCACTCAAGGTCGACCTCGGCCGGTAGGGCTCCGGCCTCGTAGTCCACCCCCATCCGGGGCAAGCCCTCGACGATCCTGGCGGCCTCGAGGCAATCCGGTCCCACCTCGACGAGGTCGCGCTTCACCAGCGCGTCCTCGATCCGCCACGTGGCCTTCCCGACCTCCGTCACCAGGTCCATGCCGTCGCCCACCACGGAGGGCGAGTAGCCGGGATGTCCCACCTCGGCTGCGGCTCGTCCCAGGACGGCGAAGAGCGACAGCGTGTTCGTCACGTCCTCGATCAGGACGTCGGACGACAGGATGTAGGGCGCCAGCAGCAGCCCGATGTGATCGGGCTGGTCGGACGGCTGAAGCAAGAGGAAGCCGGCGTCGTCGCAGGCCACCGAGAAGTCGGCCCGGATCCTGCCGGTTGGGGTGAGCAGGAGGGAACGACGCGAGGCCCCCGGGGGTGAGCGAAGCCACGTCGCACGTGACGAGATCCCCCAGCCACCCGCGGGCCTCACCACCGGTGACGCGAACCTTCCGCCAGTCGGACAGGTCGGCGAACGCCCGGCCGTCCCGGAGCGCGTCGCGTTCCTCGATCGGTGCCTGGATCGGGCCCATCCGCGGCCCCCACGTCGATGGTCGTGTTGCTCGGGCACGTGCGGCGGTGCGGTGACTGAGGCGCACCGACACCTGGGACCATTATCGGCACGATGGACGTTCCTCGCACACTGCTGGTGACCAACGATTTCCCTCCGAGGGTCGGCGGGATCCAGCGCACCCTCGAAGCCCTGTGGGCGCAGATGCCTCCCGACCGGGTCTCCGTGTTCTGCCCGGACTGGGACGATGCGTCGGCATACGATGCGGCGCGGCCCTACCCGGTCCACCGTCAGCGCGAGCGATTCTTGTGGCCCACGCCCGACGTGGGTGAGCGGGTGCGCCGCACGGTGGCTGCCAACGAAGCCGAGGTCGTGCTGTTCGGTGCGGCGTACCCGCTGGCGGCCCTCGGTCCAGGGCTGGCGGCGGATGGGATCCCGTATCTTGCCGCCGCTCACGGCTTCGAGTACTGGCTCTCGATCGTCCCGGGGGCGCACGCCGCGATGCGGTACGCGACCTCCCGTGCGTCCCGGGTCCCCGTCATGTGCAGCACCTTCATCGCCCGAACGGTCCGGACCGCGGTGCCCTCGGGTGTCCCCGTCTCCGTCCTGTATCCGGGGGCCGACCTTTCAACCTTCCGTCCGGACCTCCCGGTTGCTGACCTCCGCGACCGGCACGGGATCGGCGATCGCCCGCTCGTGGTGTGCGTGAGCCGCCTGGTCGCCCGGAAGGGGCAGGATGTCCTGATCCGCGGGATGGACCGGGTCCGCGCCCGTGTCCCGGGGGCCACGCTCCTCATCGTAGGCGGGGGGCCGTACGAAGGCGATCTGCGACGTCTGGCGGCCGCCGCGCCCGACGGATCCGTGGTCTTCGCGGGGCAGGTCTCGGAGGAGGATCTTCCGCGCTACTACGCGGCGGGCGACGTCTTCGCCATGCCCTGCCGTTCGCGGCTGGCCGGTCTCGAGGTCGAGGGGTGGGGCAACGTCTTCATCGAGGCGGCTGCTTGCGGCCGCCCGGTCGTGGTGGGGGATTCGGGCGGAGCGCCCGAATCCGTCCTGGACGGCGAGACCGGGGTCGTGGTCGACGGCCACTCCGTCGCTGAGGTCGCCGACGCCGTGGTGTCGTTGCTCGCGGACCCGGCGCGCGCGCAGGCGATGGGCGCCGCGGGGCGAGCACGGGTCGAGCGCAACCACTCGTGGCCCCAGATCGCCGAACGCCTCGCCGGTTGGCTCCGAGAGGCCGTCGACTGAGGTCGTTCGTCCCGGTGGTCGGGCGGGGTACCCTTCGCCTATGCAGGGACCCGAAGCGGGGGAGGACATCCGCCGGTGTCCGTCGTGCGGCGCCCTGGTGAGCGCCGAGGCCACCTGGTGCGGCCAATGTTACGCGCCGCTGAAGGAGCCGGATCCGGTGCCGGAGCTGGAGTCCGAGCGAGAGCCCGCCCGGCGTCAGCGGCACCTGTGCCTCCTGGGACGGGCGCGGTCGCTCCGGCTCCCCCGGGGCGTGCGACCGTGGCGCCGACGTGGCCATGTCCCGTGTGCGGCAACGATAACGCGATCGAGCTCGATGTCTGCGCCGTGTGCGGGACGCCCTTCGCGACCCTGATGCGGATGGACGAGAAGCCGCCGCACGTCGAGCCCATGGAGGCGCTCACCGCCTCGCTGATCTACCCGGGGAGGGGGCATCGGAAGGTCGGCCGGACGCCGGACGGGGTCGCTCGGGGAGTGCTGTTCGCGGTGGTGTTCACGCTGACGCTGCTGCTCGCATCTTCGGGCCTGCATTCCACGGCGCTGCTCGTTGCGTTCCTCCTGTACGCCTCCCTCAGCCTCCTCGTCTACGTGGGAAGCGCACTCGAGGCGTACCGGCTTGCCCAGGGTGGCTCGATGTTCGTCTCGTCCCGGACCCTGCTGTGGGCTACGGTCGGGGTCATCCTCGTGAGCGTCGGTCTGATCGCGCTCTCCCTGATCGGCGCTGTCCGACGTTGAGGCCAGGGTCTGACCCAGACGTTAGGATGCCTTCCCCATGGAGCACGCCGAAGGTTCGATCCTGATCGAGGCGCCCCTCGAGGACGTGATGGAGGTCATCGAGGACTACGAGTCCTATCCGGAGTGGGCGGACGTGAAGCGGGTCGAGGTCCGCCAGCGCGGAGAAGGAGGGCGCGCCACCGAGGTGGCGTTCGAGGTGGATGTGCCGGTCCTGGGGAAGGCCTCGTACACGCTCAGCTACCGGTACGCGCCGGGCGACACCGGCATCTCCTGGGTGACCACCGAGGCCCGCGGCGCCGTGCGAGACATCCGTGGCGAATACCTGCTGGACGAGATCGAAGACACCACCCAGGTCACCTACCGGCTCGCCGTCGAGCTCGGGGTCTTGGTCCCCGGGTTCCTTCGGACCGAGGGGGCCAAGCGTGTGATCGAGAACGCGCTGGAGAAGTTGAAGAAGCCGCGTCGAGATGGGCTAGCGCTCGCGACCCGCCCGCCCTCGCGACCCCGCCGAAGCCCTACGACGCTTAGCCGACTAAGCTGGTCGCCATGCGCGTGCTGCTGTTCACGGGGAAGGGCGGGGTCGGCAAGACCACCGTGGCGGCGGCGACCGCCGTACGCGCCGCCCGCTCGGGCCTTCGCACCCTCGTCATGTCGACGGACCCGGCCCATTCGCTGGGCGACTCCTTCGAGATCGAGATCGGCACGCAGCCCACCCCGATCGTGCCCGGCCTCTGGGCGCAGCAGATCGATGCCCAGGAGCGGCTGGAGGACAACTGGCGGGAGATCCAGGACTACTTCATCCAGCTCATGAACTGGGCGGGCACGGAGACGATCCAGGCCGAGGAGCTCACCGTGATCCCGGGCCTGGACGAGATCTTCGCCCTCATCGACGTGAAGACGCACGTGGAGAGCGGCAGCTACGACATGCTGGTGGTCGACTGTGCGCCCACCGCCGAAACGTTGCGGCTGCTCAGCCTGCCCGAGATCATGAACTGGTACATCGAGCGGATCTTCCCGGTGGAGCGGAAGGTCGTGAAGGCCGTCCGCCCGATCGTGTCGCGCATGACGACGCTGCCGATCGCCGGCGACAAGGTGTTCGATGCGGTCGAGCGCCTGCACCGCAACCTCGACGACGTGAAGACGATACTCACCGACGAGAACATGTCGTCCGTTCGGCTGGTCGTGAACCCCGAGAAGATGGTGATCTCAGAGGCACGGCGCACCTACACCTACCTGGGGCTCTTCGGTTACCGCGTGGACGCCGTCGTGGTGAACCGGATCATCCCGGAGGAGGTGAACGATCCTTACTTCGGGAAGTGGAAGGACATCCAGGCCGAACACCTGGCCACGGTGCACGAGTCCTTCGAGCCGGTGCCGATCCTGGAGGCGCGGTTGTTCGACCGGGAGATGGTCGGGGTGCCGCTGCTGATCGACATGGGGGACGAGGTGTACGGCGACCTTGACGCCACGGCCATCCTGTTCCACGACGATCCGATACAGGTGCGGAAGCGAGGGACCGGCTATGCGCTCTCGATGCGGCTGCCGTTCGTCTCTCGCGAGGACATGGATATCCACCGTCGCGGCGATGAGCTGTTCGTGCGCGTCGGTTCGTACAAGCGGAACCTGATCCTGCCGCAGACCCTGAAGCGGATGGTCGTCCGCGAGGCGAACTTCCTCGGGGACCGCCTGGAGATCGTGTTCGGTCGCGAGCCACACCCGGAGGGCGAGGGGAGCTGAAGATGGAAGAGACGACCGCCGAGACCCAGGCGCCCGAGACGGAGTCCGCCGGGCCGGAAGAGGCTGCAGAGCGCCGAGCCGCACGTGTGTAACGTCGGATTCTGCCCCATCGGGCTGGCGATGACGGCGGTGCAGCCGATGCGCCCGGACGCCGTTGAGCACCTGCTGGCCGCCGGCCGCGAGTTCCTACTGGCGATGCGCGCGGTCGTCGACGCCCGCGCGGAGGGGTTCGAGGGCGAGGGGGTCCCGGACTTCGAGAAGATCGACCTCGGGTGAGCGTGGCGGAAGCGATCGGCATCGACGTCGGCGGGACCAAGACGGCGGCGCTACGTGTCACGGCCGAAGGCGAGATCCTGGCTCGCGAGGTGTTGGAGACGCCCGCCGACGACATGGGGTCGACCCTGGACACGATGGTGAGCGCGGCGCAGTGCGGTGCTGTCGCCCGACGTCCGCGGCGATCGGGATCGGCGCCGCCGGGTCTGGTGGAGGCCGGCACGGGCCGCCTGATCTTCGCTCCCAACCTCGCGTGGCGCAACGCCCTGCTCACCGATCACATGTGGGACGCGATCGGGCATCCCGGCCTTCGCCGACAACGACAACAACGTGGCGGCGTGGGGCGAGTACCGGCACGGCGCCGCCCGCGGCTACCGCCACGTGCTCTTCGTCGGCGTGGGGACCGGCATCGGTGGCGGGATCATCGTGGACGGGCGCCTGCTGCGCGGCGCCCACGGGTTCGCCGCGGAGATCGGTCACATCATCGTCGAGCCGGGGGGGCCGCTCTGCGGATGCGGGAACCACGGCTGCTGGGAGCAGGTTGCGAGCGGTCACGCGTTGACGCGAGCCGGCCGTGACGCGGCGTCCCAGCATCCCCAGTCGATGATCGCCCGCCGCTGCGGCGGGGATCCGTCGAAGGTGACCGGGCCGCTCGTGACGGATGCGGCTCGCGCCGGCGACCCCGTGGCACGCGGCATCCTGGCCCGCGTGGGCCGGCGACTGGGCGAGGGCATCGCCGGGCTCGTGAACGTCCTCGACCCCGAGGTCGTGGTGGTGGGCGGCGGCGTGGCGGCGCGCGGGGGAGCTGCTGATGGGCTCGGCGCGCGTGGCCTTCTCCACCTCCGTCGAGGCACCGGCGCACCGGCCCGAGGTGCCGTTGGTGGTCGCGACGCTCGGCAACGACGCCGGGGCCGTCGGCGCGGCCACCCTGGCCCTCGAGGAGCTGGGGTGAGGCACGCGTGAATCTGGGATCTCGCTCCCCGTCTTCACCGACGACCCGGCGAAGCCGCTGGGGGTCGCCGCGCGCTGCGCGGCGCTGGGCGTCGACGGCGTCTTCTCTCCCGACCATCTGTTCCCGCCGGTCTTCTATCCGCCGTCGGGCCCCGATCGCCCCGCGCTCGAGCCGTTCGCGCTGCTGGCGGCGGTGAGCGGCGCGCCACCCGGCGCTGCGCGGTGGGGACGCTCGTGACCCGGGTGACCCTCCGCCCGCCCGGACATGCTCGCCAAGCAGGCCGCGGCGCTCGATGCCATGTCGCGGCGGGCGCGCGATCCTGGCGCTCGGCACGGGCGATCGGGCCTCGCTGCCCGAGCACGAGGCCTTCGGGATCCCGTTCCCCTCTGTCGCCGATCGGGTCGCGCTGCTCGAGGAGACCGCGCGGGCGCTCTCGGCGCTGTTCGATGGGCCGGGCCTGGCGGGGCGGTCCCCACGTCCCGGCGATGGCGGGGCCGCTGCTTCCGCCGGGCAGCCCCGAGGTGTGGGTCGGGGGCACGTCCGACGCGGTCGTGGCCGTCGGCGGCGCGGACGGCCGACGCGTGGAACGGTTGGGGACTGGATCGGAGGCGTTCGCGGCGAAGCGCGCCTCGAGGCTGCGGGAGCTCGCCGAGGGATCGTCCCGTCGCGCCCACCTGGGGCGGGATCGCGCTCGGTGGGCGAGGATCGTGCCGGAGCTGGAACGCCTGCTGGGCGAGCGCGAGGCAACGGGGCTGCTCGCTGGACGGGGTGTGGACGGGGACGGCCGCGGAGCTGCGGGCGTTCGCGGACGCGCTCGAGGGGGCCGGCCCGCGTGGCTCATCGTGCTGCCGGTGGGGCCCGAGCGACCGGCTCGATCTGATCGCCGAGACCCTGCGAACGTGAACAGCGCCGAACTCAAGCGGGCGAAGCGTCGGATCCGCCGCGAGGTGCTGGCGTCGCCGCGACGCACTCGACGCCGCCGGAACGTCAGGTCATGGCGGATGCGATCGCGACACGCTTCGTCGCCCTGCCGGAGGTCCTCGGAGCCGCGCACGGTCATGGCGTTCTGGTCGTTCGGCTCTGAAGTTCCGACGGCCCCGTTGATGGAGGGCCTGCGCGAGCGGGGCATCGTCGTGGCCCTGCCGCAGGATCGTCGAAGGCGACCTCGAGCCGCGCGACTTGGACGTCCGGGCGATCCGATGTCCGAGACACGTCGTTCGGCGCGCTGGAGCCCGGGGGACGGGCGCGTCCTCTCACCCGAAGAGATCGACGTCATCGCGACGCCCGGCGTGGCCTTCGACCGGATCGGCGCGCGCATCGGGTACGGCGGGGGGTTCTACGACCGCTTCTTCCTCGGCACGCGCCCCGACGCGCTTCGGGCCGGGATCTGCTACAGCCTCCAGCTCATCGACGGGCCCTTGCCGGCGGGCCACTTCGACCTCCGCGTGCACCTGGTCGTGACCGAGCGGGAGGTCCTGCGATGCTCGGACGCCCCCTAGGCATGCCGGCGGCCCCGCCGCGGGCTCGCGGTCTCACGTGGCGGGAGGCGCCCTTCGTGGCGCTGGACTTCGAGACCACCGGCCTGGACTTCTCATCGGACACCGTCGTGTCCTACGGATCCGTGCCGGTCGACGGAGGGCGGATCCGCATGGCGGGGGCGATCCACCAGCTGATCGAGCCCCATGTACCTCCCTCGCCCAGGTCCCAGGTGATCCACGAGCTCCGCCCGCAGGACCTCGCCGGATCACCGCGCCTCGATCAGGCGAGGGGCCGGCTGGGCGAGGCGTTGTCGGGCCGATTCCTGCTGGTTTGGTTCGCCGATGTCGAGGTCAACTTCCTGGGGGCGATCTTCGGCGGGAGAACGCGGCGGTGGCGCCGGCGCACGATCGACGTGCGGTCGCTCGCGATCGCCGCGGACGGCGACCCGGAGGGGGCGGCGCGGCGCCCGGGTTACGCACTCGGCGCCACCGCGAACCGGTATGGGGTCCCGGTGGCCAGTTCCCACGAGGCGCTCGACGACGCGCTCGTGACGGCGCAGCTGTTCCTGGTGCTCGTCGGGAAGCTCCCGGGACACCCCGTTCCCACCGTTCGGGACCTCCTGCGGATCGGCCACGGCCCGACGTGAGCCGGCGCCCACCGCGCTGACTTGAACAGCCGTTCAATATCGCGGTATAACGCATGCATGCGGCGGCGGACGACGTGTCCGGCGTGCGGGACTCCGCGGAAGGCACGGGTTGAGCGGTTCGATACAGAGCGCGTTCCATGCGATCGGCGTGGCCAAGGGCGCGACGTTCGTCGAGGAGGGCGGCTGGTGGTGGACCGACTCCTACGGTGACCTGGAGGCCGAGTACGCGGCCGTGCGCCGCGGGGTCGGCATGTGGGATCTGTCGCCGCTCAACAAGTGGGAGTTCCGCGGGGGCGACGCCCTGGAGGCGGTGCAGCGGGTCCACTCCAACGACATCTGGGGCATGCGGGACGGCCAGGTCCGCTACGGCGCGTTCCTCGACGACGACGGGCTGCTGATCGACGACGGGACCGTATTCCGCTTCTCGCCGGAGCGTCTGTGGGTCATGACGAATGCGATGGAGCGCGAGGAGTACTTCGCCGAGGCGACGAAGGGGCTCGAGGTGTCCGTGACATACCTTGGGACCGACCTTCCGAGCCTCCAGATCCAGGGGCCCGGATCCCGAGACCTGATGCGCGGGATAACGGACGCCGACCTGGACGCCCTCCCGTACTTCCGGTTCTTCCCCGATGAGGTCACCGTAGCCGGCGCTCCGGTGATCCTGTCTCGCACCGGCTTCAGCGGGGAGCTGGGCTACGAGGTCTTCCTCGCCCCTCGCCACGCCGCGCAGGTGTGGGAGGCGGTCGAGGCCGCGGGGGCAGTGCCGTACGGGGTCGGCATCATCGAGCCGGTCCGGATCGAGGTTGGCCTCGTCGTCACGGGTTACGACTACGACGAGCACGAGCGCAGCCCCTACGACCTCGGCATGGACCGCATGGTGGCCCTGGACGGCGAGGGAGAGTTCATGGGGAAGGACCGGCTCCGCGAGGTCGCGAAACGGCCCCCGAACCGCCTCAAGACCCTCCGGCTGGCGCCGGGAGCGCTGCCCGAGTACGGCGCGTCCGTGTCCCGGGATGGGGAGGAGGTTGGGGTCCTCACCAGCCCCGCCGACAGCCCCATGCTAGGGCCGATCGGCCTCGCTATCTTGCGCGCCGACGCCGCGGAGGACGGGACGCATCTCTCGGTTGCCACCGCCCAGGGCTCGCGGGAGGCGACCGTGGATACCCTGGCCCTGTACGACCCGAAGAAGCAGCGCCCGCGCGAGTGACGCGCGGGCCCGAGTAAGGAGAGATCGATGGCCGACGAGCACTTCTCACCGCTCCACGGATGGCACGTGTCCAAGGGCGCCGAGTTCCTCTGGGAGGACGGCTGGCCCTGGGTCATGGATCAGGGCCAGGGCACCGAGACCGAGTACGAGGCGATCCGTACCGGCACGGGGCTGTGGGACCTCTTCGCGACGTGTAAGTACGAGGTCACCGGCCCGGACGCGGCGCGGATGATCCAGCGCCGCTTCACCAACTCCCTGGAGGGCATGGTCGACGGACAGGTCCGATACGGCGCGTTCGTGAACGCAGACGGCTTGATGGTCGATGACGGCAACGTCTACAAGCACAGCGACCAGAAGTTCTGGGTGATGATCAACACGCCCGACATCCCCGGGTTCTTCACCGAGACCGCCGAAGGCCTCGATGCCCAGATCGCACACCGCACGGAGGACTTCGCGATGATCGCGGTCCAGGGTCCCACGGCGATGGCCACGCTGCAGGGCCTCACGGAACGCGATCTGTCAGATCTGCGGTACTTCCGCTTCTGGCCGGAGGCCACGAAGGTGGCGGGCAAGGAGGCATGGGTGCTGCGCACCGGCTTCTCGGGGGAGAAGGGCTACGAGGTCGTGATGAGGCCCGAGGACGCCCTCGCGATCTGGGAGGCGCTGCTCGAGGCGGGCGGCGTGCCGTTCGGGCTGAACGCCGTGGACCTGGCACGCACCGAGGTGGGGCTCATCATCATCGCGGTGGACTACAACCCGGGCGAGACCAGCCCCTGGGATCTGTCGATGGACCGGTTCATCAAGACGGACACGGAGTGCGTCGGGGCCGAGGCCCTCACCGCCTACGGAGCGAACCCTCCGAAGCGCTTCAAGTCGCTCCGCATCGAGGGCGAGACGGCGCCCGACTACGGCGCGGCCGTGACGAAGGACGGCGCGCAGGTGGGCGTGGTGACCTCTCCGGCCGTCAGTCCCCGCCTGGGCACGATCGGCCTAGCCGTCCTGGACGCCGGGGTGGCGAACGAGGGCGAGAAGCTGGAGGTCGCCGTCGGCGACTCGACGGCTTCGGCGACCGTCGACGTGCTGAGCCCCTACGACCCGAAGAAGGAGCGGCCGCGCGCGTAGCGCGCCCCGTGCGCATCGCGGCCCGTGCGTGACGGAAGGGCGTCCCGGCGGGGCGCCCTTCCGTATGCTCCCCCTATGGATCAGCCCCTCATGGGCGTCGTGCCCAACTTCAGCGAGGGACGCCGGGCCGACGTGATCGAGGCGATCGTCGCGGCGCTCCACGTCCCCGGCGCACGCGTGGTCTACGCGGAGGCGGACGCCGACCACCACCGGCTCGACACGACCGTCCTGGGCGATCCCGACGCGTGTTACGCAAGCGCGATGGCCGGCGCGGCGAAGGCGGTCGAGCTGATCGACATGACCGAGCACGCGGGTGGGCATCCGCGCATGGGCGCCGCCGACGTGATCCCCTTCATGCCGGTTCGCGGCGTCGACATCGACGACTGTGTCGGGCTCGCTCGGCGGTTCGGCCGCGAGATGGCCGAGACGCTGGGCGTGCCCGTCTACCTCTACGACCGAGCCGCGCTGCGCCCGGAGCGGACGTCGCTCGCCGAGGTGCGGCGCGGCGAGTTCGAGGGGCTCCGTGAGGCGGTGGGCCGCGGCGAGCGCCTGCCCGACTTCGGCCCCAACGAGATCGGGCGGGCCGGCGCCACCGCCGTGGGCGCCCGCAAGCCGCTGGTCGCGTTCAACATGTATCTCGACGGCGACGACGAGGCGGCAGCCAAGGAGATCGCACGCGCGGTGCGTGAATCGTCAGGCGGCCTGCCCGCCGTCCGGGCGATCGGATTCGCGGTTCCCGAGCGCGGAGGCGTCGTGACGGTCTCGATGAACCTGGTGGACCACGAGGTCACGGGCCTGAGGGAGGCATACGACGAGGTCGAGGCCCTCGCGGAGGCCAGCGGGCATGCGCGTGACGGACACGGAGATCGTGGGGCTCGTCCCGGCATCGGCACTGGCCCTCGGCGATGTGGCGTACCTTCGGCTTGAGGGCTTCGACCCCGGCCGGCAGATCCTGGAGCGGCTCGTTGAGGCCGGGGAAGGAACGGAGGCATGAGCGCGGAAGGCCTGGGCGGGCGCACGGTGAAGGGGTACCTGGAAGAGCTCGCATCGTCGTCGCCCACTCCCGGCGGGGGCGCGGTGGGCGCCCTGTCCGCCGCGACCGGCGCGGCGCTGATCGCCATGGTCGGACGTCTCTCGGTGGGCAAGCCCGCCTTCGCGGATCTCGAGGAGCGGCTCCAGGCGATGGTGCAGACGGCCGACGCGGAAGTCGTGACCTTCGTCGAGCTCGCCGACCGCGACGCCCATGCGTTCGACGGCGTGATGGCCGCCTACAAGATGCCGAAGGAGACGAGAGCCCGAGCGGTTGGCCCGTCGGCCGCGATCCAGGCGGGCTACCTGGACGCCGCATCCGTTCCGCTGGAGGTGGCGCGGCGCGCCGTCGAGCTGATGGGACTCGCGGAGGATGCCACGGCGATGGGCAATCCCCAGGCGGCCAGCGACGGTCTCAGCGCGGGCGCGGCCCTGTACGCCGGCGCCCTGTGCGCCATGGCGAACGTCGAGATCAACGCGGCGTCGCTGAAGGACCCGGACTCGCGGGCGGGTCTGCTGGACGAGCTCGCCGACCTGAGGTCGAGGGCCGACGGCGCGCTCGCTGAGATCCAGACCGCCTTCCAGCTGCGGCTTCCGTCCTGACGCAGGCGGGCGTAGGCTCGCCCGCGTGAGGATCGATGCGGTGGTCTTCGACTGCGCGGACGCCGCGCCTCTGGCCGGGTTCTGGGCGGCGGCGCTCGGGTGGCGGGTGGCCCCCTACGACGACGCCGAGCTCGAACCCCTCGCCGCCCGCGGCATGGACGATCCCGAGGACGATCCCAGCGTCATGGTCGAGCCGCCCGAAGACGAGGCCAACCTTCCCTGCTTGTTCTTCACGGAGGTCCCGGAGCCGAAGCTGGGCAAGAACCGGGTACACGTGGACGTGGTCGCGGACGAGAGCGTCGACGACGAGGTGATCCGTCTCGAGGCCCTGGGCGCCGCCCTCCGCAACTGGGTCGAGGAGGAGGGCAACGTCTGGGCGGTCATGCTGGACCCCGAGGGCAACGAGTTCTGCGTGATGCCGCCCGAGGGATGATGCCCGCCGGAGTGGGTCCGGTTCAGAAGAGGCCTACCGTACGCCCCTGGGCGTCGATATCGACCTGCTGGAAGGCCGGGGTCTTGCCCAGGCCCGGCATCCGCTGCATGTCGCCGCACAGGACCACCACGAAGCCGGCTCCCGCGCTGGGCACCACGCTGCGGACGGGCAGCCGGAACCCGGTCGGGCCGGTTGCAGCGACAGCGGGTCGTGGCTGAGCGACAGGTGGGTCTTGGCCATGCACACGGGCACGGTGCCGAATCCGAGCTGCTCCATGCGCGCGATGTCCTTCTCGGCTTGCGGCAGGTAGTCGACGCCTTCGGCGCCGTACAGGCGCGTGGCGATGGTCTCGATCTGTTCCTTCAGGCTCGCGCCGGTCGGCGTCAGGAAGTCGAAGGTGTTGGGCTGCTCGCAGGCCTTCGACCACTGCGTTCGCCAGGTCGACGGCGCCCTCTCCACCCTCCGCGAACGCGCGGTTCACCACGACGGTCTCCGCGCCTGCCTGGACCGCGAGTTCCTCGATCAGCGCGATCTCGGCGCCGGTGTCGGTTGGGAAGTTATTGATGGAGACCACGCAGGGGATCCCGTACTGCCGCACGATGTTGATGTGGGCGCTGAGATTGTCGATCCCGCGCCGCAGGGCGTCGAGGTCCTCGTTCCCGAGGTCGTTGAAGGCCATCCCGCCGTGCGACTTCGTGGCCCGCACGGTGGTGACCAGGACCGCCGCGTTCGGCGCGAACCCACCGAAGCGGCACACGATGTCGCAGAACTTCTGGAACCCCAGATCGCTCGCGAACCCGGCCTCGGTCACGACGTAGTCGGCGAGCTTCAGCGCGACGCGATCCTCGATGATCGAGTTGTTGGCGTGGGCGATGTTGCCGAACGGCCCTGCGTGGATCAGGACCGGTTGTCCCTCGAGCGTCTGGACCAGGTTGGGCTTGATCGCGTCCTTCATGATCACCGCCATCGCGCCACCGACCTGGAGATCGTCGGCGGTCACGGGTGTGCCGTCGTAGGTCGAGGCCACCAGGATGCGGCCGAGCCGGGCGCGGAGGTCCTGCAGGTCGCCTGCCAGCGCGAAGATCGCCATGACCTCGGAGGCCGCCGTGATGACGAAGACGTTCTCCCGAGGGACCCCGTGGGCCTTGCCGCCGAGGCCCACGACCGTGTTGCGCAGTTCCCGGTCGTTCACGTCGAGGGTGCGCGGCCACGTGATGGTTTGCGGGTCGATCCCGAGAGGATTGCCGTTGAAGATCGAGGCGTCCAGTGCTGCCGCCAAGAGGTTGTGGGCGGCCGTCACGGCGTGGAAGTCGCCATTGAAATGGAGGTTGATCTCCTCCATGGGCACGACCTGGGCGTAGCCGCCGCCGTTGCCGCCACCCTTGATCCCGAAGACCGGGCCCATGCTCGGCTCGCGCAGGCAGAGCATCACGTCCTTGCCGAGCCGTCCGAGCCCCTGGGTGAGCGAGACGCTCGTGGTGGTCTTGCCCTCGCCTGCCTTCGTAGGGGTGATGGCGGTGGTGATGATGAGCTTGCCGTCCGGCCGTTCCTTCAGCCGGTCCAGCATCGAGAGGTCGACCTTGGCCCGGTAGCGTCCGAACCGCTCGAGCTCCGCGTCCTCGATGCCGGCCTTCGCGGCGACGTCGGCGATGGGCTGCAGCTCGGCTTCCTGCGCGATCTCCAATCCGGACTTCATCGGGTGGCTCATCCCTTCTTCGGTCGACACCTAGCAACGGCGCTCCGGACGATACGACCCGGAAGGCGCGGGCTCCAAACCCGCGTTGCGATGTGCGCGACCGGGGACGAGCTCCCCGTGGCCGGACCGAACCTACTCGGCGACCACCTCCAGCTCGTGCAGCTCAGCGTTGAGCGCATCCACGGTCTCGGGCGCGAGGAACGCGTCGGTGACGAGCTCTCCGCCGGAGCGGCGGACGGCGTCGCGGAGCCCCGTCGTCCACGTGTGGTCCACGAGCGCAACCAACGCCGTGGTCCCAGGAGGCAGGTCGGCGGCGACGTCATCCAACAGGGTCGGGCGAAGGAGGCCCATCAGATCGCCCATGGCCCCCCGGAAAGGCTCGAGCTCCACATCGGTGAAGTCGCGCACCCTGCGTACCCGTGGGGGTGCGTCGGCGCTCCGACCGACGAGCGCGAGATCGACCACGCGCACGGCGCGCTCCTGCTCCAACGTGCTGAGCTCGCGGCCGATCGCGTCGTCGACGCGGTCGCCTTCGTATCGGATCACGATCAGCTGCAGCGGCCCGACCGTCATGACCTCTCCTTCCGACCTCGGGGCGGGCGGAGAAGCCCGCCACTCGCTACCGCCACGCTACGACCGATGCCGAGCCCTTCATCCGGCCGATGGACCCTTCCGAGGGATGCCCCTAGGCTGGGGTGATGGCGATCGAACAGCCCGTGCGACGCAACCTGAGTCCGGCCAGGGTCGTGGCCTTCAACGACGGGGTGCGTTCGGAGCGGCCGGACTCGC
>CAWCMT010000009.1:0-455423 GCA_963796725.1 uncultured Actinomycetes bacterium
CCGCGCCGTCGAGTGCGGCGTCGACCCGTCCCGGGTCGTCACCACCTGGGACGTCGACACCCTGCTGGCGTGGACGGCGCGCTGATCCCGGGCCGGACGTCATGGCTGCCCCGGTCGACGCGGGACCCGGCCAGCACCGCCGCCGGCCCCGGGGAAGGCCGGACGGCCGGCCGTGGTTGCACCCGACGCACGGCCGCGCCCACTCCGGAGGACCCATGACAGTCCCGCTCTCGATCCTCGACCTCGCCCCCGTCGCTGCTGGGCAGGCGGTCGCGGACAGCCTCGCACGCAGCGTCGACCTTGCCCGGGCCGCAGAGGCGGCCGGCTACCGGCGGGTCTGGTACGCCGAGCACCACAACATGCCGCGCATCGCGTCAGCCGCCACGAGCGTGCTCATCGCCCACGTCGCCGCGCACACCTCGACGATCCGGCTGGGTGCCGGCGGGATCATGCTCCCCAACCACTCGCCGCTCACGATCGCCGAGCAGTTCGGAACGCTCGCGGAGCTCCACCCCTGGCGCATCGACCTCGGCCTCGGGCGCGCGCCGGGCTCCGACCAGGCCACGACGTACGCGCTGCGCCGCGACCCCCGCGCGGCTGACCAGTTCCCCCAGGACGTGCAGGAGCTGCAGGCGTTCCTCGGCGACGACACCCTCGTGCCGGGTGTGTACGCGACGCCCGGTCGCGGGACGCGCGTGCCGCTCTACATCCTCGGCTCCTCGATGTTCGGCGCCCAGCTCGCCGCACTGCTCGGCCTCCCGTACGCGTTCGCCTCGCACTTCGCCCCGGACCTGCTCGAGGCGGCGGTGGCCCGCTACCGGGCCGAGTTCCGCCCGTCCGAGCAGCTGTCCGAGCCGTACGTGATCGCGGGCGTCAACGTCATCGCCGCGGACGACGCCGACGACGCGCGGGCCCAGCTGCACACGACGCTGCTCGCCCGGGTCCGCGCCTTCCTGGGCCGCGGGCAGGAGTGGACGGACGCGCAGGCCGAGGCCGTGCTCGCCTCCCCCACGGTGAGCAGGTCGCGCGCATGATGACCTACGCCGCGGTGGGGACGCCGGACGACGTCGTCGACCAGCTCGAGCAGTTCACCAAGCTCGCCGA
This sequence comes from uncultured Actinomycetes bacterium, assembly GCA_963796725.1. Taxonomy (GTDB): domain Bacteria; phylum Actinomycetota; class UBA4738; order UBA4738; family HRBIN12; genus JAOUEA01. The sequence continues at coordinate 1,105 of CAWCMT010000009.1, forward strand.
CGCCGACGAGCTCATCACCGCGCACCAGTCGCCCGGGGCCGACGCCCGCCTCCGGTCGGTGGGCCTGCTGGCCGATGCCGCCGGTCTCGCGCGCCAAGCCTGAGGCGGGGGGCGGGGAGGCGGCGCACACAGGGCCCCGGCCCTCGCGGTGGGGTGCGGCGGGCGGCGGCCCGGGAGCTAGAGGCGGGAGTTGAGGTACTCGGGGGGCTCGCCGTCGGAGAGGCGGTCGAAGGCACCGACCATCGAGTCGGTCTCGACCGGGCCACCCACGGCCAGGCCCTGAGCGACCGCACCGACCACGTGATGGACGACCGCGGTGGCCACCACCGTGCCCACGAGGGCGAGGCGCACGAGCCGGTGGGCCTGCGTGACGGCGACGACGGGGATCGTCATGACGTCTCCTCACGGTCGGTCCGAGCTCTGTCTCCTTCCTGATCGGCAGCAGCGCGGCGCGACTGAGCACCTGCAACCTCTCGGTTGCGTCACGGCCCCGTACCGGCGGGTGCGTCGGCCGGCAGCGGCGTCAGGGGTGACGACCTCGCCCGGGACGACGCGCGGGTCTGCCGCGGCGGCTCGGCCGCTCTCCCAGTCGCGGTAGGCCGAGGTGGCCCCGAGCAGCGAGGCCACGAGCCAGGCCGCCACCGCGGCGTCGTCCGCGAGCCCGGGGAGGGTGAGGATGGCCTCGGGGAGCAGGTCGATCGGCGACACGATGTAGACGACGGCCAGCAGCATGAGCAGCAGGCGGCCGCGGCCGAGCCCGTCGTACCGCCCGAGGAGCGTGTCGCGCACCAGGCGCGGGACGCACGCGAGCCGGGCGAGGAACCCGCTCGGACCGTCCGACGCTGCCGCCGCTGCAGCCGCGGCGGCAGCCGCCTTGCGTCCCTTGCTCGCCATGCTGGATACCCCCGTGAGAATGGGTGCTCGTTCCGGTCGGACGCCCGGGGCGCGGCCGAGGTTCCCTCGGGCGGCTGCGGTGGGCACCGAGGGGCGGTCAGGACGCGGAGCGCGCCTCCACGAACGCCGCCACCGCGCGGTCGACGTCGTCGTCGGTGTGGGCCGCCGAGAGCTGCACCCGGATCCGCGCCTGCCCCTGCGGCACCACGGGGAAGGAGAAGGCGACGGCGTACACGCCGCGCGCGAAGAGCTCCTCGGCCACGCGGCCGGCGACGATCGCGTCGCCGAACATGACGGGCACGATCGGGTGCTCGCCGGGCAGCAGGTCGAACCCGGCGGCGGTCATGCCCGAGCGGAACCGGGCCGCTGCTGCGTGGACCCGCTCGCGCAGTTCGCCCGAGGTCTCCAGGACGTCGAGCACCGTGAGGGAGGCGGCCACGATGGGCGGCGCGACGGAGTTGGAGAACAGGTAGGGACGGGCGCGCTGCTTGAGCAGCTCGACCACCTCGCGCCGGGCGGCGACGTACCCGCCCGACGCCCCTCCGAGGGCCTTGCCGAGCGTCCCGGTGACGATGTCGACCCGGTCGCGCACACCGAAGAGCTCGGGCGTGCCGCGTCCGGTCGGCCCCACGAAACCGACCGCGTGGGAGTCGTCGACGAGGACGAGGGCGTCGTAGCGGTCGGCCAGCGTCGCAGATCTCGTCGAGGGGCGCGAGGTAGCCGTCCATGGAGAACACGCCGTCGGTGACGACGAGGCGGTAGCGGGCGTCCTTCGCCTCGATCAGCCGCGCCTCGAGCTCGACCATGTCGCGGTTGGCGTAGCGCAGCCGCTGCGCCTTGCACAGCCGGATGCCGTCGATGATCGACGCGTGGTTCAGCGCGTCGGAGATGACGGCGTCACGCTCGTCGAGCAACGCCTCGAACACGCCGCCGTTGGCGTCGAAGCAGGAGCCGAAGAGGACGGCGTCCTCGGTGCCGAGGAACTCGGCGAGCCGGCGCTCGAGCGTCGCGGTGGATGTCCTGCGTGCCGCAGATGAACCGCACCGACGCCATGCCGTAGCCCCACCGCTGCAGCGCATCCTGGGCGGCAGCCACCAGCCGCGGGTCGTCGGCGAGGCCCAGGTAGTTGTTGGCGCACAAATTGAGGACGTCGCGCCCCTCGGTGTCGAGGACGTGGGTCCCTTGCGGCGAGACCATGACCCGTTCCGGCTTGTACACGCCGGTCAGCCGCATCCCGTCGAGCCTCTCGCCCAGCTCGGTGCGCAGCGCCTGGAGCGCCGTCCCGTCGACCGTCATCGGTCCACCTCCCAGTCGAGCACGACCTTGCCCGCGCTGCCGCTCGCCGCCACGTCGAAGGCTTCCTCGTACGCCGTGAAGGGGAAGCGGTGGGTGATGACCGGCGAGATGTCGAGGCCGGCCTGCACGAGCACGGACATGGCGTACCAGGTCTCGAACATCTGGCGACCGAAGATGCCCTTCACCGTGAGCATCGAGTGGATGACCGTGCCCCAGTCGAACTCGATGGACGCGCTCGGCAGGCCCAGCAGCGCGATCTCCCCCCGTGCGCCATCGACGCGATCATCGAGTGCAGCGCCGGTGCCGCCCCCGACATCTCCAGGCCCACGTCGAAGCCCTCGACCATGCCCAGCTCGGCCATGACCTCGCGCAGCGAGGTGGTGGTGACGTCGACGGCTCGCGTGACGGCCCCCATCGTGCGAGCCAGCTCGAGCCGCTCACGCTGAGGTCGGTGATGACCACGTGGCGGGCCCCGGCGTGCCGGACGACGGCCGCGGACATGAGGCCGATCGGGCCTGCGCCGGTGACGAGGACGTCCTCCCCGAGCACGGGGAACGCCAGCGACGCGTGCACGGCGTTGCCGAAGGGGTCGAAGATGGCCGCCACCTCGGGGTCGACGGGGTGCGGGTGCCGCCACACGTTCGTGGCCGGCACGACCACGAGCTCGGCGAAACCACCGTCGCGGTCGATGCCGATGCTCACCGTGTTGGGGCACAGCTGGCGCTGACCGCCGAGGCACCATCGGCACCGACCGCACACGACATGTCCCTCGACGCTGACCAGGTCGCCGTCCGCGAGGGTGTCGACGCCGGGGCCGAGCTCGACGAGCCCGGCGATCTCGTGCCCGAGCGTCAGCGGCGGGCGGATCGCCTGCTGGGCCCACGCATCCCACGCCCGGATGTGCAGGTCGGTGCCGCAGATGCCGGTGCGCAGGACCCGGACGAGCACCTCACCCGGGCCGGCCCGCGGCTCGGGGACGTCGCGCAGCCACAGCCCCGGGGGCACTCGGGGTCGAGCGTGGTGCAACGGATGCCGAGCGGTGCGCCCGCGAGCGTAAGCATCCGACCCAGCTGGCCGCCGCCGACGATCCCGACGCGCGTCATGCCCCGATCAGCCGGCCGGATCGGCGTTCGCCAGGACCTGCGCCGTCTGCGCTTCTCGGAACGCCAACAGATGCGCGCGCACGCCCTCGTCCTGCAGCGCCACGATGGAGGCCGCCAGCAGCGCCGCGTTCACGGCACCGCTCCGCCCGATCGCGAGCGTTCCCACCGGCACACCGGCCGGCATCTGCACGATCGACAGCAGGGAGTCCATCCCCTTCAGCGCCTTGGATCCGACGGGGACACCGAGCACGGGCAGGTGGGTCTTGGCAGCCGTCATGCCGGGCAGATGGGCGGCTCCCCCCGCCCCGGCGATGATCACCTGCAGGCCTCGATCCGCCGCGGTCGACGCGTACTCGAAGAGGAGATCGGGCGTGCGGTGGGCGCTCACGACACGGGTCTCGCAGATCACGCCGAGCTCGTCGAGCGTCTCCACGGCGTGCTTCATCGTGTCCCAGTCCGAACGCGAGCCCATGATCACGCCAACCAGCGGTCCGTCCATGACGCGCAGTCTATCGAGGCTGGGCCGCGGCTAGGATGCCGGGCATGACCGACACCCTCGTCACCATCCACGGCATCGTCCGCACCCTGATCCTGATCGCCGCCATCGTCGCGTTGTACGCGATCTTCGCGGCGCGAAGAGAAGGTGGGTGGACGAAGCTCCTCGACACCTCGACCAAGATCTACACGTGGCTGCTCAGCCTGCAGGTGCTGTTCGGCCTGTGGATCTGGATCGCGCAGAAGCGCTGGACCGGTGACGAGCCCTTCTTGTCGTGGATCCACCCCATCGCGATGCTGGTTGCGGTGGGCCTCGCCCACGGGTTCTTGGGTCGCGCCCGCCGCGAGGGCGACGCTGAGAGGAAGAACCGCCTGGCTCTCAGCGCCGTGGCCGGCAGCCTCGTGGTCATCGTGTTCGCGATCCCCTGGTTCGCGAGGTAGCGGCAGACGGGGGCTCTTCGCGGCCGCGACGCGGACGACGCGTGCGGCCGAGGTTACCGATCAAGAGCCCCACGGCCACCACGAGGTAGATCTGGCCCAGCACGGCCTCGGTGACGGAGATCATCTTCGGGAGCCCTTCAGCCATCGACAGGTCGCCGTACCCCACGGTGCTGAGCGTCGTGAAGCTGAAGTAGGTGGTGTTGAGCGTACTGGCGGGCTCACCTCCTGCGAACAGCACTCCGTCGTCCAACGCGCCGAGCAACGAGAACAGCGAGCCGAAGACGAGGCCGACCAGCAGGTAGATGCAGATGCCGGCGAGCACCATGTGCCAAGAGATCGTGGCGTGGGTGCCCATCCGCATCAGGATCGCCACCAGGACCCCCAGGAGCAGCAACAGGATCAGCGCCGAGGGGACCACGTGCGATACCTTGCCCGACGCACTCGCAGCGAACGCGGCGCCCAGCACCACGAACGGCAGGATCACGTACGCGATCACCATCACCCGGTGGCTGGCCCGAGACGTCCGGAGCGCGAAGAGCAGCGTGAGCGCCAGCACGATCGCAGATAGCGTTCGCTCCCACCCGCCATCTGCCAGGGCCGCGATCGAGAGCATGCTGATGAGGATCATGATCAGCAACATGCCGTAGGAGTCGGGTGCACGGAAGCGTTGTCCCAGGGTCCATCCGTGGCGTCCGCCCGGCAGCGCGGCACGGATGTCGTCGTGGTCGTCGTCCCCCTCGCTCGACCCGACGGACCCCGCCGGCTCGGGAGCGTCGAGCGGTCCTGATCCTTCGTCCATGGGCCGAGTGTAGACGGCGATCCCCTCACGACCGTCGAACCCTCGGCCCACGCGGGCCGGGCCGATCGCGACGAGCAGGATCTGGAGCCCGGCCCTACGGTGAAGCCATGCAGGAAGATCGTGGACCCGCGGTCGCGGGGTCGCCCGGACTGGATGCGCTCCAGGCGGCCTCGACCTCACCGGAAGACGTCCTGGTCCAGCTGGGATCCAGGCGCGACGGTCTCACGTCCGAGGAGGCGGCGGCAGCGCTCCGTCTCGTGGGTCCGAACCGACTCCCCCGCCAGGAGGGACCGAGTGCCGTCCGCAAGCTGCTGGCCCAGCTGACCCACTTCTTCGCGGTGATCCTGTGGAGCGCGGCGGTGCTGGCGTGGGTGGGTGGGATGCCCAAGCTGGCGGTGGCGATCGTGATCGTGATCGTCGTCAACGGCGTATTCAGCTTCACGCAGGAGGAGCGTGCGACACGGGCCGCCGCGGCTCTGGCCGAGATGCTCCCCGAGGACGCCGTGGTGCTCCGCGATGGCCGGCACGCGAAGGTCCCCGCGGAGTCCCTCGTGCCCGGAGACGTCGTGCTGTTGCGAGAGGGCGACCGGATCTCCGCCGACGCCAGGCTATTGAGATCCGTGGGCCTGCTTGTGGACAACGCCACCCTCACGGGTGAATCGGTTCCGGTGGGCCGGAGCGAGGAGCCGCCTCACGAGCCGCTCGAGGACCTGGTGGACGCGCCCGATCTCGTGTTCGCCGGGACCTTCGTCTCGGCCGGATCCGCGCGCGCCGCGATCATCGCTACAGGATCGCGAACGAAGCTCGGGGGGATCGCCACCCTCACGGGGGATGTCCGTCGGCGACCCTCTCCCCTCAAGCTCGATCTGGATCGCGCGGTCAAGATCATCGCGGCCTGTGCCCTGGGGGCCGGCGGCGCCTTCTTCCTGGTCTCGCTGGCGCTCGGGACCCCGGCGCGCGACGGCTTCCTGTTCTCGGTGGGCGTGATCGTGGCGCTGGTGCCCGAGGGCCTCCTGCCCACGCTCACCCTGACTCTGGCGCGGAGCGCCACACGCATGGCGCACCGCGGCGCGCTGGTACGGCGGTCTGAGGCCGTGGAGACGCTGGGCGCGACCACGGCGATCTGTTCGGACAAGACGGGCACGATGACGACCAACCAGATGACCGCGCGCGCACTCGTGGCGGCGGGTCACGAGATCCGCACCACCCGATCCGGGTGGGTGCCCGGCGGCTCGTTGCTGCTGGATGGTCACCCGCTCACCGCCCCGGTGCTGGAGGAGGTTACCCCCGCGCTCCGCGTGGCCTCGCTCTGCGGTGACGCCCGGCTGGAGCCGGTCAACGGGCGCCTGCGCTGCGTGGGCGATCCAACCGAGGGGGCGCTTATGGTGATGGCGCGTAAGGGCGGCGTGGAGCGCGAGCCCACCCAGCGCGCCGCCCACCGCATCGCAGAGTTCCCCTTCGAGTCGCGGCGACGCCGGATGACCACGGTGCACAGGCTGTCCGACGGTTCCGTGGAGATCCTCACGAAGGGCTCCCCCGAGGCCATCGCCGAGGTCTGCACCACTATCCGAGAGGCCGGCGGGGTGAGCGTACCGCTCGACGCCCCGCGGCGCGTCGCCCTCGACCGGGACGTCGCCCGACTGGCCGAGGAGGGACTGCGCGTGCTCGCGCTCGCCGCGCGCCGCCTCCCGGACGGCCCCGGTCCCACAGACACGGACGACGCGGAGCGCGACCTGGAGCTCGTGGGCCTCGCGGGTCTGGAGGATCCGATCCGGCCCGAGGTGCCCCCCGCCATCGAGCGTTGCCGCCGCGCCGGTATCCGCGTGGTGATGGTGACGGGCGACCACCCGGCCACCGCGGCCAACGTGGCACGGCGCGTGGGGATCGAGGGCGACGGCGTGCTGCTGGGGCCGCACCTGCCGGAGGACGATCTCGAGTTGGGCGCCCTGCTCGCCGATCGCCACGTGGGGGTCCTCGCCCGCATCGCTCCGGAGCAGAAGCTCCGCATCACCCGCGCCCTCCAGGGCAACGGCCTGGTGGTCGCCATGACCGGCGACGGCGTGAACGACGCACCCGCGCTCCGCCAGGCGGACATCGGCGTGGCCATGGGGATCACGGGGACCGACGTCGCCCGTGAGGCCGCAGACCTGGTCCTGCTGGACGACAACTTCGCTCACATCGTGGAAGCCGTTGAGGAGGGTCGCGCGGCGTTCGACAACATACGGCGCTTCCTCACCTACCACCTCACCGACAACGTCGCGGAACTTGCGCCGTTCGTCCTGTGGGCGCTGTCGGGGGGCCGGATCCCCCTGATGATCTCGGTCCTGCAGGTGCTCGCGCTCGACATCGGCACCGACCTGCTGCCCGCCCTGGCGCTGGGTGCCGAGCGCCCGACGCCCTGGATCATGGACCGGCCTCCGCGCCGACTGGACGAGCACCTCATGAACCGTCACGTCCTCACGCGGGCGTTCACCTTCCTGGGTCCGATCGAGGCCGTCTGCTCCCTGGCGATGGCATGGATCGGCGCGGCCTTGTTCTTCGGCTGGCACCCATGGAACGGGCTCCCTGCGGCCGGTACCCCCGCCCAGGACACGCTCTCCGCGATGGTCTTCGCCGCGATCGTCCTGATGCAGATGGCGAACGCCTACGCCTGCCGCAGCACGACCGCCTCGCTCTTCACGATCGGCCCGTTCAGCAACGAGCTCCTGAACTGGGCGGTCGTGGTGGAGGCCCTCGCGTTGCTGGCATTCATCTACGCCCCGCCCATCTACCGGGCGCTCGGAGGAAGACCGCTCGACGCCTGGCAGTGGCTGCCGGTTCTGGTGACACCCTGGGTCCTGCTCGGGGCCGAGGAGCTTCGGAAGGCCCGCCTCAGGCGCCGAGTGCCCGCCGCCAGGGCGTCGGCACGCGCCGTGGGTCCGTGAACAGGACGTCTCCCACCCCCAGCCACGCCGCGAGCTCGTCGATCGCCCGCCGCACCTCGGGTCCGGCCGGGCCCGGGGCGTCGTCCTCGGCGAACACCGCCTTGACGTTCAGGACGCCGGCCTCCCGGTCCAGCGCAGGATCGACCCGACCTATCAGCCGGTCGCCCCGCAGGATGGGCAGCACGAAGTACCCCCAGCGGCGTTGCGGCGGCGGCACGTAGATCTCCAGACGGAACTCGAAGTCGAACAACGCCTCGGCGCGGTCCCGGTCGCTCACCAGGTCGTCGAACGGCGACAGCAGCACCGTTCGGGGGCGCCAGGGCCGCTCGAGCAGATCGGCGTGGACCAGCCGCTCGCCGGTGATGCCCTCGACGCGTGCCGGGATCACGACGCCTTCGCGGACCAGACGGGCAAGGGCGCGCTCACGGCCGGGCGCGGGTCCGTCGAACGCCATGCCGACACGGTCCGGCCGGGCCACGCCCTGTGCCCGAACCTGGCGCTCGACCAGCGCTCGCGCTGCCTCCGGCTCGCTGGCCATCCGCACGCGCGGGAGGCTCCGTCCGGCCAGGTCCCAGAGACGCTGCTGCCCGTCGCGGCCCACGATCATCACCTCGCCGCGGTTCCACATGAGGTCGAGCAGCATCGCCACGCTGCGGCCGCGCTCCTCGCTCCAACCTCCCGAGCGCCAGTGCAGCTCGGCCCGATCCTCGAGGTCTCGCGCGCGGAGCGGGCCGCGCCGCCGGAGCTGGCCCAGCACGTACCGGCGGAAGCCCTCGTTCGCGGCCAGGAACTCGCGCACCCGCTGGCGGCTCTTGAGTTCCCCGCGCGGGCCGTCCGGGTAGCGACGCATGGTCCTGCGATGGATCGGGAGATCCTCGATCGGCACGATGTGCACCCAGTACTCGAACAACATCCGCTCCCGCCAGAGCAACCGCTCCAGTTCGGCGATGTCGAACCGGCGGCCCAGCCGCGAGAAGAGCACCAGGTGCTCGGTCCGGGCGACCACGGACGTCGGGTCCATCTGGACCTCGGTCAGGTCGCGCACGACCTCTCGGATCGACACGGGCCTTGGCCCCGACAGCCGCTGCCCCAGCACGCAGAGCCGACGCGCCGATCGTCGATCGAGCAAGAGCCGAGCTGTGGACACGCGCCGGAGTGTAGAGCGGCCCGCCGACTCACCGTAGGCTGCATCCGATGGCCGAGGTACCGACCCACACCCCCGTGGACACGCCCCCGGGTATCCCCGCGATCAGGGCGCGCAGCATCATCAAGGGCGCCGTGCGCCTCTACCGGGAGGAACCCCTCAGGGTGGCCGGCTCCGCTTACGCGCTGCTGATGCCGGCGGCGGTCGTCTCGGCCGGACTGGGCGCGGTGGTCGACAGCCTGCGCGATACGGCGCTCGCGGATCGCGTGGCGTTGCTGGCCGCCGTCGCTACCCTCGCCGGGATACTTTCGACACTCGGCCTGGTCCTCTACGCCGGCCTCCTCGACGAACTCGTGGGCGCGCGGATCCGTGGCGAGCGGCTCGCGTCGGTCTCGGCGGCGTTGCGAGGACTTCCCCTCGGCCGCCTCTTGGTGGCCGACGTCATCGTCGCGGCGGCCATGGGCGTGGGTGCGGTCCTGGGCGTCCTGCCCGGGATGCTGATCGTCTGTCTGGTCGCGATCGTGGGACCGGTCGTCAACATCGAGGGCGTGAGACCGACCGCAGCTGTGCGACGATCGGCCCGGCTCACCTGGCCACACCTGCTGACCGTCGCGCTCACGATCCTGCCGGTCGTCGCGCTCGAGGGCGCGCTGCACGCGTGGTTCGGCTACGTGCACGAGGCGCACGCCTGGCTCACCGAGCTGATCGTGGCGGTGGTGCTGGTCCCAACGGCGGGTGCCTACATCGGCCTCGCCGAGGTGGTACTGGCCTACGCCCTGCTGATCCAGGATCCTGGCTCGGCCCTGGTCCGGGAGCTCCGCGAGCGCGGCGCTATTTCGTGATCGCCTGGGCGAAACTCTCGAAGTTCTCGACGTAGCGCTCGGCGTCCGCGTCGCTCATCACGATCGAGGTGGTCCAGCTCTCCCACTTCGATCCGGGGCTCTTGAAGACGCCGCGGTTCAACTGCCAGAGCCACGCGAGCTGCGGCACGCGGTCGTCGATCTCCCACAGGTCGCGGTACTCGCGGATCGGGGTGGAGCGCCAGTCGATCGAGCCCTTCGCCGACTGCGTCTTCATCGAGGCTGGCAGCCGGTACCCGGAGATCACGTCCTCGCACCGGTGCAGGATCGTGTTGATCTCGTCGAGGCGCGTGTACGCGTCCTTCGTCAGGACCTCGGTCAGGTTGACCTTCGCCGCGGCCATCGTCAGCGGGTTCCCGTTGAAGGTCCCCACCTGCTCCAGGTCGCCGGAGATCACCATGCGCATCGCGTCCTCGGTCCCGCCGATCGCCCCGCAGGGCAGGCCGGCCCCCATGGCCTTGGCGTAGGCCACCAGGTCGGGCTGGACGCCGAAGGCCTCCACCGCGCCGCCCCAGGCCACCGTGAACCCCGTCTTCACCTCGTCGTAGGCGAACATCGCGCCGTCGGCGTGGCAGAGATCCTTGAGCCTCTGGAGGTAACCGTCGTCGGGCAGGACCACGCCGCAGTTGGTCATGATGGGCTCGATGATCATCCCGGCGATCTGCCCGGGGTGCTCGGCGAACGCGACGGCGGCCGCCTCCGCGTCGTTGAACGGCACGCAGACGACCGAGTCGGTGGTCCCGGGGATCATGCCCTTCGTCTGGGGCACCGAGTTCGGGTGCTCGTGCGGGCCGGCATCCTCCTTCGAGGGGAAGACGCTGACCATCAGCGCGTCGTGGTGGCCGTGGTAGGTTCCCTCGATCTTCAGGATCAGCGGCCGGCCGGTGGTGGCGCGCATGATCCGCACCGCGTCCAGCGTGGCTTCGGTGCCGGAGTTGCCGAAGCGCCAGTAGGGCAGGCCGGTGCGCTCCGCCAGGTTCTCCGCTACGGGAAGCGCGTCCTCGGTTGGCTGGGCGAAGTGCGTTCCCATGGCCACCCGCTTCTGGACGGCCTCGACGATCTTGGGGTGGGCGTGGCCCATCACCATCACGCCGTAGCCGTTGTGGTAGTCGACGTACTCGTTCTGGTCGATGTCCCAGACGTGCGAGCCCAGCCCGCGATCCACGTAGATCGGGTGCGGTGGCCACATCTGCCAGCTCGACGACACGCCGCCCGGCAGGTGCGTCTTCGCCTCCTCGCGGTAGGCGAGGCTGCGCGCGTGCTTCCGGTCGAGCGCGGCGGTCTCCTCCGCGATCAGCCGCTCGACGAGCTCGATGTCGATCTCGACGGTGTCCGGCGCGCTCATGCCGCACCTCCCGTCACGCCGGCGGCGAACTCCTCGAAGTTCGCGATGTAGCGATCGGCGTCGGCCTCCGTGTGCCACACGGAGAGCGTCCAGGTCTCCTGCTTCGTCCACGGCGACTTGAAGACCCCTCGGTTCTGCTGGAAGAGCCACGCCAGGTAGCTGATCCGCTCGTCGATGCCTACCACGTCGCGGTACTCGCGTACGGGCGTGGCCGAGTAGATCACCGACCCCTTGGCGCCGATCCCGCTCACGTAGGCGGGCAGGCCGTACTTCGCGATCACGGCGGAAAGGCCGTCCTTCATGTAGCGGTCGATCGCGTTGAAGTGATCGTAGACATCGCCCACCAGCACCTCGGTGAGCGTGGCGCGAGAGGCGGCCATCGTCATCGGGTTGCCGTTGAACGTGCCGGCCATGTCGTACTCGTCTTCGAGGACCGGACGGTAGAGCTCGCGGGTGGCGCCGATCGCGCCGCACGGGAGGCCGCCCCCGATCGCCTTCGCCAGGCAGACGATGTCCGGTGTCACCCCGAACGCCTCGACCGCCCCGCCGTAGGCGAGCGTGGCGCCCGTCTTCACCTCGTCGAACGCGAGGTAGGCGCCGTTGGCGTGGCAGATGTCCTTGAGGCCCTGGAGGTAGCCGTCCTCGGGCAGGATCACGCCGCAGTTCATCATCGCGGGCTCGATGAACATGCCCGCGATCTCACCCGGGTGCTCCTCGAACGCGCGTCGCACGGCCTCGAGGTCGTTGTAGGGCACGACGATGACCAGATCGGCGAAGGCCTGCGGGATCCCCAGCGCCTGCGGCACCGTGGCCGGGTGCTCGCGGGGACCCATGTCCTCCACGGCGGGCGCCACCGAGAACATCAGGGCGTCGTGGTGGCCGTGGTAGGTGCCCTCGATCTTGATCAGCTTGTCGCGGCCGGTGTTGGCGCGCATCAGGCGCGCGCCCTCCAGCGTGGCCTCGGTGCCGGAGTTGCAGAAGCGCCAGAGCGGGAGCTTGAAGCGGTCGGCGAGGTTCTCGCCGATCACGTCGAGGTCCCGCGTGGGCTGGGCGAAGTGGGTTCCTCGCGGCGCTTGCTTCACGATGGCCTCGGTGATCTTCGGGTGCGCGTGACCCACCACCATGGCGCCATAACCCAGGTGGAAGTCGATGTACTCGTTGCCGTCGATGTCCCAGAGGCGGTTGCGCTCGCCGCGGTCGACGTAGATCGCGTGGGGCGGTGAGGCCTGCCAGCTGGAGGCCACGCCCCCGGCGACGTGGCGGCTCGCGACCTCGCGGTAGGCGATCGAGGCCTGCCGCTTGGGCGCCAGCTCCGCCTCCTCGCGCTCGATCAGGCGGTCGATCAGATCGAGGTCGAACGCGGTGGTTTCAGCGGTGGACATGGTGAGGACCCTCCTTGCGAACCGCCCAACCCCCAGCTGCGGAAGTTTGAACGGCGGTTCAAACGTAACCGGATGATACCCCAGGTCCCCCGTCCGAGGGAAGCGTCCGGATCCGAGCGGGTTGCTATGGCTCGGCAGGAAGGGCGTTGGTATCGTGGTGGACAGCACGTGGTGGGTGTAGCTCAGCTCGGTTAGAGCGCCTGGTTGTGGTCCAGGAGGCCGCGGGTTCAAATCCCGTCACTCACCCCAGTCCCGGGCGCGTTGGTAAACTGCGGCGGGCCTCTAGCTCAATTCGGCAGAGCAACGGACTCTTAATCCGCAGGTTCGGGGTTCAAGTCCCCGGGGGCCCACCACGAAACGCCCTGCTAGCGGGCGCTTCTCGGAAGAGCCGGTCAGATCCTCCTCCATATCGTCGCGAGCGCAGAACCGAACGAGTTGAAGGTGACGCGCCCCTGTGGCGAACCGGCCGACGATCTTGCCCGAGTCGTAGTGCTCGGTGACATGGACCGTCCTGCAGTGCTTCGCGTCATGCGTACGCGACGAGACCCTCGTGAGCCTCACGACCCCGGACGCGAAGGGCATCAACGCGCCTCCCCTCAGCGTCACGCCGGCCCTTTCGATCATCACCGCGCTGGCGGGGACGGTGGCGTAGATCGAAGAGAAGATCGTGACAGCGTTCGCCGTGTCTTCGCGCCTCGTCCCGACGCGGAGGAATGCGCCCCCGCCCCAGCGGTTCGCCTCCACGAACGACCAGGCCCCCCCGGCGTGATGACTACCGTCGAATCGCGAGCCCGGCGAGCACGGACCCGCCGGGCACGATGTGCCGGTCGTGGCCCGCTTCGCCAACGTGACGGTGACGGCGGACCTCGTGACGTTCGTGGGAAGACCTGTCTCGTTCGGGATGAACGAGAACGTCCCCGAGAACGTCCCCGTGCGCGTGCGATCCCTCTCCAGGACCGCACCCGTCTTCCGACACCTCTTGACCGACTTGCGGAGCCGCGACGGCGCCTCGAGCGACATGTCAACCGATCCGTAATCCCCAAGGGCCGCGCCGGTACCGACAGATGCCGACGTGAGGTCTGGGGCGAACATGGCGTCGGAGCCGGGGAGGCCCGAGTACCACTCGTATTCCTCCTTCGGGTGGTTGCGCACGCCGCTCTGCCGGACAGCGACGACGTAGAAGGCCAGCGTCGATCCGAACCTGTATCCGCTGAAGCTCCACTTGAAGCCCCCGTTCGACCAGGCATTCGATCGGAAGGAGTAGGAGACGGTGGCGACGCCTCGCGCCACCGTCGAGGGCATCGTCCCTCCTGCCGCTGAAGTTATCAGGATGCTCATCAGTAGCGCGATGACGATCGTCACCCCCGATCGCCTGATGCCTCGGCCGAGCATCGTCCCTCCCTCCACCGTTCGGTCGTCGTCGAACGCAGATCGACGGCCCCGCCGGCACGGAGCTATCCCCCCCGCGGTGCGGTCAGATCGCCTCGCGAGTGGGGGCGGTGCCAGCCCAAGAAACGTAGTTGGGGTGAGATCGGTACGCAACCTCAGATCGGGTCGGATGACGGGCGGAAGTCGGTCCTGGTCTTCGTCATGTCCCGCGATCGGCGCGATCCACCGACCAACCCCGCGCATCGGCGAACGTCGTGCTATCGCGATGGACGGGGCGATCCGAGACGATGAACCCCTCGGTGATGGGCGAGCATGCGCGACACATGCCGCGGTTATGAACCAACGTCGTCGTGCGCGTCATGCGTGCGCAAACCTTGCACCTGCCGTGAACGGGAGTCATCGATCCCCACCTGCCTCTTCCCGGGGGACCGTCCCTCGTTCGCCCTTGGGCCACGGCGGCCACCTCGGACTCAGGCGGGGCCCGCTGCCCCGCGTAACGACGAGGTTAGGCACCCACACGCCACGACATCGCCAAGCCCGCTTCAAGCGTCGGCAAAGCCGCGCGACGTCTCTACGGGATCGCGCACCCTGCGTGTCGTCTGAGCCAAAGCCAGGCCGGGCAGATGGGAGACGGCAGCCGTCGTTCCGCTATGTCCAGTGCCCGACCGTGGGAAGGGCGATCCCCTGGCGGAGAACCGGCCGTAGATACGAACGGGCCGAGCCCCGATCAGGGCCCGGCCCGTTCGATGATCTGTTCCCTCACGGGTGCTTCTGCCTCCGGGGAGGCGTCGTCCGGTAGACCAACCGGAACCCGTGAGGTCGGTGATCTGGTTGGATTCTGCCGGCAGTCCCGGCAAGCGGGCAGGGCGGTGGCCCGGCCCGCGAGGGACGGCTCAGCAGCCGATCACCTCGAGGGTCTCCTGCGGTTCATGCAAGTTGGACCACCTCCTTCCTCTCGTGCCGAACATGGTGCGTCAGAGCGAGCCGTAAGGCAACCACGAACGACAACTCGGGGACAGTGTCGGCCTCAGGGGTGGATGTTCACCAGGGTCCCCATCGGGACGCCGCTGAGCTTCAACATCTCCGGGTCGTAGACGCGGACGCAGCCGTGCGAGACGTCGTGCCCGGCGTCGGCGGGGTCGGTCGTCCCGTGGATCGCCATGCGACCGCCGCCGGGCCAGCCCGTCAGCACCCGTGAGAATCCGGAGAGCCCCAGGACGTACGCGCCGTAGGCCCCCGAGAAGTCCGAAGGGAAGCTCGCCCACACGAAGAAGCGACCGGGAGTCGTCGGTGTCGCGGGCGCGCCCAGCGCCACGGTGAAGTCCCGAACGACGCGCCCGAAGCGGTACCAGCGGAGCGTGTGCGTCGACATGTCGACGTCGATGTGGCCATGGACCCGCGCCTCGGCGAGGCCTTTCAACGGGATCCAGCCCGCCGATCCGTTCGGCTGCACACCCAACAACACTCGCGCCCACGGGGCGCCGGAGGCGTCCGAGGTCCGAGCCACCACCGGGAACCGGATCGGTTGGTGCCACGGGTTGGTCGAGGGCACCTCCAGCGCCGGGGACCCGGAACCGTCCGGCGAATCCCACACCTTCATGGTGGGCTCGGCCACCGTGACGACCATCCGGCCGTTGGGTTGCGGGCGTGGCATGCTGCGCCAACTCAGAGGGGGCGGTGAGGGCTTCGGCGACGACGTCAGCGCCGTCGGAGCGGTGCGGGTGGCCGGCGGGCGCGCGGGCGAAGGAGCGACGGCGTGCTGACAAGCGAACGACGTCGCCAGCACGAAGATACCGAGCGACAGCCGGGCGAGCCGGCGGGGGGCCTGCATGCCTCGATCCTTCCAGCCCATCCTGGAATTGTCGATCCGGCTCTCATGAGAGCGCTCCGCGTGGCTCACGGCCGTTCAGGGGCTAGGCTTGCAGCACGCGAGAGTGGCGGAACGGCAGACGCGCTGGGTTTAGGTCCCAGTGCCCGCAAGGGCGTGGGGGTTCAACTCCCCCCTCTCGCACCCCCTCTGACCTGCGGATCTTCTTCTTCGAGGCCCTTCGGCGTGTGATGAGAAAGAGGCCGTTCTTGCTCACGCTTGCTCACGCGAAGATCGGCACCGGGTTCCCGGAGCGATGCCGCCGCGCCGGAAACGCGACTGGATCCGCGCCTCATCGTCGGCGCGCCTTCGTGCTAACGGGCTCACACGGCGGATGGTCCGCCGACGATGTCACGGTCGATACACCCAAAGACTCGAGGGCGATCCGCGCGCATCCGTAGCAGGGAGCACCCTTCTTTTACAGTGAGCCCTTCGGCATCGAAGAACACCAGCCCGGGACCACTGGTCAAGGTCGCGAAACCGCCAGAGTTGATAGGTCCCCGCATCGGCCTGAATCGTGGCCTCCGTCGGTCCTCCGTGGATCTCCACCCAGCCGCCAGAGCCGTCGAAGCTCAGTACGCGGCCGCAGTACCACGCGATGAACATCCCTTGGGTGGTGGCGGAGTCCGGGTAGCACTCCTGCGTCGATCCTGGCAGCGACTCCAGGCCAGTCCAATCTCCCGTTCCCGGATCGAAGGAAGCGGCGCTGAGCACGTAGTCATACGCGACGAGCCTGCCCTTCAGCCACCCGGCAGATGTCGCCTGGGGCGAAAGCTTGGTTGCAGGCGGCACCTCGCCCCACGTGTCGAGCCCGGGGTCATACGTGAGGCCCTCGGGATGCGGTGAGCCCGAGTGGTTCCCCGCGCCGATCTCGGAGCCGAACATCACGACCTCGTCCCCGGTCCACACAGCGCTGAAGAGGTTCAGTCCGAAGGGAGTGCTGGCGAGCTTCCGCCACGTATCGGTCGAGGGGTCGTACAGCGCACCCTGGTTGGCCGTGTTCTCCTGCCCACCCCCCACACGAAGACCTCCTTGCCGGTCCAGACCACCGCCGCGCCATCCCTAGGGATGAGTGGCGCCGCGGTGATCGTGCGCCATGCGTTCTTCGCTGGGTCGTACGCGACGCCGTCGACGGTTCCCGCCTGTCCGTCGTACCCACCCAGAAGATCGCTTCGGTACCGGTCCACACGGCCGAAGCCCCGGAACGGGCGATCGGCGCGGGTGGCAGGGTGCGCCAGGTGCCGGTCGACGGATCGAGCGCGTATCCCTCGGCGGAGGGTATGTCCGCACCACCGGAGGTCCCGCCCCACACCAGGAACTCACTCCCATCCCAGACCTCCGCCGGCGAAGACCGCACGACCGGCGGCTCCGGGAGGCGAGTCCAACCTTGGTCGAGTGCGGTGCCCACCTTGCTCGGGGACGCCGAGGGAGTGGAAGAGCTGGGGGTAGGGTTGCCCCCCGCCGGACGCAGCGCCTTCCAGGCGAAGACCGCGGCCACGGCGAAGACCGCGATCGCCACCGCAGCCGCGAGGAGGCGTCGTCGCGGACTCGGCTCAGTTGGTGCGGGCCCTGGCGTCCGGCCGCGTCGCTCGATCTCACGTGTGAGGTCCGGCGCCTCGAGCTCGTCGAGAGACCGGAAGCGGAGGTCGAGGTCGTTCATGGCTTCTCCTCAAGTAGTCCTCGGAGGCGTCTCGTCCCTCGGCTGAGATGGACCCGGACGGTCGATTGCGTGATCCCGAGGATGCGGGCGACCTCACGGGTGTCGTAGCCGGCGTAGTGACGCAGCAGCATGGCTGCGCGCTGCTGATAGGGGAGGATCGCCAGTGCCGCGATCAGCTCTGCCGGGAACGGAGCGATCTCGTAGGTGGCATCGGGGACCGACGGCTCGATGCGAGTACGCCGTTTGAGCTCGCCCGCGGCGATCTTGAATGCGGCCCGCCACACCCAGGCTTTGGGATCTCTCACTTCGGCGCCCCGGCGGATGCACTGCGCGAACGCCTCAGCCACGGCATCGTTGGCGATCTCGCGGTCCCGCGTCATCGCGAAGACGGCGCGCCACAAGCGCCTGCCCTCCGCTTCGTAGAGTCGGCCGAGGTCGCCCGCCGAACTCGGTCCCTCTGATGTCATCCGCATCCCAACCGGTCAGGAGCTTGAACCGCGGAAAGCGCGTACAAGGACCGGGGAAACGTACTCAAAGATGTCGCTCGTCGCGAGGCGACGGTACCTGCGGCTGAAGGGGGCATTGCCCCAGTCGACCCCGCGGGTGACTTGCGTCCCCTTCGTCGCTGCCTCGGGCCCCTGAGGAGATCCTCAGCTTGTTGAGCGGGTCGTGTCCAGCCCCTTACCCCGTGACCGTGAAGGTGACCGGATCTGCGAGGAGGGAGGCCCCTCCCCCACCGACCTGCAGTGCGCTGAGCCCATACCCGCCGGGGGCAGCATCTGGGATCGTGATCGAGGTCTCGTATCGGCACGCCCACCCCGGCTCGGTCTCGGCGAGGAGCAGGACCGGTCCCGGACCCGCCGGTACGGGCTCATCTGTCGATCCGGGCATGAGCCGCGCCCAGGCGTCACCGGCCGTGTCTGCGTTCCACCACCATTGCAGTGTCGATCCGATCACATAGTCCCCTGCCTCTTGGTAGTGCGGCACCGACCCGCTCGCCGTGATCGTCGAGCCGGGGGAGCCCGATGTGGCGCTGTAGACCGGCGTCGACCTCCCCGACGTCTCGTCGCACTGAGCGCCACGAGTTGCCTCCTCCAGGTTGGGAGCTCGCAGATCGACACGGATGAGGTCTTGGGAGCCAGACGCCCAGATCCGCTGGTCATCACCGGAGAAGGTGACGCCCGGTGTCTGCGGTACGGGAAGCTGGACCGAGGCATCGATGAGCAGGGTGTCCAGGTCCATCGCGTCGATCGTCACTATCCCTTGGGCGCCGCTGAATCCGTTGAGCCATAGCGTGTCGCCGTCTACGGCGAGCGGGGATGCGCTGCCGTCGGCGGCATGCGGCACGCCGCTCGTCACCGGGAACGGCTTGGTGATGACCGCACCCGTATCGGCGTCGACCTGCTCCAGGTAGCTGGTGGCGAGCATCCCGCGCCGCGTGCCCGCGGGTTGCACGTCGATCCATAGGTTCCCTCCCCCCGCGGCCATCCCGTAGCCACCGATGGGAAACGTGTCGAGGACGCTGCGGGTCCGAGGATCGATCTTGATCAGGTCCCCGTTCCAATCGAGCGCCCAGAGCCAGCCCTGCGCACTGACCAGTTCCCCGTCACCGAAGTTGCCCCAATGCGGCGCAGGTCCGAGCGGGATCGAGCCCGCGACCGTGTTGTCGCTCGGGTCGACCCGCAGCAGGACCCGAGCACCCGACTCATCAGTGGACCAGACCCACAGTCCCGTCGGATCGGCGACCATCGCGGATCTGAGCCCCCCCCGACCACCGCCCACGGGGATCGTGGCCACGATCGCGTTCGTGGCGGGATCGATGCGCTGCAGCTCGGCGGTGCCATTCGCGTCGATCTCGACCCACAGCGATCCGTAGCCGAAGACGAGGCCGGTCGTGAGACCGCTCGGCAGAGGGATCTCGGCCTCTCGGTGACCCGACGAGGGATCGATGCGTGCGATCGCACCGGCTCCGTCGCCGGTCGTCGGCAAGGTCTCGACCCAGAGGCTCCCGTCGCCGACGGCGCTCGAGCCGAGGAAGTCGGCACCCCCCGCCACCGGCACGACGCCCGAGAGATGGGGCTCGATGTGCGAGGGGACCGACGCCTGGGTGGCGGGTGCGGGATGAGGCCGTGGTTGGATTGGAGCCCCGTTGAACGCCTGGACCAACACGAGGGTCCCCGCGAGCGCGATCATGAGCGCGGTCACCACGACGGCCATGCGCCGGAGCGGCGTCGGCGTGCCCGAGGCCGGATGCCGCTCGGTGATCTGGTTCCACAGATCCGGGGACTCGACGCGATCGGCGTCGCGGAACAGTTCGCTCGGGTCAGTCTTCATCTTCATCCTCCAAGAGTGAGCGCAATCGCTTCCTCGCCCGGTGCAGATGGACCCCGACAGTGGAGGAACTCGTGCCCATCAGCTTCGCGACCTCGACCTGGGAGTAGCCGGCGTAGTAGTGCAAGACCACGCAGGCCCGCTGGCGCCGTGTCAGCCCTCCGAGCGCCTCCGCCAGCTCGGAGGGCACCTGAGGGTCGGCAGGAGCGGCTTCCATGCTCGGTGCTGTGGTCCGGCGGCGCTTGAGGTCGCGGCCAGCGAGGGCGAACGCCGAGCGCCAGACCCAGGCAGCGGGGTCGCCGACATCCTCGCCTCGACGGAGCAGTTGCGCGAAGGCCTCCGCGATCGCGTCATCCGCCACATCTCGGTCGCCAGCGTAGAAGAACACCGCCCTCCACAGCCGTGCGCCCTCGTCGCGATAGAGACTCTCCACGTCCTGACTGGGGCGCTCGGTCACGGTCTCGTCTCGCATCGTCATGGGTAAGGACGCCCACGAGTCTGAATCCTTTACGCCGCGGGTGCGGTTTGCGGATCTCTAAAGGGTCGGGGGCCTTCGGGGGAAGCCTTGCTTGTGAGCAAGCTGTGAGCAGACCCCCTCTGACCTGCGGCGGAACAGCGCGGAGCGGGCCGGGAGCCCGGTGCAGGAATAGCTGAGGACGCCCCGCTACCTTCCCCTCAAGGCATGGATGCCCGAATCGGAGCGACCTGCCAGCGGATCGCCGGGTCGCCCTGCAGCAGCCACTGCACAACCGGATCGTCCTCGGCCATCGGCGGTGTTCGTGGCTGGTAAGGGCCCTGATCCTCCTTCGGCTCCATCACCTGAACCCTAATCGGTCGCCAGCGTAGTGCCTGGGCTGGGTTCCATCAGGATGCATCCCGCCCAGGAACCCCACTCTTGCTTCACGACTCCGCTCACGACGGGGTGTGGGCGTATCTGCGGGCCACCTATTCATAGAGCTGCCAGGCCGTCACCCACAGCTCGTCCCCGGCGACCCCAAGATCCGTCGCTGTGAACAAGGGACGCTGCCCGGCCCCGTCAGCCCCCATGACCCACACCGCGCCCTGGGTCCGCTGATCGCTGTTGGGCAGACTCCGGTCGCTCGTGAAGGCGATGGAACCACCGTCGGGGGACCAGACGGGCCCTGTGTCGTATCCGGCGTCCGTGAGACGCACCTGATCGCTGCCGTCAGCGTTCATGACCATGATGTCCCACCGCTGATCGCTCTGCTGGCTCACCTGGTAGGCGATCTTGGTGCCGTCGGGAGACCACGCCGGGTTCTGCTCCCACAGCTCGTCATCGGTCAGGGCGACGGGTGGCGAACTGCCGTCGGCGGGCACCACGTAGATCTCGCTGTTGGTCCGACAGCCGTCGCTCCCGTTCCCCCGGTCGTGGCCGACGAACGCGAGCTGGGAGCCATCGGGCGACCACGAAAAGGCGTCGGCATCCCAGCCCGGGGGCAGGAGCGGGCGCACGTCGCTCCCGTCGAGCGCCATCGTGTACAGGGTCCGGTTCCGATCCCGCTCGGTGATGCGGTTCGAGGCGAACGTGAGACGTGAACCGTCAGGCGTCCAGCCCACGAACTCGTCCTCTGAGTGGTTGTCCGTGAGCTTGGTCAGACCCGAGCCGTCCGCGTTGGCGATCCAGATCTCGCCGTCTTCGGTCGCGGCATCGATGACGTGAGGGCCATCGCCGTTGGAATCGGCGATCTCGATCGCGATCTTCCTGCCATCGGGGGAGAGCTGGGCTGCCCGCAGATCCCCGGTCCCGGCCGGGAGGTCGATCAGCGGCCCGGATGACGAGCCATCGGCGGCCACCATCAACACCTGAGTCATACCGTTCGCGGGATCCCGCGCCACCGCCGTGATCGTGCCCGCAGCGGTGGAACCGCCCCCTGCCTCCCCGGCGGTCGACGCGAGGGGCGGGAGAGGGGCGCTGCACGTCGTCGCATCCACCAGCTTCGGGTAGAAGCCGCCCGGGTCGACCACGTCGAAGGGGGCCGAGTAAGCGCTGAGAGGCACGTCGCTGGCGTTGAAGGTGCTGCCCGAGAAACAGCCGGCGACGTAGGTGCCGGGGCTCAGTTGGTAGAGGCCGTTCGTCATGCGGTCCGGCGAGAGTTCCTGCCCGAGGAAGTTCCCGTTGTCGTGAGGGTCACGGATGTACACAGCCCCCTCCCCCACCGCGTCGTCGACCGAGATATGGACCCCATCGGACTGCATCTGGACGGCGTCGGCACCGATCCTTGCCCCTCCCCCGTGCAAGCAGGTGATCGTGAGCGCGGCGACCGCGGGCGCGACGCTCTCGCGAGGGACCGGATCCCGCGAGAATCGGGCCATCAGGAAGACGCCCGAGGCGGCGAAGAGGGCCAACGCGACGCCGATGGTGATGAGCCGCTTCCCCCAGGAAGCGCCAGCTTCGTGCGCCGCGGGTGTGGGTCGTGCATCCTCGGCCTCGATCCTGCTCCAGAGGTCTCGCGTCTTGATGCCGTCGAGTCTCCGCAGGCGTCGAGGGAGATCGAGTCATCCTCATCCTCCAGCAACTCGCGAAGCCGCCTGCGGCCTACGCTCAGGTGCACGCGCACCGCGGGCGCGCTCGAGCCGATCATGCGAGCGACCTCCCGAACGGGGTAGTCGGCGTAGTGGTGGAGCAGGATTGCGGCGCGCTGCTTCGGAGAGATCTCCCCGAGCGCCTCGAAGACCACGAGCGCTTGCTCATCCATCTCGTGGTGCTCCTCCACTGGCGATGCGGGTGGATGCCTGTCTGCAAGCTCACCGTTGGCGATACGGAACGCCGCGCGCCACACCCAGGCACGGACGTCGCGAACCTCATCCCCTCGTCTGAGCACCTGGGCGAACGCTTCTGCCACCGCATCCTCCGCGATCTCGGCGGTTCCGGGCGTAGGCGAACAACGCCCGAACCATGCGCGGGCCCTCCTCGCGGTAGACGCCTTCCACGCGCATCCGCTCCGTCCACTGATCGGGCTCCACGCTCTGGATGGATAGGGGCAGGATCTTGGCGGAAGGTTAAGACGCGGGCGTACTGGAGGCGGAAGGCTCAGGACCGATCACGGCCCGGCGTGGAGGATCAACTCCCCCCTCTTGCACCCCCTCTGATCTGCGGATCTTCTTCTTCGAGCCGTTCGGCCTGATGAGAAAGAGGCCGTTCTTGCTCACGCTTGCTCACGGAAGATCCAGCGCGCGGGCCTCTCAGGGATCGCTCGCTCGACGTCGCCGGATGAAGTCAGCTACACGGAGGCGTCCACGGAGGAGTCTGGCCCAGAGGGTACGTCCCCTCCTGGTGCTGGTAGTTCGCAGCCTCCGGCCCCGCGGGAGCCAGACGCACATCGAGCAGGCTCGGAGAGCGCAGGAATCCCCAGGTGGCGACGGTCCCGGCGGGCGGCGAGGTAACCGGATGACTGTGGTTGTGGGATTCGACGATCCACATGACGCGGTAGCCGCGCGCTTCGATCGCGGCTCCCATCGCGGCTGGGTCGTTGCCATCGAGACCCAGGCATCCGAACGTCCCCAATGGAGAGAGCTCATTCATCCGGTCGTAGCGTGAAACCGAGAACTGATCGGCGGGCACCTGCTGGCCGACGTAGAGCGTGACGTGGCCCGAGATCTGCGGCATCGCGAGCACCTGGTGTTCCCGATGTCCTGGTACTTCGGGTCCCAGAGAGACCCCACCTGGGAGTAGAGGCGGGCGAAGTCGTCCCCGGACAGACCCGAGGGATGGTCGATGTTGATCCACCACCACATCCCTTCGTCCTCCGCGTTGTGCAGAGGCACCGGCACGATCGAGGCGTCGATCCCACTGGCCCTTAGATCGCTGCTCGACTTTCGCCGGGTCCCGAGGGCTTCGCGACCGTCGACCTTCACGAGTTGCCGCCCGCCGAGGGCGCTCCCGCCGAGGAGCGCGGCACCCACGAGGGCCAGCGTGGCCGCGAGGAGCAACACCTTGCTTCGGGTCCGCATCGGAGGATGCGCCTCGGCGGTCGTCATCTCCGAAGTCGTCTCGGCGGCGGCCTCTACGCAGCATGGGGATCAATCGCTCCTCGAACCGTTCGCGTTCCGTCGTTCCGCTCATCGTCCGATCACCTCCGGGTCGTTCGCGCTCTGCGTGGCCGCGCGGAGACGACTCGGGCCCGCGACAGACGCATCGGAACGCCGTGGGCTCGATGCCCAACGCGGAAGCAGCTTCGGCTTGTGTCAGGTCCCCGAAGGCCACCAACTCGATCGCCTCTCGGTCATGAGCCGGCATCGTCCCGAGCGCTTCCAGCACCGGCCCAGCCAGCCGGGCGGAATCGATGGCCTCCTCGAGCCGGGCCACGTCGTCAAGGCTCAAGACCCGCTGTCCCGAGAGGCGCCGGAGCGCCTCGCGTTCGCGTGCCTGCCGGCGCCGTCGGTCGTTCGCCAGGTTCGCCATCACGCCCAGGATACCACGGGAGTGCACGACCACGCTCCGGATCGAAACGAGCCGAGGCGGAGATGATCTCGAGCCACGTCGCGGCCACAAGATCGTGGACCTGTTCGGGCGAGTCGCATCGGCGAACCGCGAACCGCACGGTCTCGGCGACGCGCCGGCGGTAGAGGGTCTCGAGGGCGTCCGCGTCGTGCCGGACGCAGTAGAGCAGTTCCTCATCGGTAGTTCGGTCGTAGCCGGGGGTCACGCTCACACTCTTATCCGTCGGTCGCAGGCAGATGTAACGGGTTCACACCCCATCATTGGGAAGTCGGCTCCCACGGGACCGCCCGGGCTCCGCCACCGAAGGCTCGCCTCGTCGTTGATGGATCGGCGATCCGGGCGCCCTATACGGTTGATGGATGGGACTCAGCGCGTGAGCGATCCCACCGACGTGGTGGAGCGCTGCTTCCGGCTGCAGAGCGAGCGGCTCTGGCGTTCGCTCCTGCTCTACTCCCGTGACCCCGAGGTCGCGAGCGATGCGGTCGCCGAGGCTTTCGCCCAGGTGCTGCGGCGAGGATCGGCGGTGCATGACGTCGATCGATGGGTCTGGCGGGCGGCGTTCAAGATCGCGCGCGGCGAGCTGAAGCGGCGAGGCCGGCACTCGACGGAGATCCCGGATCAGGCCGCCGAGGTCCCGGTGGACACCGTCGACCTCTTGCGGGCCCTCGCCGATCTCAGCCCGAAGCAGCGCGGCGCCGTGGTCCTGCATCACTACGCGGGGTATTCCAACAAGGAGACCGCCGCGATCCTCGGCTCGACGGCCGCCGCCGTCGGCGTTCACCTCGAGCGTGCCCGCGCACGGCTCCGAGACGCCTTGGGAGATGACGATGCCTAGCCTCGACGAACGGATGCACTCGGTCGACCGCGTGGCGGTCCCGGACCTGTGGGAACGCGCGCAGGATCTCGCGGAGAAGGACGAGGCACCGACGCGCCCACCGCGCGCACGCCTCACGGTGCTCGTGGCCCTCGCGATCGCCTTCGCGGGGTTCGGCGCCTTGTACGTGGCGTTCGACGGCGGCAACGCTGCGCATCCTCTAGGCCCACATCCGAACGGACCGATCGCGATGCTCGAGCGCGGGAACCAGGGACGACGCGGGCGTCGAGGACGTGAACCTGGTCGTCGTCGACTCTCGGGAGTGGACGCCAACTCGATCTCACCCCGGGCCTCGGGCGCGTCGCATCGCCCGTTTGGACGCCCGATGGGTCCCGCGTCGCGTTCTTCGACACCGTGCTGGTTCCCGGGGGGCAGATCCACAAGGGCCTCTACGTGATGAACGCCGACGGCAGCGGCATGCGGGAAGTGGTGGCGTGCACCGATGCCGAACAGTGCGCGATCGTCGACTTCGCGTGGTCGCCCGACGGCACGCACCTGGCCTGGTCGCTGGAGCGCCGGATGAACGAGGGGGGCAGCCAGATCCAGATCATGGATCTATCCTCGGGCCGAACGATCGGCGTGTGTCGCGCGGATGCCTGCGGTCAATACCTGAGCGAGTTGGCCTGGTCCCCCGACGGGGCCCAGCTCGCCTTCTCCGACGGAGCCGGAGGGATGGGCCTCGGCCAACCCATCGGTTCGATCTGGTTGGTGAACGCCGATGGGAGTGGGCAGCACCGGCTCGACGACGGCACCGATTGCGGAGCTGCCGGCGCGGGCCACTGTTCGGATGACACCTTGCCCACATGGTCCCCCGACGGCGCCACGCTCGCCTTCGTCCATCAGGAAGCCGCCAACCCGAACAGCGCCGTACCGACCCCGGGCGGCGTGATGCTGGTGAACCCCGACGGAGGGAACCGCAGGAGCGTGGCGTTCTGCGGCGGATCGCAGACCTGCGGCGCCGCAGCCATCTGGTCACCGGAGGGATCGGCGCTCGCGACCAGCGTCGGGGAAGGGGCCTCCGGGCGCATCGTGCTGATCGACCCGGTGAACCTGACGTCGACACCGGTCCCGATGACCGGCTCATCCGCGTGCATGGGGCCCCAGACGGTCGCGTGGACCCCCGATGGGAAGCAGCTGAGCTTCATCGGCGGGCCGGGGCGCGCGGCGAACCTCTGCGTGGTCGATCCCGCGGGCGGCACCCCGCAGGTCGTGATCCCCCACCTCGACAGCTACTGGCTCACGATCGGGAGCGGCTTCACGTGGCTGCCCGCAGGCGCGGTCGACATGGCCTCGGCGCGAACGCCGAGTTCGACGGCCTCCACCGAGGGCACCCCCATCCCGCCCGGCACCGTGGCCTTCGCCTCCTCCAACGGCAGCGCGAACGAAGGGAGACGGCGAGGAGATCTGGACGATGCGGAGCGATGGGACCCAAGCGCACGCCCTCACCTCCAACGCCGTCTCCGACGGGTCACCTTCGATCTCGCCCGACGGCACGAAGATCGCGTTCGATCGCGCGGGTCAGGTCTGGATC
This sequence comes from uncultured Actinomycetes bacterium, assembly GCA_963796725.1. Taxonomy (GTDB): domain Bacteria; phylum Actinomycetota; class UBA4738; order UBA4738; family HRBIN12; genus JAOUEA01. The sequence goes on from CAWCMT010000009.1 coordinate 27,902, forward strand.
ATGAACCTCGACGGCAGCGGGGCATATCAGGTGACGACCGTGGGCGGGGGTTCGGGCACCCCGGCATGGTCGCCCGATGGCACGCAGGTCGCCTTCAGCGCCGGCGGCTCGAGCGGATCTGATACCGCCGGGGTCTATGTCATCAATGCCGATGGTGGGCAACTTGCACCGAGTGGCCCCCGGGCAACGTGTTCGCCCTCTCCTGGCGGCCCGACGGGAAGGCGATCACGTTCTCGGCCGATGCGGAGGACGGTCAGCTGCACCTCAGCACCGTGGACCTGTCATCTGGTGTCATCAGTCCGTTCTTGGATCTGGCGGGGAGTCAAGACCTGCCGACCTGGTCTCCGGATGGCACGAGCTTGGCGTTCGCCTGGACGACCGCGGCCGGCGACGCGCTCTACGTGGTCGGTGCCGACGGGTCCGGTCTCCGGCGTGTGGTCGGAGCACCGTTCAGCAACGGCAGCAGCGACAGCGGGATCACGTGGTCACCGGATGGATCGTGGCTCGCCTTCGGTGGGTTGGTCGAGCGCACCGGGCCACAGATCTACGCGATCCGGGCAGACGGTACAGGCCTGCGACAACTCACGGATCTCCCGGGCTTCATAGGCGAAACAGCGATCTTCGCGAGCACCGGTGACCCATCATGGGGCAGCCGGTGAGCGGTTGGTCTTCTTGCTCACACCTTGCTCACAACTGGGTGGCACCGAGAGGAATCTGAGGGCACCAGAACGCACGGGACGACGCGTGGGGACCGGATCCGTGTGTGGCCGGCGCAGCTTTAGGTCCCAGTGCCCGCAAGGGCGTGGGGGTTCAACTCCCCCCTCTCGCACCCCCTCTGACCTGCGGATCTTCTCTTCTGAGCCCTTCGGCGCGATGAGAAAGGGGCCGTTCTTGCTCACGCTTGCTCACAGAAGATCCGGCACCGGGTTCCCGGAGTGATGCCGCAAGGCGCAAGCACGAGCAAGGACCTGAGCCGATCGACGCTGGCGCGCGTTGAGTTGGCCCGCGACAATGAAACCCATGGATACCCCGTCGGACCTCCCGATACGGGACATCGAACGAGACCGCCCGGCCAGCGGCGGGCGGTGATCGTGGCGGGCGTTGTGATCTTGGCCGCCCTATTGGTGATCGCCTCCATCCAGTGGACGGGGTCGCGCCAACGAGCTTGCGACGGGTGGGAGCGTTCCGTCGATCTCCTGATGGCCAGGGCCATCATCCCGGGCGGTATCGCCGAGGCGGCCTATCGGGCCACGATCGAGGAGCGTGGGACCATCCGGTACTCAGGAACTACTGGAAGTAAGCCCGGCTGGTGTTCGTGATGCCAGCCCGGAAGTCTCTCGCACGGGGGCATCATTCCAGGTGGTCGAGTCAGTCGGGTTTCGTTGGCGAGCGCGGCTCGGCGGGAGGCCGCACCGAGTCGGCCCTTCGGGCAGCCCTGCGCATCAACCATCCGATGACGAACAAGAGAACCAACCCGCCCGCGCTGTACATGGAGACCCGCCCGCGATGTACATGGGGGGAAGGTCTGAAGTTCCCCCGGTTAGCCGGACACCTAACCATGAGGGTCACCGTGCCCTCGGAGAGGAGTCCGCATGCCGCGTCCGCATCCTCCAGAGTTCCACGCCCGAGCCGTTGAGCTCGCCAGGGAACGGGCCAAGCCGATCTCGCAGATCGCGTCCGATCTGGGGATCTCCGAGAGAGCTGCTTGAGGAGCTGGATGCACCAGGCCGACATCGACCAGGGTCATGCCGAGGGCCTCACGACCGAGGAGAAGGCCGAACTCGTGAAGCTGCGTCGGGAGAACGGGTGGTGCAAATGGAGGAACCAGAGGGATTCCGGGATACCCAGTGGTTCCGGTCTTCCCAGCTCATCTCGTTTCTCCTGATGCCACTGGGTGAGACTGGCCCGATTCCAAGATGCCTCACACCTTGTCGGCCAAGCTCACAAGGCCGTCCGGAGACGCCTGGCTCGCTGGCACGAGGATCGTCAGTTCGAGCGAGGCCGACCCCGATGATGCCAACCGTGCTTGCGTCGCAGTGTCGAGCGGCTCTAGCCACTTGATGAACGCAACGGAATCGCCGATGGCAACAAGAGCGCGACTCCCATTGCTGAGCGGGTCGATCGAGTAGCCGACCGGATTACATTCTCCGGAGGTGCTTCCACCCGACGCGACGACGATGGTGCATCCCGGACTCGCGTTCGCGGGTTCCTCCAACGTGCCCTGGTCTTCATACGCGATCTCCTCGCGCAGAAGCACGCGTCCGAGAGAGGGATCGTCATACATCCACCACACCTCACGACTCGCCAGGTCGTTCGAATCCAGGAACCACACCGAAACGGGCTTCCCAAGCCACGGCGAAGGCTCGTCCACCCTGAAACCGACCTGCGATGGGTCGACTGAGTCGATCTGCTGGCCTGAGGAGCCCGTCGGGTTCGTCCACATCGGGTCGTCGGCCGGGGGGGTGTCGGGGAAGAATCGCGGAACGAACACGCCTGCGGGTGGGCTCTCGCCAGGTGCAACCGTGAGGGTTGTCGTGTCGGCCGTCGACGGCGATCCGGCGCCGAGAGCGTTCGTTAGACCGATGGCAACAACACCCATCGCCAGGAGGCTTGCCGCTGCGACAGCAACCGTGCGCTTGCGATCCATCGATACCGCCGTTCCCTTCTAACAGGCATTAGAGAATTGACTCACCGTGTAGCCACTAGCAGACTGCTTGTGCCAGTCCCAGTTCGGCGACCGCGCCGCCCCGATCGTCGCCAGCACCCCCGCGATCAGCAGCGGCAGCCCGATCGAGAACATCCCGAGGATGCCGAGAGAGATCAGTCCTCCCGCCGCTCCCGACATCAACACGAGCCGACGATCCGGCGAGGCCGACCGAGCAGCACCGGCGGCGCACGCGCCGGCGGCCGCGATCAAGGAGGCGACCACGAGGACGCGGATCCCCATACCGTCGCCCTGGTTCCGGATCACGATGAGGTAGACGACGTCCATGGCGAAGGCGATACCGGCCGCGATGGAGGCGAGGATGACACCGGGGCGCCGTCCCGCCTCTGGCTGCACCGGCGTACCCACCTGGAGCTGCGATCCCATCGCTCGGACCTCCTCCTGCTCCTGTAGTGTAGCGCGGTGGAGCAACCGCTCAGGCCAGGGTGTGGGTTTGGTCCTTGGGTCATGGCGGACGGCGTCCGTCCGTCCGCCCCAAGCGGCACGACGCACCTCCGAACGTGCACGCACCGAGCAGGAGACTGAGCAACCACACGATCACGATCCTGGACCTGCTCATCGGCATGCGGCCTGGGGATCGATCAGGTAGAGCGTGCCCGCGGCCACCGCCATCGGACGACCACCCACGTCCACGATCGGTGGAGCGATCCCTTGCCGAGGGGCGCCGACCACGCCGAGACGTTGCCCGGTCCGCGCTCCGACACACGATGTGAGGCCACTCGGGTAGCCCACGAAGAGGTAGCCCGAGGCATACGAGCCCTCGATCGCGTTCGAGCCGTAGATCTGTCCCCGGCCCTCACGGCCTTCGGGGAAGCCCTGCTTCGCGAGGCCGTCCCTCCGGTAGAGGCTCAGCGTGCCCATCATCCCGGAAGGCTCCGCCGCCCAGACGCCATCGGGAGTGGGCACGAGCTGCGAGACGCCGTTGAGATCCGCGAAGCCGGCGTGCGTCCGCGCGAGGACCGTCCCCGTGGTCCCGTCGAGCTCCAGCAGCGGTGGCTGGTCGTGGCGTACCGGGCCTTGGAGCGTGAGGTACAACCTCGAGGTCCCCGCATCACCGGCCAGGCGATCGATCCGTGAACCGAGCCCGATCGGGGCGATGGCAACGCCCCTGTCCGCGTCGATCTCGATGAGCCGATCTCCACTGCCGAACCAGATCTGGCTCCCGGTGACGGCGAGCCCGCGGGCCGCGTCTAGGACGCGCCGTCGAGCACGGATCTCGAGTGTTCCGGCATCCAGCTTGAGCAGCCGGCCACGCCGGTGATCACCGCGTTGTGCGACCCAGACGGATCCGTCCGAGGCAACGGCGGAGAGCTCGCCGCCGTGTCCGAGATCGATCCGCGCCACCACATGGCCCGTCGACGGATCGACCCGGAACACCCATCTCCCCTTCGCTGAGGCGAGGTACAGCGACCCCGAGGAAGTGCCGAGCACTGCCCGCGAGCCCGGGGGCACCATTCCCACGGGTCGTGCGCTCAGGGTGAGAGGGTGGGCCGAGGGCGGCCATGGCCTGAAGAGATGAGCGCCCGATGGATCGATCCTCACCAACCCCTTGCGGTGTCCACGCAGCGCCCAGACGACATCGGGCCCCGACGCCTCGAGATCTCGGCCACCCCATCCGTAGACCCGATCACCGGAGGGATCGCTGCGGGTCACGGCGTGTCCGGCGGAGACGAAGAACGTCTCGGGCGATCCGATACTCACCCACCCGAGGGGGAACGGACCCCTGGGGTGCGAGACGTCTCGAGCGAGCTGCACGGTGCGCACCCGCCGCCATGTCGACCCCCCGTCGTCGGAGCGGTCGAAGATCACGCTCAGGTGAGCGTCGCGCCATACCTGGATGGGCTCGATGAGGACGTCGCCGAACGCGGTCGGCACCCCGGCATAGGCCCGTCCCACGGACGCGATCGACGGAAGAGCGAGCTTCACACGGTCCCATGTCGAACCTGTCAGCTCGCTCCGGAACAGGGCGGGGTGCCCATGTACCCAACCTGCGACCCATCCGGTCTCTGCCGAGGTGAACCCCGCACGGATCACCCAGTCCGTCGGTTGGGGAGTCGTCATCTGCCGCCAGGTCTTGCCCCCGTCCCGGGAGAAGTACAGGTCGCTCGAACCGCCCGTGGGCTCGTCGTGTAGGAGCCACCCGTGCTCTGCATCGGCGAAGATCGGTGCGACGTCCGCACCGGCGTTGCAGGTGTGGGTAACCACGTCGGTGTGCGGATGCCAGATCGCTCCGCCGTCCAGCGTGCCCCAGAGCGTGCCCTTGCCGCCCACGCAATCGCCCGCGTAGATCCAACCGTGATCGGGGTCGATGAAATCCGGCGTGCCCAGGTTCGTCTCGGAGTTCCCGATCGGCGGCGTGATGTCGTACCAGGTTCTCCCGCCGTCCTGGGAGGCCGAGACGTGCTGGGCACAGCTCGAGTGCTGCGGCGTCCCGTGACAGGAAGCGACCGTCGTCACGAGGAACGCGTGAGTGACGACATCGAGGCCCCACACCTCGGTCCACCGCGACGGCTGAACCTGGCTGAGCGGTGAGACGGACGGGTTCGGCGTGGCTGGGATCGACGGGCTCACGGTGATGAGGTCACTCGGGCTGGGCGGCGTGGCGGTCCCAGAACAGGCAGCCGTCAGCGTCGCGATCACGGCTGCGATGGCCACTCGGTGAGACGGTCTCACGGGGAAGTCCTCTCGGCCGCTCGACCTTACACCTACGCGCAACCAAGTTAGGGACAGCGCCGGGACCGGACACCGTCCGTTCCGTCCCAAGCGTCCTTGAAGGCCCCTCTCTCGTGAGCAAGCTGTGAGCAGACCCACTCTGACCTATCAGGATAGGATGGGCGCGTCCAAGTTCGGGCGGGGGCCAAGACGCTGCCTGGCGTCGATCCTCCGCTCTACGACAACGCGGGATGGAGCCACTAGGCCGAAGCGTTGGGCGGGTTGCGACCCGAAACCGGATGGAGTCGAGACGAGCTACCCGCGCCAGTCGGTGATCCAGACCCGGCTCTGCGCGGATCCGAGATCGGCACCGGTGAGCAGCAGGCGCTGATCAGAGCCGTCTGCACCCATGATCCAGGCATCGCCACCTTGCGTCGGTTGCTGCGCGGTAGGCAGCCCTCGATCGCTCGTGAATACGATGGAGCCGCCGTCGGGCGACCAGATGGGGTTGGCGTCGTACCCGGGGTGATCCGTGAGGCGGACGGCCCCGGTACCATCGGCGTTCATCACGACGATGTCCCATCGCTCGTCGCTCTGGTTGCTACTGGTAAGCGATCTTGCTCCCGTCGGGTGACCAAACGGGGTCCTGCTCCCACAGCTCGTCTTGGGTGAGGACGACCGGGGCAGAACTTCCGTCGGCGGGCATGACGTAGACCTCGCTGCGTGTACGACACCCGTCGCTGTCGTTGCCCCGGTCGTGCCCGATGAAGGCCAGCGTAGATCCGTCCGGTGACCAGGAGTAGGAGTCGGCGTCCCACCCGGGGGGCAGGAGCGGGCGGACAGTCCCATCGAGCGCCATCGTGTAGAGGGTTCGGTGCCGGTCGCGGTCGGTGATCTGGTTCGACGCGTACGTGAGTCGGGTCCCGTCGGGCGTCCAGCCCACGAGCCCCTCTTCCACGTGGTCGTCCGTCAGCTTCTTCAGGCCCGAACCGTCGGCGTTCGCGATCCAGAGCTCGCCGTCCTCCGTCGCGGCGTCCGTGACGTGAGGGTCACCGTTCGAGTCGGCGATCACGAGCGCGATCTTCGACCCGTCGGGTGAGAGCTGGGCCTCATCGAGACGGCCCACGCCCGGGGGGAGCTGGATCATCGGGCGAGAGGACGACCCGTCGGCCGATGCCAGCCAGACCTGCGTACGACCGTTCGTCGGGTCCCACAAGGTCACGGCCAGGGTGCCCGGAGCGTCGCCGGGCTCTGCCCGCCCTCTCCCGCAGCCGCGGACAGCGCCGGGAGGTCGCCGTGACAGGTGTTCCCGGCGAGGATCTTCGCGTAGTAACCGTTCGGATCGACGACGTCGAACGGTCGGGAGTAGGCGCTCGGGGTACGTCGGACGGGCTGAAGGTGCCCGAGAAGCAGCCCGCGACGTAGGTGCCGGGCGCCATCGCGTCCAGCGTCTCGGTCGAGACCCCGCCGGGACGGAGCTGGAACCCCACGGAGTTCCCCACGTGTAGAGGGTCTCGGATGTAGACGAAGCCCTCCCCGGCAGCATCATCGACCGAGATATGGACGCCGCCCGGCTGCATCTCCACGGCGTCGGTACCTGGACCCGCGCGCCATCCTTCGTGCAGGTGATGGAGAGCGCGGGCACGGGGGTCGCGGTATTCTTGCGGGGTGCCTCATCGCATTGAGAAGCGCTCGATCAGGAACGCCCCGGAGGCGGCGAACAGCGCAAGGGCAACCCCGATCGTGAGGAGTCGACGTCCGAGCGGCGCGCCGCGATCGTCGGCAAGGGGCTCCTCGGGTACCTCGCTCTTGGCCTCGACTCTTCGGCCCAGAGGTCGCGCGTACGGATCTCGTCGAGCTGGCGCAGGCGTGGCTCGAGGTCAGGCATCGTGATCCTCCAGTAAAGCGCGGAGGCGCTTGCGACCGACGCTCAGATGCACCCGGACGGCGGGGGCCGTGGAGCCGATGATCCGGGCGACATCGCGGATCGGGTAATCCGCATAGTGGTGGAGCACGATCGCGGCCCGTTGCTTCGGCGCGATCTTGCCCAGGGCCTCGAAGACCGCGAGCGCTTCCGTCCCCATCTCGTAATCGTTATCCATCGGCTCCCCGAGCGACCGGCCCCTCTCGGCGAGTTCGCCGTTGGCGATCCGGAACGCGGCTCGCCACACCCACGCGCGGATGTCACGCACCTCATCGCCACGCCTGATGACCTGTGCGAACGCTTCTGCCACCGCATCCTCCGCGACCTCGTGGCTCCGGGCGTAGGCGAACAACGCCCGAACCATGCGCGGGCCCTCCTCGCGGTAGACGCCTTCCACGCGCATCCGCTCCGTCAACTGATCGGGCTCCACGCTCTGTATGGATAGGGGCAGGGGCTGGGCGGAAGGTTAAGTCGCAGGTGCCCCCGATGCTCCACCAACGGCGAGGCTGACCCATCGGCGGCGAAACTCGTCCCCACCAACCACGCATCGGTCGGAGAGACCGCATAGACGCAGGTTGCCTCGGCGTCGTGAGCCCGGCTCGGTAGGGCGACCACGCGGCAGCGCTCAGGATCACACGAGGCGCCTCCGGCCAGCGACACGCGGTGCCAGGACCCCCCTCGCTCCAGCGCAGGACCGAATTCGGAGCCGGAGGAATGCTCGCCTCTGCGTATGCGCCCACACTCACTCGCGCGTATACAGGGTGAACCGAACAGACGGAGGCCGGCACGGAGGACTTCGAGACGTTCTTCAGGCGTGAGTACCCCCGCGTCGTCCGCTCGATGGTGCTGGTGGTGGGCGACCGTGATCTTGCCGCTGAGCTGGCCCAGGAATCGATGGCGCGAACCTTCGTCGTCTGGGGTGAGTTGCAGAGCGCCCGGCACGCCTTGCACTTCACCCTGCGGGTCGCAGCGAACCTCGCGCGATCGCGATGGCGTCGCGAGCGCCGAACACAATTGGTCGGCCTGGGCATCGATGAACCGACGCCCCGAGGAAGGGGCGATGACGTGGAGGACCGGATGGTGCTGCGCCGCGCGCTCGAACGGCTGAGCGGGCGTCAACGCGCGTGCCTTTCACTCGTCGACTACCTGGGCCTCGACGCTGCGGAGGCGGCCGAGATCCTGGGTATGCGACCTGGCACGCTCCGTGTGCACCTGAGCCGTGGTCGTCGCCGCCTGGCGGCCGAGCTGCAGCCCACCTTCCGGCCGGAGGAGGAATCGAGTCATGACTGAGCCGATGATTCATGACGCCTTGGCGAGCGTCCTCGACCGGGTGCCGATCGATGTCGAGCGGGGACGGGCGCGGGTCCGAACGCTCGCGGAAGCCCGCACGGCCACGGCGACCCGCTCCGGGCGAGGACCGAGCACGGGTACGTCTCCTAGCGCCATGTCTTCGCAGGGGCCTCCGACGCCCGGCCCCTCGAGGAGGCAGCGCGTCTTCGCGGGCGTGCTCGCGTTCGCGATCTTCCTCGCGGCGGGTGGCTTCGCGTGGCGCGCCCTGCACCGCTCATCGTCCCAAGGGCCCTCCGGGAGCACTCTCCCGACCCTCGTGATTACGCCCGGTCTCCCCTCCCCGAACAAAGGGCTCTTCGGACCCCTCCTGCGGCTGCGGTACGCACAGGTGCAGGTCGACGTCCCTGCGTGGATCGGTCCGCCGGGCGCGACCGGGCGACCGCAGCTGCGGCGGCTCCCTTCGGCCGGCCCGGCCTACGCGTGGGGAAGCCCCATCCGGATCGATCCCCCCGAGGGGGCTGAGGTGACCGCCACGATCGCCCACGCCGCCACCTGGCATCGCCCGAGCCCCGATGCCCAACCATTGGGCGACCTGCTCCCCGGCCCAGGCTCCTTCGTGCTCGACGTGAGGATGACCTCTGCCCAGGGCCAGACCTCCCGCTGGTTCGCGCGGATCGATATCGGGCATCCGGGCACGGTGCAGTTCTGGGTCCATGGTGCACTCCAGACGGGCGTCCCAGCGATCGACATGGTCGTGAACGGACGGGTCATCTCACCCGGGGTGGCCGATGCTGTCGATCCGCAGAGAACGACCTTGATCGGCTGGCCTGATATCCCACCGTCGATGGGACCACTCGTCGGGGTGCGCGCGGGCACACCGATCTCTCCCCCGCAGATCCCCCCCGGGGCGAGCCCCGTGCGGGTCAACGCGCCATGGCTCGACTACGCCGCGCCCACGCCCCCCTACCGGTCGATCGGCCGGGTCGATCTCACGGCGAAGTATCCAGTCCTCGACGTGTCCGCCGGGACCTACATACTTCGGCTGCGGGTGCGGTTGAACCAGTTCATAGGCGATCTGCTCTATCCGGTCCGCGTGGAAGGCACCAAGCCGCCCACGCCCAGTGCGGCGCCGGCCCCAGCCTTGAGCGGCACGATCGCCTACATCGAGGGCCGTCAGGGGTACGGGCCGATCGCGTTGCTCGACCCGGCGACCGGCATCAGCACGCGCCTGAGCCGAGATTCCTTCAACTCGATCGGTCTCGCGTGGTCCCCGGATCGCACGGAGATCGCCCTTGCCCGGGGCGTCTCCGAGGGCCGCGGGCAGATCGCGATCGTCTCGGCTCGCACGGGCACGGTGCTGCAAACGCTCCCGATCCCCGAGTCTCTGGATCCCCAGAACGTCGACTGGTCCCCCGATGGGGTCTCACTCGCGTTCACCGACAGCAAGGCCAGGCTCCATGTGATCGGCATCGATGGCCGGGGCCTGCGCACGATCGAGACCCCGGGCCTGCGTCCGATCGATCTCGCGTGGTCTCCCGACACCAACCGGATCGCGTTCGTCACCGACCGCGGACAGCTCGGGATCGTCGATGCCGTCACCGGCCGGGTCGAGGTCATCTATGACCCACCATCGGGGCGGGTCTCGTTCGGACCCACCTGGTCTCCCGATGGGCAGAGCCTCGCGTTCTCGGTCCTGACCGGATCCCAGAGCGACCTCTACACGATCGGTCGCGACGGCAGCGCACTCCTGCGACTGACCGAGGGCAACGGCGATCCAGTCAACCCGACGTGGTCTCCCGATGGCGCCTGGATCGCCTATGAACGAGGGAGCCCGAGCGATCTGTTCGCCGTGACCCCCGACGGCAGCACCACCCTCCGACTCACGAACGCCCACGGTTCGGAGTACGGGGCAGACTTGGGGCTAGATGAGTCTCGGGGACTCGTGCGGGAGGCTTGATGATCCAGCTGTTCTGCGCCGTCGCCGGGGTCCTTGTGTTCGTGTACGGACTCTGGACGTTCAGGCACCGTCGATAACTCGATAACAAGCCTGGGCTCGTCGCCCCCAGCTTGCGGATCCCGGCCGGCATATCGGGCAAGATGCCCCGCGACCGGTAGAGCCAAGCAGCCGAGGCCGTTTCGATCTACCTCGCGAGATCCCGAGCCTGCATCGCGGCGCTGCTCGATGAGGACAGGCTCGAGACGATGGAAGTCAGCGGCACCGATCCCACACCGTTTCCGCTGACTCGCCGGGAGACTCCGGCTCACAGGTTGCCGCTGCCCGCCGGCATTTCGGTTGGCGCCCTTCGTGCAGAGATCCTTCCCGCCAAGACCCACATGACCGTCCCCACTAGCAATCCGACCACCCTCATCGCGACCCTCAGCCAGAGGTCGTGAGCCGTACAGGAGGTCACGACCGGGGACAGGGGGAGCTGTCGGGTACGGGGGTGGGACAAGCGGAGAAGTTCGTCACGCACGTCATGGGGTTCCAGACGAGAGCGACGATCACGCCGAGGAGCGCTATCGCGACGCCCGCGACGCGCAGGACGGTGAACCTCGTCATCCGCTGCATCTCCCTCGATGTTGTTCGGGGGCAATCATCGTATTCCTGGCTCCCGACCACGGGTTTGACGCTCGCTCCGGAAGCCGGGTTCCCTCCTTGCTCACACCTTGCTCACGACGGGGTGGCGCCAGAGGGAATCTGAAGGCACAAGAGAGCACCAGATGACGCGTGGAAACAAGATCCGAGTGTGGCGGGAGCGCCTTTAGGTCCCAGTGCCCGCAAGGGCGTGGGGGTTCAACTCCCCCCTCTCGCACCCCCTCTGACCTGCGGATCTTCTTCTTCGAGCGTTTCGGCGGGATGAGAAAGGGGCCGTTCTTGCTCACGCTTGCTCACACGTGATCCGGCACCGGGTTGGGAGAACAGTGCCCGGGGAGGCCCGGACGCAGCTTCTCTTCGCACGTACAGGTTCCTCGGCTCCACGGACTCTGTACCCATGTGGTCCAGGATGCGCGGGTGAGGGATGCATCGCCTGAGGTCGAGAGGCTGTACCGGACGGAGGCGCTGAAGATGTGGCGCGCCCTCGTCGGGTTCACCGGGGACCGTGAGATCGCCGATGACGCCGTGGCGGAGGCCTTCGCGCGGGCACTACATCACGAGGCTTCGATCCGTGACCTCCGCGCGTGGACGTGGCGCGTCGCCTTCCGGGTCGGGGCGGCCGAGCTCCGTCGGCGTTCCCAGGCCCTGCAGGAGGCGGAGCCGCTGCAACCGGAGGCATCGGCGGATCTCCCCCAGCTCGTGGAGGCGCTTCGGCAGCTCTCGGACCATCAGCGCCTCGCGGTCGTGCTGCACGACTACGCGGACCGGCCCACGAGCGAGGTTGCCTCGATCCTGGGGTGCTCGGCAGCGACCGTCCACGTGCACCTGAGCCGCGGTCGGCGGCGCCTGCGGGCGTCGCTGGAGGTGGGCGATGCGTGAGGAGCTCAAGGCGCTCGATGAGCTGCATATGGACGACTTGTGGGAAGAGGCTCGCCGTAGAACACCTCGCCGCGAGGATGAACCGGAGCCACGGCACCCACCAGGGAGTCGCCTCGCTGTGTACGCAGTGTCGCTTGGCGTCACCGTTCTGATCATCTTGCTGGTGCTCCGGCTCAACCCGCTGGGAGGCGGTGCAGAATCGAGCGGCTCGCAGCAACAGCAACCGCCTGACTGGCTGGTAAGGGTTGCCTATCAGAAGGCGTACCAAAGCGGCGACATCGCGCCGACCTCCGCGGAGTGGGTGCGTTCGAACGCGAGCGTGATCGCCCCAGCGGTGGGATTACGAACGGGCGACTCGAACGTCCAGGAGTACCTCGTGGTGCTCCACGGCCACTTCACAGCCTATGCGGCAAGCGTTCCCTACGGGGCGGCCCTACCGACGGGCAGCGTCCTGTCGTTCGCGATCGAGGTATCTCCGCAGCATCGGATCACGGACTGGGGCGTGGGCGATCGAAAGGTCCCTATCCCAGGGCTCGAGCCGTTCGTGTTGCCCGACGGCTCTCAGACATACACAGATCCCGCCGGTTGGACCGTGCCGGTTCCTCCAGGTTGGTCGTGGCAGGGGTTCGATCTCTCAGCCTCACCCGACACGCCGACCCACGGGACGATGCTCGCGAACACGTCTGCACTGAACCTCGTGGGACCGCCCGCCGCGCTTCCGCAGGCGAGCGGCGCCGGATTCCCCGACGTGGGCGTCGCCCTAACGGTAGCGACGACGCCGCACAACTTCGGCGGCGAGAGGATCTGGAACCCACCCCTTTCGGTGGACGACATGGCGCAAGGGAGCGCGCCGGGAGGAGCACCGGCTCTCTCAACGTTGACGTTCGCCGGACCGGACGGTCAGTGGTACACGATGACGTTGAAGGTGGGATCTGCCGCTTCGCCCTTAGATCGGTCGGCAGCAGCGTCGATGGTCGCCTCGCTGACGTTCGATCAGCCGCCGTCGACTCAGGTCCCCATTTCCTCGGCAGTTCCAACCATGCCTCAGTCGGCTACGGTTCCCGACCTGACCGGCATGACGGAACGACAGGCCGAGCAAGCGCTGAGCGATGTCGGACTCGCGATGCTTCCGAATTTCTCCTTCAGCGACTCGGTGCCCGACGGAGGCGTCCTGACGGTGAGCCCGGCGGCCGGTACAGAGGTCTCGGGGGCGACCTCGGTCGAGGTCTGGATCGCCGCGCCCGGTTCGCCCCCGGCGAACGGTGGGGGTTGGGTGTGGCTCGGGAGCCTTCAGCGGGAGCATCCGGATCTGATCGTGGGGGCAGCCCGCGGACCCGGTGGCGATCCCGTGATCGCGTTGAACCCCGGGGTCGAGGCCGCGACGGCGGCGCCGATCCTGGATGCCGCCCTCGCGGGCAAGCCGTACTCGACCATCTCGTGCCAGCGATCGAAGTCGGAGCTCGACGCGGTGGGCAAGGAGATCCGAGGGCTCAGCGGTTCCCATCGGCTCATGACGCACGGGTGGGCTGGGTGGGTGGACGCCCTGTCCTGTACCTACGTCGTGGAGGGGAGCTTCCCGGCGTCAACGGTCGCAGAGATCCAGCGTCGGTTCGGCGACAGGGTCAGTGTCGTCGACGGCGTTCGACAGAGCCTCGATGGAGGGTCCTCGACGCCGAGCCCATAGATGCTCACACGAGATCCGGCACCGGGTTGGGAGAACAGTGCTCCGGCGGGTTCGCGGGATGCCGTCCGTCCTACCCGACGTCGCCACCTCTCGCTGGCGACGCTCCGACCTCCTGGCTCCTACTTGACGGCACGCGGCCCCTTGCCGGGTAGCGTCAGGGCTGTGGGGTCGCTCCGAGCACGGCGGCGGCTCTTCTACGCTCTAGCCAGAGAATGAGTGGCCCTACGGCATCCCGGAGACCCAGGAGGCCGCTTGCGGCGAAGGTGCCCAGTCGGGAGAGGAGTGACTGCGCGCCGCTGAGGCGCCAGCAGCTTCTAACCGGCGATGGCCTTCCGTAGATCCTTCATGAGCAAGAGCATCTTGTCGTCGTCGGTGGGACTCTGTTCGAATCCGAATTGGGCGTAGTAACCCTTGAGGTCGGGCCGCTTCACGTGGACCAGTAGGGCCCGGATGCCGATTTCGTCAGCTGCTCCCGCGACCCGAAGAAGCGCGTCCCTGAGGAGACTCCTTCCCACTCCCTGCCGCTGGTAGTTCACGTCTACCGCCAACCGTGCAAGTACGGCGATCGGCACGTCATATTCGCCGATCCCAGTGGCGACACGCTTGGTGGCCTCAGCGGGCCGAACGGACCCGGACGACAGCGAGTAGAAGCCTCTAACGACACGTTCTTCGTGGGTTACGTAGGTCCTGGCGCTCTCCGCCCGGTGGCTAGTCAGGGCATGCTCCTTCAGCCAGTCGTCGAGATCAGGCTCACCACACCGGAAACCGTCGAGCTGATGCTCCAGGGAGATCGGCTCCGGGTGGCAGAGGGTCAATCGCTGAAGGTGCTCTCAGACCGAAGCAAGGCTTGGAGCTGAGGGTTGTCCTGCGGCGAGCGATCGAGCAACGCCGAGAATCTCTGCCAGGCGTCGCCACTCAGGCTGAAATTGGTTTGCTCCGAGAGGACGCGTCGAGCCTCCACAGAGGCTGCGTCGATGACGAACGACGACACTGACTTGTGGGCGAACGCCGCCGCCCGCTCAAGCTCGGACTTCTGCGAAGCGGTCGTACGAACATCAAGGCGAGATCGCTTGAGATCCTGTTGAGTCGGTGCCATGGGTATCTACCTCCTCGCGTACTGTACGTACATTCGGTGTACATGTCAAGATTCTTGAGCCGTAGGAGCACCTCGTCGCCTGCGCGGAGATCAGTCACGATCCGATCGCCGCAACGGGCCTTCTCCTCGCACATCTGCCGAGGGTCGCGAAGCGTCATCGGTCCGACAAGGCGCAGATCTGGAAGATTCACCCGACCGAGCAACGACCCCGAAGGCTCTCCGAGTTCAAGAAAAGGATCGAGCTGAACAGCGGGATGAGGGTCGACGACTTCCGGATCGCGAAGACAGCCCTACAGGAGCCCTTGCTCCCGTGAAGCCGTCGGTTCCGTCCTAGCGGTCATCTTCCGGAGAAGAGGAGAAGATGGCGCAACCGGTAATCGCTGGGCTCGCTCGGGTAACCGCAGGGTTCACGTCAACGTTCCACCGCAGCACGACCCGCTCAGAGGAAGCCGCTGCCCGCCGGAATCTCGGATGGCGCTGCTCTCGTGGGGGCCCTGCTCGCCAGGACCCACATGACCACGCCCAGCAGCAACCCGACCACCGCGATCGTGACCCTCAGCCAGAAGTCATGACCCGTACAGGAGGTCACGACCGGGTGACAGGGGGCGCTGCCGGGTACGGGGGTGGGACAGGCAGCGTAGTTGGTGATGCAGATCCGTAGGGTCCAGACGAGAGCGCCGGCGTGGTCCCGTCGCTGCCGTTGTGGCATCGTCCTGGGGATGGCGACACCGATCGGGCCCGAAGCGCAGCGACCCAACCCCGCACTCGAACCGCTGACGCCGCTGGTGGGCCCGTGGCGCACGGTCGGGACGCATCCGCTGATCCCGGGCTCGACCTTCCATGGCCGCACTTCCTTCGAGTGGATCGAGAACGGCGCATTCCTGTTGATGCGCTCGGAGATCGATGAGCCCGAGATCCCCAGCGCCGTGGCTGTCATCGGCTCCGACGACGCTGCGCACACGTTCACGATGGTCTACTTCGACGAGCGTGATGTCTCGCGCCGGTACACGGTCGAGGCAGCCGACGGTGAGGTGAGTTGGCATCGGGACGAAGCAGGATTCGCACAGCGGATGGTGTTGACCATCGCCGCGGACGGCACGCGGCTTGACGCGCACGGGGCGATGTCGCACGACGGCGGCCCCTGGGAAGGCGACCTGCAGCTCACCTATGAGCGCATCGACCCGTAGGTGCGCACCCGTGGACGTGACCGCCATATGACGCGCGGCGAGGGCACCCGAAGAACGGCTCGCGATCGGGCAGATCGCCGGGGAGGCGCGCCGCACTCGGGATCTCAGAGGACCAGGCGGTGGAAGCGGCGTGGCATCAGGCCGGCGACGTGCACCCTGCGAGGGTCCTCGCGACCTACGTCAGTTGGAACGGCCAAGCGATGGGGATCGTGTCGTTCGAGGGCGGGGATATCTGCCCTCCCGTGACGGGCTATCCGCGGGCTGGACGTCGCAGGCCAGTGACCTCCTCGTTCTGTCGTACGGTCTCTGAGAGGTTAGCAGCGGTCTCCGTGGCCCAGCGCCTGACTCGCGATCGGGCTCCTTCTGGGACGCCTCCTGGCTGTTCCTTGGGGCTTCGTCCTCGCCCTCGGCTGGTTCGGGCTCGTCTCAGGCGGACTCATCGCGGGCATGATCGTATCGGGACCCCCGGGGGGCGACTGAACGGCGACAGGTCTAGGGAGGGCTGCGGGCGCCGGCCACGACATCGTCCGCCCCGCGTCGGCGCCAAGGATGGTGGCCCCGCCGAGGATCGCGGTGGTGATCGGTTCGCCCGGCTGGCGGTGTGGCTGGTCGAGGAACTGACCGAGGCCGACACCGACGAGGTCGCGTTCTACTTGATGCGACGCGAGGGCTCCGAGCGCGTCACCGACCTGACTAGGTCGCTGGGCGTGGCCGCGCTGGCGTCGCTCGCACACATCGAGGCCTGGGTGGGGCGCCCGGGGCGGCCCGGCCGGTTCGTTGGCGAAGGGGGGCCGCCTCTGTTCATGGCCCTCACTAAAGGGGCGGGTCGCCGTGCCAATCGAGCCCCGTGCACGTGATCCGTTCACCGACGAGCCCCTCCGCGGTGGTCTTGGCGATCCGGAGCACAGCCGTGGCGGTGGCGGACTTCGTCGCGTGGGCTGCCACGTGCACACCGGCCACGCTCATCAAGGGGAGCAGGAGAGTGCGGTCCACAAGGGAGCACTCCTGAACGTTCGCCTCGCGATCCATCGGGTTGGTGAACCGAACGCGATAGGTGACCGGACAACCGTCGCTTCCGCACGTACCGTGGGCGTGGGCGGCCTGCACGGAGCCCGGCAGCGGGGTCGGGAGGGTTTCAGCTTGATGAACGCCGGCGGAACCGCATCCCGTCAACAGGGTGATGAGCATCACCGTTGCTCCGATGCGGAACCTCATGCCTCGAGTATGCCGTGAAGGACTCAGTCGGACAAGGGAGCAACCATCGGCATCATGGCCAGCGACATCGGTGTGGCAGAAGCCCGAGGTTCAACGACCCGATCCAAGATGCCCTAGTTCGTTGTCGCCCAGACCGCCGAGAAACTCTCGGGCTGCTCGCTTCGAACCGAGCACGTACATCGCTGCATGTCGCCCGTGCTGCGCGACGCTCGCGCGTTCTTGTTGAGGCTCGGAACGCCGTGCGCGCCATATGACCCACGCCAACCGCCATTCATCGCGTAAACGTCGCCACGCCGAATCCTCGCAACCCTCGGGCATCTCGCCGGCTGGCGTCCGAAGCCCCCGCACGAACGCCCGGCGCGCGCATACCCACCAAGGTGTATCGAGGATCACAACCGTGTCCGCAGGTTCGAGCCGAATGTCAAGCGTTTGTTGGTAGTTGCCGTCCATGATCCAGGCGTCGGCTCCTCACGGCGCTCTGTCTCGTCGTGGTCATGCTCGAGGTCGGACCCTGGGGCGGTAATCCGCGCTGCATGTCTTCCGACCGTGACGGCCTGATCGGTTGCAACGCTGCGATCAACCAGGCGGCAACGAGACTCCAGCAAGACCCGCATGGCTCCGTGGAGGCCCGTCTGGTCGATCGCTTCACCGCCTACGAAGCCACACCGCCGGGAGGCGCCCCCATCACCGCGTGGATCATCGTGTTCCACGACGTCAAGATCCGGTCCCTGTCGATCTTCCACCGCCGCTGCTACCTCGGGGACCAGACCGTTGAGATCGACGCAGCGACGGGGCGATGGCTCGGCAGTGGAGCATCGAGCGACTCGCCGCCCGTTTCGTGCCGCGGCATGAACTGACCAACACCCACCTCTCACGAGCCAGAGATCCCAACGGTGTCGAGGAGTGCCCTTACCTCCGCGAGAGCGGTGGTTGCCCCGGGGTCGCGGAAGCACCCATCGAGTTCGTACCAGTTGTTCACCGTCTTGCGCGATATGACCACCGAGATCTGATGATCCGCTCCGAGGCTTCTTGGGCAGACCGTCCGATGCGTGGAGATCTTCGCCGCCCTCCCATCGACCGTGACCGCACGGCCGGACGCCTGAGCCAAGGTCCACCCCGGGAAGCCGTTCGCGGACCACCGGAGGACGATGCCTCCGGGGTCCAGTGCTCGGACCGGCCAGCTGTCGCACGAGTGGGACGACGCGGGTTGACCGCATGCCATCGGTTGGTTGCTCAGATACACGAGGGAGGTGGAGAACGTCGAGAGGAGATTGAAATGGGCGGTCATCCAAGTCTCTGGGTAGTCGAATGACAGCGGTCGGGTTCGATAGGTTGCCGTTGGTGGTGGCGACGTGGTCTCAGGAACCGAGACCGTCGTGCTCGCCGTCGACGAGTTCGTCGTCACTGTGCACCCCGGAAGCAGGGTGAGCGTCGCCAGCATGAGGGCGGCACCCGGTCTCCGACTCATCCCCTCCGCGCCTTCCTGGTCTTCCGTCATGCTCGCACAAGTGGCCCTCCTGGCCCTAGCATCGAGGCATCCGCTGGGTCGAACCGAGCGCCGTGCGGTGCCCACCTCGCGGGTATCAGGCCCATGCAATTTCGCCTTGAGCACCGGGACCCCCACCACGCATTAGGCATCTCGCAACCAGTCATCGGATAACCACATTCCCTGCTCACGCCTTGCTCACAACGGGGTGGCACCCAGGGGAATCTGAGGGCACGGGAGAGCACGGGATGACGCGTGGAGACCGGATCCGTGTGTGCCCGGAGCGCATCTAGGTCCCAGTGCCCGCAAGGGCGTGGGGGTTCAACTCCCCCCTCTCGCACCCCCTCTGACCTGCGGATCTTCTTCTTCGAGCCTTTCGGCGCGATGAGAAAGGGGCCGTTCTTGCTCACGCTTGCTCACAGAAGATCCGGCACCGGGTTCCCGGAGCGATGCCGCAAGGCGCAAGAACGAGCAAGGACCTGAGCCGATCGACGCTGGCGCGCGTTGAGTTGGCCCGCGACAATGAAACCTATGGATACCCCGTCGGACCTCCTCCCGATACGGGACATCGAACGAGACCGCCCGGCCAGCGGCGGGCGGTGATCATGGCGGGCGTTGTGATCTTGGCCGCCCTATTGGTGATCGCCTCCATCCAGTGGACGGGGTCGCGCCAGCGAGCCTGCGACCGGTGGGAGCGTTCCGTCGACCCCCTGATGGCCAGGGGCCATCATCCCGGGCGGTATCGCCGAGGCGGCCTATCGGGCCACGATCGAGGATCGCGGGACCATCCGGTACTCAGGAACGACCGAAAACAAGCCCGGCTGGTGTCCGTGATCGAGCCAGGCAGGGAGCCCTTGCGGTAGTCGGCGGCATCGAGCGGGGCATCTCCAACTCGGCGTCATCACCGGTTGCCGGTCGTCCTTGGATGCATGCGCCGAGATCTGCGCCTGTCTAGCACGCTACGAGAGGCGGCACATACTCGGTCGATGAGGCGCCTCATCATCATCATCGCCGTCTCGGCCATCCTGCTGCTGGTGCTGCTCGTCGTCTGGATCGGTCCGCGGATCGAGCCGTCACCCCAGATCTCGCAACATCGGGCGCGATGGGAACGAGCGAACATCTCGGACTACACGTTCACGATCGACACGGGTTGTTTCGGGCCATGCACGAACGGCAAACCCGTCACGATCATCGTCCGAGGTGGCGAGCCGGTAGGGACACCCTATCCACCCGATGAGCGCCGATCCAAGTGGGCACCGAAAACCATCGAAGCCGTGTTCGACCGGATCGAGGAACTGAAGGGAGCGGACGGCTTCAGCGTTACCTACGACAAGCGCTACGGGTATCCGGTCCGCGGCACCTTTGATCCCGTGCGGAACGCAACTGACGACGAATGGGGCTTCACGATCACCTCGTTCCAGCCGTCGAATCCCGCGTGACGTTAGGTGCGACCGATGTGCGGGGGTCGACCTTCCTTGCTCGGTCTCCCCTGTAGACCGTGCCGAGGCCGTCGCCAGGATCTTAGGGAAGTCGACATCCTGATGCTCGACGGCGATGCACGGCGGGGCCTCGCTCGCGGCTGTGCCCTAATGGTGGGGGCCGAGCCGTCGGCCACGCCTCCGATCGATCGAGGGACGAGCGTTTCGTGCCACTCAGAAGATGCCATGACGGAGGCGCCGGAGCTCCTCGAGGTGACGGCGGCTGAGGCGAGCGAGCTTCCTGCTACCTGATCGGGTGATAGCGAGCCGAACGACCCGATGGTCGTCACGATCGCCCCGGCGGACGAGGTATCCGCTGGCTACAGCGCGGTCGACGAGTCCCGATGCGCTGTGAGGTTGAAGCAGCAACGACGCCGCCACGTCGCCCACGGTCGGGGCCGCCGGTGCTGGATGACCCCGCACCGCGAGCAAGAGTTGGTGTTGTGCCGTCGTGAGCCCTTCCCTGTGCGCCTGTTCCTCGCTCCAATCCAGGAACCGGCGAATCTCCGTCCGGAACTCGAGGAGTCGCTGGTAGTCGGCGTCGGTGAGTCGCTCGGGACGGGCCACATATATATCGTAGTACGATATATATGTGCGATTCGCGAGGCGTCGACGGTTCTTCGATGCGTGGGTCATCGGGATCGAACCTCGCGTCGTCGGGATCGTCATCGGGGTCGGTGTCCTCAGCGGTGCGATCGGGGCCGGATACCTTTTCGTCCTGCATCTCCTCCAGGGGATCCTGTGGCCGACCACATGGGCCACCCCGGCCGTCGGGTTCGCGGTCCTGGGCGGAGTAGGGCTCGTCATCGCCTCCATCGTTCACCTCGGTGGCAGCCCAGGCGACGTGGAACTCATGGTCGACAACATCCACGTATCTGGGAGCGCGACGGGAGTGAGAGCGCTCCGCACCCTCGTGCCGACATCATGGCTGTGCATCGCCGCTGGCGGCGCCATGGGCCCGGAGGCGCCCTTGGTGCAGAGCACGGGAACGCTCGCGTCGTGGGCTGGGCAACGAGCGCGCCTCTCCGTCCGCGAAGCCCGCATCGTCACGATCGCGGGGATGGCGGCAGGGTTCACGGTCCTGTTCGGTGCCCCTTTGGGCTCGGCCGTGTTCGCGCTCGAGATCCTGCATCGTCGTGGCCTCCAGTACTACGAGGCACTGCTCCCGGCGATCCTCGGCTCGTTGTCCGGATATGCGGTCTTCGTGGTCGTGACAGGGGCGGACCTGGTCCCCACCTGGAACCTCCCCGCCCCATCGAGCCTCCGGACCAGCGACCTCCTGTGGGCGATCGGGGCCGGTATCGCCGGGGCCGGAGTGGCAGTGGTGTTCACCTACCTCACGAGCGCGCTGCGATGGGGCGCCCGCCGGATCCCCAGCGTGCTTCGCCCGTTCATCGGGGGCATCGCGCTGGCTGCCCTCGGTCTCGCCTCGACCAGCGCCCTCACCTTCGGCGAGGATCAGATCTCAGGGATCATCCACACCCACGGCGCCACGGTAGCGTTCTTCGTTCTCGCCGCCGCTGCCAAGCTCGCAGGCACCTCCGTCACGATGGCTTCGGGATGGCAGGGGGGGTTCATCATCCCGCTGTTCTTCATCGGTACCTGCCTCGGTCGTGCCATCCACGGGCTCGCACCCGCAACCGATGAGGCAGTCATGATCGCCGCGCTCATGGCGGCCACGAACGCGGGAGTCACCAAGACCCCGCTCGGTTCCACCCTGGTCGTCACCGAGATGGCCGGCCTCCGATTGCTCCCCACCACCCTCATCGCCACCGTGGTCTCCTTCGTACTTACCAGCCAGGTTGGTCTCATCCACACCCAACGAGAGCGGGCGTCCATCGCCGGAGACGCCTCATCGACCGCGTGAACGGTCCGCCGCCTGTGATCTCGGTCTGAACTCCCGGTTACTCGCAGTCGTGTCGGAGACCACGGCGAGGACAGAGTCGAGCACCCGGAACAGCCGCGATGGGCGCCGGCCCACGACCATCCCAGGCCAAGGTGAGGGAGCGACTACGGGCTTCCCCTCGACTTCCCGTTCGTCGTCAAGGTGACGTCCAGGGACCCCGACAAGCTCTCCTGACACTGGTCGAGTCCCGGGGACCTCGGGCAGTTGGTCCGTCGCTACGGGGACGAGTTGTTCGCGTACCTAGTCGAGTCGTCCATCGACCTGCCGTGAAGACGTCCAAGCATGTCTCTCCCGAGCCGCCGCTCCTCGGCCCCTACTTCACGACGAACGTCCCGTTCATCGTCGTCGGGTGCACGTCGCAGCGGAAGTAGTAGGTACCGGCATCCAACGCGGGCACGTCGTAGGTGACCTTCTTGGGCCCGCTCACCAGTTCGCCGGTGAAGAGCGCGGTGGCCGCCGAAGCATCTGTGTAGATGGCGACGTTGTGGGGCACCCCCGGGTCCTGATTGTCGAATGCGATCGTGAATGGTTTGCCGGCCGGCGCCGCGAGGCACGACGTATCGAACGCCGAGCTCTTCGCCACGATCGAAAGGTGAGTTCCCTTGGGGGAACACGTCGCGCCCGAGGCGGTCGAGGCCGAGCCGCTCGGGGTCGACGGAGGCATCGACATGGACATAGACGGGGTCGGAGTGGAGGCGCTCCCAGCCCCGCTGCCACCGGCCGGGGCGAACGGTGTCACCCCGGCCGTGAAAGGATCGCCGAGCACCGGGTAGGAGTCGGGTGCCGCGGGTGCATCCGGGTCCACCCGGAGCAAGCCAACGGCACCCAGGCCCGTGTAGGCGAACGCGTGAGTGACGAAGGGGTACAGCCCCGGGTCCGGGATGTTGAGCTCGAACATGGCCCCACTTCCCGGCGGGATGTTGAACGTCTGCAGGCCGTACGCGGTGTTCGCCGGGTTCCCGCTGTCGTGCGTCTCGTTGAACAAGGTGCCGATCACGTGGAAGGCGTTGGTGAGCGTGGGCCCGGCGTTCATCACCCAGATCCTGAACGGCTCGTTCGGGGCCACCAGCAGGGGCGCGGTCTTGAACTGATCCGCGACGCCGTTGAACACGACGTACTCGGGGTCGACGGCCAGCATCCGGTCCAGGTCGCCTTCATAGACGCCGTCGATGGGCTTGGCGCCCGGATAGAACTCGCTGGATACCAAGACGAACTCGCGCTCCTTCGGCAGGTTGTCCGGCTCCACGATGATGGCGCCGTACATCCCGTTGGCGATGTGCTGTAGGACGGGCGGCACCCCGCAGTGGTAGATGAACACGCCCGGGTACATCGCGACCCAGTCGAAGGTCTTCGTCTCCCCCGGATCCACGGGCTGGTAGTTCCCCTTCAACGTCGTCTGGCCGTCCGCCGGGAGGTCGGCCCACGGCGTCAACGCTGGGTGGAAGTCGATCGAGTGCTGCATCCCGATCGAGCTGTTGTTCGTCAGCGAGAAGTGGACCGTGTCGCCGAGGTGAACGCGGATCACAGGTCCGGGGGTCGTCCCGTCGAAGGTCCAGACGTGGTACTTCACGCCGGGCGCGATCTCCTGCACTGTCTCCTCAGACGTCAGCTTGATGTTGACGATCGTGCCGTTGGCGCTGTCGACCCGGTAGGCGGGCGATCCGGCCGGTTGCGCATCCGAGGAGTTGGGCGCGCAACCCACGAGCGTGACGCTCACCGCCAACATCATGGCGATCGCTCCGATGGTGACACCCCTCTTCATGACGCCCTCCTCCCGAGCAGCCCCGTCGTGCTGATGTCGAAACTGTAGAAGATTACTAAACGTTAAGTTAGGGGATGAAGGTCCCGTTAGAATCGGGACCATGGATCTGACTCTGTCCCGGAGCGGCGACTACGCGGTGCGCGCGGCGGTCGCGCTCGCAGGGGCGTTCGATGTCGGCGGCTACATCACGATCGCCCACGTCGCTGAGGACATGGATCTACCGCGCTCCTACACCCCCCAGATCCTCGGGCTGCTCGCGAGAGCGGGTATCGCGGAGTCCCGGGCAGGTCGGGGCGGCGGCTATCGGCTGGCCCGCTCGCCGGCGGAGATCACGATGCTCGAGGTGGTCGAGGCGGCGGAGGGTCCGCTCGCGAGCGTCTCATGCCCGCTCTCAGGGGGGCCCTGCCGCTGGGACGACGCGTGCGCGGTCCACCCCATGTGGACGGACGTGACCGAATCGGTGAGGTCATCGCTGCGTAGGCGCAGCCTCGGCGAGGTCGCCAGAGAGGATCGCGAACTCGGCGTGAGCAGAAGAAGGCGGGCGTCGAGGGCAACGGGCGCACGGTGAAGCTGATCGCGCCACCGATCGTCCTTCGTTCATCGCATCACTCGAAGGCATCGATAGCGGTGCGATCGCGATATGGGGTGGCAGCTACAGCGCCGCGGAGGTCCAGGTCGTTGGGGCGGTCGACGACCGGGTGGCAGCCGTCGTTGCTCAGGTCCCGGCGTGCGGCCCCTCGCCCCCACCGCCAGACGCGGACGGCTCCCTGTTCGCGGCTATGCGTGACACGTTCCTCCACGGGGAAATCGGAGGTGGCACGGAGGGAACGACGGAAGGCCCCATGCCGGTCGTATCAGCCGACCAGCTCAACACGCCTTCGCTGCTACCGCCGATCCAGGCCTTCCGCTGGTTCATCGAATACGGCGAGCGCCACGGCTCCATATGGGAGAACAGGGTGACGCGATTCATCGCCTCATCTCCCGTTCCGTTCCATGCCGGCATCGCTGCCCCGCATCTTCACGTCCCGCTCCTCATGATGATCGCCCCCCAAGACGAGATGCCAGGGGCGCGGCCGGAAGTCTCGGGGGCGGCCTACCGCTCTGCGCCTGGACCGAAGGAGCTGGTCGAGATCGACGGCGGTCACTTCGGACTCCTGTGGCACCCGAGCGATCTCTTCGATCAAGCCAGCCAAGCCCAGCGCGACTTCCTCGTGCGGAACCTGGCGTGAACTGCGGCCCTTCAAGTCGGGATCGCCGAGCCGTTCGCACGACATCGCTTGGGGCTTTCTCCCTCCACCCGATGCTCATTCGCCCCAGACGGCGCGCGCCCGTTCCGTCGCCGCGGGCCAGTCGGCCGCCGCGAACAGCCACGCCTTCGCGAGGGCGATCCCGCCGCCTGTGAACGCGAGGAGGGCGCCCAGCCTGCCGAGCCCGGGACCGAGCCAGCCCGCGCCCGTCCCCGCGAGTAACAGCAGGCCGACGTTCAGCAACGCGACCTGAACAGGCGCGGCGAACTCGAACACCGAGAGCCAGCGGCGACGATCCGTCGGGTGCCCCGGGCGTGCCATCGGCAGGAGGTAGGACCAGGCGCCCAGCAGCACCTGCACGAGCCAGCCGCCGACGAACGCAGTGAGGAACACCTCGCGGTATCGTTCGGCTCCGGCCGCGCCGTCTAACAGAGCGATCGCGAGCCCCACCGACCCGCCCACGAACCACGCGAACGCCGCGAGCATGTGGAAGGCGGCGGCGGGCACGGCCCACCGGCGTTCGGTCCGCAGGACAACGGCGACGAACCCGATGAACCCGACGGCGCCCGCGGCGAACACCACGCCGCCGGCCGCGAGTACGGCGGTGAGATCGGCGAGCCATCCGCCGACCTGGAGCGCGACGCCGGTCACCAAGAGTCCGACCACGATGCGCTGGCGGCGGTGCGGCATCCGTACCCGGAGGGCCGTCGGGAGCAGTGTGATCAGGGTCCCCACCACCGTCAGTGACGCCCAACCCAGGACGTTCGCGGTCAGATGGGCGAGCCGAACCTGCTCGTACATCGCGGCCGACACCTCCCGGCTCCCCATCAGCGCACCTAGCGTCCCGCCCAGCAGCACGAACCCGATCGCAGCGCCGTACGCGAACAGCGGCACGACGTGACGGACGTTCAGCGCACGGCGCCACGCCCGCCAGAGCATCCAGCCGAGCAAGCACATCGCGACGACGAACGCGGTCCCTCCGAGGCCCGTGACCCTCGGGCTCGTCGTCGGCATCCCGATCGCGATCAGGGCCGCCCCCGCCGTTACGAGCCCGAACTGCGCTCGAACGACGCCGTCGGGGGGATCGGGCGAAGCGGTCAACGACAGCATGAAGTTCTGCATCGCGCCTGAGATCGCGGTCGAGACCGCGCCGGCGAGCGTGAGGTGGAGCGGCAACCACAGCCCGAGCCGCCAACGCACCGGCAGGAGGAACGAGAGCGCCGCAAGCGTCAGCCAGACGCGCGCCGACGACTGGTAAAGCGCGGTCGTCACGCGAGGCTTCACGATATCGATGCTCTCACGCGGTGACGCGGCGTGGGGCTTCGCTCAGGAGCCAGTCGCGAAATGTTGGCCCCTGGGTGTCGAGGCGACTGGGCGGCGGCGCACTCCTCAAGCCGCAGCGGTAGATCGGCCTGGGAGGACGGCGCGTGGGGTAGGAGCGCATAGCACGTCGAGCCGGCCCGAGAGTCTGGGGCGATCCTCGGGGGGCTGGTCGGAGGCCAACACGCATTGGAGCGGTGGAAGCCCACGTGTCAAGACGTGGTCAAACGGCTCTCGGGCTCAAAGGGCGACCTTCAACGGGCCCGTGAGAGCCCCACAGACCTCTGGCGGCGTGCCCGATGCAGGTTGGTAAGCAAGTGATAAGCCTATGATCTGGGACAACCTACACAACACCTTCAACAGCGTTGGCGTGGCAGCCAAGAGGTCAGGGGTTCGAATCCCCTCGGGTCCACGGCGTAGAGTGGATCGTAGCTGCCGTTACCAGGTTGCCCGCCGGGATCACGGAGGTGGTTGACGTGCCAAGACGCTTGCTCCTGCTGGCTGCCGCAACGGGCGCACTTGTGCTCCTGGTGGGCGTTGGCGTGAACGCGAGAGTGGACCAGCACAAGGCAAGGCCGCTAGACACACAGAACATCGGCGTGCTCGGCCAGTGGACGACGTCGAGCACCAGGTGGGCACCCTTCCCGAACTGGGGCTTCTCAGACGGGCCCTCCATCCAGGCGCGCGGTAGCCTCGCCGCGACGTTGAGCGTGACCGTCAGCGGTGCACCGGTGCAATTCCGGATCGTCCTCGAAGATGTGCACCATGGATTCAAAGAACGTGCAATGAAGCCTGGCAGGGCCGTCTTCGATCCGGGCGCCGCGGCCGGTTCATTCTCTTCCACCTTCGTGCTGCCCTTGTCCAAGGGGGCCTATACCGTCAACCTCTTCTGGCGCTCGCCGACCGGCGCATCGGTGACCATGAGGAACGGATCGGTGGTTCTGCAATACGCATCGAGTAGCTAGCCCTCGCGCCCCTCAGAGCTTGTGCCGCAGCCTTCGGGTCTCGCGCTCGATGTCCTCTTCGGTGACCCTGGGGCCACCTCAGACACAGTGAACCGACGCGCGTCCCCTCAGCGAACTGGGCGGGGTAGCGGCCTGACGCCAGAGCTGAAACCGCCTCTATTGAATACATGATTCGCACGACCGCCCGCGAAACGCCCACGATGCGGCATGGGATTCGCAAGGCTCCGGCTGCCGGCTGTGACGGGAATCGCGGCAGTCGGCGTGTCGGCGAGTGGCGGTTCACCCAATCCCACGCCGTGCGCTCAACTGGTCCACGATTGCACGGCGACGAGGTTGCCAGACGTCACCCTCACCGGCGGAAATACCTCCGGAGCGTTCAACGCTGTGGATGGAATGGACCTGACGGGCGTCATCTCCTTCGACCAACCTCTACTACGGGGTGGACTGGGCTGGCGTGTGCAATCCAAGAGTCGGCCCGGCGCCATATCCAGGGGAGTCGTCGTCACCGTCCTCATGTGGAGGGTCCGACTGGGTAACCGTCATTGACGCCCATACCGGCGACTTCATCGTCGGCGGAGGAAGTTAGGCGTTCCCGACCCGGTCGCTTAGGTGCGAATAGGTCGTGCCGCGCGCATGGACCCGCGAACCGTCCGGAAGCCCGCGCATCCGCCCCAAAGCGATGATTCGTCGACCCGGAGGCCCAAGGGTACGATCCTTTCGATCGTGCGGGCCCACGGTCCACCCGCGCCACTTGCGCGAGTTGGTCAGGCCGGGATGTGAGCCCGATCTTGGGCACGTCCGGACTCCACCACGATCGAGGCGAGGATGAGCCCCACGCAGCCGAGCACCGCGACCCCTACCGTGATCCAGCGACGTGGATCGAACTCGACGCTGGGCATCTCGCCCCGCATCACCGTGCGGTCGTGGAAGACCACGATCGCCACCCATACCCCGAAGACGAACACCAGCAGGGCCAGGATCCGGAGCAACCGTGGGAGTGTCACCCCCCCGACCATAGGGGTTCCTTTCGAGCGATACCAGACAAGCCGGTGCGCGAGGACCACATCAAGGAGAGGGACTAGCACACGGCGGCTGCGTCGATCCGCTCGCCCCGCTGATGATGTTGCGGCCGGTCGTGGCGTCGATCAGCGCGCTCCAGTCGGCCACGACACACCCCCCGTTCGGCCCGTGCAGGCGAACCTCGACGTCGGGGTAGGTCACGTCCCAGACCCTGACCTGGGGCGAGCCAGGGTGGACTCGGCTCGTGGTGAGGCGTGTCTGTGCCTCGAGCACGTCGTACTGCGGGGTCCTTGCCTCGGCCGCGCTGAGCGCCTGTTCGCACGAGATGAGACCGGGCTCATCGGGACTGAGGCACCGCGGATCCCCCGAGGTGGCCTCTGGGACCGGCAGACCGACCCGGATCAGTTCGCCCGCGGCGAAGTCCGTGACCCAGAGCGAGCCCTCCCCCACCGCGAAGAAGACGCTCGGGCCGCCGATCATGCGGATGCCGAACCGTCCGCGACCGTGCGGCACCTCGACCGGCGGGCCGGAGGGGAGCCCGGTCGCCGGGTCGTGAGGTTCGAGCGTGATCGTTGATCCATCGGGGGCGTTGCGCGCGAGCCAGAGAACACCGTCGTCCAGGCGCATCTGGCCCCATCCCTGGATCGGCACCTCGAACCGCTGGGCGCCCGTGAAGGCGTCACCGCCGGCCATCCGGTTTCTCACGGATCCAGAAGGGGGCGCGTTGCAGCTCGCGGTGAAGAGCGCATCGCCCGAGGCCTCCATCGTGCACGCATCCTGGAAGCTGAACGTCGCGCCGCGCTCCCCCGTCACGGGGTCGATCTGCACGAGGCCCCCGAACCCCTGCCCCTGGTTCGACGCCCACACCGAGCCGCCGGCAACCCCGACCAGGTCGTAGGCACCGTCGATCCGGCGGTCGATGCGACCGGTCCCGGCATCGACCCCTAGGAGCCCCGACTGCCCAAGGCTCACCCAGACCTGCCCGAGGCCCGTCGTGATCTGCGCCCCCCGATCGGGGAGCCCGATCGTCCGCACCACGGTCGACGACGTGGGGTCGATCTGCAGCACCGCCGGTCCACCGCAATCGGCCCCGTTGCAGATCGCCCAGACCGACCCTTCCCCGGTGGTCAGGAACTCGGTGCCGAGGGTGCCGGGGACCTGAGAGGTGCGACCGGTCGAGGCGTCGACGCGCCAGATCCCCTCATCCGTGGTGCTGCCACCGGCGTCGAACCCGGTGAGCGAGACCCACGCGGCCCCGTAGCCGACCGCGATCGGCTGCGGTGCGTCGTCCATCCGGTAGCGGACTATTTGGCCCGGGCCCGGCGGGGCGATCGCGTCGCCTTCCCAACGCCCGCTCCGGGTCGCGACGGCACCGACCACGAAGAAGAACCCGAGGGTGACCAAGGCCGCCATCTGGAGAGGTCTCGCCTTGCGTGATCCGCGAGCGGGGGGAAGGGTCCCCGGAGCGTCGTGAGAGGGATCGAAGTGAGGTTGCGGCGAGACATCGGGGGGAGGATCGTTCATCCGTGGCAAGCGTACTCCTGAGGGTTCCATCAGGGAGCATCCCGCGACGGTTCGTTCTCGGCTCCTTGCTCACCGTTTGCTCACAACGGGGTGTCACTCAGGGGGATCTGAGGGCATCAGGAGGCACCCGTTGACGCGTGGAGACAGGATCCGTGTGTAGCCGGAGCGCCTTTAGGTCCCAGTGCCCTCCCCCCTCTCGCACCCCTTCTCGCACCCCCCCGACCTACGGATCTTCTTCTTGAGCCCCTTCGGCGAGATGAGAAAGAGGGCACGCCGCTACCATCCTCGTCATGGTCGGCCCCGACACCACGGAGGCGTTCGACGATCTTCTCTTCGCCGCTCTCGATCACGGGATGATCGTGGCGTTCATCGTCGGCGCCGTGCCGAGCTTCGGTTCCTCTCCAGACCTAAGAATTGGTCGTTCGACGTTGACTGAAGACACGATGCCTGTAGGTGCAGGAGCGGGACCATGGCCACGCTGAGGTTCCTCTTGAGGAGGTTGGCGGCCCAGCGGATGCTGGGTCTGGCGGTCGTCGTCACGCTTTCGTTCAGCATCGGGGTTCTGGTGGCCGGGCCGATCTACGCTGAAGCCGCCCGCGGGGAGATCTGGTCGTCCTCGCTGGCAGGGGCATCCGTGACCGTAACGAACGCACGGTACGAGGTGGAGGGTGGCCCACGATTCCCGTGGTCCGACGTCGATGCGGCGGTGACCGAGAAGGTCTCGGGGCTCCCGGTCCGCCGGTTGGTGCCTCAGGGTCTCAGCACGGTCCAGCTGGGCATCGACGGTCCTTCGCTTCCGATGGTGTTCCGCGACGGCAGTCAAGACCATCTATCGATCCACGGCGATCCGCCGGGCTCCGGGGAGGTGCTGGTGTCGGCCGGCGGGGTGGGCGGGCCTCAGCGGCATCGCGATCGGCGACACGATCGAGGTGGTGGGCCCGGCGGGCGACGTCCAGCGACTGAGGGTCTCCGGCACGTACGATCCCCCCGATCCCGATGACCCGTACTGGTTCGGCCCGCTCAGCCCCTTCCCCCCTTACGACCCGAGCAACATCTCTAAAGACCCCTCACCGCTGGTGGTGGGGCGCCAGACGTATCTGGACACCGCCGCCGCAGTTCGCCTCAGGTCCGAGTTCGTGTGGGACGCCTTCCTCGATCTCACCCACCTCCCGTACGGGCAGATCATCACGGTTCCCGCAGAGATACGGGCCGCCGGCGACACGCTGCGCACTGAACCAGGCCTGGGCACCCTCCGAGCGAGTTCGGGGCTGAGCACACTCATACAGCTGCAGCGGCAACGAACCGATCAACTCAACATCCCCATCCTGCTGGTCGTGTTCCAGATCGCCGCCGTCACGCTGGCGGTGCTCGCGGGCGTCGGAGCGCTCACGCTCACGCGCCAGAGCTTCGAGTTGGCGGTGCTCCACAGCCGTGGCGTGTCGACGAGCAAACTGCTGTGGGCGCAGGCAGCGCAGGCCGGCCTCACGAGCGCTCTGGCCTATCCTGTTGGACTGGCGATCGGGGTCGGGATCACGATCCTCGCCGGCCACGCGAACGGACCGCGATCACCAGGTGTCGTCTTCCCGGTGGGGATCAACGCGGCGGCGGCGCTGCTCGGCCTCATAGCTGCGGTGGCCGGCGCCGTGATCCTGATCTCGCTATCGATCCCGCTGGCGAAGCGAACCGTGCTCGAAGAGCGCCGCAACGTGTCGCGTGAGGACCGACCGCTGCTCGCGCGCCTGCCGGTCGAGCTGATCGTGCTTCCGTTGGGGATCGTCGCGTTCTTGCGGCTACGCCAGCAATCCCAAGGAGCAGGAGCCGCGCTGGGGCCGTTGGTACTCGCGGCACCCACGTTGCTGCTGTTCGGGCTGTCGTTCCTGTCACTCCGGATCATGGTGTGGTGGGGCCGCCGCCTCGACCGGCGTATCGGCAGGATGCGGCGGCTCCCGATCTACCTGTCGGGGCGCCGGCTCGCGCGTTCGCCAGGCAACGGGTTCGCGACGGCGCTCCTGCTGTTGGTCGCCACCGGCCTGCTGGTCCTCGCCACCTCCTACCGAGACATCGTGCTGACTAACCATGCCGAAGCCGCGCTGGCGCAGGTGGGGGCGGCCTGGAGCGTAGCCGTTTCCCCGCCCGATGGTGGCCTTGGAGCGATCGAACGGCTCCCTCACGCCATGACGCCGGTGGTGCGAACCAGCTTCAGCGCAACCTCGGGATCGTTCTCCCTGCCTCCGACCGCGTTCGGCATCGATCCTGCGACGTTCGGCCAGGTCGCCTGGTGGCGTTCCGACTACTCCCCGACGTCCCTGCCATCGATCTTGGATCGTCTCACCACGGCGCCGTACGGACTCGCGATGGCGGAGGCTCCGTCGATCCTCGAACTGGGGCTCGATATGCCACCCGGCACCTCCGGACTCACGGTCACGGCTACGGTGGCCGGCGCCGACGGCAAGGTCACAACCGCGCCTCCCGTTCCGGTGGCCCCCGTCGTGCGACTCGCGCTGGACGGCGCCGGGGACCGTCTCCTATCGATCACGTTCCAGGGGGCGGTCGACGTCGTCCTCCCTTCGCGGATCCCGATCCGGATCACGCGCTGCGACGCGGACGGTGCGACCGTCGACCTGGGTAGCTGGGTCCCTATCTCGTGGCGTGGATCCCAGGGCCAAGCACAGCCCGACGGCAAGGGGATCCGCTACACCTTCAGTCCAGGTGTCGGCGAAGTGGTGGGCGGCGTGCAAGCCCCGGCGGAGCCCCTCCCGGCACTCGTCTCCGGTACGGTGCAGGATCAGCTGGGCACCGACTTCACCATCGAGCTCGCGGGTGGTCAGACCCTCCCGATCCACACGATCGCCACCGCCTCGCAGTTCCCAGCCGTGCCGCCGGGCAGCGCGTTCATCGTGATGCCGGGTACGGCGCTGGTGCAACGTCTCGCGGCGGTTCCCGAGAAGACCGGTATCGGCGTGTCGGAGGTGTGGGCCGATGGGCCGACGAACCCATCCGCCGAGCTGCGACGCCTGGGCCTCGTCCCCGACACCGTTCAGAGCACGACTCCGATCGAGGAGTATCTGTCCCAGCAGCCGCTGAGCCTCGCGGTCGGCCTGAACTTCGCCGCCTCCCTCGCAGGGATCTCGCTCATCGTGATCGGGGTGGCGGCCGGCCTCTATTTCGCACAACGCCGGCGCTTCTTCGAGTTCGCCGCGCTGCGGGCGATAGGCACCGGTTCGACGCAGATCCGGCGGACCTTGATCGTGGAACAAGGGGTGGTGCTCGGCTTCGCGATCGTCGCCGGTCTGGCGCTGGGCTATCTGCTCTTACGGCTGGTGATGCCGTCGATCAGCCAAGGGTTCGGCGTACCGTTCCCGGCGCCGCGTCTGGTGCTCGACTGGAAGGTGATGGGCATCGCTCTCGTCACGATCATCGGCGCAACGATGATCGCCCTCGGGTTCGCTGTGTTCTCACTGATGGGATCGTCTGTGACCGCCGTTCAGCGAGGTGAGGTCGAATGACGATGGCGGGGGCAGTCCCCTCGCCGCAGGCGCCGCTGATCCGACTCCGCCAGGTGTTCAAGAGTTATCGCATCGCCGATACGGGCGTTCTCGCGCTGGACGGGGTCGATCTCGACATCGAACGAGGGGAGTTCCTCGCGGTGGTGGGACCCTCGGGCTCCGGGAAGTCCACCATCTTGAACCTGATAGGCGGGCTGGATCGGGCCTCCTCCGGCGAGGTTGAGGTGGACGGGCGTGACATCGGCCTCCTGGCCGGCGACGAGCGCGCGGCGTATCGCGCCGAACGCATCGGCTTCGTGTGGCAGGGCACCGCGCGCAACCTGGTGCCCTGCCTCAGCGTCCGTGAGAACGTGCGGCTGCCCGGCACACTGCTCGGCGGCGGCGAGGCGGCAGGGGCTCGCACCGTCGACGAGCTGCTCGCGTTGGTGGGTATGGCCGAACGCGCCGGCCACCAGCCCGGCATGCTGAGCGGCGGCGAGCAGCAGCGCGCCGCGATCGCGGTCGCGCTCAGCAACACCCCGGCCATCCTGCTCGCGGATGAGCCGACGGCCGAGCTCGACTCCGAGAACGCCCGCCGGGTGCTGGACGCGTTCGAGAGCGTCAATCGGGAGTTCGGCGTGACGATCGTGATGGTTACCCACGACCGCCTCACCGCAGAAACCGCGCGCAGGACGATCCGCCTGCGGGATGGACGCCTCCTCCCCGAGCGCACGCCGACGGTATCGAACGGCCATGACCTACCTGCGCGGCCCCTCGTTCCAGCCGCGAAAGCGGCCCCGACGAGCTTCACGGCGACCGCGCGCGGACGTCCCTCGACGCCGGCTGCCGCGGCAACGCCCTTCATGGAGGCACGGAACGTCGTGCGTTCGTATGCCGGCGCCGCCAGCGTCCTGGCGGTTCGCGGAGCCTCACTCGAGCTCGCACCCCGGGACTTCGTCGCTTTGATGGGGCCGTCCGGTTCAGGCAAGACGACGTTCATCGGCGTGCTGAGCGGACTCGATCGGCCCGACGCGGGCTCGGTGTGCTGGTGCGGCCGGGACCTCCACGGCCTGTCGGTCGAGGACAAGCTCGCGCTCCGCCGGTCGAAGATGGGCGTCGTCTTCCAGTCCTTCGGACTGATGCCCACGCTCTCCGCGGTCGAGAACGTGGAGCTCCCCCTACGGATCGTGAGCATGGATCTGGACGAGGCGCGGGATCGCGCCGAAGCATGGCTCAGACGGCTCGGCCTCGAAGATCGCATGCACAACCGCACTTTCGAGCTGTCGGCGGGCCAGCAGCAGCGCATCGCCGTCGCTCGTGCGCTCATCACCGAACCCCTCGTCGTGCTCGCCGACGAACCCATCGCCGAGGTGGACACGGAGAACGCCGATCTGATCCTCCAGTCTCTGCGGGACGTGACCCGTCGGGGCGGCGCCGTCCTCGCGGCCACGCACAACCCCGAGGCGCTCCGATACGCGAGCCGCGTGGTCCTGTTCCGCGACGGCAGGATCGAACGCGAGGGCTCACCGGATCAACTCGCCGACCGTACGATGCTGATCACAGACCTGTGATCAGCCGACGACTTGCCGGATCGGCGGACAGATCGAGCGGCCGTCAGAAGGTTGCACCGTTCGGGGAAGCGGCTGGGTCATCGCGCTCCAAGATCGCTCTCCCTTCTCGGCCTAGGCGCTCCCGACCGTGAGCAACCGAACCTGCCGTGTCGGATCCTGGTCATAGAGCCGGAGCGCCCAGCGATAGCCGGCGAACGCGATGACGGCGCACCAGGCGAACGCGACGATAGCATCGCTCCCGATCGGTGCCCCCAGGAGCAAGCCGCGCAACGTTTCGATGATGGACGTGAAGGGTTGGTACTCGGCGAAGCCCCGGAGGGCGAACGGAAGGGAGGGGGTCGGCACGAAGCCGCTGCCGATGAACACCAGCAACATCAGGGGCATCGTCACGTTCGAGGCTGCTTCCACGCTCTTGCAGCGAAGTCCCAGTGCCGCCGACAACCAGGTGATCGCGAGCGTTGCCATCGCGAGCAGGCCCAGCGCCGCGAGCCATTCCACAGCCCCCGCATCGGACCGGAAGCCGATCGCCATGGCGACGGCGATGACGATCACGACGCCGAGCATGCCCTGGATCGTGTTCCCCAAGACGTGGCCGGTCAGCACGGCACCGCGGGAGATCCCCATGGAGCGGAACCGGGCGATGATCCCTTCCGCCATATCCATCGACACGGCGAGGGCCGTCGTCTGTGCGACACCGACGATCGCGATCAGGAGCATGCCCGGGGTCACGTAGTTGACGTAGGCAGCCCGGCCCGCCTGACTCGCCCCGAGCCCCGCACCCATCGTCTGCCCGAACACGTAGACGAAGAGCAAGAGCAGCACGACCGGGATCCCCACCACGAAGAGGGACATCGACGGATACCGCACCATGTGCTTGAAGCTTCGCCGTAACATCGTGATCGGATCCCGCATCGAGCCGTTCATGCCGCTTCATCTCCTTGTGAACGTCCCGTCAAGGTGAGGAAGACATCGTCGAGATCGGGGGTGTGGATCGTGAGTCGGTCCACCGCGACCGACGAAGCGGCGAGGCGGTCCAGCACCGATCGCAGCGCATCGATCCCGGCATCGCTCGGGATGCGCAACGCGAGCGCATCGTCATCGCTCGCTTCGGGGAGGGTCCGCTGTGCGGCCCGCAGCGCGTCCTCATCGGCGAACTCGAGCCGGACGTGGCCGCCGGGGATCAGCCGCTTCAGTTCGTCTGGTGTCCCGTCGGCGACCACCCTGCCTCGATCCATGAGGACGACCTGATCCGCGAGCTCGTCAGCCTCCTCCAGGTAATGCGTCGTCAAGAAGATCGTGACGCCGTGCTCCACCAGCTCGCGCACGATCGACCAGACGGTGCGCCGGCTCCGGGGATCGAGCCCGGTGGTGGGCTCATCCAAGAACAGGATCCGTGGGTCACCGATCAAAGTCATCGCGAGGTCGAGTCGGCGCCGGATGCCACCCGAGTACGTCGACGCCGGCCTGCGAGCTTCATCGACGAGTTCCATGCGCTGCATCATCTCGTCGACCTTCCGACGGCCCTCTCCACGCCTGAGGTGATGGAGATCGGCCATGAGCAGGAGGTTCTCTTCTCCGGTGAGCAGGCTGTCCACCGCGGTGGACTGGCCCGTCAGCCCGATCACCTTGCGAACCGCCTCCGGCTCACGAACCGGATCATGCCCCGCTACGCGAACCTCCCCGCATCCGGGTGGATCAGCGTCGAGAGGATCTGCACCGTCGTGGTCTTCCCCGCGCCGTTAGGCCCGAGCAGGGCGAACACCGAGCCTTCGGCCACGGTCAGATCGATGCCGTCGATCGCCCGGGAATCTCCGAAGCTCTTGCGAAGATCGCTCACCCGGATGGCGACACCGCCCATGTCCTCACGCATCGGGGCCTCCCACGGAGCTGCCCGAGGAACGGCGAACGGTGATATCGCCCATCGACGTCTGGGCGCGGACCTCGATCGAGCCCTCGCCCGCAACCGGACCGTTCGTCTCCTCGAGGTCATTGCGGACCCGGCCGAACCGAGTCACGACATCCATCCAGACCGGACCGGCACCCGAGATGTCGACGTCGACCGCCCCGTACGCGGTCTGGGCGACCACGGGACCCCGCTCAACACCCGCGATGCGCACATCACCATTGGCCGTCTTGGCCACGACCCCGGCGTGCGCGTGATCGATGAAGATCTTGCCGTTGGCCGCGCTCGTGCGGGCTTCATCGCAGAGCTCGCCGATCCATGTGTCGCCGTTGGATGACTTGATCGTCGCGGGGCCGCCGATGCTTCCCACGCGGATCGCCCCCGCGGTCTTGATCGCGGTCCTCCCCTGCGCCGCATCCACCGTCACGTCGCCGACGCCGGCTTTGAGATCGACGGCGCCCGCCTGCTCGATCGAGATGTCGCCCAACCCCGTGTGATAGCGGCACGCGCCGAGCTCACCCGTGCATCGCAGGGCCCCGAGGCCAGCGGTTCCGTGGATCGCCGAGCCCGTGGGGATCTCGATCCGCACTACGACCGACCCGCGCGGGCCCCATGGTGTCCACTGCTTCCATCGCTTCGGGGAACGAACGAGCAACGTCCCGTTGGCGAACTCGACCCGAGCATCGGTCGCGGCGGCCAGGTCGGTCTCGCTCGCTGGGTCGCTCGGCTGGATGTCCAGGACCGTATCCCGGCGCGGGCCGGCGTCGATGCGAACGTCGGCGATGCCGAGCTCGAGGTTAACCGTGATCGGGTTCGGCGTGTCGAACGTGCGCATGGATGTGCCTCCTCTGAGATCGGTGGTGGGCGCCGCGGACATGGCTACCTCACCCACCCGGTGTAGCGTTGCCCCCCCCGTGCGATCGTTCGCTCGGAGTTGCGGACCGCCGGGCCACGCTCAACGACGGCCGCCACGACCCGGACCAGCCAGGCGTTCACCGACAAGCCCTCAGCGCCGGCGGCCTCCTCGACCCGGGACTTCAGGCGATCCGGCAGACGGAGGTTGATCCTCGAGATATCCGATCCGTCGGCGGGAGCGTCACCGGTTGTGGGGCTCTGCGACCAGAAGCGGCCGCCGCTTCCCTCGTCGTCGCCGTCGGCGTGCTCCGTCGGCGGGAGCGTCACGACGAACTCAGGCTCGCGACCGCGGAGCCGGAGCTCGACCGAACCGGGCGCCATCTCGATCGTGATGTCCTCGGCGGCGGCCGCCAGCGCATCCTGGATCGCGAGCCTGACGGCCGAATCCAGCGGCTCCACGAGCCGCTCCGCGAGCGCACGCGCCTCCTCGCCACCGGCTGCGGCGCTGGCCTCGAGCTGGTGGCGGATGTCCTCGATGAGTCGGTCGATGTTCATGGCATCATTATGGCACCTATCTGGCACCATCGCAATGCCAGATCGGCACCGGTCGCTCTTCATTCCTTCCGGCGTGAACTTCACGCCCCTGCAGCCCGTCCCCGACGGGGTCGTATCCACGAGCAGGATCAGGAGCAGGTGTAGCAGCGATCTTGTTGCCTGCCGCCCTGCTGCCCTATAACACTTTAGGGACACTGATGTCTATGAGCGATGCCGACTTGGGGATAGGCCGACGCGTCCTCGTGACTGGGATGGCAGGGTCCGGGAAGAGCACCTTCTCGCGCTCTCTTGCTGCGAAGACCGGCTTGCCGGTGATCCATCTCGACCTCCATTTCTGGAAGCCCGGCTGGGTGGCGCCGTCGGAGCTCGAGTGGCGCGAGAAGCAAAGCAGCTTGCTCGCCGGTGGCGCGTGGATCGCCGACGGCAATTACCACGAGACACTCGAACTCCGCCTCGAACGCGCGGACACCGTCGTGTTCCTCGACACGCCCTGGTGGATCTGCGCGGGACGCGCGTTCTTGCGCGGCCTGCATAAGCGGGTTGGGGAGATGCCCGAAGGGTGCGACGATCCGTCCTGGCGACGGTTGCGCGACGAGTGGCGTTTGGCCATCGTCATCTGGCGGAACCGTCGATCAGAGCCTCAGCGCGAACACGAGATCATCTCGCGGTACGGGCAGCACGCCGTCCTTCTCGCGCTCGGGTCCAAACGGGCGGCTAGGGAGTTCCTCGAGGGGTTGGGCGTCGAGTACACGGAAACCGATGATGGCTGACGGGCTCCGGGATGCACGCTGCCATCGCCAGAGAAGCATGACCTCCGCTCGCTGCGCAAGGTCCAGGATGACGCCGATCCGATCTTGACGCGGGCCATCCCGGCACTGACGGCCGCTGCCACTGCTCGTACCGTCCCCCCGTGGAGGAGGAGATGCGTGCCCGGGTCGCGTGGATGTGGTCGCAAGGCAGCTCCCGGCCGCCGACTACGGGCAGCTCGCCGCCGACGTGCGTTCCATCATCGTCGAGGTGGGCCGCGCCGCGGGGTCCCGGTTCGTAGTGCCCTGGTCCTACCTGACGGTCCTCGCGAGCCGCCTCCCGCCAGGTTGACTCCCACACCGCGGGGAGGCGGATCGACACACCCCTTCCGCGCTGGTCGCATATGCGTGTCGATCGGTTGGCTCCGATCCGCTCGGCAGCGACTTCGCAGGGAGGGCTTATCGTCTTCGCTGAGATGGCATCACACCAGCCACCAGCACCGCGGCGTTCACCCTGACCTATGAGGGTCTCGCGCTCCGAGACGGGCGCTTGGCTGTTCGCGACCTGATCGAGGCGGCCCGGATGAGCGTCCGCAAGAGGCTCACGCCGTGACCAGGCCCTACCCGCCGATCGAGCCGTACGCCCACGGCGCGCTCGACGTCGGGGACCGCCAGCGCGTCTACTGGGAGACCTGCGGGAGCCCGGGAGGGACACCGGCATTGGTGGTGCACGGCGGCCCGGGTTCCGGCTGCAGCTCGTGGCATCGGCGACTGTTCGACCCGGACGCGTACCGCATCGCGCTGTTCGACCAGCGCGGCGCCGGGCGCAGTACCCCACATGCCAGCGAGCCCGACGTCGACCTCTCGGTCAACACGACGCCGGCGCTGGTCGCGGACATGGAGCGGCTCCGAGCGCACCTCGGCGTCGATCGGTGGGTGATCCTGGGCGGATCGTGGGGCAGCACGCTGGCGCTGGCCTACGCCGAGGCGCATCCCCACCGTGTCGCGGCGATCGTCCTGTGGGGCGTCACGACCGGGCGACGGTCCGAGGCCGATTGGCTCTTCCGTGGCGGGCTGGAACCCCTGTTCCCGCAGCAATGGGAGCGCCGCCGTGACGCGTTGCCCGCGGAGCTCCGGGACGACGACGTCGTCGAGGGCTTCGCCCAGATGCTGTTCGATCCCGATCCGGTGGTGCGCCGGGACGCGGCCCTCGCTTGGTGCACATGGGAGTCGGCGACGCCCGAGTGGCCCCCGACGGACGAGCTCG
Organism: uncultured Actinomycetes bacterium; assembly: GCA_963796725.1. Classification (GTDB taxonomy): domain Bacteria; phylum Actinomycetota; class UBA4738; order UBA4738; family HRBIN12; genus JAOUEA01. The sequence continues at coordinate 68,240 of CAWCMT010000009.1, forward strand.
ACGAGCGATTCCAGGACCCCGCGTTCGCCTTGGGGTTCGCGCGGCTCGTGACCCATTACGTACGCCACGATGACTTCCTCGAGGACGGCGTGCTGTTGCGCGAGGCCGGTCGCCTCGCGGGCATCCCGGGCGTGCTCGTGAACGGGCGATTCGATCTGCAGGCACCCCTGGGCAACGCCTGGACCCTCGCGCGTCACTGGCCCGACGCCGAGCTCGTGATCGTCGACGGCGAGGGCCATGCAGGGAACGCACCTGGCATCACCCGCGAGCTGATCCGCGCCACGGATCGGTTCGCACGTCTCTGAGCGCCGGTGGCGGTCTCAAGGAGACGGCGTTCTGGCTGAGGGCGAACAGTTGTCGCTTCGTGTTCCCGCAGCCAACCTGCGTGTGCCCGCCCAGCGTGGTGGGCCAAGGCTGACGAGCTGCCACGTGCATGTGGTGGTGTCCGCATCCTCAGGCTGAGCGAGCGTTGGGCCTCGGCATCCTCTTCCGCGGCCTCAGCAGCTACGGCGCGAGTGGTGCTTGTAGGAGAGTGAGACGGTCGCATCCAGGCTCTCGATCTTCTTAAGGGTATCCGTTGGTCAGGTAGGTGGATCGGATAGGAGTGGCATCATGAGGCTTCTTCTCACTTCCGCAGGCATCACGAACACGAGCATCAACGACGCGCTGGTCGACCTACTGGGCAAACCGATCGCCGAGTCCAGCGCGCTCTGCATCCCCACGGCGACGTACGCCTTGCCCGGCGGTGCCGGCTTGGCATGGAAGTTCATCACCGGACGAGAACCCAGAACCCCCATGTGCGAGCTGGGATGGAAGTCCTTGGGAGTGCTGGAGCTCACCGCGCTGCCCAGCATCGATCAAGAACACTGGGTCCCCATGGTCCAGGAGACCGATGTCCTGCTGGTGAATGGCGGCGATCCCTTGTACCTGTGCCACTGGATGCGGCAGTCGGGACTGGCGGACCTCTTGCCGTCGCTCCGCGAGACGGTCTACGTGGGATTGAGCGCAGGGAGCATGGTGATGGCCCCCAACATCGGGGAGGACTTCGTCCGCTGGAGGCCGCCCACCGGTGGCGATGGAACGCTGGGACTGGTCGATTTCTCGATGTTTCCGCATCTGGACCACGAGGACATGCCGGACAATTCCATGGCCGACGCAGAACGATGGGCCGCCGACATGCCGGTGTCGTGCTACGCGATCGACGATCAGACCGCCATCAAGGTGACCAACGGTGCCGTCGACGTCGTCTCCGAGGGGCACTGGAAGCTCTTTGCCCCCTGATACCAGGAGGCTCAGCTGATGCGGCGCTCTCGATGGCTCGGAGCGAGGTTCGCTGGGATTCGGGGTGACGTACGTGGCCAAGGGTGGTTCCATAGATCTACTGACGGCCTGACGCACCTGGCGTGCACCCAACGCCATGGGGATTCGGTGGGTGGCTGCGGGGGCGCGATGCGTGCACGCGTGGTTACCCGCGATCCCGTGGGAGAACGAGCGTCTATCCCGTGAGGCGTTCGCCCGCGCGCAGGAGTGTGGGCAGTTCGGCAGTTCGCGTTCCGTCACGGCGTCGATCCTGGAGCCGAGATCGGCTTCCGGCTATGGGCTACATCCGGCACGCTAGTGTCGACCGATGCACCTGGATCGACCTGCCGCACGGGATTCTCGATCGCCGACTCGACCTCCGGCGCCGAGTGGATCCGTGGCCGGGACGGCACGCGCCCGTGGGTTCCTGTGGAGGAAGCTTTCCCTTCGCGGTTCACCGATTTCGCCCGCGGTGCTGCATCCGAGCGGCCGCGACAGCGTGCCGGTCAGCTGGCACGAGGTCTTCGCCGCACGAGGCCGGGCCATGAGGCCGAACAGCCTCGTGAGGTTCCGGGAGATCAGGCGATGCACATGGGACCCGGAGGTCCGCTCACCCGAGGATGAACTCACTCCCACGACCGGAGGCAACGATCGTCGGCGCCGATCCTCCGGGACACACGACGGCGCCGGAGGACTGTTGGTTCGCAATGGTCTCCGGTCGACGAGGTCTTCCGTTCGATACTGGGATGCCACTGGTCCGGGTACGCAACCCGTTCGATGCAGGTGGCGGGTTGCGTCGACGCCAGCATGAAGCGTTTCACTCGAGGCGGTGTCGAACTCGCGCGTTCGTTGCCCTGCCGTAGGCGGCGGTGCCCTGCTGCGCGGATCTCTGACCGCGACTCGATCCGCAGCAGCACCGACCGAGGTGCCGTCGGTCTGGTGGCCTCGGCGATCACGCGTGGCTACTCGCGACCGCGGTCGACTGCGGTCTCGACCTACATCGCGGGGGCCCGAGCATGCATCGACGCGTTGCTCGAGGACGATCGGCTCGAGACGCTGGAAGTCAGCGGCACCGACAGACCATCACCGTGTAGGGGGAAGTCGCTGCCTGGCGCGATCCGGGGGAGACGGCCTGAAGACGGTCGCCGTGAACGCCCGCATCGACCCCGAACCACCCCGCTCGGATAGGGTGGCTTGATGGGCGACGTGCGGGTCATGGGCGTGCCGATCGACAGCGTCGGCGGGCGGGTGGGCACGGTGTTCGGACCCGCAGCCCTCAGGCGTGCTGGTGTCGTCGACGCGCTCGAGGCCAGCGATCTCGGGGACCTGGACGTGCTGATCGATCCACCGGAGCGCGATCCGGAAACCGGCATCGTCGGCGCTGCATCCGTGTTCAGCACCACGGGGGCGATCCGGGAGGCGGTAGCCAGGCATGCCGATCCCGGCGCCACGCTCGTGCTGCTCGGCGGGTGCTGCACGCTCGCGGTCGGTGCCGTCGCCGGGTTCCGCCGACGCTTCGGCGAGATCGGCGCCGTCTACGTCGACGGGCACATGGATCTCTACGACGGACGGAACTCCCCCTCGGGTGAGGCTGCCGACATGCCGCTGGCCGTCGTGCTGGGGGTCGGCCCCCACGCGTGGGCCGACGCCGCCGGCGACGAGCCATTGCTCAGCCCGGATCAGGTCGCGCTGCTCGGGTTCCGTGACCTCGAGGAGGCGAGGGAGCTCGGCTCGGTCACGCCCGAGGATCTGCCCGGCCTCACCGCCATGACGACGGCCGACCTGCGCGAACGGGGGTTCGGGGAGGCGGGCGCTGCCGCGCGAGAGGCCGTCTCCCCGGATGGGCGGCCGTTCTTCGCGTTCCTGGACATCGATGTCCTCGACGGGTCGGTCTGTCCGAACGACGCGCCGGTCCCGGACGGGATCGATTGGCCGGAGCTGACCGCGCTCCTGAGGCCGATCGTCGGCGCCGACGAGTGCCTGGGTGTCGCGATCGCCTGCTTCAATCCGGAGCGTGATCCCGACGGGGTCACCGCCTCCCGGCTCGTGACCCTCCTGCGCGACACCGTGTCGGCTTGACGGACGCCGGCGGAACCGGGGCCTTCAAGACACCCGGATAGGCGCTCAGCCCGTCCGAGGATCGAGGTTCGAGGTTCGAGGCAGGGGCGTATCGTTCGAAGGAGTCAACCGACCTGAGGAGGGGCCGTGTTCCATCGTGCGTTCCGTTTCAGCGTTGTCACCGCCGGTTCGGTCGTCGTCGCGATCGTCGTCGCGCTCGTCGTGACGACGGGTGCTTCGCGTGCGAACTCTCCGTCGTCACCGACGGTGAAGAGCATCACGTACACGCACGTGGTCGACCTCAGCCACCGCATCAGCCCGAAGATCCCGTTGTGGCCGGGCGACCCGCACGTGGTGTTCAAGGTCGTGGCCAAGTGGGCGAAGGACGGCTACTACCTCCGGAGCTTCACGATCGGCGAACACAGCGCCACCCACATGAATGCGCCGAACAGCTTCATCGACGGCAACAAGCAGGCGATCACGAGCTACACGGCCAAGCAGCGCGTGGTGCCCGCCGTCGTGATCGACATCCGCGCCAAGGCCGCGGCGAACCCCGACTACCAGCTCACGAAGCAGGACGTCCTGGATTGGGAGGCCACGAACGGACAGATCGCCCCCGGGTCGTTCGTGATCCTGTTCACCGGGTGGGAGGACAAGTGGAGCCATCCGAAGGCGTTCATCAACCTGGACGCGCACGGCAACCTGCACTTCCCGGGGTTCGCCGGGGCGACGACGAAGTGGTTGCTCGCGCATCGCGATATCTCCGGCGTCGGGATCGACACCCACGGGGTCGATCCGGGGCTCGACACGTCCTACGCGACGAATACCCAGATCGCCGAGGCGCACAAGATCGCGATCGAGTGCATGGCGAACCTGGACAAGCTTCCACCCACGGGCACCACGCTCGTGCTCGGGCCGCTCCGGCTACGCGGTGGCTCCGGGTCCCCGCTCAGCGTGATGGCCTTCGTGCCGTGACGGTGTCGGGGAGAGGTGCCGTCGAGCGTCCACCGGAAGGTCGAGACACCGGGGAACGTGCGTCATCCATCGCTCCGCCTGGTGTGAGATCCACGTTCATCTAGAGGCCATCATCGTCGGGATGATCGACCGCCCCCGGAGCTTCCTCGCGCACGGTGGTCGCGGCATCTTCTGGCGCAACGAAGGGATCGTCTTCGACCGAGCCCTCCCCCACCAGCTGGGCCTCGTGGTCGGGGCCGTCCGCTTGCTCGATCGCGTAGCCAACGGCCGGCACGGACTCGGAGGGTCGCTCTTCGGCCAGGCGCTCATCGAGCGACTCCCCCGCCGTCTGCTCGGCGGCCGTGGTGCCGAACGATCCGCTCGCGAAGGGGCCGTCGGCGTTCAGGATCGCCGCCTCGAGCTCGTCCTCGCGGTCTTCCTCCGAACCGCCGCCGGCGTCGGCGACGGCGCCGTCGGGGTCGTCGCGACCTGGCATCGTGCCCCTCCCATCCGCCTCGATCTGGTGTGTTCACGCTTCCAACCGTCGACGATAACGCGTCTCCGTCGAGAACGGCTGGAAACGTCCGTTCGACCTATGCGTCGCCCCCCTTCCCCGACCGATACTCCGGACATGGTGACGCTCCTGCGTTCGACGAAGGTCCGGCTGGTCGCCTCGCTGGCCGCGGTCGATCCTCGCCGGCACGCTCGGTGGCGTCGCGGTGGCGGCGTCCGGCGAGCACCCCGATGGATCCACCACGACGACCGCCTCGATCGACCGGCTCGCCTCCGCCCGCGGGTGCAACGGCTCCTGCGCGTCCGGTCGGACGCGCAAGCAGCCGTGCCATCGGCGAAGGAGGATCGGAAGCACACGACTCACGTGCAGGCGGACTGCACGGCCGCGCTGGCTGACGTCCAGGACGTCCTGCCACCGGCCGATCAGGCCAAGGGCCTCGCGCACGCCCTCCAGGTCGTCGAGGCCAACTGCGAGAAGAACCTGCAGGCGCCGGGTCTCCTGGTCGCGTTGGACCATCTGGTGGCCAACTATCAGCGGCAGCTCGCCCATCAGGCTGACGAGGCCGCCAAGGTCCACCCGCACGGCAACTCGGGTGAGCACGGACAGGCCTCCGGGAACAGCCACTGATCCGGACCGTCCGCGTCTCAGATCGGCTCGCCACTCCTGTGTGAGGGCCCCGCGGCAACGATCACGTACCGACTCAGCTCAGGATGTCGATCCCGTCTCTGACGAGCCCGCCGGCCGCGAAGAGCGTCATCGCCACCAGAGCTGCGCGGCCCAGCCAGGTCGTGACTCGCGATCGCCACGCTGCGAGGAGTTCCGGCATCCTCCGACCGAGTGCCCAGATGCCGAGCGCGCCCAGCACGACCACCAGACCCACGATGTTCGCGAACACCAGCGGAAGCACGCCCACGAGCCATCCCCAACGGGTTCGGCGCAGGATCGAATCACCTCGGAGGAGCCGTTCGGCCAGCCACGGCATCACCCCGCCGTAGACAGCAGGGATGGCGATGAAGAGCGCAACCGCGAGCGGGAGGGGCGACAGGAGGGAGAAGTCCACCTCGCTGGGCGTGCCGATGATCCCTGCACCGCCGACCACAGCGAAGAACAACGACATGATCGGGATCCGCCACTGCGCGGGGATCCACCTGCGCACCACCAGATAGAACAGCCCACCCGCCATGCCCAGGCCGGCCGTCACCCCCAACAAGAAGAGCGTTTCAGCGCTGATCCTGCCGATCGTGAACCCGTCGTCGGTCGATACGCCATGGAGCAAGGGGTCGGAGGTGACCCTCAGCAGCAGCATCGCTAGCCGGCCGCCGACGCCCCCGATCACGGGTCCCAGCCAGGAAGCCCGCACTGACGCCAGCACCGAGCCAGCAGGCCGGTGCTTCGAGGTCATCGACCGTGGCGCGCTCCATCGCGGCATCATGAGCCAACGATGCTGAGTCCGCCAGGGCCCGCGGTACAGTGCCCGGATGGGTAGGTCGTTGATGGAGGACGCGTTCGCGCACCATGTGTGGGCGACGCTGCGGTTGGTCGATACGTGCCTCGCGCTCAGCCCGCAGCAGTTGGAGACTGCCGTCCCGGGGACCTACGGCTCGATCCTCGACACGCTGCGCCATCTGATAGGGAGTGATGCCTGGGACCTGTTCGTCGCGACACGTGATCGCGCCTCCCTCATCGACGAGGACGATATGGGCCTCTCGGAGCTCAGGGCCGCGATGGAGAGCCACGGCCCCGCCTGGTCGCGGCTGCTGGCACAGGACCTCGATCCGGATGCCGTGCTCAACGAGGTCGACGAGGACGACGGGTATGAGAGGAACGTCGCGATGGGCATCGAGCTCGCGGCGGCGCTGCAACACGGTACCGATCACCGAAGCCAGGTCTGCACCGCCCTCACGGCGCTCGGCGTGGAACCGCCGCGCATCGATGTCATCGACTTCGGCATCCAGGTGGGCCGGGTCGTGGAGATCACTCCTGCCTCCTGAGATGCACGAGGGGCAGTTCCATATCGACGCCGAACTCGTTCGGCGCTTGTTGTCCGAACAGCACCCCGGCCTGGCGAACGGATCCCTCAGCGCGGTCCGATCTACGGGAACGGTGAACGCGCTCTACAGGCTCGGCGAGGACCTCTGCGTTCGACTCCCGTTGAATCGAACGCTGGGCCGAGGACCTGACGAAGGAGTTGGCGTGGTTGCCGTGGCTGGCGGAGCGCGTCTCGATCAGGATCCCGGAGCCGGTCGCGAAGGGGGAGCCCACGAGCCGGTACCCGTTCCATTGGGCGATCTATCGATGGATCGAGGGGCGTCCGTACTCCGATGAGTTCGTCGCCGACGAACGGGAGGCCGCGCGAAGACTCGCACGATTCGTCGCGGAGCTACGAGCGGCAGAAGTCCTGCCCAACGCACCTCGGGGCGGGCGAGCCCCGCTCCGCACGCTGGACGGGGCTACCCGGAACGCGATCGAGGCAGCACGTGGCGTGATCGACAGCGACGCGGCCCTCGCCGTGTGGGACCACGCGGTCGAGACCGCGGAGTGGGTGGGTAGCCCGGTGTGGGATCCACGCGGATCTGTTGAGGCCGAACGTGCTCGTGGACGCCGGTCGCATCGTCGCCGTGATCGACTTCGGCGGTGTCGGCGTGGGCGACCCGGCGGCAGATGTCATCGCCGCGTGGAGCGTTTCGGCGTCGCGGGGCGAGAGGCGTTCCGGTCGGCCCTGAACGTGGACCAGGACATGTGGGTTCGCGCTCGCGGCTACGCGCTTCATCAGGCGGCCATGATCATCCCCTACTACGCGGAGACGAATCCTGACTTCGTCACGCTCGCGAGACGCACGATCGAGGAAGTCCTGGCTGACGGATGATCCGTCCCCGGGTACGCCTGGAATCCAAGGGATGCGCGGCGGGCGGCGGCAAGCTCGCGCAGCGCTAAGCCGTGTGTGGTGAGCGTCGAGCGAGGAACTCGAGCGAACCTCGGTTGCCGGATGGCAGCGTCGCGTCACGGTAAGCGCGCTCGAGCGCCCGCCCGAAAAGCTCGCACCGCTCGATCGTCGCAGCCGAGACGTTGCCGACCAGCATGCCGCTCCCGACGATCCCGGAATCGGACTCGGGCTCAGCGTATGCGATGTTGCCGATCCACCAGCGAGCGGCGGCCACGGACGCCGCGATCTCGTCCCACGCCCACGCGCGCTCACCCGGCTCCTCATAGCCGTACCAGGTAGAGGACCCGAGTTCCGGCGTTCGAGAGCCTTCGGGCCACGTCGACGGGGGAGGGACCGCCGGGGATCCCTGGCTCCAACGGATCGAACGGGTCGATGTGGACGCACCCATCCGGATGGTCGAGGTGCGCATCGAGTACGCCCGAGCACCCGTCGTGGAGGTCAGCCCTAACGTGCGGTCCGATACCGAGGGCGCGCGCAGCATCCGCCACCGTCTCCACACTGTCGGGATCGGTGTCGAAGTACACGTGGTCCGCGTGGGCGCCCAGGCTCTTCATCGCGACGAACGGAGACCCGGGACAGATCGACGGACGTCCGTCGATCATCGGCAGGGAGTCGAGGACGCGACGGTACGAGGACCGGCGCAAGACATCGTCGCCGGCACTGCGCTGGATGAACCCGAATATGCCGTAGTCCCGCTCAGGGGTGTGGGTGAGTTCGTACTCAGCGGATCCGGAGTGGGTCTCGGCGAAGCGACGGGGGCGGTCAGCACTGAGGACCTCGGCCAAGACGCCGTGTTTCCAGACCTCCGAGATCTTCCCGAAATGTGGGTTGGCCATGCGCGACCCTACCGCCCCCAACCCAGCGGGGAACGACCTCGCACGGCTCGCCGAGGCCGGGGTCGACTCCGCGGATCACGTGATCGCGAGGGCGTATCGGACCGGCGGGACCGTGCGGGCGCGCCCACCATCTTTCCGAGGATCAGGACGGGGACCGCCGCGAGCAGGGGGACGAGACCGATCGCTCGGTACCCGGCGGTCTGCGCGATCGATCCACCGGCTAGCGGCCCGATGAAGTAGCCGACGATCCCGATCTGCGACCAGACGACCATCGCCGTAACGATCCGTTCGGTCGGCACTCCCTCGAGAAGTACCCCGATGGAGCCAGTGTTGGCGAGACCGATGCCCGCACCGGTCACGGCCAATGCCGCGACCCACGCCTGGACGTCGCGAGTCGCCCCGGCCATCGCGATGCCGAGGATGATCAGTCCGAGCGCCGCCGCGAGGGCGGACTTTGGAGGGAACCGCGCGGCTAGTGCAGATGAAGTGGCCACTACGAAGGACGTCGCGGCGAACAGCATGCCGATGGCGCCTTGCGAGAGTTGCGAACCGAAGTCGAGCGGCAGAACCCCGTCCACCATCCCCAGACCGACCACCGCGAAGAGGAGGCCGGCAGAAGCCAACCAGAACGCGGGTAGGCGCAGGGTGGAGCGATCGCTATCGAACGAGCGGGTGGTGTGAGTCTCGCCCATCACGGCGACGAGGACACCAACCACCAGCACGAGGACGAAGTAGGCGGTGAACGGACGGACGATGCCACCGAGCGATCCGAGCAGAGGCCCCAAGAGACCTCCCACCGCATAGGCTGCGAAGACCCTGCTCATGCAGAGGTATATCCCGCCCCGGATAGCGTTCGAGGACGTTGAACGTGATGCCCATCCAGACACCTCCGGCGCCCATCCCCATGAGGAACCGCGCAGCGAAGTAGGCGATCAGCCCGTGGCCGAAGACGAAGCCCAGCGAACCGAGCGCAGCCAACATGAGCGAGACCATCAACACCCGGGTCGCTCGACCTCGCTTGATCCCGAAGGCCGCAAGTAGGGACGCAACCACACTCCCTAGCGCGAAACTCGCGACGACCGCGCCGATCAACCCTGGCCCGGCTCCGGTCGATCGAGCGATGGCGGGGGTAACCGGCGCGATGATGCTGTAGCCGGCCGCGTCCACCGCCCCGACCGTCAGCAGCGCCACGTAGGCGAATGTCGAACCCTCCCGTTGGGTAGGGAGCTTTCGCGAAGAAGTCGCCACGGCTCAGTACGCGGGGTCGACGATAAGGCGACGGCGATCCCTGAACCACCATGAGCCGTGGATGAGCCTCACATGGTCATATTGACGATGGTCGATGTATGTGTCAACGTATCGACGCCCATCGATGCGTCACCTCCGCAGGAAGGAGGTGCCCGTGAACGCTCCCTGTTGCCCGGAGGGCTGCTGCCCATCCGGTTGTTGCTAGACGCCGTCGGCCGCCGGGTGGATCATCGCCCGGCGGCCTTCGGCACGTCGAACCGACCGCCCGTTCCGCTACGAGATCCACGTCCCATATCCATCGTCCTTCCCGGCGATCGCCTAGCCGTCGTCGGTCCTCACCACGACGTACACGGACCCCGATCCACAGAGGTTGCCGCAGACCGATCCGCCCTCGACACGAAGTTCGTCGTCCTTCTCGACGATCGGCCGAGCACGATCCCTTGGAACGGTTCGCCCGAACCTTCAAGGTGGGACGGGATATGCCTGAAGGTATCGGCCCCACGTCCTGCAACCGCTCGAGCAACTGATGCTGCCCTCCCTCCGTCAGTCGGGAACAGCGAGGACCGGTGGTGACATGAGATCCGAGCAAAGGTCGGGCGAGACATAGACCGGCCTGGCACCCTCGGGGTTCATCAACCTGCGGATCATCAGCTCGTAGACATCCACGCGTTGACCGCTCGTGGATGGCGAGCCGACGATCGACGTGTGGTTGACCGGCCCTCTCGTGCACCCGACGAGGATGAGGGTGGCTGCCAGGGCGAGTGCCGTCGGGGCCCGGAGGGAGGCCGGCCCACGGAGGACGAGAACTATCTCTCCCCTCCTCTACCACCAGCTTACGGTGCACTGGAGGGCTTGCGGCAACCCCCGGGTCGTGCCGCATGATCGCCGTCAGAAGCCGGAGCTTTCGTAAACGCGATCGTCATCGCGGCTTCGTGGACGAGGTGATCACATGGGTGAGTCGCGAAGTGGTTGAAGACGACAGGAGCGTGGCTGGGCCTAACCTCTACGTGCTGGATCTCCAAGAGATCGACCGTACCGACGTCGCGATCGTCGGCGGCAAGGGCGCGAATCTGGGTGAGCTCTCGCGGATCGAGGGCATCCGTGTGCCGCCCGGCTTCTGCGTGACGACGGACGCCTTCCGGCGGATCATGAGCGGAAGCGCCGTCGATCGACGACGGCTCGATCGGCTGTCGCGCCTGGACCCGGACGACCGGGAGGTCGATCCGCGCACTCAGCGCGGAGATCCGCGAGACCCTCGAAGGTGTCGCGATCCCGGACGACCTGGCGGCGGCGATCACCGGTGCGCTCGCCCGGCTCGGCGAGCGAGCCGCCTACGCCGTCCGATCCAGCGCGACGGCGGAGGACCTGCCGACGGCGTCGTTCGCGGGCCAGCAGGACACCTACCTGAACGTCGTGGGGCCGGCGGCGATCCTGCGAGCACGTCAGCCGGTGTTGGGCCTCGCTGTTCACCGAGCGGGCCGTGACCTACCGACTCGCGCAACGGCTTCGACCACCGGAAGGTCCGCATGGCCGTGGTCGTGCAGCGGATGGTCTTCCCGCAGGCGGCCGGCATCCTGTTCACGGCCGACCCCGTCACCGTCGAACCGCAAGGTCGCCTCCGTGGAGGCGGGCTTCGGCCTCGGGGAGGCCCTGGTCTCCGGCCGGGTGAACGCGGACGTCTTCAAGGTGCGCGACGGCGAGATCGTCGCCAAGGCGGTCGCCACCAAGCAGCTCGCCGTCCTCGCCTCGCCGACAGGTGGGACGCAGGAACAGGCGATCGAGCCGGAGCGGCAGGACAGCCGCGCTGACGGACGCGCAGGTCCTGCGGCTCGCGCAGCTGGGCCGGCGGATCGAGGCGCACTTCGGCCGCCCCCAGGACATCGAATGGTGCCTGGCCGACGACGGGTTCCAGATCGTCCAGAGCCGGCCGATCACCACGCTGTTCCCCATCCCCGAGGCCGGCGACGAGGAGAACCACGTCTACCTCTCCGTCGGTCACCAGCAGATGATGACCGACGCCATGAAGCCCCTGGGGCTCTCGATGTGGCAGCTGACGACCGCGCGCGCCGATGCACGAGGCCGGCGGGAGGCTGTTCGTCGACGTCACCCGGGCCTGGCCTCGCCCGCGAGCCGCGCGGGCCTCCTGGAGGTCGTCGGGGAGGTCCGATCCGCTGATCCGGGACGCGCTGCAGACCGTCCTCGACCGCGGCGACTTCATCCCGTCGCTCCCGGACGAGGGTCCGCGGCGAGCCCGCCGCCCGGCGGCGCCGCCCGGCACCGATCGAGACCGATCCGGCCATCGTCGCCGAGCTGATCGAGCGCAACCGAGGCGTCGATCGCCGCGCTGAAGCGCGACATCCGGACGAAGTCCGGAGCGGCGCTGCTCGACTTCATCCTCGACGGACATCCAGGAGCTGAAGCGGATCCTGTTCGATCCGCGCAGCCATCAGGTGTTCATGACGGCGATGGAGGCCACCTGGTGGCTCAACGAGCAGCTGCAGACGTGGCTCGGCGAGAAGAACGCGGCCGACACGCTCACGCAGTCCGTTCCCGACAACGTCACCTCGGAGATGGGGCTGGCGCTGCTGGACGTCGCGGACGTGATCCGCCCGCATCCGGACGTGGTGGCCTTCCTCCAGCACGTCGAGGACGAGGACTTCCTGGACGAGCTGCCCGAGCTCGCCGGCGGGCGGGAAGCGCGCGACGCCATCCGGGCCTAGCTCGACGAGTACGGCATGCGCTGCGTCGGCGAGATCGACATCACCAGGCCGCGCTGGAGCGAACGCCCGACCACGCTCGTGCCGTTGATCCTCGGCAACATCAAGAACTTCGAGCCCGGCGCCGGCGAGCAGCGCTTCGAGCAAGGACGGCAGGAGGCGCAGGAGAAGGAACAGGAGCTGCTGGAGCGCTTGCGGGCCTTGCCGGACGGAGAGCGGAAGGCCGAAGAGACCAAGCGGATGATCGACCGGGTCCGGACCTTCATCGGGTACCGGGAGTATCCGAAGTACGGCATGGTCAGCCGCTACTTCGTCTACAAGCAGGCCCTGCTGGAAGAGGCCGAGCGGCTCGTGCGGGCCGGCGTGCTCGCGCGAGCAGGAAGACATCTTCTACCTGACGTTGCAGGAGCTTGCACGAGGTCGTGCGCACGCACCAGGTGGACGGCCAGCTCATCGCGCGAGCGCAAGGACGAGTTCCGGTCGTATCAGGCGCTCACGCCGCCCCGGGTACTCACCTCCGACGGCGAGGCGCATCTCCGGGGCGTATCGACGCGACGACGTGCCCGGCCGGCGCGCTGGTCGGCCTGCCGGTTTCCGCCGGCACCATCGAGGGGCGGGCCCGCGTCATCCTGGACATGGCGGAGGCCGAGCTCGAACCCGGCGACATCCTGGTCACCGCCTACACCGACCCGAGCTGGACGCCCCTGTTCGTCGCGATCGCGGGCCTGGTGACCGAGGTGGGCGGCCTGATGACCCACGGCGCGGTGATCGCCCGGGAGTACGGCCTGCCGGCCGTCGTCGGGGTGGAGCACGCCACCCGGCTGATCCGGGACGGACAGCGGATCCGCGTGAACGGAACCGACGGGTACGTCGAGATACTCACCGACGAACCTGAACCTCGGCTGTCTCGAGATAGATCGCGAACCCGGACAGGAACGCTACCCGGGCACGCGCCCGATGACCGTGGTCCCGGATCGCGGTTCGCTCTGCACCTCCAACGTACCGCCCAGGGCGTCAAGGCGGTCGGCCATCCCTTGGAGTCCCGTGCCGTAGTCCGTCCGAGCCGTATCGAACCCACGCCCATCATCGTGCACCTCGAAACGGACCTCACCGTCGCGCTCTGACAACCGCACGCTGACGGTCGAGGCGTCCGCGTACTTGGCGACGTTCTGCAGCGCCTCCAGACAGCAGAAGTAGACGGCGGCTTCGACCTCCTGGGGATAGCGACCGATGCCGTCCGACACGACGGCGACGGGGGTCGGGGACTTGCGGGTCTGCGCCTCGAGAGCCGCTGCAAGGCCCTTGTCCGCCAGGAGCGGAGGGTAGATCCCGCGGGCGAGGTCCCGGAGGTTCTCGAGGGCCTCCTCGGCGTCGGACTGCAGCTGCGCGAGCATCTCGTGCGCCTTGACCTCTCGGTCCCGCACGAAAGAGTTGCCAAGGCTCGGCGTCTTGACGGCGAGCGCCACGAGTTGCTGCTGCGCACCGTCGTGGATGTTCCGCTCGAGCTTGCGCCGCTCTTCATCCTGGGCCTTGACCAGGCGCTGACGGGAGGCGCGGAGCTCTTCCAGACGAGCCAGGAGCTGTTCGGTGAGCCCCACGTTGCGAAGCACCAGCCCGGCTTGCGCGGCGAGGTCCTCGATCAGTTTGTCCTCGGCAGGACGCAGCGGGTCGTTCGGTGGCTTGGTGACGGTGATGGCTCCTAGTAGCTCGCCCTGGTGGAGGACCGGTGTCGCCTTGGACACGTCGGGGAAGGTCGGGAGACTCGCCCCCGGCGACCGCCAACTCCGACCGGGGAACCCGGGCGGGCGACCGTTCGGCCAGAATGCTCGCGGACCGGAGCCGCGTGCCGACGCGCAACCAGATCTCGGAACGCCCCCGGTCCCCTCGGCCAGCACCCGGGCCATCCTGGGCAAGATGTCATCCTGGGCATACGTGTCGGCCATCTTCTCCGAGAACGTGGACAACACCTCGTACGGGGTGGCGCGCGCGCCATAGACCAGGCGGTCGGCGAGTCGTTTGGCACGTTGGCGCACCGGGTTGAACGCGATCGAGATCACCGCGGCGGCGAGCAAGGTGAGCAACGGGTTCCGCGTGGAGCCGATCGCCGTGCCGATCCCCACGACGACCGCCACGTAGACGCCGGTGAAGAACGCGGCGAGCAACCCGTAGACGAGCGTCTTGTTGATCACGACATCGATGTCGTAGAGACGGTGCTTCAGGATCGCCACGGCGATCGCCGTCCACAGGAACACGAACGCCAGGCTCTGGAGCACCGAGATGGCCACCGGAGGGTTGGAGGAATCCGAGGAGGTCGTGAGGAACGACGCGACGAACGTGGCGACCACGAGTGCGGACGCCGTCGCGAACCACTTCAGCTGCAGGCGTTCATCGCCGACGGATCCCCGATACCGGACGACCACCGCGGCGAGCGATGCGATCAACGCCGCGAGGAGCGGAACGGCGAACAGCAGGAGTCCGACCAGGATGCTCCCCGTTGAAGGCGTGCCGTACGGGTGATCCCACGACTGCACGCTGAAGACGAACAACGAGGCGGTCACGACCGTGAAGGCGCCCCCGACGAACCACGCTACCGGCCGCCATCGAGCCGATCGGAGGCGTCCCGTGGGGAACAGCAGGAAGAGGAAGCACAGCACGCCGAGCGGGATCAAACCCACCGAGTTGCCGAGCCACGCGAACGCCCTGCCGGCCGGCAGCGAGCCGGGATCCGCCACGAGAGCGTGGAGACCGTAGGACGTCGCGAACGCCGAGAGCCCCAGCGCGAAGCCAGCGCACAGGAACAACCAGCCGATCGGATTGCTCGGGCGGCGTGAGGCGAGGAGGATCCCCAGGGCGGGAACGAGGATGTTCACCATCGCGTTGAGGACGTTCGACGCGTTCCACTGCCCGGAGGACGATGCCGGCAGCGTGGCATGCCGATCGACGAACATCAGGCCGAGCGAAGACAGCATCAACGCTATCGAGACGATCCCGACGGGCCAAGCGAGCCTCGACGCGGTACTCCGTGTCATTCCGGTTGCCCATTCTGTCCGCAGTTCGATCGGAACGGAAGCCGGACGCCTGGGTCGGTGACGTAGATCGCCACCTCCGCCAGGTCCCACCCACTCGGGATACAGGTCCAGGACCTCAAGTCGTAGGACCGTCGGACCGGCCTCTGCCACGTACACGTCCCATCCCGTGCGGTCGTCGTCCAGCGTCTGCTAGAGGGAACCTGGACGGGATCGCGAGGTCGTCTCGAAGGGGTCGGCCCGCCGGGAGCGAGGTGGCATGGGGCCGTCCCAGCGCCGTCAGCATGTGGCAGCGCTCCTCGGATATCGCGTGCTCCCTGCTCTGGCCGTCGCGCTATCGACGTAAGGCTCCACCCGGACGGCGTAGCGTTCCCGATCCGGGACCTCCTCACAACGTGAGGAAGACCAGCGCCACGACCGGATCGAGATCAGGGCAAGCGGCACGGCGATCGCCCCGACCGGTGTGAAACGGTAGAGGAGGAAACAAGACAACGCGCAGAGTCCCGCGACGGCCATGAACCACGCGAACTTCGGCTGGCTCCGGGCGCCGATCCGCCAACGCCGGTACGAGCCCATCGCGATGATCCCCGGTACGAAGCCTGCGAGGAATCCCAGGACGATCCCGACGACGGCGAGGAGCTTGGGCCCGCCCGTGGTCCGGTAGCGCCAGGACCCCTCATCAGGGCCACGGACCGGGGCGCCACCCGAACGACGAGGCGGGCCCGGACCTCGCGACTGGGCACGTTGGGCATCTCCTCCCGAGCCGCCCATCCCCCCCCAACCGGCCATGTCGTCACGCTACACCCCGGCGGGCGAGGCAAGGGTTGACGCCGACGGCCTGGGCGCGGAGGCTATGCGCCAATGAGAAGCGACGATGAAGGTCCCAGCCACCCTGACGGTGAACGGCACGAGCTATCCGGTCGATCTCGACCCGCATCAGAGCCTGCTCCGTGCCGTGCGAGACGAGATCGGGCTGACGGGTTCGAAGGAGGGCTGCGACGACTCGGAATGCGGCGCCTGCATGATGCTGCTCGACGGCAAGCCGGTGAACTCGTGCTCCTACCTGGCGCTGCAGGCGGAGGGCAGAGAGATCACCACGGTCGAGGGCCTCGCCGGCGACGAGGAGATCGGACCCTTGCAGCGCGCGTTCCTGCTGCAGTTCGGGGTGCAGTGCGGCTTCTGCACCCCCGGGATGCTGATCTCCGCGACGGCACTCCTGGCCGCGAACCCTGACCCCACAGAGGAGGAGATCCGCATCGGGTTGTCGGGCAACCTCTGCAGGTGCACCGGCTACGACGGGATCGTCAAGGCCGTGAAGCTGGCGGCCCAGGGCAACGTGCCGGCGCTGGCGAGCGCCACCTTCCACGAGGACACCAGCCCACCCCACAAGGCCGGCTAGGTCCTTCCGCAGGCAGGAACCGGATCAGATGCCGGGGCGCGGGTTGCGCGGGCTCGGCCCCTCGCGCGGTCGGTGTGCTCACCGCCCCCGAGCAGCGCCGGTTGAACGACCTGCTCCGCAAGCTGATGCTGGCCTTCGAAGCCGAGGCGTGAACGGCCTGCTCGAGGTCCAGCACCAGGTAAGCCGACATGCGGGGTCCCTTGGCCTGACGTAGGCTCGCGCGGTGGGATTCGACGACACACCGGTCCGCTACGTCGAACGGTCTGATGGCCTCCGGATCGCGTACCAGGTCTTCGGCGACACGGGTCCGGATCTCGTCTTCTTGCTTGGCTGGCCGGGGCACCTCGTGCTCCAATGGCAGCTCCCGGCGTTCGCACGGTTCCTCACGCGCCTCTCGAGCTTCTCGCGACTGATCGTCTACGACCGGCCCGGCACCGGGCTATCGGATCGCGGACCGACGAGGCAGGCCTTCGAGGAGCGCCTCAACGACACCACCTGCGTACTTGATGCCGTCGGGTCCGAGCGCGCGGCGCTGTTCGGCTGCCACCTCGGAGGCCGCGCCGCGCTCCTGTTCGCAGCGACCTACCCGCAACGCACGCGGGCGGTCATCACCTTCGGAGCGCATCCCACGACGTTCGCCGACGACGACTACCCCTACGGCATGACGCCCGAGTCGCTCGAGGGACTCGCCACGATCATCCGGGCTGGGATGACGGTGGAGCTCCAGGAGGGGTTCTTCCGACAGGTGTCGCCCGAGGGTGACGCCGTGACCGCCGCCTGGTTGCGCGCGTTCATCGCCTCTGCGGGCTCGCCGATCGAGGGAGCCGATGAGGTGGCCAGGCTCGGGTCGGTGGACATCCGACCCATCCTGCCGACCGTGCACGTGCCGACGCTGCTCATGCATCGGTCGGGCGACCGTGCGGCCGACGCCGGCGCGAGCCGTTACATGGCGGATCGTATCCAGGGTGCGCGCTTCGTCGAGCTGCCGGGCACCGATCACCTGCCGTTCCTAGGCGATGCCGAGACGGTCCTGGATCTGACTCAGGAGTTCCTGACCGGGGCCCCGCCGGTCCACCAGCCCGATCGGGTGCTCGCCACGATCATGTTCACCGACATCGTCGATTCCACGGGCCGGGCGGCGGCGTTGGGCGACCAGCGCTGGCGTGACATCCTCGCGGCGCACGATGGCGCGATCCGCCGCATCCTCGATCTCTATCGCGGCCGCGAGATCCACACGACGGGTGATGGATTCCTCGCGACGTTCGATGGGCCGGCTCGAGCGATCAGGTGCGCGGACGTGATCCGACAGGAGGTGCGCGTGCTCGGTCTCGACGTCCGGATCGGTCTGCACGCCGGCGAGTTCGAGCTCGTAGGAGACGACGTGGGGGGCATCGCGGTCCACATCGCGAACCGCGTGATGGCGAGGGCCGACGCGGGCGAGATCGTCTGCTCCCGGACCGTGAAGGATCTCACGGCGGGATCGGACCTCGTGTTCAAGGATCTCGGCGAACACGAGCTGAAAGGCATCCCGGACCCGTGGCGGCTGTATCGGGTGATCGCCTGATCGAAGCCCGCGGTGACATTCAGCGGACCGCCGCCAGCTTCAGGGCCAGCGCGGGGCAAGCGGTCACGGTGCGACGGGCGAGCGGGAGCAGGTGGTCGGGCAGCGGGTCCTTCGCGAGCACCGGGTAGCCCCAAGCATCCAGCCGGATCGCTTCCGGGAGCAGCTCTGCGCACAGGCCGTGGCCCGTGCACGCGATCATGTCGACCTGGAGCTGCTGGGGCCGCGCTCATGCGACCTCCGGGACGCGCGGGAGCGGCAGGATGCCGCGCCGAGCCGCCGGCGGGCATGCCCCACCGTCGAGGTGGGCTCTGACGTCGCCCGCGAACGTCCGCAGGGCACTGCGGAGCAGGCGGATCGCCCCGTCCGGATATCGACATGCGCCGCGACCGTCGACCTCGGCGGCCACGGCCTCCAAGTGCTCGGCGGCCCGGTGGCCCCCGGTGCCGCGCGCCAGAGCACCCATGCTCCGCGCGATCGCGTCGAGCCCATGCACACATGGGCCGCACTGCCCGGCGGTCTGGTTCGCCATCCACGCCATGACGCCGGCCGTCTCCCAGAGTCCGCAAGCGCCGGGTGGAAGCACCGAGACGACACCGCATCCGAAGATGGCTCCGACCTTCGCCAGTCCATCACGATCGAGCGTCGCATCGCCGACCTCGGCCGGAGACAGCCAGGTGCCGGAGTAGCCGCCGACGAGCACGGCGCCGATGTCCCCGGGCGTCGCACCCGCGGCACGGAGCAGACGCGGGAGCGGCGTGCCGGTGGCGATCTCGCAGACACCGCCACGGGGTACGACGCCCGAGACGGTGCTGAGCGAGGTTCCCGGCATCTCCGGATCGCCCACGGCGCGGAACCAATCGACGCCGAAGCGGTTGATCATCGCGAGATGGGCCAGCGTCTCCACGTTCTGTATCAGTGTCGGGCGTCCATCCACACCCCGCTCGAACGGTCGGGGCGGGCTGGCCGTGGGGATCGCGGGGCCGCCGTTCAGCAGGTTCACGAGCGAGCGTTCCTCGCCGGCAACGTAGCGTGCCGGCACGTCGACCTCCCGAAGCGAGGGGCCACCCCCGAGCGCCCGCCGCTCAGCCATGGCCTGTTGCATCGCGCGTCGGGCCCGACCCGTATGGAACACCACGGCGCAGATCACCTCGTCCGCGCCCACGGCCGCCGCGGCGAGCTCTGCGCCATCGAGGATGAGGTGTGGGGCCGTGGACATCAGGAACTCATCCTTCTGGCTGGCGGGCTCGCCCTCGCTGCCGTTGGCGACGACGATGGGTCGGCGCCTGCCTTCGATCACGGCCCGCATCTTCGTGGCCGTCGGGAACCCCGCGCCGCCGCGTCCCCGCAGCCCGGCCCGCTCGACCAGCGCGATGAGGTCGAGCGTCGGCCGGGAGCGCACCCTCGGCGGCGCACCGAACACGGATCGATGCTCGGCCAGACCCAGCGGGCCTCGCTCGGGGTCGACGCACGCCGTCAGCCGGCGCGCGCTGGTGGGATCGGGTGTGGAGGTAGATCATTCGCTGTCACCCGACGCCGGCGTCCCCTCGCCCGCGCCGGACAGACCACGTATGGCCAGGTCGCCGGAGAATGAGCCGGTCGGCGCCATCGCGACGTCGAGCGACACCGAGATGAGATCGCCGTGCCCGTCGGAGAGACGAGCCTCGAGACCTCCCGTTTCCGAGATGCCGGCGACCGGTCCGCGATACGTCGCCGCACCGTGGGGCGGGACGATCGACAGCGTCCCCGATCCGATCGAGATCCCGCTGGCCGTCTGCGTGCCTTCGGCGTGAAGATGGATGCGGAGCTGAACCGGGCCGGACGTGTTCCCCTCGCCCGAGAGCGTCACCAAGCCGCCCGTTGCCAACGCACTGATATCAGCCGTACCGACGAAGTGCGCCTGCGCGGGGAGCACGACGGAGACGAGCCGGGTGGTGGGCGCTGCGCCCTCCGAAGCCCTCCGCGATGGACTCGCCGAGGGGGCGTGCCCCCATCCGGGTCGGAGCGGCCCAAGCAGCAGGAACGCCGCGATCGAGAGCGGGACGATGGCCACGCCGCTCGCGAGCGCGACCCGCGGGCGATCCCACGCGGACCAGCCCTGGGCGACGCGCCAGGAGGTCGCGGCCGCCACCAGGATCACGGATCCGGCCACGAGACCCAGCATCCAGGTCTGGCGGGTATCGCTCCCAGCGCCCAGGCCGTGGAAGATCGCTATCGCCCACGACCCGTAGGCGGCCCAGTGGATACCTTTCCAGACGCGGAACCCCATCCGGGCCCGCAACAGGCTGGTGACCACCACCGCGAGGAGGAGGTCGAACGCCACCGCCCCGAGGCCCAGCCAGGCGGCCCTGTAGGCCGAGGTGAACGGGACGATCGCGTCCAGCCAGCGGATGGGGGCGAACCCGTCGATGACCGCCGTGGCGACGTGGAACGCGATGAAGACGATCACCAGGAGCGAGATGTTCCGGTGGAGGTCGTGCATCACGAAGCGAGGTGTGTGCCCCGGAGCCCATCGGACCGAGTGCGCGATCCCGAGGACCACGGACGCGGTGAGCAACATGAACGAGACGGCGCCGGTGCCGCGGGTGAGGTACCAGAGCGCCTTCGGGGCCGTGGCGAGGATCACGGTCATGCCGCCCGCTCCAGCGGCCATCCGCCAATCCGCGAGATCTCACCGTCGACGCTGACGAGACGCGCCGGGAGGTGACGCCGCTCGAGCCAGGGCACGGCGGACGCTCCGAGGATCATGGAGGCCGTCGAGGCGGTGTTGGCGCCTAGGCAGGTGGCCGCGGCTACCGAGACCGTGCGCCACACCTCTGCGGCGGGCATGCCGGTGCGGGGGTCGACGATGTGGTGCATCGCGCGATCACCCCGAGACCAGCGTCGCACCGTCGTGCTGGAGGTGGCCAGGCCGCCGCCCTGGATCGAGATCGTCTCGGTCCCAGCTTCGGCGGCGTGGTCGTCGGCGACCCCGACGGTCCACCCACCGGGCGGCGACGCACCGGCCGTCGCGATGTCACCACCGAGAGCGACCAATACGCCGTATCCGGCGTGACGCGTGGCACTCTCGGCGGCCCTATCCGCGGCGAACGCCTTCGCGGTCGCGCCTAGGTCGATCCGCACCCCCGGCTGCAGCCGCACCCGCTGTCGGTCCACGTCGAGCTCCACCGATCCCCATCCCGGCGCGGGCACCGAAGACACCGACGGGCCGATGGGTGGAACGGATGCGAAGTCCCGGTCATATCCGATGCGCATGAGTGCCTCGCCGACGGTCGGGTCGACCAATCCATCGGTCTCACTTGCGGCTTCGAGCGCGGCCGTCAACGCCTCGATGAAGAGGTGCGAGACCTGCGTCCAGGCGCCGCGCGCGCCGTTCACGCGCGAGATCTCGGAGTCAGAACGGAACCTGCTGCACGAAACCGAGATGTCATCCAGGACCTGCCCTACGGCCTCGACGGCAGCGGCCAAACCCTCGGGCGCTTCGCACACCACCACCGCGGTCGACCCGAGCGCAGGGAACCGCTCGTTCGGAAGCGTCAGGCTCACGATCCACCCGATACGACCGTGGTGGACCCACCCGTGGCGGCCGGCGGCGCGGGAGGGGGCGCGATCACACGGGGGGTCGGCGACGGTCTGGGTGCCTTCGAAGTCGGGTTCTGGCGGGGAGGCAGCGCGACGATGACGCCCTTGCGGGTGGTGGCGCCGGCCCCGACGGCGGTGCCGCTGCGCGCATGCCCGGAGAACGCGGCGGCCGCGACGGTCGAGAGCACGGCGGCGAGCCCGAACGATCCGGCGACCACCCAACGGGTGGTCCGGGACACCGACCGGATACCGATCTCACGCGCGGCGGCAAGTCGTGCGGGGCTCTGCGGCCCGAACACCGGAGGAAGTGGCTTGGCCATATCCGAAGTATCGGGAGCCGGTGTTTGAGGACGGTATGGAGGTGGTTGGAAACCGGTGTGGATTGCAGGTGATCTGGGACGGGTGCGACAGGGGCGGCTCGTCCGAGCCGCCCCTGCCTAACCGATGGTGTTCAGCCTCGCTTACGGGCTGTAGACGAAGAACCCGTTCGAATCCCAGCCCCCGCTACCGATCTGCGTGACCGACCCGGTCGGGTGGGTCCCGTTCCAGCCCACGCGGTACAGGTTGCCATTCGCCAGGGCGAAGTACATGGTCCCGTCGGCCATCGTCATACCACGGACGTTCGCCCAGTCCACCCCGTCACCGGTACTCGCGACGAGGAGCGGGGCGCCGACGACCTGGCTCTCAGGGGTGAATCCGCGTTGGTACAGCCGTGGATCCCCCTGGACCGTGTAGTAGAGCCACCCTTGGTCGAAGAACATGCCCGTCATGTTCGAGAGCTGGCTCGAGAAGCTCGGGATCGGGATGTTCGTGCCTGGGATGGTGAACATCGGGTCCGGCGCGACGTCGAGTCCATGAAGGTCGATCGTGCTCACGCTCGAACCGGGCGTGCCGTTGAAGCTCTGCCGCGTGAACGTGCCGTTCGCGTGGCCCAGGTAGAGGTTCCCGTTCAGGGCGAAGCCACCACGTCCGTTCGCCCAGGCCGCTCCGCTCGCCAGGGTCGATGGGGTGCCGAAGGTCGTGTTGGGGTAGGACTGCAGATCGCTTGAGGACCCTTGGCCCACGGTGAGGAACTTGCTCGAGCCGGGCGCCAACGAGTATGGGGTGCTGTCCGGCACCTGGACGCCGCCGGCGAGCGGCATGAACGCGATCCGCCTGCGGATCACCCCGTTGATCTTGTTCGTGTTGGTGCCGAAGAAGAAGCCGTTCGAGGTGGAGGTCATCGCGAGGACGCCCTTGCCGCGCGGGTTCCGGCCGGGGTTCCAGGAGAACGGCAGCCCGTTCAGCGGGTCGTGCGCCTCGAAGCCCATACGCCTGATGCCGCCCGGGTACGGGTTGGTGCAGACGCCGCAGTTGGTCGGGTTGTACGGGTCGTTCACCCACTGCTCGTGTCCGCCGACGTAGATGGCCGTGCCGGTGATCATCACCGTCTCGGGCGTGTCGCCTCCGGTGCTCGAGACCCACGTGGGCGTCTGCCCGGCTCCTGCGTTCGGCTTGACCTCCCAACGGGAGACCGAGTCGCACGATGGATGCCCGACGCGGTTCCCACCCGTGGTCGACGCCACGAAGTAGGACCCGTCGTGGGAGATGTCGATCGACCGGATGTAGTAGGGGAAGATCGAGATGCACCAGGCGTGGCCGTCGTCCGCGTAGTACCGGAAGAAGTCGTTCTGCCACGACGTGACGGAAGCCTGCTGGTTCGGCGTCACGTTCAACATCGCGATCTGGTCTCGGGCCGCGCCTCCGACCGTCTGGAAATTCCCGGTCGCGATCGCGGTCTTACCGTCCGGCGTAACGTCGAACTTCCACACGATCATCTTCGCGTTGCCGGAGTTGCCCGGGTGGGGGTTGGTGAAGGGGACGTTGAAGTTCGGGTCGGCGGCGCCGGTCGTCTGGTCGACGATCGCCATCCCCGATCTCGAGGCTCCGCCGATGGTCGTGAACCCACCGCTGGCGAAGAGGCGCCCGTTCCGGTTCACCAGTGCGGTCACGATCTTGTTCGGCCGGGGGTTGAAGCCGCTGATGGGCGCGCCGGTGCTTCCGTTCAGGCGAGCGAGGCGCCGGTAGGCGGTGTTACCGCCCACGTTCTTGAAGGTCCCGCCGACGAAGATCGACTGGCCGTCGTCGGCGGGGGCGATCGCCTCGACCTCACCCGGGAGGTTGGGGGTGAAGCTGGTGTCGACGACACCGGTCGCGAGGTTGAACGCGAGAAGGTAGGGACGGCTGATGTTGGTGCTGCTCCCTGCGTTCTGCACCGTGGTGAAGGTGCCCCCCACGTACACCCGGCTGCCCATCACGAGTAGGGCGTTCACGCGGCCGTTCGTGATGTTCGGGGTGTAATTGGCCGCCGGTGCCTCACTCACGATCGAGGGGAGTTCAAGGTTCACTGCGCCTGCGGTCGAGCCGACCGCCACCATGCTCGCCACCGCGACCGCGATCCCGGTCGCGCGCAACCATCCGCGCCACACGCTCCTGCTGCCCTTGCTCACTATGCTGCCTCCACGGGGTCATCGCTTCATCGCTGTCCGCCGGCCGGGGGACCGCGCTTGAACTACCGCATGCTATCCCCCGCGTCAACGACCCGCTTCAGCCGAAGGACTCATGGTCCCCCTCCGAAGGACCTAATCACCCCGTCCGACGTCATCGCGACGTCGGGATCGGCCGGTGCTAGCCTCCGAGCATGCCGAAGGGATCGTGGCAGAGCCAGCTGAACGGCGACCCCCTGCCCTGGTTGCTGGAGACGGAGACGCCTGCGGTTCGTCACCTGGCGCTTCGATGGCTCCTTGACGAGCCCGAGGATGCGCCCGGGGTCCGCAGGGCTCGGAGGGCAGCGATGCGCTCGGATCCGATCGCGGCCACGCTCGGTGCCCAGCACCCCGACGGCTACTGGGTCAAACCGGGGTCCGGTTACGGTCCGAAGTACACCGGCACGGTCTGGTCGCTCATGTTCTTGGACCAGCTGGGCGCCGACGCGCGCGACCGCCGCATCCAGCGTGCCTGCGGATACGTCCTAGAGCACACCCAGGCGCCGAACGGCGGGTTCGGCTGGAACGGCACCAACAGCACCGTGGTCCACTGCCTGCACGGCAACCTCCTCCGGGCGTTGATCGGGTTCGGCTGGTCGGACGACGAGCGCGTACGGGTGGCGGTCGACTGGCAGGCGCGCGCGATCACCGGGGAGGGGTACGACTCCTGGTACCGATGGACCACCGCCGGACCCGGCTTCGCCTGCGGGATCAACGGCGGGCTGCCGTGTGCCTGGGGCGGCATCAAGGCACTGCGAGGTCTCGCTCGGATCCCCGCACGACGAAGGACCCACGCGGTTCGGCGAGCGATCGATCGAGGCGTGGAGTTCCTTCTCTCGACCGATCCCGCTACGGCCGAGTATCCCGCCAAGACCCGAGTGAGCCCGAACTGGTTCAAGTTCGGGTTCCCTTCCGGCTACATCGCGGACGTCCTGCAGGAGCTCGAGGTGCTTGCCGAGCTGGGGCACGCCAGGGATCCGAGGCTCCGGAACGCCGTCGACCTGGTGCTGTCCAAGCAGGACGGCCGAGGACGGTGGAAGAACGAGCTCGCCTACGAGCGCACCACGTGGGTGCCGTTCGAGCGAACGCGATCGCCCAGCAAGTGGGTGACGTTACGAGCTTGCCGGGTCCTGAAGGCCGCGCTCTAGCGTCGCACCATGGGGCGGCGTCCCGCACGATCCCCTCTAGGTCACGTGTATCTTCAGCTTCGCTCCCACGTAGCCGGCCTTCTTGGCCGTCGCCGTGTACGTACCCGCACGCGTCTTCCCGATCTTCAGCGTCACGGTGCCCTTGGCCCCGGTGGTGCCCGAGTGACCCAACAGCGCCACCTTGGCGCCCTGCAAGGGCGCGCCCGCGTCCAGCACGGTGAAGGTGATCGACCCACCCTTGGACGGCAGGCTCGTGTGGTTCGCCTTCATCGAGAGCGGCGCGAGCACCTGGGCGTGGAACAGCGAGGGCTTGCCCTTCGTGTTGTTCCCGTCCATCAGGATGTCGAGACGTCCCGCCGAGCCCTCGAGCTGCAAACTGGTCTGGGAGCTGAGCGCCGGCGCTTTGAACGTCCGCTCCGGACCGAACTTCGTCACAGCCTGGTTCGTCCGCGCGACGGTCACCATCCCCGTGCCTGAGCCGGGCTCGTAGAAGGCTACCCAGACCCGGCCGGCAGGTCCGGCGGAGGCGGCCACCAGCTTGGAACCTTTGGAGTTGGGCAGGGGGATCGTCTTGTTGTTGACGACGTCCCACAGACGGACGCCGGTGCAGGTCGAGGCCCCCGTGCAGTACGCGAGGTATGGGAGGTCCTTGTTCCCACCCGAGACCATCGCGACCCGCTGGAAGGGCTGCACGTTGCCTGACTTCGGGGCCCGGCGGACGTGGCTCCCGTTCGGGATCTGCGTGTCCCACGCGTAGGTAGCGTTCTTCGACACGGGGTTGCCCAGCCCGTCGAAGGCCGCAACGGCGAGGTGCTCACCGCCCTGAGCGTCCAGCGCGGAGACGGTCTCGCTGACGAACGAGGCACCGCCCACGCCGAAGGAGACGCTCGTGTCGGCGGGACCCACCGGCAGCACGCTGTGGCCGACGTGGTAGGTGAACCCGTCTCCGGGGCCGTTGAACGCGGTCTCCGCCGTGCCGTTGACCATGGTGGTCGACTCGCTCTCGATCCCGGAGCAAGAGTGGGCGTAGCCGTCGCCCGAGAGGGTCCATGTGGCGCCCGACGCCGAGGACGCAGCGTACATGCATCCGTTGTCGTAGATGCCCGGCGTTCCGATCTGGCCCGTGAACACGAGCAGCATCGGCGTGGTCTTCGTACCCGGGACGAGCCACGGCGAGTCGGAGAGGCCACCCCACGCCGAGGAGAACACCTTGTGCACGGAGCCGGATGCAGCGCCAAGCGGTGTGAACTTCGCGTCCCAGTACTGGGACTTGCCGGAGGCGATGCTCAGGAAGACCGCGTGGAGGTTCCCGGCGCCATCACGCGCCATGGTGGGCTGACCTCCAAGGTTGAGGGATCCGGAGGGGGCCTTCACCTGCTGCCACTTGATCGGCGAGGTCTTGGCGGCGACGCTCGCCCGCGCCTCCTGACCCCGAGCTCCGGCGGGGACCGTGGTGACGG
Organism: uncultured Actinomycetes bacterium; assembly: GCA_963796725.1. Classification (GTDB taxonomy): domain Bacteria; phylum Actinomycetota; class UBA4738; order UBA4738; family HRBIN12; genus JAOUEA01. Next base: position 95,511 of record CAWCMT010000009.1, read on the forward strand.
CCAACCCCGTCAACAGGATGAACGAAACCAGCGTGACAGCGACCGATCTGGGCATCTCCTCCACCTTTCGGGAGGGACCGCGGGCTGGTCCGAACCACGCGAACACCAGGAGCTTACCCCCCCGATTCGACGCGAGGAACCCCTCGGTTCACCGGTTCGTCATGCGGCACGCCCATGCCGCTTCCCCGCTCGCATCGAGACCCTGCGTCGACGTTGGGCGGGCTCGGGCGGGCGAGCGATCGCCGCGGAGGGAGACGTCTCGCCACCCAGACACCATGCGCACATGAACATGGAGGAGGCCGGCACCAGGCGGTTCACCTCACCGCATCGCGCACACGACACCGCGGCGACGTAGACGACGTCACGCGGATCCGTCGCCCCGAATCGCACGGCGCTCCGTCGCGGTCGCAGGGTGGCATCCATCGCGCTCACCTCCTGTCGTTGCTCCTCGATCCCGTCGGCGCGGTCGCGCCGCGCCGTCGCTAGATGCACCGTAGGGAGCGCCCCGTGAGAGGACGATGAAACGCGATAGATCGCGGGTAACCCTCATCGAGCCCTCATCGAGAGACCGCGAACCGAGGACCTAGTCTGTGGTCCATGGACACATCGGGGATCGACGGGGAGAGGCACGAGCCGCTCGAGCGCCCGCTCGAGACCGACCGGCTCACCCTCCGATCGATGCAGCCCGGAGATGCCGACGGCCTCTACGCGATCCTCCGCGATCCCGCGATCGGCGCGTGGATGCGGGAAACCCCGCCTGAGAACGCGCTCGAGGTGCGCGCCCGGATCGAGTCGTGGCTACGAGGCCCGGCTCCTGAGTCCGGCGAGCGTTGGCTGAACTGGCTGGCGCGGACGCACGACGGCCGTGCTGTCGCCCACCTCTCGGCGACCGTGCAGGGAACGTCGGCCTGGCTGGCATGGATCGTGGCGGTGGAACACCAGCGGCAGGGCTTCGCCACCGAGGCCTCGCGCGTCGTCAAGGACCACCTCGTGGGCGAGGGCATCCTTGGGTTCGCCGCCTCGATCCGCGCCGGACATGAGGCGTCCGAAGGGGTCGCGCGCAACCTGGGCATGCACCTAACCGAGGAGATCGTCGACGGCGAGCGGGTATGGCGAACCGCGCGTCGGTGACGCATCCGTTCGATCAGACGTCCCGGCGGCGTTCGAACCACACGGCGGCCGCCCAGCCCGCCACGAGGTAGGCGGCCATCAGCAGCGCCGCCTCGGGGCGCCTGAAGAGTCGATCGGTCCCCTCCGAGGAGAACGCGCCCGCTGCGCCGGAGAACGGGAACCACTTGGCCACCGCGGGGAAGAGTCCGCCCACGATCGATTCCACGACGAGCACCCACACGAGCAGCCCGACGATGGCGGCCACCTGACTACGCAGCACGGCGCCCACCGCGACTCCCATGACGGCCGCGAACGCCGCCTGAAGCCCGAGCACCAGTATCTCGACCGGGATCGAGCCGTCCAGCGGCACGCTGTGGCCCTTCGCAGCGAACCAGACGAGAGCCACCAGCAGCGGCACGCATCCCCCGACCAGCCCGAACAGCGCGCCCACGGGCACCGCTGCAAGCATCTTGGCGGTGACCACCCGGGCCCGGCGCGGCGTCGCCAGGTAGGTGGTGCCCGCCGTGCCGTAGCGATGCTCCGACGTGCTCATCGTGGCGCCCAGGACGAGCGCGAGCGTCGCGGAGAGCCCGCCGATCTGGAGCAGCGTCCGGACGTCGGACACGGTCTTCAAGCTGTGCAGAGCCTGGGCCTGAGGATCGGGGCTCGAGGTGCCCAGGACCGCGACGATGATCAACGACACCACGCCGACGACCGCGGCCAGCAGCACGATCCACAGGCGCGTCGTCCGGACCTTCAACAGCTCGACGCGGAAGAGACCGATCACGGGCGCTCCGACCTCGGGGGCGGTTCGGGCAACCCGGGGGTAGAGTCGGATGCCGCCTGGGGCTCCGTGAGGGAGAGGAAGGCCTGCTCCAGGGTGTTGGTCCGGGTGCGCAGCTCGTGGAGGACCAGGCCGTCGCGCGCGGCGAGCTCACCGACGCGCTCGATCGAGAGGCCGCCCACCTCGAGTGCTCCCTCGGCGTCGGTGACCGTCGCGCCCTCGGCCTCGAGGGCAGGCCGCAGGCGACCGGCGTCCGGCGAGCGCACGATCACGACCGATCCGTCGGCGGTGAGGTCACCCATCGGTCCCTCGTGCACCATGCGTCCCCGGTCGATCACGACGACCCGGTCGGCCGCCTCGGCGACCTCGGCGAGGATGTGGCTCGAGATCAGGACCGCGCCCCCGTCGGACGCGAACGCCCGCAGGAAGCCGCGCAGCCACGCGACGCCCGCGGGGTCCAGACCGTTGGCGGGCTCGTCCAGGATCAGGACCTCCGGCTCCCCCAACAGCGCCGCCGAGAGCGCCAGTCGTTGCTTCATCCCCACGGAGAATCCGCCCACGCGCCGGCCCGCGTACTCCGTCATCCCGGTCGCGGCGAGCACGTGGTCGACCCTGCCGAGATCCAGCCCGCCCTGCATCGCGACGATCCGCAGGTGGTTCCGGGCCGTGCGGCCCGGGTGGAACCCCGTCACCTCCAGGGAAGCGCCGACCCGCGCGAGCGGCCGGTCGAGCGCGACGTATGGGGCGCCCAGGACGAACGTCTCGCCCTGGGTCGGCGCGGCGAGCCCGAGCAGGACGCGCATCGTGGTGGTCTTGCCGGCCCCGTTCGGTCCAAGGAATCCCGTCACCGATCCGTGCGGCACGGCGAAACTCAGGTCCTGAACAGCGGCGGTCACGCCGTAGCGCTTCGTCAGCGAGCGGATCTCGAGCGCTGGAGAGGCATCCATCGGAATAAGCCTATCCCGCAACGCTTCCCTCGACCGGGAAGCCACCCCACACGGGTCGGCCCGGGCACACGGACGAACGGGGAGAACCGCGCGAGCTCAGCCGAGGAGCACGGAGATCTCGTCACCCACCCGGACCGTGCCGCCCCGAACGACCCTTGCGTTCATGCCACGCAGGCGCAAGCGCGCGCCCCTCCTTCGTGCTCACGAACTTCAGCGCGTCGACGCCGAACCGCGCTGAGAACTTGGCGCACCCGGTGTGCGGCGTCGCCGACACCTCGATCTCGGCCTCGCCGATCGACACCCGCGTACCCGGCGGCAGATGCTCGACGCTGATGTCGAAGTCCACGTAGATCTGATCGCCCGCGGCCGGCCATCGCCCCACGTCGCCGGCGACCGCGGCCGCCGCCCGCGCGTTCATCACGGTGATCTGCGCCTGGGGATCGGCCGAGCCGTCCGGGGTGCTGCCGCTCCCCCGCACGCGCCAGGTGTCCCCTACGAGACCGTCGGAAACATCCAGGGTCGCCTCGTCCACGACCTCGCGCTCATCCACCGCAGGACGACGGACGATCAGCGAAACCACGCCGGCCTCCGACGGCGCAGCCCGGATGCGGTCGACCTCCCCTTCGAGCTCTTGGAGCGTTCTCATCGATCCCCCTGCTTCCGATCCACGCTGTCCAAGACGACGATCCAGCGCTCATCATATTTCCGCGGGGCCGTGGGTCGCGGAGCGTGGTGACGCGCGGTGGCCGGAAGAACGTCACATCTCCGCAACCACCGCCGGGGCCGCGTCGGTCTACGATCGCGCTATGAGGTGGGAACTGTCGCTCAGCACTCGCGATGAGGCCGGCGAACACGATCTCGCCGTGCATCTGAGCCACGAGGGCGAGGCCACGGTCAAGGGTTCGACCTTACCGCGCGTCGCGGTCACCCTGATGCTCTGCGCCCCGCTGCTGTGGGCCATCGGCCAGAGCGTCCTGCAGGCGACGCACATCCTGTCTCCCTCCGAGTCTGCAGGCGCAGCCCCCATGCTGATCCGAGCATGGGCCTTCGCCGGACCCGTCGTCGCGCTCGGCCTCAATCTATGGTGGAGCGGTCACACCCTGGTACGACGCGAGGGTGGGCATGGGGTCACGCGGACGTTCTCGCTCACCCTCGACCCCGTGTCGATCGTGTTGATCGCACTCGCCGGCTTCCTCGTAGTGGCCTTCTACGGCCACCTCGCAGCGGACGCGTGGGCATGCTCCAACGGCCTCCGAAGCGCCTGCTGAGAGGTACCCGCAACCAGCGGTTGTCAGTCTTCGGTCTTGCGCTCGCCTCGGGCGAAATCCGGGTCTTCGGAGGGTGTCGATCCCAGACGCTCGCCGCGAGCGAAGTCGGGGATCTCCTCGGGGGCGGGAGTCTTCCGCTCGCCCCTTGCGAAATCAGGCGTCTCCTGCGGGGTGGGTGCCGTGCGCTCGCCACGAGCGAAGTCGCCCTTGTGGGAGGGTCTCTCCTTGGTCATCCCACGAACCTCCTTCTCGTTCCGACGACATGGGCTGACAGGTTCGAAGCTCGACAGGATCGGGGATGCGAACCTTCTTATCTCAGTGTCCGACCAGGTGCTGGGAAGCGCAAGGCACGCGCCGCCGGCTGGCAACCCCGAGCGAGGCGAGTCAGCTCAGCCCAGTATCCGGGAGTCTCCGAAGCCGGCCGCAAGGTCATGGCCCTCCCGGAAGCGGTCGGGGCTGAACGCGGCGAGACCGGGATCGGCGATCCCCGTCATCACGAGGTCGACCACGTGGCCCCCCAAGGCCGGCGCCAACTTGAAGCCGTGTCCACTGGTGCCGGCGTCGACGAAGATGCCCGGCGTGATCTGCCCGATCACGGGTTGCCAGTCCGGGCTGACGTCGTAGAGGCTCGCCCAGCCCCCGTGCACCTCGGCCGACTCCAGCCCTGGGACCCTTGCCGTGAGCCGGCGCGCCAGGTCCTCCACCTCCTGCGGCGTGATCGAGGTGAGGAAGTCGTCCGGGTCGACCCGCGAGGCCGGCGTGAGGGGGCCCAGGAGGAACAGGTCGTCGCCTTCGGGGCGTAGGTAGAACCCACCGAGCACGTCGCCGAAACCGGGCACGCGCGTCGCCGAGGCCCAGCGCAGCGTCGCGACGATGTGCCGCTCGACCGTGAGCGGCAGGTCGACGCCGACCATCTGCGCCAGCGGCCGGGTCCAAGGCCCCGCCGCCAGGAGGATCCGTCGGCAGCCGATGGACTCGCCGTCTGCCGTTCGAAGCGTCCAGCCGCCGCTCAAATCCGGGTCGATCCCGGTCACAGCGGTGTGCAGCCGCACCTCGGTCCCCAGCTCCTGCGCCCTCCGCATGAACCCCTCGGTGGTGGCGTGGGGATCCGCGTATCCGGCTTCGCGCTCGTACGCGCCGATCGCGACACCGTCCAGCTCGAAGCCTGGCAGGCGTGAGGCAAGCTCGGCCGGGTCGCACACATCCGTGGGGATGCCCAACGCGTTGAGCCGCGAGACGGAGGCGCGCACCTCGGCGGCGTCTCCCTCCGGGTGCAGGTAGTAGAGGCCGGTCCGCCGGTGGCCCGCGTCGGTTCCGGTGAGCTCCTCGAACCGTTCGAACATCCGGATCGAATCGCGGGCAACGCCGGCCAGGAAGTCGTTCGTGTAGTACGCGCGGCAGATGCCGCTGGAGAACCCCGTGGGGCCACCCGCCGGCGTCCCGCGTTCGACGACGACCGCGCGGACACCCCGGGTGGCGAGGTGGAAGGCCGCCGAAGCCCCATGAACCCCCGCTCCGACCACGCCGACCTCGAACGTCTCCATCGGGACCTCCCTGTTCACCGACGACCCTGTCTTCCGGGATCGGCCAGCAGCCCCACTCCGATGCCGAGCATCCATACGTCCTTGCTGACCCCGATCCCGGCTCTCGTGGGCCAAACGCTGCCGGGCCGATGCATCGACGGCGTACGTAGATACAGCGTCACGAGGCCGCCCGCGAACGCTACCAGCGGAGCGCCGGCCAGCCGGTTCGGCACGAACGGTGTCAGTAAGGCGGCTCCGATGCAGAGCTCGGCGATGGCCAGCGCCCGCAGGAACCGCGTCGGGGAAATCTGCTCGAGGAAGGGGAACGCGCCGACGGCGGTAGCGTGCAGGGCCTGTGCCCGCTCCTCGTCGCCGTGCCACTTCTCCCACCCCGTGTGCAGGATGTAGGCCCCCGTCGCCAGGCGCGTGGGCAGGTTCCGAGCGGCCATCTCCATCATCTTGCTCCTCGGTCAGCCATGGCAGCCTCCTGTTGCCTCGACCTACCCGACCACTATGACGCAAGCCCCCACGGGCAGCGGTCCGGCATCGACACCCGAGCGTCCAGGGTGCGCTCGCATGGTCGGGACGCGACCGCCTCAGCGCTCGCTCCCGAGGTCACCACCGATCCCCGCGGAGTCCGATCCGATCGCGAACCCGAGCTCCTCGAGATCCGGGAACTGCCGGGCCGCCTCCCGGTCCAAGAGACGCAGCTCACGCTGGATCGGCACGCGCCGATCGGGGGTTACCTGATGCAGCAGTTGGTCGGCCGCGGCCCGCAGCCGCCTGTTGACCTGGACCGAGCCCGCCCCGTAACGGCGGATCTCCTCGAACGCGAGCGTGACGAACGTGTCCCAGCCGATCACGGGCCGGATCAATCGCAGTTGGCCGTCGTCGTCGACATGCAGCCCCGACGGGATCGGTCGGGGTCCCAGCCTCGACAGTAGATCGAGGAGGCGGTCGATGGCCTGCACCGCCGTGGTGGGATCGTTGATCGCTGGCGAGAGCGCTCGCTCGGCGATGTCGACGAGCTGGCGGAAGCCGAAAGCCGGGTCCTGATACATCGTGCGCTCCCGCCCCATGAAGACGTGATCGAGGAACTCCACGCTCGGCACCTCGCCATCGCCGAACACCTGGAAGACCGGCGAACGCTGCGCGACGAAGTCGCCCACCGCGGGAAGCATCCGGATCACGCAGGCGTGTCTGGCGGCGGCGTCGACGAGCCCGTCGAAGTCCACCGAGATGACCACGGGCCCGCTCCAGCGTGATCACCCGGGTCGGGTCCCCGGTGGGAAGATCCGGCATCGCATCCTCGGGCGGCTCGCCCGGCGGATAGTTCTCGTCGATCGCCTGGCGCGTCTCGTGCGCCACGGCTTCGATGATGTTCACCACGCGGATGGACTGGGCGATGTGGTTCACGAAGTAGATGAACGCCCCGAGACTCACGACGACGAACAGGAACGCGACCGCGACCGAGATCTGTGGGACGAAGACGGGGCCGACCGAGCCGGTGCGCACCTGGCGGAGGACGATCATCGCGTAGACGAACGTCGCGGCGAAGATCCCCAACGGGATCTGACTGCCACGGTCACGCAGGAAGGCCCGCAGGACCCGTGGGGAGAACTGGCTGCTCGCCAGCTGCAGGGCCACGATGGTGATCGTGAACACGAGCGCCGTGAACGTCATCATCGACGTCGCGACCGTGCTGAGGATGCCCTCCGCGCTGGAGGGTCCTCCCCCGAAGACCAGCCATGCAGGCTCCTGCCCCAGGTGCCGGTCGAGCGACAGGGTCGCAGCGGCGGCCAGGACCGCCCCTAGGACGAACAGCCCCGGAACGAACCAGAACCCGGTGCGGAGCCAGTCACGCAGATGCACCAACCGCGCACCGGAGGATCCGGCGGACCGCGTCCGGTGCGACGCGGCCGTGCCCGCACGCGCTCGGTACGGTCGTAGGTCGCGGCCACCGTCGGGCGGCGAAGGGGGCGTCGCCTTCATGAGAGATCGCGGCACTGCCGAGGGCGTCGCTGCACCGAGACCTCCTTCCGCCCGCGGTCGCGGGAGGGTCACCGAACGAGCAGCACGATACCGCCCTAGGACAACCCGTTGAGGAAGTGACTCCCGTTGGGTGTGCCGTTACCCGTCACGTCGTCGTAGCCGGGGCGCGTGTGGAGCGTCCCCGTCTGGTTCATCGTGCGAAGCGCGTAGTACAGGCCATCCTTCTTGTTCACGCCGTTCACGTAGTTCGAGCGAACGAGCGCCTGCGGCTGCCGAGGGGAGACGATGTCGTGGAAGGCCGACGTTCCGGCCAGCGCGTACAACGCCGGGTTCGCGAACCCGTGAGCCATGCCCGCGGCATCGTCGGCGAGGGCCATCATGCCCGCGAACAGCGGCGCCGAGAGGCTGGTGCCACCGATCCGGTACTCGCCGTAGTGGTCCCCGTTCGGGAACCGCTGTGTGAGGCCTTCGAGGAACCCCGTGTTGGGGTCCCCGACCGCCGCCACGTCGGGGACGACCCGGCCCGAGCCGCCCCACCACGCCGCGAGCTTGTCGGGCACGACGGAGCTCTGGTAGCCCGGCTCGGCGAAGACCCTGCTGGTCCCGCCGCCGCCGCCGTAGACGAAGTAGCCCGGCGCCTTCGGCTTCCATGCGCCTCTGACGAGGTAGCTGTTGGTGGTCCCCCAGCCGACCTCGAGGACGCGGTCGTTCAGCGGACCGACGCCGAGGCTGGTGCCGCCCACCGCGGTCACCAGCGGGTCGGAGGCTGGGTGCTCGGTCGTGCGGTAACCGGCGCCGCCGCACGCGCCCTGTGGGTCCTTGTCGTCGCCGCAGTCGCCCGAGGAGAAGTACACGCCGATCCCCGTGGCCCCGGCCTCGATGAAGAGGTCGTGCCAGGCGTCGATGCGGCTGGCCGGCAGACCCTCGCCCAAGCTGCCCCACGAGTTCGTGATGATGTCGGCGCGATGGTTGTCCACCAGGTCGGCCATCGCGACCTGGAACGCGTCGTCCGTGGGGTTCGCCGCCCCTCGATAGAGGATGTCGGCGCCGGGGGCCATCGAGTGGACGGCCTCGACGTCCAGGGCCTCCTCGCCCCACCACCCCTGCTGCAGACCGTTCGAGCCGCCGTCGACGGGATCGACGAGCTGCGTGATCGTCAGTTGTGGCAACCCGTGCTTCGCCGAGTACGTGTCCAGATCGGACTGCATCGTGGGCAGGCCGTAGGCGTCGAGCACCGCCACGGTCACGCCGCTCCCGTCCGTGCCGCTCGTGATCGACGCGCGCATGCCGTAGGCGGCCTGCAGTTGCTTGGGGGTGTACCCGCACGGCGCGAGCGGCCAGTGCTCGCCGTAGGCCTTGGGCTTGTTCGTGGCGATCTTCTGCGCCCAGGTCTGGTTGCAGGGCTTCGCCGCCCGATAGGCGGCGGGCGGTGGCGGCGTGTCGGTCTTCATCCGGACGCTGGCGAGGTTGACGCCGCGCACGACGTTCGCCAGATCGGCCGGGATCGACGGAGCTCCGAAGGCGGCCCGCCCGACCCCGAACGTCGATCGGAAGGTCCCCATCCGAACGCCGAATGCTCGGCGGACCTGGCTCGCGGTGCCTTCCGCCATCATCCACAGCCGGCTCGCGGGCATCCTGCCGACGGTGAACCCCTGACCGGCGAGCCACGCTGAGACAGACGCGACGTCCGCGGGAGCACGCCCGAAGCGGGCCGTGAAGGAGGACGGGCTCAGGTACTTCCCGTAGGAAGAGGACGCAGGATCGGAGACGCGTGCGAGCAGGGCCTCAGCCCCCGCAGGGTCTCGAAGCCCCAGGTACACCTGGAAGGTGATCCGGCGCGTGGGCGGCACCCAACGGACCAGGTTGGCCGGGCGCGCGAACCCTGCGCGGCTGTCCGTGAGGGTGACGCGACGGGGCGCCGCCCCGGCGACGCCGGGGAGGAGCAGTCCACCCGCCACCAGTGCGAGCACCGCCGCCGTCGCGTTCCTACCGCGGACCTTCATCGCGCCCTCCCTCGCTCCGGTCTCGGTCACTCTGGCGCCCGACCCCTCGCCCCGTCAATAGTCAGGAGGGACCCGGCAGGCGGGGACCTCAGGCAAGAGAGCCAGAGGGACCGCCCCGACAGCGGGGTGCAGCCTGGGATCGGGCGGTCAGACCGCACGCAGCTGCGGCTCGCCCTCGGCCGCCGCGTCGACCGACGCCGGGTCGGCCGAGGATGGTTCCTCCGCCGGCAGCGCGGTCACCTCGCCGGGGAGCCAGATCACGAAACGCGCACCGCCGTGGGAGCCGTCTTCGATCTTGGCGCTCCCGCCGTGCAGCTGGGCGAACCGCTGTACCAGCGACAGGCCGATGCCGACACCGCGTGCGCCCGACGTGGCGCCCTGGCGGAAGGGCTCGAACAGCTCCTCCTTGAGGTCGTCGGGGACGCCCGGGCCCTCGTCCTCGACCACCAGTTCCACCCCGTCGGGTCGTGATGCGACACGGACATGCACCGGCGTCCCGGGCGGCGTGTGGCGCGCGGCGTTCACGAGGAGGTTCTCGATCACACGCTCGACCTTCGCGGGGTCGACCTCGACCAGGACACGGTCGGCGTCGATCCGCACTGGATGGGTCTCGAGGCCGTGGCTCTCCCCCACGATACGTTCGGCGAGGGCACCGACGTCGGTCGGCTTGCGTCGGGCCTGCAGTTTCCCGCGATCGATGCGGTCGAGGTCCAGGAGGTCGTCGATCAGCCGGTTCATCTTGTGGCCGGACTGCTCGATCACCTCGTAGAGGCTCTCGCGCTCCTCGTCCGTCAGATGCAGCTCGATCGTCGCGACGGATGGTCTGCATCGCACCGATGATGCCCGCCAGAGGATTCTTCAGGTCGTGGGAGACCGCGTGCAAGAGCGTGTTCTTCGCGGCGTTCAGCTCGCTGAGATCCCCGGCCCGTCCGGCCTCGCGTTCGACCTGCTCCCACTGCGCATCGATGATCGCGCGCAGAGCGTCCAGCAGCATCGCGAACGCCAGGAAGACCGCGAAACGCACGACGGCGTTCCAGTACGGGACGGGGTCGTTCGTCGTGAGCGACGGGTTGGAGGCGACGTCGGCGGCGATCCCCGCGATCGTCGCCACCACGACCGCCGCGGCGCCCCAACGCCGGCCCAGGTTCCACGTCACGAGCCCGATCGGCATCAGGTACAGCAGGGAGAGCGAGAGGCTGCGGACCGGTGAGGTAGTCGAGGATGGCCACCACGGCGATGAACGACAGCCCGACCACGACGACCAGTGCGGTCGACTTCGTGTCGAAGAAGCCCCGGGTCGCACGCACGATCCGACGGTCGTCCACCTGCGCGTTCACGTTGCGTTCCACCGATGTAGCGTCGGCGGCAGGTGAGATTACCTTGAGTCGGGTAGACGGGGGGTTCCTGGGCGGCCCCGGAGGCGCCTCAGGGCGCCCCGAGCACCTGGGCGAGGGCCCGGAACGCGCGACCGCGATGGCTGATCCGGTCCTTCTGCTCCGCGGTGAGCTCCGCCATGGTCTCGTCCCAGCCCTCGGGGACGAAGATGGGGTCGTAGCCGAACCCTCGCTCGCCCCGTCTCCGGGCCTCCAGCGTCCCCTCGCAGACGCCCTCGGTGTGCAGTACCTCGCCGCCCGGGAAGGCCAGGGCCGCGACGCATCGGTAGCGCGCTGTGCGTCCTCCCGACGGGATGCCTTTCAGGCTGTCGATCATCCGCTGCAGGTTCTGCTCGTCGGTGGCGTCCTCCCCCGCGAACCGGGCGCTGCGGGGGCCCGGTTTGCCGCCCAAGGCGTCCACCTCGATCCCGGAGTCGTCGGCGAGGGCCGGCAGGTCCAGCGCCCGCGCGACGGCGTGCGCCTTCAACAGGGCGTTGTCCAGGTAGGTCTCGCCGGTCTCCTCGACGTCGGGGAAGGCGGCCGGGTCGTGGTTCGCGACGGTCACCCACGCGACGGGCCAGGACGCGCAGATCCGCGCGATCTCCCCCAGCTTGTGGGCGTTGCGCGAGGCCACCGCGATGCGAGGCGGGAACGCCACCGTCGTCAGCTCCCGAGCACCTCGGCCTGGATCGCGGTGAGCCGCTCGATACCGGCGGCGGCCAGGCCGAGCAGGTCGTCCAGGTCCGAGCTCCCGAAGGGCTGGCCCTCGGCTGTCCCCTGCACCTCGACGAACGCACCGCCGCCCGTCATCACGACGTTGAAGTCCACCTCGGCGCCGGCGTCCTCTTCGTAGCAGAGGTCCAGGCGCGGCTCCCCCTCGACGATGCCGACGCTCACCGCCGCGACCGAGTCGGCCAGGAGGTCGCCTGGCACCCTGCCCGCTGCCTCCAGGCCGCGCAAGGCCAGGGCCAAGCGCGATGTAGCCGCCCGTTATCGGATGCGGTGCGCGTCCCGGCGTCGGCCTGGAGCACGTCACAGTCGATCGTGATGGTCCGCTCCCCCAGCCGCGACAGGTCGATCACGCTGCGCAGCGAGCGCCCGATCAACCGCTGGATCTCCTGCGTGCGGCCGCCCGGGCGACCTCGGTTCACCTCGCGGGCAGAGCGCTCGTTCGTGGAGGCAGGGAGCATCGAGTACTCGCCCGTGACCCATCCCTTCCCCGTGCCCTTCAGCCAGCGGGGGGCGTCCTCGTTCACGGAGGCGGCCACCAACACCCGGGTCTTGCCCATCGAGAACAGGATCGAGCCCGCGGCCCACTCCTGGTAGCCGAGCTCCCAGGTGACGGGCCGCAGTTCGTCGAGCGCGCGTCCGTCGGGACGCGTCACGGGCGAACCTCGAGCACCATGTCGAGGATGGCGACGTCCACCGGGCCGTCGAACTTCTCCGCGGCCTCCTCGATGGAACGGGTGGGGTCGAGCCCGGGCAGGAGATGGGTCAACACCAGGCCGGGACGCCCCGGCCTGCGTCGCCATCTCACCTGCCTGGGCCGCACTCATGTGGAACGGGAACAGCGTGCTGTCGTTCTGGTAGGTGGCCTCGGCGAGCAGGATGCCCGCGTCGCGAGACATCTCGACCACCTCGTCGCAGGGACCGCTGTCGCCGGTGTAGGCCAGCACGGCCCCGTCGACCTCGACGCGGTAGCCGACGGCGTGTACGCCGATGTGCGTCATCTCGAACACGCGGAAGGCCAGCGGCCCCACGTTGAACGCATCGCCGCCCCGGACGGTGCGGAAGTCGAAGGCCTCCCCCATCACGTCCTTGCCGCCCTCAGAGACCAACAGGCTCGCGAGCTCCATGAACCCCTCGGGCGAGTAGAAGGGCAGGCCGGGGTCACCCAGGTGGCCGTAGTGCCGCGCGTAGAACGCAGGGATCACGTCGACGAAGTGATCCGGGTGCCCGTGCGAGACCACGATCGCGTCCAGGTCGCCCACGTCCACGTACTTCTGCAGGTTGGCGAACGTCCCCGTTCCCGCGTCCATCCAGACGTTCGTGCCTTCGTGACGGAGCAGGTAGCCACAGTTGGCGCCCCCCGGGGGCGGCCAGGTGCCGGCGGCACCCAAGACGATCAGATCCACGAACCACCTCCGACGGGTTGGGCCTGGGTGGCCCGCACATCGCCGAGCTCCGGCCCCAGGAAGACGTCCGCCACCCGTTGGAACTGGGCCGGATCGCCGGTAGCGAGGAACGCGTGAGTTGGCGGCTCCGCATCGCCTCGATCGAGACCCTCGGCAAGGAGCGTCGCGTACACGTCCTTCGCCGTCTCCTCCGCGGACGAGACCAGCACGACGTCGGACCCTAATTCGAGTTGCAGCAGCCCCGACAGCAAGCGGGTAGTGCGTGCACCCCAGGATCAACGTGTCGATGTCCCGTTCCACTAGCGGCACAAGATACCCCCGCGCGGCCTCCCGCAACTCGTGCGAGGTGGTATCACCGCGCTCGACGTGCTCGACGAAGGCGGGGCAGGGCTGCGAATGAAGCTGGACCCCGGGGGCGACCTCCGCCATCGAACGCTCGTATCCCCCCGAGGCGACGGTGGCCTGGGTCCCGATCATCCCCACGATGCCGTTGCGCGTGGCATGTGAGGCGGCCCGCACTCCCGGGTCCACGACGCCGATCGACGGGGATCCCCGCGCGCGCCGCGATGTCGCCTATCGCGCTCACCTCCACCGAGTTGCACGCGACCACGAGCATCTTGACGTCCCGCGAGACCAGGTACTCCGCGATCTCCATCCCGAACCGCCGGATCTCCTCGGGCGGACGCGGACCGTAGGGCGAGCGCGCCGTGTCGCCGACGTACAGGAGGGGCTCGTGTGGGAGGAGATCCAGGATGGCGCGGGCCACCGTGAGGCCGCCGACCCCAGAGTCGAAGACGCCGATCGGCCGGCCGTCGCTCATGGGTTCACCACCACAGCGATTCGGCCACGCCCTTCTCGGCGGCCTCCAGATCGGTCGCCCAGGCCTCCGTGGACAGGTACTTCCAGCCGCCGTCGGGCAGCAGGCAGACGATGTCCCCCTCGTCCAACTCCTGCGCGATCCGCCGGGCGACGTAGACGACCGCGCCGCTGGAGATGCCCGCGAAGATGCCCTCGCGAGCGGTGAGTTCGCGATTCGTCCGCAGCGAGCTCGAGGAGTCCACGAGGAACTTCCGGCTCACCTCCGCCGGGTCGAAGATCGGCGGGATGAACCCCGCGTCGAGCGAGCGCAGGCCGTAGACGAGATCGCCCAGCTCGGGCTCGGCGGCGATGACCTGGATGTCGGGGTTGTGGGCGTGCAAGCCCGCGGCCGTTGCCGGTGAGCGTGCCGCCCGTCCCCATGCCGGCCACGAAGTGCGTGACCTCGGGGAGGTCGCGGATGATCTCCTGCGCGGTGCCCTCCTGGTGCGCGAGCGGGTTCGCCTCGTTCCCGTACTGGAACGGCATGTAGTACTTGGCGTCCGCGGCGAGGGCTCGGGCGACCTCGATCGCGCCGTTGGTCCCCCTGTCACCGTCGCTGAAGATGATCTCGGCGCCGAAGAGACGCAGGAGGCCGATCCGCTCATCGCTGGCGTTGTCCGGGATCACCACCGCGAGCTTGTAGCCCTTGCGGGCGCAGACCATGGCGAGCGCGATGCCCGTGTTGCCGGAGGTGGGCTCCAGGACGACCTTGTCGGGGGTGAGCGCGCCCGAGTCCTCCGCCATCTCGATCATCTTCTTGGCGATCCGGTCCTTCGTGGAGCCGGTGGGGTTGTTGCCCTCGAGCTTGGCCCACAGCCGGACGGCTGGCTTCGGCGACATCCTGGGCATGCCGACGAGCGGGGTGTTGCCGACGGCCTCGAGGATGTCGTCGTAACGCACGGCTGGCCATTATCCCAGCCCGGGGGGTTGCGACCGGGAGCCCTGCGCGGTGGGCTCGGCTCACCAGGAGAAGAAGGGTGGCACCGGATCGCACGCAGCCTGAGCCCTCGTGCGCAGATCGGCGAGCGCGGTCGCGTAGGCGGGGTCCGCCGCGACGTTGTGCAGCTCGAGAGGGTCGGCCCGCAGGTCGTAGAGCTCCTCGAAGCCGTCATCGGCGGAGGGATGCGCCGCGTCGTCGTACCGCGTATACATGAAGCCGTCGGCCGTACGCAGCCCGCAGTAGCCGGGAACCTTCCCCGCGACATCCCAGTGTTCGAGCACGGTGTCGGCGTGGGTGACGGACCCACGCAGGTCGAGACCCTCCGGTGCAAGCGGCGTATCGGCGCCGTCGTAATGTTCCGTCCCCGTCTCCATGGTGGACGGGTCGAATCCGGCGGCGGCGAGTACGGAGGGCACGACGTCGATGTTCAGCGCCAGTCTAGGATCCTCGGTGCCGGCGCCCGATCTGTCGGGGTAGCGGATCACGAGGGGAACCCGGATCGCCTCATCGTAGGGGACGTGCTTACCCCGCCATCTGTGTTCCCCCCAAAGGTAGCCGTTGTCTGAGGTGTAGACGATCACGGTGTTCCGTGGGAGCGAGGCGAGCAGTTTCGAGACGTTTCGGTCAACACCCCTCAGCGCCTCGAGCTGCCGCTGCCGGAACTTATCCCAGTGAGCGGTATCGCTCTTCGCCCACCGGACGTCCTTGATGTACTGGGGCGATCCAGCGCGCGCGCGTCCGTAGGACCGGGGCCGCCAGGGCTTGAGCCCTGCATAGACGCCCTCGTCGCGGTGGTCCGGAACCGGCAGATGGTGAGCCGGCGCGAACGCCGCGTTCGAGCCGTGAGGGGCCGCGGGCGCGTAGTAGAGGAAGAACGGCGTCGTAGGGTCGGCGTGCCGAACCTCGGCGATCGCACGCCTCGTGAGCACGTGCCCGGAGTAGTCACGATCCGCGAGACCGAAGATCTTGCTCTTCTGGCCGTCGTCTGCCGCGTGGTAGTGGTAGTAGGACCCGGTGGGAACCGCGAACCAACGGTCCCATCCCGGCGGCACGTAGTCCCAGTGATGGGACGGATAGCCGTTCAGGTACTTGCCGACGAACATCGTGGCGTACCCCTGATCGTGGAGCGCAGTGGCCACCGTCCGCTGATCGTCGAACGAGGAGAACCCTCCCCAGGGAGGTTTGTTGCCGTACACCCCGCTCGTGTGGGAGTAGCTGCTGGTCAGCATCGAGGCACGGCTGGGGCAGCAGAGCGAGTTCGGCACGAAGGAGTTGGTGTAGTTCACGCCCTGGTCGACGAGCAACCGCTCGACATCAGGCATCGCCCACAGCGTGTCGAAGCGTTGATCGTCGGTGACGATGATCACGATGTTGGGTCGCGCGGACGCCCGAGTCACGGCCCGGGTGGGCGCGCCGACCAGACCGAGACCGACGGCGAGCGTCGCCAGCGCCACCGCGATCGCCCTCGTCCGCGTCCGCGACGCGCTCATCCTGGGTCCGTCACTCCTCTCGAGTCCAAGAGCCGATACTAGCCAGAGGAGCCACGAGGTTTCACTCCGGAGCAAACGCTTGTCGCAGTTGGGCGCAACTCCAGAAGAGCGTCAGCAGGAGCGCCGACGGACCGAGCGGTCTCCTACATCGGGCTGAAGAGCTGGAAGTAGTTGCCGTCCGGGTCGGCGAGCGTGGCGATCGACATGCCGCTGTCCTCGTCGGGCACGTACGGCTCCTGCACGACGACCGCGCCGCGGTGACGCAACCGTTCGAAGTCCGCCTGGACGTCCGGACACTCCAGGTTCCACATCACGCGTCCGGGCTCCGCGTTCTTGCCGTGCACCTGGTCGTGGGGGCCAACCATGAGTGACCCACTGCCGATCGTCCAGCCGGTGAACCCGCCGTCGTCCCATGCCGGCTCCCCGAACAGCTTCGTGTAGAAGGCGCTGAGCACCTGGGGATCTTGTGAGCCGATCATGACGCTGTTGAGGTTCATGTCGAACTCCTCCCGCTTGGCTAGGGCGACCGGGGCGTGTCTTCTTCCGCGATCGACGAGTACCCACCTCGACCTCCCGCGACCGCCGGCAGGATCGAGACCGTGTCGCCGTCCTTGACCTCGGTCTCGAGCGAGCCCAGGTACCGCACGTCCTCGTCGTTCACGTAGACGTTGATGAAGCGATGCAGGCCGCCGTCGTCGGAGATCACGTTCTTCGTGATGCCGGGGTACTTGGCCTCGAGATCGGCCAGGACGTCGGACAGGGTGGCGCCGTCGGCGCCGACCTTCGCCTCGCCGCCGGCGTGCTTGCGCAGGATCGTGGGGAGCTTGACGGTCACGGCCATGGTTCGTGTCTCCTTGGTCAGCTCTGGGCCGGGACGCCGCAGAACAGCTCGTAGTCGATCAGTTCGGTGATGGTGGGCTCCTTGCCGCAGACCGGACAGTCCGCGTCCCACCGGATCTTCACTTCCTGGAAGTCCATGTGCAGGGCGTCGTAGAGGAGCAGGCGCCCGACGAGGGTCTCGCCCTCGCCGGTGATCAGCTTGATGGCCTCGGTGGCCTGGATCGCGCCGATCACGCCGGGCAGCACGCCGAACACGCCGCCCTCGGCGCAGCTGGGCACGGTCCCGGGCGGCGGCGGCGACGGGAACAGGCACCGGTAGCACGGCGCCTCCTGGCCCGGCAGGAACACGGTGGCCTGCCCCTCGAACTGGTAGATCGACCCGTAGACCAGCGGCTTGCCCAGGAACTGCGTGGCGTCGTTCACGAGGTAGCGCACGGGGAAGTTGTCGGTGCCGTCGATCACGACGTCGTAGGGCTCCATGATCTCCATCACGTTGTCGGAGGACAGGAGGGTGTCGTGGCCGACGATCTCGATCGTGGGGTTGAGCGCGCGAAGGTGATCGAGCGCTGATGCCACCTTGGGACGGTCCACGTCGGCGTCCGTGTGCAGGATCTGGCGCTGCAGGTTGGACGTGTCGACCTTGTCGAAGTCGACGACGCCGATCGTGCCGATGCCCGCCGCGGCCAGGTACAGCAGGATCGGCGAACCCAGGCCGCCGGCGCCGATCACCAGCACCTTGCTGTCGAGCAGCTTCCGCTGGCCCGCGCCGCCGATGTTCGGCAGGATGATGTGGCGCGAGTAACGCTGGACCTGATCCTCGGTGAATCCGAGCCCGCTCATGCGATGGTCAGCTCCTCTTCGGTGACCGCGCCGTCGTCGATCCAGAACGACCGAAGGACGGGATGCTCGCGGTCGGCGAGCGACAGCAGCAGGTAGCGCGCCTCCGGGTAGAAGGCCAGACGCGTGTCGGTCTCCGACGGGTAGGCCTCGGAGTGCGTGTGCGAGTGGTAGATCCCCCACAGCTCCCAGCCCCGCTCGTCCATCTCGTCGAAGACGCGGAGCTGCTCCTTGCCGTCGAGCCGATAGGTGACCGGGCTCGCGTCGACATTGTTCATCGCGAAGACCTTGACCGGAACGCCGTCGGCGGCCGCGATCACCCCGCAGCATTCGTTGGGGAACTCGCGGAGCCCTTGCTCCACGATCTCCTTGTAGAGGACACCATCCAGTTCGCTCATCGGTTCCTTCGAGGGTCGGGCTCGGACGGGCGCGAACGCGCCTGTTGCACCTGCAAATGCTAGCAGGGGGGTCGGGTATTCCCGCCCAACGAACCGGTGCCTCTACGAGGTTCCTTCGACACGGCCGTGGATCGAGATCGATCCCGCACCACCCTCCCGCACGCGTCCGATCCGCGCCGCCGTCACGCCGCGTTCGGCGAGCGCGGCCTCGAGGTCGGCGCCGCGAGATGTGGCGATCAACATGCCCCCGCTGGTCTGGGCGTCGGCGAGCAGGTACTGCTCCGGGAGCGTCAGCTCCGCCCAGTCGGTGGTCGGCGCGACGAACGCGTGGTTCCGCTCGGTCCCGCCCGCCACGACGCCCGCCTCCGCGATCGCGGATGCGCCCGGGATGATCGGGACGGCCGCGGCGTCCACCTCGGCGGCACAGCCCGAGGCCACCAGCAACTTCTGCAGGTGCCCCATGAGGCCGAAACCCGTGATGTCCGTCGCGGCCTCGACACCCACCGCCGCCATCGCGTCGGCCGCGGCGGCGTTGGTCGTGGTCATCAGCTCCACCGCGGCCGCCACGAGCGAGTCCTCGGCGACCCCGCGCTTGAGCGCCGTCGCGATCATCCCCAGCCCCAGCGGCTTGGTGAGGTACAGGTCGTCGCCGTGGCGGGCCGCCGCGTTCGTGATCAGCCGCCCGTCCTCGACGAACCCCAGCACCACCATCCCGTACTTCGGTTCAGGGTCGGTGATCGAATGGCCGCCCGCGACGGCCACGCCGGCCGCGCCCGCGGCGTCCGCGCCGCCCTGCAGGACGCGGCCGAGCATGGCAACGGGCAGGTCGTCGATCGGCCAGCTGACGATGTTGAGGCCGAGGAAGGGCGTGCCCCCCATCGCGTAGACGTCGGACATCGCGTTCGTGGCGGCGATGCGGCCCCAGTCGTAGGGGTCGTCGACGATCGGCGTGAAGAAGTCGAGCGTGGCCACCAGCCCGCGCCCGTCCGGAAGCCGCCAGACGGCGGCATCGTCGCCGGTGTCGGTACCGACCAGGAGATCCTCGGAGGGGGGGCCGATCGACAGACCCCCCAGGACGTCGGCGAGGTCGTCCGGCCCCAGCTTGCAGCCACAGCCGGCGCCGTGACTGAAGCTCGTGAGCCGGCGTGCCTGACCCGTTTGGTCCCCGGTCGTCACCATGGGACGAATATACGGGCGCCCATGACGAAGGCGCCCGCGGAACGCGGGCGCCTTCGAGGTTGTGGGCCGGTCGCCGGGGAGTGGAGGGCTCCGCCGACCGACGACCGGCCACATCTATGTGCCGCTCACTGCGGCAAGACCACCGTCCCGTTCGCGTGATCGACCACGACCCGGATGTAGGCGAGCGGGGTGCTCGTGGGGCTCCCAGGCACCGGCGCCGCGCGCTTCGCTGGATCGAACTCCGCGCCGTGACATGGGCAGACCAGAAGGTGGGCATTGCTGTCGTAGCCCACAGCGCACCCTGCGTGCGTGCAGATCCTCGAGTAGGCCACGACGCGGCCGTCGGCCAGGCGCACGAGCGCGGCCGGGGTTCCCCCTGGGCCGGTGAAGCCGACCGCCGAACCCACCGGCAGGGACGAAAGGGTCGCGATCGTCCTGCCCTTGACCGCCGGCGGCGGCGTATGCGTGGGGCTGGGCGCCGGCGGGCTCGTCGTCTGCGCGGCCCCTGCGGCCTGCGTTCCGCCGCCGGTGGCCACGCCCGATGACCGGGCGCTCCCGGAGCGTCGCGCGGCGGCGAGCCCTCCGCCCTTCGAAGGGGTGCCCGCGAACGCCTTGCCCAAGCCCGCCAACGCGATCGCCATCGTCGCCACGAGTCCGCCGCGGATCACCTCGCGCCGCCCGAGCCCGTCCACGCGCTCGGCGATGCCGGGCACACGGCCCGGGTACAGGGCGCGATCGCTCTCCCAGGTCCCGAGGATCAGAGCCAGCCAGGCCACCGCGTAGATCGAGTCCGAACCGAGGAAATAGGGATGGACGTGCCAGGTGGCCGAGAGCCACAGGATCACGTTGATCGACAGCCCGACGAGCGCCGCGAACATCAGTCCCACACCCAGCAGGGTGGCAAGACCAACGGCCAGCTCGGTGACGGCGACCACGACCCCTACCAGCAAGGGCATCCTGGCCAGCACGCTCATCATCGGCGCCAGCGGCGTGTTGGTGGCGAACCCCTGCAGCTGGGTGCCGATGTAGTCGGCGCTCCCCGTATGGAGGAAGTTCGGATCCAGGAACTTCTGGATGCCCGCGTAGACGAACGTGATGCCGAGGAACGCCCGAAGGATCCGGATCGACCAGGGCATCGCGAGCCAGGAGTCGGCGAGGGTGGGGCGCCGGCGCACCGGAGCCCGTCGGCCGCGGCTATCGGGCCGTACGGGGACGGCGACGCGGGGAGCGCTGGCGGTCTTCATGGCGGGGAGTATCGGCGGCCTCCGTTGGGCCGTGATTGGAACGTGGTTAGAGGACGATTAGAAAGGCCGGGCATCCACCGGGCGCGCCTGCCACCATGTCCGGGTGCGCATCCTGCTGATCGAAGACGACCGCCGCCTCGCCTCGCTGCTCGCACGACGCCTGCGCGATGAGGGCCACGAGGCGGAGACGGCGGACAACGGGGTGGAGGGCCTGGCGGAGGCGGAGTCCGGCGGCTACGACATGGCGGTGGTCGACGTGATGATGCCGGGGATGGACGGGATGGCGCTCACCCAGCGGTTGCGGGCCGCCGGACACCCGATCCCCGTACTGATGCTCACCGCCCGCGACACGGTGGAGGACCGCGTCGAGGGCCTGCGGTCCGGAGCCGACGACTACCTCGTCAAACCGTTCGCCTTCGACGAACTGCTCGCACGGATCGACGCGATCGCGCGCCGCACCGGGAACGGCGGGGCGGGACCCGACACCACGATGGTGCTGGGGGCGGTCTCCCTGGATCCGCGGGCGCGGCGAGTCCTCGTGGAGGGCGACGAGGTGGAGCTCACGGCGAAGGAGTTCGACCTGCTGGCCTGCCTCATGGAGCATCGGGGCCGCGTGCTGTCGCGGACGGAGCTCAAGGAGATGGTCTGGGACTTCTCGTTCGATGCCCAGACGAAGGTGGTCGACCTCTACGTCCACTACCTGCGGCGAAAGCTCGGGGAGGCGGGCGACATCATCGAGACCGTCCGCGGCGTCGGGTACGCGGTGGGCCGTTAGGTGTTCCGCTCGCTGCGGCTGCGGATCGCCCTGTCCCACGCCCTCGTGCTCCTCGTGATCCTGGTAGGCCTCGGGCTCGTCCTGCAGTTCATACTCGCCAGGAGCCTGGACGCCGCGGCGACGCGCGAACTGGTGGCCACCGCCCAGGGCCAGGTCGAGCGGATCCAGGAGTCCGGCACCGTGCTCCCGCCCGCCGACTCCGATGTGCCGTCGGCGCAGGGCATACGCGTGGCCGTCTACGATCCCGGCAAGACGCTCCACGGTGAGCCGAAGGAGATCCCGAGCTGGCTCACGACCTACCCCTCGAGGACCACTGACCTCACGGTGGCCGGGGAACAGGTCCGGGTGGTGACGCTGCCCGCGATCGTGGGCGACCAGACGATCGCTTACGTGGTCGCCGGCCGCTCGCTCTCCACGGAGCAGGCCCTCGTCCATCGCGTGCGGCTCCTGCTGCTCACCGGCGGAGCACTCGCGGTGCTGGCCAGCCTGGGCGCCGGATGGTGGCTGGCGGGGCGTGCCGTCGAGCCCGTGGAACGAGCCTACGAGGCGCAGGCCGGGTTCGCGGCAGACGCCTCGCACGAGCTCCGTACGCCCCTTACCTTCATCCGCTCGGGGGTCGAGGTCCTGGCCCAGGGCGAGCAGGAGCTCGGCAGCGAGGTCCTTTCCGAGGTCGACTACCTCACGGGCCTCACCCAGCGGCTGCTGCTGCTGGCGCGCGCCGAGCGGGGCACGGTGAGCCTCTCGACGGAACCCGTTCCGCTCGCGGACGCCTGCACGTCCGCCGTGCATCGCAGCGAGCGCGCCTACGGGAACAGGCTGACCGCAGAGGGCGACGGCGTCGTGGCGCTCGCCGACCGGGTGGCGCTGGAATCCGTGCTGGACGGCGTCTTGGAGAACGTCGCCCGTCACGGTGGGGGTGCGGCCGACGTGGCCTGGCGGCGGGAGGGCGACGAGGCGGTGGCCGTGATCGCCGACCACGGACCCGGGCTGTCGTCCGACCTCCACGGACGCGCGTTCGACAGGTTCTTCCGTGCGGATCCGTCGCGGACGCGCGACACCGGTGGCGCGGGCCTGGGGCTGGCGCTCGCGTTGTCGATGATCCAGGCTCAGGGTGGCGACATGGCACTGGCGGCCACGCCGGGTGGGGGGCTGACCGTCCGCGTCACCCTCCCTCTGGCCTGAGCCCCGCCCGCGGCGGATACTTCCGGCCGTGGACATCCCTGGGTTCCTCCGCGGCTATCCCCCCTTCGACACCCTGACCGCGGAAGAGATGACCGCGCTCGTGCACGCCCTGGAGATCGCGCACGTCCCCGCCGGGACCACGATCCTGCAGCAAGGGGGCGACCCGGCGGACCATCTCTTCGTCATCCGCAAGGGAGCCGTCGAGCTCCTCGACGACGCACGCGTCCTGGATCTGCTCGGCGAGGGCGAGGTCTTCGGACAGTTCTCCCTCCTGGCTCACGCGGGGCCTAGCGTCACGGTCCGAGCGCACGAGGACACGCTGGTCTACCTGATCCCGTCGCAGGTCGCGGACGCCATCCTGACCTCTACTTCGGGGCGCTCGTTCGTGATCGGGACGATGCGCCGGCGGATCCGCTCGGCGGCCGACGCGACGCCGGACACCGGACCGGACCCGGCCATGGTCGCCCTGGGCTCGCTCGTGCGACGTCCTCCGGTCACGGCACATCAGGATATGGCCATCGCCGATGCTGCGGCGCTGATGGCCGCCGAA
This sequence comes from uncultured Actinomycetes bacterium, assembly GCA_963796725.1. GTDB lineage: Bacteria > Actinomycetota > UBA4738 > UBA4738 > HRBIN12 > JAOUEA01. The sequence continues at coordinate 118,939 of CAWCMT010000009.1, forward strand.
CGCGTCTCGTGCCTGCTCGTCCCGATGCGGGGCGGCTGGGGGATCGTCACCGACCGCGATCTCCGGTCGCGGGTCGTGGCGGCGCGGGGCGATCTCGAGGCCCCATTGGAGGGAGTGGTGAGTTTCCCGGCGATGACGCTGGATGCCGCGACACCGGCGGGTGAGGCGTTCCTCAGGATGTTCGCCGACGGGGTGCACCACTTCCCCGTCACGGGCCCCGACGGCGCCGTCATCGGCGTCGTCACGGACACCGACCTGATGGCGCTCTCGCGGTACACGCCCTCGGCGATCAAGGGCGGGATCGAGCGCGCCCTCGGCCCCGAGGCGGTCGCCGGCGCAGGTCGGGAGCTCCCCCACGTGGTCGCCGCCATGGTCGGGGCCTCGGCCGACCCGGTCGACGTGGGACGGGTGGTCGCGGTGGTGGTGGACGCGATGACGCGACGCCTCCTCCAGATCGGCATCGACAGCCAGGGCGACCCCCCCTGCGCCTGGGCCTGGCTGGCGTTGGGCAGTGCCGCGCGCCACGAGCAGGCGCTCACCACCGATCAGGATCATGCGCTCGCCTACGAGCCGGGGTGCGGGGACCCTCAGGCCGCCGACGCGTACTTCGCCACGTTGGCCGAGACGGTCACCGCGGGCCTCGAGGCCGCGGGCATCCCTCGATGCAGTGGCGACGCGATGGCCGTGCACCCCGCGATGCGGAAACCACTGGACGCGTGGGAGGACGCCTTCCGCGACTGGATCGGGTCCCCCGACCCCGGGAGCAGCATCCTGGCATCGATCGGGTTCGACCTCCGCCAGGTGGCGGGGCCGCTGGACGCCGGCCCAACCCTGGAAGGGACGATGCGCACGGCCAGCACCCACCCGGGGTTCGTCCGGCATCTCGGGAGGCGCGCGCTCGACCTGCGGCCACCTACCGGGTTCTTCCACGACCTGGTGGTCGATCACGCGGGCGATCACGCGGGAGCGCTCGACGTGAAACACGGCGGCATCTCGATCGTGACCAACATCGCGCGCGCGTACGCGGCGCAGGCCGGCGTCGCCGCCGGAGGGACGCTGGCTCGCCTCGAGGCGGTCGTATCCGACGGCCGGTTGGAGCCGGGACCCGCGAGCGAACTCTCCGAGGCGTTCCATTTCCTCTGGGAGATCAGGCTCGAGCATCAGGCGACCCAGGTGCGCACGGGCGTCGACCCTGACGACTACGTCGACCCCCGGACCCTGGGCCCGTTCTCGCGCAGCGGATTGAAGGAGGCCTTCCGCGTGATCGCCCGCGCACAGCGCCAACTGGCGGCGGAGCTCGGGATCGCTCTCCACTGATCGCGGGGCGACGTCAGTCCAGATCGATGCCCATGGCGTGGAAGCCGCCGTCGACGTGGACGAGCTCGCCGGTGATGCCCGACGAGAAGTCCGAGAGCAGCATCGCGACGGCTGCGCCCACCGGGCTCGGGTCGCGGATGTCCCAGCCCAGGGGTGCCCGCCGGCTCCACCGGTCGGTGATGGCGTCGAACCCCGGGATGCCCTTGCCGGCCATCGTCTTGAGGGGGCCGGCGCTCACGGCGTTGACGCGGATCCCCTTGGGGCCTAGATCGCGCGCGAGGTAGCGCGTCACCGACTCGAGGCCCGCTTTCGCGACGCCCATCCAGTCGTAGATCGGCCACGCCACCGTGGCGTCGAAGTCCAGCGACACGATCGACCCGCCCGCCTCCTCCATCAGCGGTAGCAAGCCGACCGCGATCGCCTTCAGCGAGAAGGCGCTGGTCTGCATGGCCGTGGCGACGCTCTCCCACGGCGTGTTGAGGAAGTTCCCGCCCAAGGCGTCCTGGGGCGCGAACGCGATCGCGTGCAGGAACCCGTCCAGGCGGCCCCAGCGCGCGTCGAGGTCGGCACGGACCGCCTCGATCTGGGCCGGGTCGTTCGCATCCATCTCCAGGACGTCGGGCGGATCGGGGAGGCGCCGCGCGCACTTCTCGGTGAGGCTCATCCCCCGGCCGACACCCGTGAGCACGATCTGCGCCCCCTGCTCCTGCGCCACCTTGGCGGCGGCGAAGGCGATCGACTGCGGGGTGAGGACCCCCGTGATGAGGAGGCGCTTGTTCTCGAGCAGCACGATGGGTTCTCCTTACCTAGGTCGAGGGTGTGGGTGTGGGTCCGGTCGAGATATCGGTGCCGTCGGCCGCGGTGACCGAGGTCACCTTCCAGGCCAGCTTTCCCTGGTCGTCCTTCTGGGTGAGCGTGAACGTGAACGTGACGCCGGATGTATCCCTGCCTGTGCAGGTGAACGTGGCGCCGGCACGCACCTTCACGCTGCCGGGGCACTTCACGGTGGGATCGGTGAGACCGTACTGCCTCACCAGCACCCGCTCGAGCTCGGGGACCACGCTCGAGGTGTCGAGGCTCTTCGTACACGCCGTGCCCACGAACGCCAGTACCACGATGGCGGCGGCGGCGCGTAGCGGGCGGGCGGGCATCCGGGGCGTCCTTCCGTCGGGTGGGGTCGGGCGAGCGGGCTGAGCGTAGCCAGGGCCCCCTGGAGGGTCAACGCACGTCGCCGTCACGGCGTCGCGGACGGCGAGCTCGGGGCGGCGATCCCGTTCGATGGAACGGATCCCAGCTCCGCCCACTGCGCATCCGTGATGCCCGGCCACGTGTAGTAGCTGGCGCCGATCAGACGGGCGTCCCGCGTCGCGGTCACGAAGCCCCGCGTCTCATCCGCCGTGGCGTCCTGGGCTAGCCCGCCGATCATGTGGATCGGCACGCGGTCGCTCCCCACCCAGCGCCGAAGCAGCCGGATGCAGCCGGCCGCGTAGGCCCGCGCCCCATCCTCGCCCGACGTGCGCCACGTGAAGTACGTCATGGGCAGGAACGCGTCGTAGATCGCCGACACCGGATGCCACGGGAACCCCGGCCAATACGCGCGGTCGTGCTGCATCCCGCGGGGCGAGGGCACGATGGCGCCCAGCGGGTAGCCGGCGCCGGCCGCGCCCCGGAGCTGGCGTGAGAGCCGGAGGAGGCGCGTGGTGCGTAGCGCCGGGTCCTTCACGGCCTGCGACTCGATGTCCAGCGCGAACGCGGCGAACCTCGCCCCGGCGGGCGTGACGAGATCGATCGTCTGGGTCGCACGATCGAGGTCGGTGGTCACGTCGCGGAGGCCGGGGAGGTACCAGGCCACCACCTGAACGCCGTCGGCAGCCCCCGCGTCGAGGAATGCCGTGACGCCGGCCGGGTCGACGATGGCGGTCGGGCGCTGGAAGTTCGAGGTCTGCAGGTACAGGGTGCGCACCCCGTGGGCGGCCATGTCTGCGACGGCAGCGGCGGGGTCGGACCATGCCGCGGCGTCGTACAGGTCCACCCAGACGCCGAGGCCTTGGAACGGGCCGATGACGGGGTTGGGCCGCAGGGGAAGCGACCGGCCGGCGGCGTCGGGACCGCCCTGCTGACGCAGGATCAGGAACGTCACGGTCGCCAGCGCGAGGGCCGCGACCGCGACCCGGGGGAAGGCGCCGCGGAGCCGCATGCCTCCAGGGTAGCGGGGGACGCTTCGGGGAACCCTGGGCGGGGAACGCCCGACCGCACACCCGGGTAGCATCCGCGCATGGATCTGGGGATCGAGGGCAAGGTCGCGTTGGTGACGGCGGCCTCGCGCGGCCTCGGCCGTGGCGCCGCCCTCGCCCTGGCCGGGGAAGGCGCCCGCGTGGCCATCTGTGCGCGCGACCCGGAGCGCCTGGCGGCGACCGCGGACGAGCTCCCCGGCGACGTCCTCGCGATCCCCGGCGACGTGACCGACCCCGCGACGCCCCAGCGGCTCGTTGACTCCGCGCTGGAGGTCTTCGGCTCCCTCGACATCCTCGTGGCGAACGCAGGTGGTCCACCCCCCGCCCGGGCACTGGAGCTCACGGACGAGGCGCTGCTGGAGGCCGTCAACGCCAACCTGCTGACCTCGATCCGGCTGGTCCGCGCGGCCGTTCCGCCGATGCGCGCATCCGGGTGGGGTCGGATCTGCTGCATCACGTCGAGTTTCGTGAAGCAGCCCTCCCCCACGCTCGCCGCGTCCAACGTCGCGCGAACGGGCCTCTGGGCCTGGGCGAAGACCGCCGCGCAGGACCTCGTCGAGGACGGCGTCACGCTCAACCTGATCTGCCCAGGCCTTCACGACACGGATCGCATCCGCGAGCTCGGCCACACAGGCCGCAAGGGAGACCCGGAGGACTTCGGCGCGGCCGTCGCGTTCCTCTGCTCCGCCCAGGCCGCGTTCATCAGCGGGACCGCCCTCTCCGTCGACGGGGCCGGTACGCTTGGCCTCCTGTAGTGAGGTCGGGCGAAGACGAGAGGGACGGAGCGAGGGGACCGATGACCGACGAGGAACGGGCGCACGCCCTGGTCGAGCGCTACTGGGACGAGTTGCTTGAGCTCGAGCCGCTCCTGGGAACGTCCGTGGGCGACGAACGGTTCGACGACATGCTCCCCGATCCGAGCGAGGTTGGCCGCGCCCGCTCCGAGGTCGTCCACCGATCGTCCCTCGCCGAGGCCGAGGCGATCGACCGCACCTCCCTCGACATGGAGACACGGACCTCGCTCGACCTCGTGGAGGCGATCGCCCGACGCTTCCTCGCGCAGCTCGACCATCGGACCGATCGTCTCGCGGTCGCGAGCCACCTCTGGGGACCCGGCGCCCTGATCGGGGACATCGTCTCGATCCAACAGGCGGACACGCCCGAGCGCCTCGACCGCTACGACGCGCGTCTCCGCGCGATCCCCGCCTACATCGCGGCGTGCGCCCAGATCGCTCGGGAGGGGATCGACACCGGGGTCACCTCGCCGCGGGTGATCACGGAGCGCGCGGTGGCCCAGATCGAGCGGCTCCTCGACCTCGCGCCGGCGGATTCGCCCGCCGTCACCCCGGTTCGGGACGACGCGGACGCCGCCGAGCGGATCACGGAGACCGTCCGCGACGTCGTGTGGCCCGCCTACGGCGGCTACCTCGAGGTACTCCGCGACTACCTCGCCCACACCACCGATACGATCGGCCTCTCCGCGCTGCCGGGCGGGGACGCCATGTACGCGGCGGAGATCCTCGCCTGGACCTCGCTGCCGTTGAGCGCTCAGGCGGTCCACGACCTCGGCGTGGAGCGATTCGAGGAGATCCAGCGCGAGCGCTTCGAGATCGCCCGAGGACTGGGCTACCTCTCGCCCGAGGCCGCCCTCGCGGCGTATCGCGACTCCGGTGCCGACACGGCGGCCGAACCCGAGGACCTCGTGCGGCTCGCCGAAGATCAGGTCAAGCGCAGCTGGGACGCCGCACCCGCATGGTTCGGCCGGCTCCCCTCGGCCAACTGCGAGGTCCGCCAGGTGGAGGAGTTCCGTGAGGCGGACATGGCGGCGGCGTTCTACAACTCCCCTACGGAGGACGGCTCGCGCCCGGGGATCTATTACATCAACACCTACGACCTTCCGAGCCGCGACCTCCACGTGATCGCCGGCATCACGTTCCACGAGGCGAACCCGGGCCACCACTTCCAGGTCGCGATCGAGCAGGAGTTCGCCGACCGGCCCCGCCTGCGCCGCTTCGGGGGGATCCTGGCCGGCAGCGCCTTCGTCGAGGGCTGGGCCCTGTACGCCGAGCGCCTGGCCGACGAGATGGGGCTCTACGCGAACGAGTGGGAGCGCCTCGGCATGCTCGAGAACCAGAACCTGCGAGCGACCCGGCTCATCACCGACACGGGCATCCATGCGCTGGGCTGGGATCGCGAGCGGGCGGTCGCCAAGCTCGAGGAGGGCGGGAGCAGCCACACGGACGCCGAGATCGAGATCGACAGGTACATCGCGGTGCCCGGTCAGGCCCTGAGCTACATGGTCGGGATGATCGAGATCGAGCGCTCGCGCGCCGCGGCCGAGGCTCGGGAGGGGTTCGTGCTGCGTGACTGGCACGACCGTCTTCTCGGCCTGGGCACGATCCCCCTCCCGGCGCTCGCGCGGGAGCTGGACTAGCGACACCGATGGGAGAGCGTCGGCGGGCGCCATGCCCGCCGCACCCGAACACAGGAGGCAGACCATGCTCGACGTCGACATACGGTTCAGCCCGTCGTTCGCCATGGCGACGGTCAAGCTCAACCCGGGCGACGCCCTCCAAGCGGAGGCCGGCGCGATGACCGGCATGAGCGGGGGCATCGACATCATGACGAAGGCCCAGGGCGGCATCCTGGGCGGGCTCAAGCGCCAGGTGCTGGGCGGCGAGTCCTTCTTCATCAACACGTTCTCGGCCAACCGGGGGGCCGGGGAGGTCATCGTGGCGCCGCCGCTGCCCGGGGACATCATCCACATGCCCCTCGACGGGTCGCGCGCCATGATGGTCCAGTCCGGCTCGTGGCTCGCCGGGGAGGCCTCCCTCACGATCGACACCAAGTGGGGCGGCGCGAAGACCTTCTTCGCCGGCGAGGGGCTCTTCCTCCTGAAGTGCACCGGACAGGGCGACATGCTGGTCGCGAGCTACGGGGCCATCTTCGAGAAAGAACTGGCGTCCGGGGAGGAGTACAAGGTCGATACGGGCCACATCGTCGCCTTCGATGAGGGTCTCAGCATGCAGGTCAACAAGGTGGGCGGGTGGAAGTCCACCCTGCTCTCGGGCGAGGGTCTGGTGGCCACGTTCACCGGGCCAGGCAAGCTCTGGCAGCAGAGCCGTAGCCCGCAGGACCTGCTGGGCTGGCTGATCCCGCGCCTCCCCCACTCGAACAACTGAGGGCCGTGGGAGGGCCCGACCTAACTAGTCTGTCTCAGACTAGTGACGCCTGGGCCTCGTCGCGGACAGCAGCAGGTAGTCGATGATCCCCCCGTCCCAGAGGCGTTGGACCTGCGCGACCATGAAACGCGCGGCCAACGGGTGGCCACGGGGAGCCTCTGCCTCCTCGCGATCGAGCCGGTCGCGCACGAACCGCAGCGCGGGACCGATCACCCGCTCGCCCACCGCCTCGGCGCGCACATCGGCGAACCCCGCGGCCTCCATCGTCCGCAGGATCACGCCGGGCGAGGCGGCGGCGTGAAGCCCGAGCCCCCAGACCCTCAGCTGGGTGAGTGCGGCGAAACCCTCGATGGGACCGTGCGGGTAGCGCAGGGTGGGGATGTCCGACATCGTGAGCACGCCGCCCGGCCGAAGGACGCGGAACGCCTCGGCGAAGAACCGCGCCCGCGACGGGAAGTGGAACGCCGCCTCCACGCTGATCAGGCCGTCGAAGGACCCGTCGGCGAACGGCAACCTGGTCGCGTCCCCATTGACGCCCGAGGCGCCGGCCTCACGGAGCAGCACCCGGCCCTCCTGCAGCTGGGAGAGCGTGATGTTGAGCGCCGTGAGGGAGCGCGGTCGCGCCACCTCGGCGATCAACGGGTCCTGTGCCCCCAGCCCGTTCCCGACGTCGAGGACGTCGCCGCTCGGCAGGGGTTCGGCGATGCGGCGCACGAGACGCCGCACCGCCGCGGGCGCCTCTGAGGGGTCCGACCCGTCGCCCTCCCACAGGCCGAGGTTGAGCCAGCCCGGATCGAGGGCGAGGAAGAAGTCCGGTCCGAGGCTGTCGTAGACCGTGGCGGCGGGATTCGCCCCGTAGCGGAGCACGGCGGCCGCATGGCGGAGGTGGTCGCGGGTCCAGGAGCGGGGCACCCCTTCACCCTAGCCCCCCGTTCCGGTAGGGGAACCCGCGGAGCCGTGCGGCGACGCCTGCCTAGCCCGCGGCGCGCCAGGCGTCGCGCAGCTTCACCTTCGCACCCGTGCGCAGGACGGCCCCCGAGTACAGGCGCCCCGCCAAGGGGATCATCGCCGCGGTGGATCCCACGAGCAGGAGCACCGCGAGCGCGATCTGGGAGGCGGAAGCCGAGCCCAGGATGATGCGCACCGGCATCGCCAGCGGCGAGGAGAACGGCAGGATGGAGGCCACCACCGAGAGCGGCGCGTCGGGGTGCTGCAGGGCACCGATCGAGATGAAGAACGACGCGAAGATCACGAGGTTGATCGGGACCATCGCGTTCTGCAGCTCCTCCATCCGCGATACGAGCGCGCCGGCCACCGCGAACAGCCCCGAGTAGAACGCGAAGCCCAGCACGAACCAGATCAGCACCAAGGCCGCCGCACCCAGCGCGGTGGCCGGCAGGTCCAGGGCGCCGGTGAGCTTCGCCAGACCCAAGGAGAACGCCGCGATGAACGCCAGCTGCGCGATGCCGAGCGCGCCGATACCCGCGATCTTGCCCGCGAGGAGCTGGCGCGGCCGGATCGCGGAGAGCAGGATCTCGACCACGCGCGAGGCCTTCTCCTCGATCACGCCGGTCGCCACCCAGACCCCGTAGCCGAACAGTTGCCCGTAGAGCAGCAGGACGCCGACGAACGCCACCGCTGCGTTCGAATCTCTGTTGGGGTCGGGGGGCTGCAGCGTCTCGACGCCGACGGGCGTCGGATCGAGGATCCGAGCGAGCTCGGACCCGGTCACGCCCGAATCGGCCAGGGCGGCGCGGATGCGACCGGCTACCGCCGCCGCCTGCACCAGATCCTGCAGCTGTGGCGGGACCGCGTGCGAGCCGATCAGGGTCGCCGACGTCGCGCCGCCGGCCGTGGGCTGCAGGACCGCATCCACCTCACCGGCCTGCAGGGAAGCCCGCGCAGCCCCGGCATCCGGGTAGGTGTGCAGACGCACGGTGACGTGCTGCTGGCGCCCGACCGCCACGGTGGCGTTCGCGACGGCGTCTGAGCCCACGACGCCCAGGTCGTAACTGGGCGTGCCGCCGCCCCCGTAGGCCCTGAGCAGGATGAAGACGCTCAGCACGGTGAGCGTGATCGCGGTCGAGATCACGAACCCGCGGTCCTTGAGTCGGACGGCGAAGTCGCGGCGTGCGACCACGAACCACATACCTCGATCGGTGGCCGCCGGCGCTCGCCGGCTCACGGCTGCACCACCTCGCGGAAGAGCTCGGCCAGCGTGGGGCGGACCCGAACGAACCCCGTGACATCCCCCGATCCCCGGGCCAGGTCCAGCACCCGTTGTTCGTCGACCCCCTCGTCCAGTTCGAGGATCACGGACCCGTCCGCCAGGGCGTCGAGGCGGGCGCCCGGTATCGACTCCCACCAGCCCTCTCCCGCGCCCGCCACCTCGACGCGGAGCAGTCGCCGCGCACGTGAAGCCCGAAGCTCGTCGATCGTGCCCGACGCCACGATGCGACCATGATCGATCAGGACCACGGCGTCGCAGACCCGTTCGATCAGCTCGAGCTGATGGCTCGAGAAGACGACCGGCACACCGTGGTGCTGCGCCTGACGGCGGAGGACGCCGGCCAGGGTGTCGACCCCCACCGGGTCCAGGCCGCTGAAGGGCTCGTCCAGGACCAGGAGATCCGGCTCGTGGACGAGGGCGGCGGCGAGTTGCACGCGTTGCTGGTTGCCGAGCGAGAGGGCCTCCACGCGGTCGGCGCGGCGGGCCTCGACGCCCATGACCTCGACGATCTCGGCCGCACGGCGCTCCGCGTCGGGCTTCGTTAGTCCGTGAAGGCGGGCGAGGTACACGAGCTGATCCGCGACCTTCATCTTGGGGTAGAGGCCGCGCTCCTCGGGCATGTAGCCGAAGCGACGCCGCGCCTGCTGATCCACAGGCTTCCCCCGCCACCGCACCTGCCCGGCGTCGGCCTCCAGCACTCCCAGCGCGATACGCATGGCCGTGGTCTTGCCGGCGCCGTTGGGACCGACGAACCCCACGATGGCGCCCTCCGGGACGGTGAAGGAGACGCCGTCGAGGGCCACCACGCCGTCGAAGCGACGGTGCAGGTCGATCAGCTCGAGCATGCGTCGTGTATCGGTCGGGGCATCCGGCAAGGATAGGCGGGGACTGGATCGGACCGCTCAGGACGTCGTGCAGATGCACCGATACCTGTACGCATGGATGCCGCCACCGGGACCCAGGCCGCTCGGAGCACGCTGCACACCGCGGCGGTGGCCTTCATCGACCTCGCGGGGCTCCCCGGCTGGGGTTCGGCACCCGATCCCGCGGGCGCGGATCTGAGCACGATCCTCGAACGGCATCTGGGTCGGGACGCCACCTCGATCCGGCTCGTGCAGGGGTGCACGGCGATCGCGGTCTTCGCCGAGGTGCACGTCGCCGTCGAGGCCGTGCTGGATCTCCTCGCCGAGTCGGCTCGGTCGAGCGGCAGCGCCACCGCGGGCATCCATCTGACCGACGACGCGGTCGCCGATGTGGCGCCGTCCTCGCGCTCCGGGCGGCTGGCCGCGGCGCTCGCACGCCTGGCGGACGCCGACCGACTGGTGGTGACCGACGACGTCATCGCCGCCCTGCGCACGAGGGACGGAGCAGGGCTCTCGTTCGACGACGCGCCCGCGGCCGAGGTCGATGCGGAGCGGGTGGTCGCCTACACGGTCAGGCGCCGCTGAGCGGCGGCCCGGCCACGCCGACCGCGCGTCCGATCCAGTCGCCGCGGTCCAGGGCGTCGAGCACGATACGGGCGAAGGCGTCGCGAGGGATCTCCTCGTCGTCCTTCGCCTCGGAGTGGCCGGGCGTCGCCTCGTACCTCCCGGTCGCCTCGGCGTCAGAGAGCATCGGCGCGGCCACCACCGTCCAAGCGAGGCCGCTGCCCTGCAGGGTCGCGAGCGCGCGACGATGTTCGCGGGAGACACCCGCGTACGGGCCGTCGAGAGGTCGGTCGTCGAAGACCCGCGCGTTCGCCGTGACGACGAGCCGTGATGGACCCCCCGCCTCCATCGCCTGGATCAGGGCGGCGATCGCGTCGGAGTAATCGGTGCTCTGGGTCCCGCTCGCGGGACCCATCGCCGAGACCACGGCATCGGCCGCCTCCAGGGCGATCGCCACCGCGGTGGCATCGCGAGCGTCCCCGGTGACGATGCGGACGCCGGGGTGGAGCGGCGGATCCGGAGGACGCCGGACCACCGCCGTCACGGCATGACCGCGGGCGAGGCTGTGGTCGATCACCGAGCGGCCGGTGCGGCCTCCGGCCCCGAACACCGTGACGTTCACGCCGCGGACCCCACCGCCTCTTCGGTTCCCGCCGCATCGTCACGGAGCGCCACGGCCACGCACCTCGCGCACGTCGGCGGCCACGTGGAACGTCATCTGCTCCCGCACCGCCTCCGGCACGTCGTCGAGATCCCCCTCGTTGCGCGCCGGCAGGATCACCTCGGTGAGGCCGGCGCGGTGCGCGGCAAGCACCTTCTGCTTCAGTCCACCGATCGGCAGGACGCGCCCCTGCAGCGTCACCTCACCCGTCATGCCGACCACAGGCCGCACCGGGGTGTCGGTGAGCAACGACACGAGCGCGGTGGTCATCGTGACGCCGGCGCTGGGCCCGTCCTTCGGCACCGCCCCCGCGGGCACGTGGACATGGAACCTCCCGCGCAACCTGGCGGGGTCGATGCCGAGGTCCGACGAGTGGGAGCGCACGTAGCTGAGCGCGATCTGGGCCGACTCCTTCATGACGTCGCCCAGCTGTCCTGTGAGCGTGAGCCCGTCGGTCTCGGCATCCTCACGTGTGGCCTCGATGAACAAGACGTCGCCGCCGGTGCCCGTGACCGCGAGTCCCGTGGCCACGCCCGGAACCGCCGTGCGCTCGGCCGCCTCGAAGAAGAACCGCGGACGCCCGAGGTAGGTGCGCACGTCGTCGACGTCGATCGAGACCGGCGCCTGCACCTCGCCGGAAGCGATCTTCGTCGCCACCTTCCTCAGAGCCTTGCCCAGCTCACGCTCGAGGTTGCGCACCCCGGCCTCGCGCGTGTAGTCACCGACGATCGCCCGCAGAGCGTCGTCGGTGAACGCGACCTCGTCGGCGCGCAGGCCGTTGCGTTCGACCTGCCGACCCACCAGGTGGTGCTCGGCGATCGCGATCTTCTCGTCCTCCGTGTAGCCGTCGATGCGGATGACCTCCATCCGATCGAACAGCGGCCCCGGGATCGTCTCGGCGACGTTGGCCGTCGTGATGAACAACACCTCCGAAAGATCGAGGTCGACGTCGAGGTAGTGGTCGCGGAAGGTGTGGTTCTGCGCCGGGTCCAGCACCTCGAGCAAGGCGCTCGAGGGGTCGCCGCGCCAGTCGGCACCCACCTTGTCGATCTCGTCCAGCATCATCACGGGGTTCTTCGTGCCGGCGTCCTTCAGGGCCCGAACGATACGTCCAGGCAGCGCCCCGACGTAGGTACGCCGGTGCCCCCGGATCTCCGCCTCATCGTGGATCCCCCCCAGCGACACACGGACGAAGGACCGTCCGAGCGCGCGGGCGACCGATTCGCCGAGCGAGGTCTTCCCCACGCCCGGGGGCCCGACGAGCGTCAGGATGGCGCCGGAGCCGCGCCCCGTGGCCTCCCCGAGCCCGCGCTCCCGGCGGAGCTTGCGCACGGCGAGGTACTCCAGGATGCGGTCCTTCACGTCCTCGAGCCCCTCGTGGTCGGCGTCGAGCACGGCGCGCGCCTGCGCGATGTCGAGGTTGTCATCGGAGCGGACGGACCACGGCAGTTCCGTCATCCAGTCGAGGTAGGTGCGGATCCACCCGTACTCGGGCGACTGCTCGGAGGTCCGCTCGAGACGGCCCAGCTCGCGGTCGGCCTCCTTCCGAACCTCATCGGGCATCCCGGCCTCCTCGATCTTGCGCCGGTACTCCCCGACCACGTCCTCCTCACCGTCCTCGCCGAGCTCCTTGCGGATCGCGCTCATCTGCTCGCGCAGCAGGAACTCCCGCTGGCGCTTCTCCATGCCCTCGCTGACCTCGGTGCGGATCTTGTCTTTCAGCTCGAGATCCGCGAGGACGTCTTTCGCCCAGGCGAGGACCTTGTCGAGCCGGACCTCGACGTCGATCGTCTCCAGGACCTCGATCTTCTGATCGAGCGAGAGATCGGGGGAGTAGCCGGAGGTGTCGGCGATCTGGCCCGGGTCCGCTATCCCGCGGAGGAACTCCGCCACCTGCGGGACGCCACGCGCCTCCACGATGTTCTCGAGGACGGCCCGGTACTCGCGGGCCAGGCGGGTGGCCTCGGCGGTGGGCTCCTCGTCCTCGACGGGCTCGGCCTGGACCCACAGGGCCTCGCCGGTACCGGGGATGCCGGCGCCGACCACGGCGCGGTTGAGCCCACGGATGACCAGCGCCTCGGTCCCGTTGCGCAGCGAACCGACGTCTTCGATCTTGGCCACCGTGCCCACGCGTGCGTAGCGCTCGCCGCTGCGGGGAACCAGGAGCAGGAGTCGCTCGTCGTCCTGCGCGGCGGCGTCGACCGCGGCCCGCGCCTCGTCGGATTCGATCGTCAGGGTGACGACCATGCCCGGCAGGACGACGCCCGTGGTCAGGGGCATCAACGGGAGGACTGGGAGGTCCAATGTGGGGGTATCGCTCTCGGGCATGATCTGATCTCCGTTCATTCAGGGCTTGCACCTGCAACAACGTCGCGCTCGATGGGATGCATTCCCGATCGTAATGCGGATTACACGCAAGAACCCGAAAGGTCGTGAGCTGGGGGAATGTCGTTGTCGGAGCCGGTCGATAGGCTTGCCGCTCCATGGATGACACCATCATCGTCACCGAGGGCCTCACGAAGGAGTTCGGCGAGGTCCGAGCCCTCAAAGGGATCGATCTCCAGGTGGAGGCCGGGTCACGTCTTCGGCCTGCTGGGGCCCAACGGCGCCGGCAAGACCACCGCCGTACGGATCCTCACCACCCTGCTGGAACCCACGAGCGGACGCGCCAGCGTCGCCGGCTACGACGTGGTGCGCGACGCGGAGCAGCTCCGGACCCAGATCGGCCTCGCCGGCCAGTCCGCCGCCGTGGACGAGCACCTGACCGGGCTCGAGAACCTGGTCATGGTGGGCCGCCTCTACCACCTCGGCAGGGAGGAATCGGAGCGGCGGGCGGCCGACGTCCTGGATCGCTTCGGGCTCGGCGACGCCGCGGACCGCACCGCGAGGACGTACTCGGGCGGCATGCGCAGGCGCCTGGACCTGGGCGCGAGCTTGGTGGGACGGCCTCGGGTGCTGTTCCTCGACGAGCCCACGACCGGGCTCGATCCCCGCAGCCGCCTGGACCTGTGGGAGATGATCCGGGAGCTGCAGTCGGAGGGCATCACGCTGCTGCTCACCACGCAGTATCTGGAGGAAGCCGACAACCTGTGCGACCGGATCGCCGTGATCGATCTCGGCACGGTGATCGCCGAGGGCACCTCGGACGAACTGAAAGACACGATCGGCGGGGAGGTCTTGGAGCTCAGGGTCGTCGATCACCCCAGCGTTGGGAGCGCCGCCGGCGTGCTATCGGGGCTCGGGACCGGTCCCGCCCAGGTCGACGAGAAGACCGGCGTGATCAAGATCCCGGTCGGCACCGGTGGGGCGGGTCTCCTCAGCGAGGTCGTCCGGCGGCTGGACGAGGGGAACATCGAGCTCTCCGACCTCGCCCTGCACCGCCCCACGCTGGACGATGTCTTCCTGTCGCTCACCGGTCACGCCGCCGAGGAGGCAGAGGCGAACGGTGAGGCCAAGTCGAAGGCGCGGGGTCGCCGCTCCCGGAAGGAGGCCTCCGTATGAGCACCATCGCCCGCGAGCGAACCGTCACCCCCGCTCCCGTCGGCGGATCGAAGATCACCTGGGCGGTGCTCGATGCGCTCGTCGTGATGCGTCGGAACCTGATGCGGTTCGTCCGCATCCCGGCGCTGTTCGTCTTCTCCATCGTCCAGCCCATCATGTTCGTGCTGTTGTTCCGCTTCGTCTTCGGCGGGAACATCACGAACCTGCCGCCGGGTGTGAACTACGTGAACTTCCTGATGCCCGGCATCTTCGTACAGACGGCGATCTTCGGCTCCACCAACACCGGGATCGGACTCTCCGAGGACCTCAAGGCGGGGATCGTCGACCGGTTCAGGTCCCTGCCCATGGCCCGCTCGGCGGTGCTGATGGGGCGAACGTTCGCCGACTCGGTCCGCAACATCGTCGTGGTGCTCCTGATGGTGGCGGTGGGCTACCTCGTCGGCTTCCAGTTCGAAGGGGGTTTCCTGGACGCGCTCCTCGCGATCGGGCTGACGGTCACGATCGGGTTCGCGTTCTCGTGGGTCTCCGCCACGATCGGCCTGTGGATCAAGGACACGGAGTCGGTCCAGGCGGCCAGCTTCACGTGGATCTTCCCCCTCACGTTCGTGTCATCGGCCCTGGTCCCGATCTTCGGGTTCCCCTCCTGGCTCCAGCCGATCGCGCGGAACAACCCGGTCACGATCTGGGCCAATACCGTCCGCGCGCTCACGGTCGGCTACGACAAGATCGCGGTCACGATCCCTGGCAACTCCATGCCCGGGCTCATCATGAAATCCACCGTGTGGATCCTGGCGATCCTGGCGGTGTTCGTCCCGTTGGCGGTCCGCCTGTACCGCAAAGCCTCGTAACTGCGGGCGCGGCAGGAATAGGAACGGCGCCGGACCAGGTTGCATCACGGAGCCTGCCGCATCTCCGCCGGCGGCTCCACGACGCGCGAAGGGGCTCTAGTGTTCGGATTCGAAGGCGACAACGCTCGCGAGAAAGTCATCGTCCTGCTCACCATGTGCTTCGCCCTGGCCATGGCGATGCTCGACAACACCGTGGTCAACGTGGCGCTGCCGCGGATCAGCCTCGACCTCGGGGCCGGCGTTTCCGGACTGCAGTGGATCGTCGACGGGTACGTGCTCGCCTTCGCCTCGCTGTTGCTGACCGGCGGCATCCTGGGCGATCGCTACGGCCGCAAGAAGATGTTCCTGAGCGGCCTGGTCGTCTTCACCCTGGCCTCCCTGGCCTGTGGGCTCTCCCAGTCCACCGCTCAACTCATCGTGTTCCGCGCGCTCCAGGGCGTGGGCGGCGCGCTCCTGATCCCCGGCACCCTCTCGATCATCACGGTCACCTTCCCACCCCATGAGCGCGCGAAGGCCCTGGGCCTGTGGGCCGGCGTCTCCGGGCTCGCGCTCGCCCTCGGCCCGACGCTCGGCGGCTACATCGTCGAGCACTTCGGGTGGCACTGGATCTTCATCCTGAACGTGCCGATCGGGATCGTGGCCTTCGCGGTCGCGTGGCGAACGGTCACCGAGTCGCGCTCCGAGGTCGAGCGCAAGCTCGACGTCCCGGGCCTGTTGCTCGGCACCTCCGCCCTCTTCGCGGTCACCTACGGCCTGATCGAGGCGAACGACAGGGGTTGGACCGATCCGCTGATCCTCGCCTGTTTCGCGGGGTTCGTCGTCCTGCTGAGCGCGTTCCTGATCTGGGAGCTGAAGTATCCCCACGCGATGATGCCGCTTCGTTTCTTCAAGATCCCGGCGTTCTCGGCGGGCAACACCGTGGCGTTCGCGGTCTCGATGGGGATGTTCGCGACGTTCTTCTTCCTCTCGCTCTTCCTGCAGGACATCTTGCACTACACGCCGTTCGAGACGGGGTACCGGTTCTTGCCGATGACCGTGATGATCATCGTCACCGCTCCCTACGCCGGGAAGTACGCGTCCAAGCACGGCTCGCGCGTGCCTATGACCTACGGCTTGATCCTCGCCGGCGGCGGGTTGCTCCTGCTCGGGGCCACGCTGACCGTGGACAGCTCGTACTGGTACCTCCTGCCGATCTTCATGATGATGGGCCACGGCATGGGGGCCACGATGGCGCCCATGACCGCGGCCGTCATGAACTCGGTCGGCGCTCAGCGCGCGGGTCTGGGCTCGGCGATGACGAACACGAGCCGTGAGGTGGGCGGGGTCCTCGGCATCGCGCTCCTCGGAACCATCCTGACCACGCAGCTCAAGTCGACGCTCGGACCGGCGCTCGCCGGGCTGGGCCTCTCGGCACAGCAGCAGGCCGTGATCGCCGGAGCGGCGGGGCACGGCCAGCTGAACGTCACGGGGCTGGGGCTGAGCGCCGCGCAGGTGCACGCCGTCGGCGCCGCGTACAGCGAGGCGTTCATGAGTGGGTTCCATCTGGCGCTGCTCTTCGCGGGCACGGTGCTGATGGTGGCGGCGGTGGTGGCCAACCGGTTCATCCCCGGACGCGGTGACGCACGCGTGCCGGCGCGTGAGAGCGCCCCCGAGGGCCTCGCTGCCGAGCTGGGCTGATGCGCTAGAGGGTCAGCGCCGCCGAGTAGATGTCGAAGCGCCGCAGCGTGCCGTCGGGGTTGTTCCCCGTGGCGTTGGAGTTGTCGGCCCAGCCGGGATGGGCGATGCCCTGCGCAACGCCGAGCCCGATGTAATCGCCGAATTCGATCCCATTGTGTGCATCCGCCGCGTTGGACGTCCCACCGCTGACCTGGAAGTTCGGGCTCCATGTCAGTCCCCCATCGAGGCTGGTGGTCATGAAGAGCTGCGCGTCGTCGTTCTTGATCCCGTCGGTGTCGCCGGGCCCGTGGTCGCCCCGATCGTTCCGTGTGTCGTGCCACGCCGCCACGAGGACCCCACTGCTCTGGTCCACCGCGATCTTCGGCAGGAACTGCACACCCGCCCAAACGTCGTTCACGCGCAGAGGTGAGGACCACGACCTTCCGCCGTCGTCGGAGCGGACCGACATCACGTCGGTGTTGCCGCCCTCGTTCTTCGGCTCATCCGTGTAGATCATCACCACGCGGCCGTCGTGTGGGCCGCCCGAGCGGTCCCAGGCGAGTCCGGTCTCGGCGTCCACCGTCCTGCTGGCCTGCGGCCGGATCGCGTCGAACTGCTGCACGTTCGTGACCCCGACGGTGCGTCCGGCACCGAACTTCTTGGGGCCGAGCCCGTCGGGGTCGACGTTGATCCTGATCTCAGCCCTGACGGGCCGGGAGTGAAGGTCGCGGGTGCAGACCTGCATCACCGACCCGGTCGGCCCAACGGCGACGTCCCCGAAACTGCAGCGCCTCGTGTGTGGGATGTCCTGTCGCCGGCGGAAGGTGCCGATGTCGCCGGTGCCGCGGATCCGCGCCCCGGCCGCCTGCATCCCGCCGCGGTTGTTCCACACGACCCAGACGGCGCCCGCGCCCGTGGTAACGGTGGGCTGGTCCACGGAGGATGTCGGGCGCCCGTCGGGATCGGGACCGGGTTCCCCGGCGCGCGTCCCGGGGGCGAGCGCGGGAACCTTCGGCGGTGCGGGTTGCAGCTCGGTCAGCAGGGCCCAGTGATCGCCGGCATCGGTGCTGATGGCCACCGGGATGGCCGCGAAGTCATGCTGGTCCAGCCAGACGAGGAAGAGGTTCCCGGCGTCGTCCCAGCTCATCGTCGGGTCGCAGCACGCGGTGCCGAGCCTGCCCGCCGTCGCGAACCGAGAGCGCGCCCACGAGGTGCCCCCGTCGTGGCTCACGCCCATGAACAGGCCCCTGCCCGTGTCCTCGTTGGACACGACCACGACGTTCTGCGCGTTCGAAGGGTCCACCGCAACGGCCGCCTCGGACTGGTTGCCCTTGCGAGGGCTCACGTCGACGTTGTCGGGTGTGGGGGCCGCGTGGGCGGACACGGCGATCGACGCCGACGCGCCGACCAACACGGTCACGGCCGACAGCACGAACCAACGGCGGACGTTCGACCGGCCCATGCCCGGACCCCTTCCTGCGGACCGCAGGTGGGCCGCGAGGGCTCGAGTCTACGCGCCGGCCCCTAGGATGGACCGCATGCTGACGGCCGAGCGCGCGGTGGCGATCATCGCGGGATCGTTGATCCTGCTGGCGACCCTGGGGTCCGCGATCAAGACCGTGGTCCTCCCGCGCTCGTCCCTCTCCACGATCACCCGATCGGTGTTCCTCGTGATACGCGTCATCTTCCTCGGTCTCGCACGGCCCTCGATGGAGTACGAGCGCCGCGACCGGATCCTGGCGTCGTACGCCCCGTTGGCGCTGATCGCGACGCTCGCCACGTGGCTGGCGCTCGTCCTCGGCTCCTACATGCTGATCTTCTGGGGCGTCGACCGGCTCACGTGGCAGCAGGCGTTCGAGATCTCAGGCTCTTCCCTCCTGACGCTGGGCTGGGCGGCCCCGCCGGGAGTGGGCAGCGCCGCGCTCGTGTTCACCGAGGCCGCGATCGGCCTCTTCCTGCTGGCGCTGCTGATCACGTACCTGCCCAGCATCTATGCGGCCTTCTCCCGCAGAGAGCTGGGCGTGACCGCGCTGGCGGTGCGGGCCGGCGAGCCGCCCTCGGGACTCGAGATGATGCAACGCTACTGGGCCCTGAAGCGGATGGAGGCGCTGAACGAGGTCTGGTCCGACTGGGAGCGGTGGTTCGTCGACGTGGAGGAGACGCACACGTCGATCGGCGCGCTGGCCTTCTTCCGCTCACCTCAGAAGGACCACTCGTGGATCACGGCGGCGGGCGCCGTGCTGGACGGCGCGGCCCTCGCCGTCTCCACGG
This sequence comes from uncultured Actinomycetes bacterium, assembly GCA_963796725.1. Taxonomy (GTDB): domain Bacteria; phylum Actinomycetota; class UBA4738; order UBA4738; family HRBIN12; genus JAOUEA01. The sequence continues at coordinate 138,266 of CAWCMT010000009.1, forward strand.
TCGAGATCCCGCGCGACGTCCAGGCGGAGTTCTGCATCCGGGCGGGCTATCTGTGCCTACGGCGGATCGCCTCGAACTTCCAGATCGCCTTCGACGCCGCTCCTGAGCCCGGCGATCCCATCTCCATCTCTCGAGAGGAGTTCGATCAGGCCGTGGCCGCGATGGAGGTGGTAGGGGTCCCGATCGTCGCCGATCGCGACCAGGCGTGGCGCGACTTCGCCGGATGGCGGGTCAACTACGACACCGTGCTCCTCGCGCTCTGCAACATCACCAGCCCGCCCTACGCGCTCTGGTCCTCGGATCGAGCCGGCGAGCGCACCGTGCGTCCCCAGATCTTCCCGCGCGTCACGCGATGAGCACCCGGGGCGCTAGCGCCCGGGCTTGAAGACCATGTCCGCGATCACCAGGATCAGGACCACCTCGTCGATCCGCGAGATCGCCATGATCCTGGTGATGCCGGTCTGGACGGTGGACGACTCCGGCCCATCCGTCTCCAGGGCCCTGCCGAGCTTGCCCGTCGCCGGCCCCAGGAAGAACGCCCCGGTCACGAACGTGGCGGCATAGCCGAGGAGACCGATCAGGATCCACGTGGTGGTGAAACCGAGAGCTGGGCTGTACAGCACCATCGAGATCCCCATCAGCAAGGCAACCAACGACGCGGGCATGAACACCTGCATCCCCGCCTTCTCGACGTCCTGCGCGAAGGCCGCGAGCCGATGCAGGTCGCCTGCTCCTCTGAGCCGCGTTGCCTGATACTGCAGGAACAGGCCCCCGCCGACCCACACGACAGCTGCGAGCACGTGCACGAATTTGAGCGCGTCGTAGACCCCGGTGCTGAATGCCAGCATCCCTCCTCCTTCCTCCGCCGCAGGAGGTTACACCGAGGCCCCGTGGCCCGGGAACACCGGACACGGATGCTCGACGATCACGGCGTCGGATGCCGCGCGTCGTAGCGGACGAACGACGGTGCCCAGGCCCAGAGCGCGGCCACGCCGACGAGACAGAGCAGGCCGCCGCTCACCACCGCCACCCCGACGCTGCCGGTCGCGGTGGACACGACACCCGATTCCACCCCGCCGAGGGCGGGGCCCGTCGCCCACACCGCCATGCCGATCCCGTCGAGCCGCCCCCGCATGGCGTCGGTGACGGCCGATTGAAGGATCGTCATGCGGTAGATCCCGCTCACCATGTCGCCCGCACCCGCCACGGCCAACGCGAGCAGGCCGGCCCACAACCGCGTCGACAGCCCGAACGCCACGATCGCCGCACCCCACACGGCCACGGCGACCAGGATCGCGCGGCCTTGGCGCCGCACATGCTTCGCGCGGCCGGAGAACGCCGTGGCCAAGAACGAGCCGAGTGCGGGCGCCGCGTAGAGGAGCCCGAGGGCACCGGCTCCCGAGCCCCCTCCCGCGAGCTTGGACGCCACCGCCGGGAAGAGCGCCTCCGGCAGACCGAAGATCATCGCGTTGAGGTCGGCCGCGAACAGGGCCTGGATCGTCCGGCGTCCGCGGAGGAACCGGAACCCGTCGACGATCGCGGTCCAGCCAACCGCCGGCGCGTCCTCGGCGGGCGGCGACGGGTCCATCCGCCACACGAACGCGATCGCCACGAGGAAGGTGACCGTGTCGAAGATGAAGGCTCCCGTGGGCTCGATCACGGCGATCAGGACTCCCGCGACCACCGGGCCCAGCATGTGCACGGCCGTCCCGAACCCGGCCTCGAGTGCGTTCGAGGAGGGCAGCAGCTCGGGCGGCAGGAGCCGGGCCGGCCAGGTGGAGACGGCGGGTCGGTTGAACGTGTACATCCCCGCTGAAAGGGTCGCGAAGACGTAGAGAGGCCACAGTTGCGGGGGATGCTGCGAGGCGTTCAGAGCCATCAGCAGGGACATCACGGCCAGGAGTGCGTTCGTCCCGATCACCAAACGGCGTCGCTCCGTGGCGTCGGCCATGGCTCCGCCCACGATCGGGAAGACGAACACCGGCACCAGCTCGCAGAGGCCGAGCAGCCCCACGGCGAGTGTCGAGCGGGTGAGTGCGTAGACCTGGAACGGGACCGCGACCGCAACGATCGAATCGCCGAACTCGGAGATCGAGTGCCCGACGAAGAGCCGTCGGAAGTCCCGCGAGGTCCGTAGGGGGGTCATGTCCATCAGATGGGAGCGCACGCGGGCACCGAGCCCGCGCGGCTCCTTCGGTTGCTCGGGCGGTCCGGGCGGATCGGCCATCGCCGGCGACGCTACCGGAGGTTCAGCGGATCAGCCGGCTCATCCGCCGATCCGCGAGGATCTTGCCGCCGGTCTGTCGGTCGGCAAGCGCTTCCGTCCAGGAGCGACATCACGTCTACATAGCGACGAACTTCTCATCGCTGACATATCTCAGCAGGAGTGCATCCGCCGGGATACGGTTGCGGAAGAACGCCTGCGTCTCCTCGTCGAGACGTGTCAGACGGACAACTACACGGTTGAATCGAGGATCCCATCCCCAGGCGCTCACCGAGAAGTTCGCAGGCGGGCTGAGGGTGTCGTAGAACGCGACTAGCGCCGCTCGGCTGTACTTGACGATATCCACGGTCACCGGCCAGCCCGCCTCGCGTGCAGTCCCCTCGATCACGTCGAGGTCCTCTGGAGTCGGGTCGACGAGCGCGATGCCGAGCACGGGCCGTCTCGCCGAGGTCCGGTCGATCCAGCCTCCACCGAACCGGTCTTCGCCGACCTGTTGCTCCGCGGCATGGAAGACGTCCTGCGCCTTGCTCTCGTGCTCCCAGTCGATACTGTCTGCGTCCACGCGTCAATCGTAGTCACGACTCGACGAAGACGCGCTCCCAGGCTGATGTCGCTTCCGGTGAGAGACGACCCTCAGCGGATCAGTCGATCCATGCGCCTATCGCTGAGTCGGCGACCATCGGTCTGGCATGTGGGGCAGTAGGTGACCTCGTGAGACTCGTAGCTCACCCGGCGTAGGTCGTCGCCGCAGACCGGGCAGGGCTCGCCGGCGCGGCCGTGGACGGTGAAGTGGTCGCCGAGCTTCGTTGGGAGGCCGCCGGTCCGCCGCCGTTCGACCTCGAGCGCCTCTTCGAGCACCTCATGGAGCGCCGTCACGAGCGCCTCGCGCTGTGACGTGTCGAGCTTCTGCAGGGTGACGTACGGCGAGAGCTTCGCCCGATGCATCGCGTCGTCACTGTAACCGCGGCCGACGCCCGCGACCGTGCGCTGGTCGCGCAGGATCGTGTGCACGCGGCGCGCGTCCTGAGCCGTACGGAGCCAGTCGTCGGCCTCGGTCGTGAGGACCTCGGGACCCAGCTTCTCGAGAGGCCCGTCGTCCCCCTCGGCGAGCACCCACACACCGGCCTTGCGCTCGCGGCCGAACTCCTTCACCAGGAGCGAGCGGGATGCCGGGTCGTCTTCGGCCGTGAAGCGCGCGACGCAGCCGCGCGGCTTGGTGGTCTTCGCGGGGATCTCGACGTCGATGCGGCCGCCCTGGGAGAGATGCACCAACAGCCGTGTCCCACCCAGGTCCGCCACCACGTACTTCCCGAGGCTCGAGACGCCGGCGATCTCGTTCCCCACGATGTCGCTCAACCGTGGCGTTACGGTCTTCAGCGAGGAGAACTGCAGCAGATCGGCGCGGACGAGGCGGCGGCCGGCGAACGCGGCGTCGAGCCGCTCGGCGAGCGCACGGATCTCCGGGAGCTCCGGCACGCGATCAGCCCGCCAGCTGCGCGGCCGCCTTCGCCACGATCTCGATGCACTCGTCGATGCGGTCGCGGTGGGTCCGGTGGCTCACGATGCACACCCGCAGCGTGTAGCTCCCATGGATCATCGTGCTGGACAAGAAGACTCGCTTCGACGCGTTGATCGCGGCCAGGAACGCCCGTTGCGTCTCGTCGTCGGCCCCGGCGAGCCGGAACGGCACCACGGTGAGCTGCGGCGCCCACGGCAGCTCCAGCAGGGGCTCGTCCGCGAAGGCGTCGTACAGGTACGCGGCGAGATCCAGCTTCTCGTCGAGCGCGTCGCGGAAGGCGTCGACCCCGTGCAGCTGCAGCGGCATCCAGACGCGGAGCCCGCGCCAGTCGCGGGAGAGCTCGGCCGAGTACTCGCTGTAGTTCGGCAGCTCGCCGGTCGGCGGCAGGTCCTGCAGGTACGCCGCGCCCTCGTAGTGGGCGTCGCGAAGGGCCGAGCCGTCACGCACCACCAGGCCGCCGGTCCCGTAGGGCAGGAACAGGCCCTTGTGCGGATCCAGCGTCACCGAGTCGCTGCGCTCGATCCCGCGGAAGCGCTCGCGGCCACGCTCGGTGAGCTGGAAGAACCCTCCGTAGGCGCCGTCGATGTGGAGCCAGAGGTCCTCGGCCTCGGCGATATCGGCGATCGCGTCCAGCGGGTCGATCGCGCCCGTGTTCGTCGTGCCGGCGGCCGGCGCTACCAGGAACGGACGGAGGCCCGCGGCGCGGTCCTCGCGGATCATGGCGGCGAGCGCCCGAGGGTCCATCCGCAGCTGGTCGTCGGTGGGCACGAGGCGGAGGTTCCGCTTCGCGAAGCCCGGCGATGGTCGCGGCCTTCGGCACGCTGGCGTGGGCCTGCTCGCTGACGTAGTAGGTGCCGTCGGTGAAGTCCTCCCCGAGCTTGGCGTGGCGCGCGGTCACCATGGCCGAGAGGTTCGCCATCGATCCGCCGGACAGCAGCAGCCCCTGCGATCCCGCCGGGTAGTCGAAGAGGTCACAGAGCCACCGCGTGACGTTCTCCTCGATCTGCACGACGGCGGGGCTCGGCTGCCAGAGGCCGGCGTAGCGGTTCACGCCCTGGGCCAGGAACTCGGCGAGCGCCGCCGTGAACAGCCCGCCGCCGGGGATGTAGGCGAGGTAGCCGGGCCCCGCGTACTCGAACGTCGAGGCCACCGCGCGCTCGGCCTCGTCCAGCAGCGCGGCGAAGTCCTCGCCCGAGGCAGAGGGCGAAGACCTGAGCTCCCGCGCCAGGGCGACGGCGCCCTCGGTGGCGTCGGCCGGCGCCTCGGGTAATCCCTGGATGAACCCGATCAGGTACTCCGTGACGGCCGAGGCCATCGCGCGCATGTCCTCCGGCGCGGGATCCAGCGGCACCATCGGCGTCATGCTAGCTGTGCGACCTGCGCGAGCAGCCGGCGCGACGCCTCCGTGACCTCGTCCACCGCCTCGTCGAACGCCTCGCGGTTCTTGCGGGACGGCTCGCGATAGCCGCTCACCTTCCGCACGAACTGCAAGGCGGCCGCGCGGATCTCCTCGTCGGTCGCGGGCTCGTCGGCACGTCGTAGGGTCTTGATGCTCCTGCACATGCTGGGAACGCTACCGCGGGGCGGCGTGTTCGTGCACCTTCGACGGCTCGGCGGGCGACCGGCCGCGGACGCCGGCGCGCACGACCCCGACCGCGGCACGAGCGCGGAAGAGCGCTTCCAAGGCCGGCTCCTCGGGGGCGAACCGGGCGAGCTCGAAGGTCCGCACCACGATGCCGGCGGCCTCGACCACATCGGGGGCGAGCGTGGGCTCGGCCGCCAGGGAGCGGAGGTACTCCCCCGGCGTCTGCTGGACCGGACGCGGTAGGCCCGCGTCCGTCAGCGCGTCCTCCATGTCGAGGAACGCGGCCTCCGCAGCGTCGTACGGTGGGCTGCGCCGCCGCCTGCGGCGGCGGCGCCACAGGGCCGCCACGACGCTGGCCACTAGCAATGCCGCGGCCGCCGCCGGCCAGACGCGGGTCAACGCGCCGACGAGCCTGTCGACGGTCCCCAGCGCAGCGCCCACGGCCCGCTTCACCGGCTCGGGCACCACGCGCTCGACGAAGCGACCGATCGCGGAGAGGACCGCCCCCGCCATGAAGCGACTCGCGACGCTCGGGGAGGCCTCGGGGACCCCGAACGTCGGGTCGTAGGGCATCCATCCGAGGCCCGGGTAGTAGACCTCCAGCCATGCGTGGGCGTCGGACTGCTTCACCTCGTAGTACCCCGTGAACGGGTTCCGCTCCCCCGGCCCGTATCCGGTCACGAGCCGCGTTGGGATCCCCAGCGTGCGCAGCATGACCGCCATCGAGGAGGCGATCTGCTCGCAGAACCCCTCACGGGTGACGAACAGGAAGTGGTCCACCTCGTCCACACCCGGCGGGTCGGCGGGCACGTCCAGCCGGTACCGGGTCGTCCGCTGGATATAGGTCTGCACGGCCTGCACGGCGTCGTACTCGGTGCGGGCGGCGCCTGTCACCCGCCGCGCGAGCCCCCTCACCCGGTCAGGGAGTTCGGGCGGGAGCTGAAGGTAGGGCGCCAGCGCGGCCGGCACCTTCGTCCGCGCGCGCCGCAGGAGGTTCGGCGTGGCGGCGGGCACCTCCGAGATCACCGAGTAGACGAGGCCCTGGTCCAGCAGGATCGGCGAGCGGATCGAGCCGGACGGGTCGATCCTCAGCCCGGCCGAGGGGAAGTAGACGTGCTTCGCGTTCGCGGCGGCGAACAGCACGTTGGGCTGGGGCGTATCGACGTAGAAGGTCTGGGTCAACGACGCGAAGGGCATCGCGACCAGGCCGGCCGCCCCGCGGACGGGTGGCACCGCGGTCGCCCCCGTCGCATCGGCCGCCGGGAGGGTCTGCGTGTCCGTCGAGCCGATCGTCCAGGTCGTGCCGTCGTACGTATCGAACGCCTCGGCGCGCCACAATGCGGCCTGCGTGGCGCGGACCCGGAACGCGATCTGGTCAGAGAGGCGGCCCCGTGCCCGCAGGTCGACGACGTCGGACAGGCCCGGGTAGCCGGCGGGGGCGAAGTTGACCACTCCATCGGCGTTCGCCGCCGGCAGGGTCGGGTTGGTCACGCCACCGTCGAAGTTGGCCAGAGGCGGCGAAGCGCGCCCAAGGGAGAACGGCGGGGACTTCACGAAGGACCCCGGGACGCGCGGCAAGGCCAGGAACACCACGAAGGTGGCGACGAGGGTGGCGGCCGCGGGGAAGAGCAGGGCTCGAGCGGGCGCCAGGCGGGCGCGTCGCCTCCGGTCCTCGCCGGTGCCGCGTCGCACGGCCAGAGGCGTGGTGACCTGATCCGGACGGGGACGGCTCGACAGGTACAGCCAGGCTCCCGCCAGCCCCGTCCACGGCGCGAGGAGGAGGGCGAACCCGCTGGTGAGACTCAGAGCGCCGGCCTCCGCCATCAGGATCAGGCTGGCGACCATCGAGAAAGCCAGATCGCGGCGGCGCGGCACGTCGAACGCGTGCATCACCTGGACCCACAGGAACAGCGTGGCGAGCGGGATCCGCGCCTGGTCGACGTTGCCGGCCTGCTGCACCACCACCAGGAACTGCCCCATGGCCGCCAACAGGCCCGCCGACAGCGCCAGCTTCAGCGCGAGGTTCGAGCGTCCGCGCCGCCGGTAGGACACCCGGTACCCGAGGGGCGCGGCGGCCAGGGCCACGACCGCCGTGGCTGCGGGAACCGCACCCTGCACCACGATCGCGAGGATCGACAGCTCGACGGCGAGGGCCACGACGATCCGCATGGGGATCGAGTCCTCGACGGGCCCTCCGGGACCGCGCATCTGGATCCTCATGGTCCGTCCACCGCGGTCGCCACGATCCGATCGCCCGTCGGCGGCCCGAGCAGCGCCGTGAGATCGTCGCCCGCGCGCCAGGGATAGACGTCGGCCCCGGCCGCACGAAGAGACTCCTCGAGCCGTGTCCAGTCGCCCTCGGCCGGGACCTCTCCGGGCGCCTCGTCGAGCCCGATCTCGACCGGGATCGCCACCACCTGATCGGTCCGCGCCGCCAGCGCCGCGACCGCTGAACCCAGCGCGGTGGGCTCGTTACCCCGGCGCGCGGGGAAGGCCAGCACCACCGTCTCCACACCGCGCAGGGAGGCCGCGTCCTCGATCATCTGGGTGAACGACGGCGTCGGGATGGGCGTGAGATGGGCGAGCCGCTCCAGCAGCTCCATCCCTCCTGCCCGCGCGAGCACCTCGGTGCCGTCGCCGCCCGGAACGACGAGGCGCGCGCCGTGGCCCTGGGCGAGCGCCGCCATCGCGACGGAGGCGGCGACCGCGCAGACGCGGTCCAACGGGGTCCAGGCCTCACCCGCGTCCCAAGCGGCGTCGACGAGGATCGCGAGGCGCCGCGTCTGCTCCTCCTCGAACTCGCGGACCATGACCGTGCCCGTCCGCGCTGTCGAGCGCCAATGCACGTGGCGGATCGGATCGCCGGCCCGATACTCGCGGATCCCCAGGTACTCAGGCCCCGCCCCGCGCCGAGGCCAGGGATGCATGGCGCGATCGGAGGTGGCGGCCGGGCGGACGAACGGAAGTGCGCCCAACGGCACCACGGCGGGCAGCACGAGCGTCGCCGGCCGTTCGACCGCGAGCGTCCGCCGGGCCTCGGCAACGCCGAACGGGGCGGTCGACCGCGCCGTGAGGATGCCGTCGGTCCTGCGGCCCGCGGCGCCGAGCCGTGCGGCGCGTGGTCGATCTCGACCCGCTCCCCGGGTCGCAGCGACGGAACCGCGAGGGTCACCCGGTCCAACCGCTCGTCATCGATCACGAGGCCGAGCCGCATGCCCCGCGAGACGTTCACCACCTGCAGTTCGACGTCCACGTCGTCGTTCTGGTGCACGCGTGCGGGCGCGGCGCCCTCGATCCGGAGCCCCCGCAGCATCTGCCACGGGAGCCCGACGCCCGCCACGACCGCACCCAACAGACATGCGGCGATCACGAAGAGCCATCCGGCCTGCACGTTGGTCCCTAGGAAGAAGAGGAGGCCGGCCCCGAAGATCAGGCCCAACGCCCGCTTCCGCGGCCGCAGCATCGGGTCAGCCCCGCTCGGCGTGGAGCGGGACGGGCACGTCCTGGAGGATCCGACGGACGACCTCGCGTCCGAGCTCGGCCCCCGCCCGAGCCTGCCGGGGGATCAGCCGATGGGCGAGCGCGGCGCTCGCCAGAGCCTTGACGTCGTCCGGCAGCACGTAGGACCGCCCCTGGGCCACGGCGCGAGCCTGGGCGCAGCGCGTCAGCGCGACGGTAGCCCGCGGCGAGGCGCCCAACGCGATCTCCGGTGCGCCCCGCGTGGCCTGCACGAGCGCGACGACGTAGTCCAGCACGGCGTCGTCCACGTGCACCTGGCGGGTGGCCGCCTGCGCCGCCAGGATGTCCGCCGGACCCAGGACCGGCCGCAGGTCGACGATCGGATGCCGCAGCAGCTGTCGCCGCACGATGTCGTTCGCCGCCCCGCCGGCATCCGGGTATCCCACCTGAACCGTGAGCGCGAACCGATCGAGCTGACCCTCCGGCAGCGGGTACGTGCCGTGCTGCTCCACGGGGTTCTCGGTCGCCATCACGAGGAAGGGAGCCGGCAGCGGGTAGGTCGCCCCCTCGACCGTGACCTGCCGCTCCTCCATGGGCTCGAGCAAGGCCGACTGGGTGCGTGGCGTGGTGCGGTTCACCTCGTCCACCAGCACCACGTTGGCGAAGATCGGTCCCGGGACGAAGCGGAACTCCCCGTGGGTCTGATCGTAGAGATTGATGCCCGTGAGGTCGGAGGGCAGGAGGTCGGGCGTGGCCTGGATGCGGTTGAACGCGCCCCCGATCGAGACCGCAAGCGCCCGGGCCAACGTGGTCTTGCCCACCCCGGGGACGCCCTCCAGCAGGAGGTTCCCCTCGGCGAAGAGGCAGAGCGCTGCGGTCTCGACGGCGTCGGTGTTGCCGGCGATCACGACCTCGACGTTCTCCACCAGCCGGCGGTACGCCTCGGTCGCCTCGCCGAGGGCGGGCTGCGGTTCGATCACGTTGGTGGAATCGACCCCCGCACGCCGCGCCTTGAGCGCGAAGCGCCCGCGGGGCCGACGAGGCGGCCGCGCTCAGCCCGGTTTGCGGGCGCGGAGCGAGTACATGAGCGGGATCGTACCCACCTGGTCGGGCGGGAACCCGTACCGTGCCGTCATCGCAGCTCGACCAGGAAGCCCGCGGGCCAATCCAGCTCGCGCTTCTCGTCGAGGAGCTCGATCCGCAGACCGTTGTCGGCCAGCAGCGTCACGATCTCGCCCAGGGAGTGGTTCCAGCCGTGCTCCCACTCGGCGTCGACCTCGGCCGTGGGGTCGGCGTAGGACCCCTCGACGGGGAACGTGAGCGTCTCCCCGCCCCAGTAGTCGTAGGCGAGGACTCAGCGGGTTCGAGGCGCGCTGGTCCTCATCCACGGCCCACAACACGGGATGCCCCTCGTGGATGTAGAAGACGCCGCCAGGTGCCAGGAACGAGGCGATCGACGCCGCCCAGGGCCCGAGATCGGGGAGCCACCCGATCGCTCCTCGGCCCGTGTACACGACGTCGAAGGTCTCCCCCTCGAGCGGCCCCGGCAGGTCGTAGATGTCGGAGACGAGGAAGCGAGAGCGATCCGCGAGGCCCACCTCTGCCGCGAGCTCCCTCGCGAAGGCGATCGCGGGCTCCGAGAAGTCGACGCCGGTCACCTCGCTCGCGCCCAGCCGGGCCCACGACAGCGTGTCCAGCCCGAAGTGGCACTGGAGGTGGAGCAGGGACCTTCCCTCGATGTCGCCCAGTTCACGCCGCTCCCAATCCTGGATCCGCACATCCGAGGGATCGTCGCGGAACCGCTGCACGTCGTAGAACGAACCCGCGGTGTGGATCGCCGTCCAGGCGTCCCAGAGCTTGCGGTTGTCCGCGATCTCCTGCTCGTGACCGCCCGGTTCGCTCACGAGGCGTCGTTCGCCTTCTTGCCCAGCGCGCCGATGGCCTCCATCACGGTTCGATGGGCGAGGATCGCCGTGATCTCGGCGTGATCGTAAGGCGGGGAGACCTCCACCACGTCCATGCCGACGAGGTCGACGGCGCCCACGATCTGGCGCACGGCGCGCAGCAGCTCACGGGCGAGCATCCCGCCGGCCTCGGGAGTGCCGGTGGCCGGCGCCATCCCCGGATCCACGACGTCGATATCGACCGAGAGGTAGATGCAGTCGGGGCCGTCGAGCGCCTCCGCGATCGCGTCGGCGATCACGGCCTCGCTCCCCCGATCCTCGATCTCCACCATCGTGTGCCAGCGCATCCCCTGCTCGCGCATCCACTCGAAGGTCTCCTTCTCCGGCCAGTACCCTCGGAGGCCCACCTGGACGAAGTTCGGCCCTGCCACCCATCCCTCCTCGATCAGGCGGCGCATGGGCGCACCGTGCGCGTAGAGGTTGCCCCACAGGTCCGCACCCGTGTCCGCGTGGGCGTCGAAATGGACGACCCCCACCGTGCGGGGCCAGATGCCCCGGGCCACCCCGGCCGCGCTGGGATAGGTGATCGAGTGATCCCCGCCCAGCACGATCGGGATCGCGCCAGCCGTGCGTACCCGGAACACCTTCTCGTGGATCACGCGGAGGGCCCGCTCCGGACGGGTGGGCGCCGACAGGAGCGTCGCCGGCGTCCACCACGGTGAGGTGCGCGTAGGGCTCGGTGTCGAGCTGGATCGACCACGCATCGGCGGTGCCCCAGGTGGTCGGCGCCATCCGGATCGCGCGCGGGCCGAAACGAGCGCCCGGGCGGGACGACACGCCCTCGTCGTACGGGGCGCCCACGATCGCCACGTCGGCACCGGAGGCTTCGAGGGCCTCGTCGTCGGTGGCCCACGGCAACTTCTCGAACGAGCCGCGCCAGTCGGAGTAGTAGGGGAGGTCGCCGGTCGAGAACTCGGCGAACTCGTCCTCACCCTTCAGTTCGGAGTGTTCGAGGCGGAAGTCCGGTGCGTCGCGTCATGACCGGAAGCTTCCCACAGCGCTCCGGCGCAGCGGAACCCCGGGCCGCCGATAGGGTGTGCGCGATGACGGCCCCCACGAGCGACCCCTCCACCACCGCGGCCCTGCGTCCGGAGCACGAGCGCCGCCGTATCGCGTGGTGGACGTGGCTGCTCGCCGCGCTCCCGTGGGCCTGGTTCCTCGTCCGGAACCGGGACGGGGCCGTTGACCTGGTCGCCGTCGCGATGCCGGCGATCGGAGTCCTCGGGTTGGCTGCAGGGGTCTTCCTGATGTGGCGGGGGCTGCGCCCTGCCGCCCTGGTCGCCGCCTCCCTCACGCTGCTCGCGCTCGTGGTGGCCGTGCTCCCCCGTATCCCGCAGCCCACGGCGTCCCCGCTTGACCCCGTCGTCCTCGTGTCCGCCAACGTGTTCCAGTTCAGTCGGTGGCCGGGAAGGGCGGCCGCGCTCATGACGTCACGGGGCGCCGACGTGATCGTCTCCGAGGAGATGGGCACCTCCTACCGGCGACATCTGATGCAGGACGCCCAGGGATACCCGTACCGGGTGGGGGCCGACGAGCAAGAGGTCCTGTCCGTGTTCCCGATACGTCGGCTGCCGACCCCGGCGGGCCTGCCGGGTGACCGCATCATGCGGGTCAGGGTGGATCGGGTGGGCGCGCCGTTCGTCCTGTACGCCGTGCATCTCCCGAACCCGCTCCACGAGACCACCTTCTCCACACAACATGCCTTGGTCACCCGGCTCCTGGCCGCGGTGGGAGCGGAGACGCTCCCGACGGTGGTGGCCGGCGACTTCAATCTCTCGGACCGCACGAGCGGCTACCGGCTGCTCGACGGAGAGATGCGCGACGCGATGCGCGCGCAGGCGTGGCCGCCGTGGACGGCATGGCCCGCCAGCACCTACGTCGCCGGGCTGTGGCCCGCGCTGCTCCTGCGCATCGACCATGTGTTCGTGCCTGCAGACTGGTGCGCACGGGATCCGGCCACGTTCGGCGTTCCCGGCTCCGACCACCGCGGTCTGCAGGTCAGCATCGGCCCCTGTGCGTAGCGCGCTGCGCGCCCGGCCGGGTTTCGATCCCTACTTCTTGGAGTCGATCAGGATCTGGCGGGCCGCGTTGGCGCCGGGGGCGCCCGTGATGCCGCCGCCCGGGTGTGCGCCGGAGCCCGCGAGGTAGAGGCCCTCGAAGACCAGTCGGTATCGAGCCTCGCCGTTCAGCGGGCGCCACGCGAAGAACTGATCCAGGCCGGGCTCCGCATGGTAGACGTGACCGCCGCCCAGGCCGTGATCGGCCTCGAGGTCCTGCGGGGTGATGACCTGCCGCGCCTCGATCAGCTCGCCCAGGCCCGGAGCCACACGCTCCATCGACTTCACAACGATGTCCCCCAGGCGGTCTCGCTCGTTGGACCAATCGCCTTCGCGCAGGTGACGCGGGGCAGCCTGCATCACGATCGACATCACGTGCTTGCCCTCGGGTGCGAGGGAGGGATCTACGAGCGACGGGATCGTCGCCTCCAGCAGCGGGTCCTCGGCGATGAGCCCGTACTTCGCCGCGTCCATGGCCTGCTCCACGTGGTCGATAGATCGCGCGACGGCGATCCTGCCCTGCAACTGGGCCTCGTCCGTGGCTCCGTTGAATGACGGGAGCCCCGACAATGCGAGGTTGACCTTCGCGGTGGCCCCTGGCTGGCGGATGTTGCCCGCGCGCCACACCATGTGCGGGCCGAGCTCCACCGGGTCGCAGAGGCCCAGCGTGGACTTCGGGTCGGCACCCGAGACGACCATACGCGCGTCGAGCTCCTGCCCTTCGTCGGTGGTGACGCCCGCCACACGGCCCTCGCGGGTGCGGATCGCAGCGACGCCGATGCCCGTTCGGATGTCCACGCCCAGTCGCCCGGCCGCCGCGGCAAGGGCCGACGCGAGCGCCCCCGTGCCCCCCTTCGCGAGTACGGCGGTGCCGGCCGCGCCGCCGTCGGTGCCCGCGGAGTCGTTGATGAAGACGGCGGCGGTGCCCGTGGCCCAGGCGCCCATCGCCGTGTACAGCACGCCCCGGGTCGCGAGCGGCCCGCGGATACCCTCGTCCGCGAAGGTCTCCTGGACCAGGTCGGCCACGGACATCGGCAGCGCGCGGATCGTCTCGCGTCCCGTCTTCGCGCCAAGGTCACGGAAGGCCTTGCCCAGCTTCAGACCCATGATCGCGTCGGAGAACGACGGTGTCTTGGGATCAGGTGGGGTGACGGCGTTGATGTAGGCCACGAAGCTCGCGAAGGCCCGGATCTTCCGGTCGAACTCGGCGAAGGCCGAGGCGTCCCCCACGTGACCTGCGTCGCGGAGGCCGTTGGCGGTACGCGCCGCGTCGCCCCAGAACGTGACGCCGGGACCCTCGGGCTGCGGTGCGAACAGCCGGACGTCGGGCGTGACGGTCTCGAACCCGTACGACCCGAGCTTGAGGTCCTTCACGACGGATGCGCGGAGACGGCCGACCGTGTGGATCACGCCCGGAGCACGGAATCCGGGGGCGATCTGGCTGTTGCGGAGGATCCCGCCGACCTCCTCGGCGCGCTCGAGGAGGACGACCTTCCTCCCGGCCTTCGCCAGGTAGGCGGCCGCGACGAGGCCGTTGTGGCCGCCGCCGATCACGATCACGTCGGTGCGGGCCATCAGGCGACCCTCCGTCCGCGCTTCTTCTCCTTCAGGTATTCGAGGGCGGCGATGCGTCCGGGAGCGCCCATGATGCCGCCGCCGGGGTGCGTGGCCGAACCGCACATCCAGAGGTTCGCGACCGGGGTGCGGTAGCGGGACCAGCCGGGAACGGGCCGGTTGAAGAACAACTGCTCCAGCGAGAGCTCGCCGGCGAAGATGTTCCCCTCGGACAGCCCGGTGATGTCTTCGATGTCCTTGGGCGTCACGAACTGGTAGCCCTCGATCAACGAGCGGATGTCCGGGAAGCGTTCCTCGAGCGTGTCGAGCACGTTCTGGCCGAAGGCCTCTCGCTTCGCGTCGTCCCAGACCTCGCCGTTCTCGAGGTGATACGGCGCGTACTGCACGAAGCAACTCATCACGTGCTTGCCGGGGGGCGCCATCGTCGGGTCGACCAGCGTGGGGATGATGCAGTCGATGTAGGGACGCTTCGAGAACCGGCCGTACTTCGCATCGTCGTAGGCGTGCTCCATGTAGTCCAGTGAAGGGCTGAAAGAGATGGCACCGCGGAGCCACTCGCCCACACCGGGCTTGCAGGCGAGCTCGGGCAGGCCGTTCAGCGCCAGGTTCACCTTGCCGGAGGAACCCCGGTACTTGTAGCGCAGGACCTCCTCACGGAACGTGGGGTCGAGCGCGTCCTCCGCCAGCAGGTTGATGAACGTCTGTCGGGAATCCAACGAAGACATGATGACGTCGGCCTCGACCTCCTCGCCCGAAGACAGCACGAGGCCCGTGGCCCGCCCGCCCTGGGTCTTGATCTCGGCAACGCCCGCGTCGGTGCGGATCTCCACGCCCTGGGCAAGGGCTGCGTTCGCGATCGCATAGGCGACGGAGCCCGTGCCCCCGCGCGGGACGCCCCAGGCCCGGAACGCCCCGTCGATCTCACCCATGTAGTGATGGAGCAGGACGTAGGCGGTCCCGGGAGAACGCGGCCCTTGGAACGTGCCGATGATGCCGGAGGCGCTCATCGTGGCCTTCAGCGGCTCCGTTTCGAACCACTGCTCCAGGAAGTCGGCGGCGCTCATCGTCATCAGCTGGATGAACGTGGTCTGCAGCTTGCGCGGCAGGTCCTTGAACCCCTTCGCGAGGCCGGCGAGGGGCAGCCACTCCATAGGGCTGATCTTGCCCGGGTCGGGCGGCGGCACCGACAGGATCGGCTTGATGAAGCGGCCCATCTCGGCCATCAGACTGCCGTACTCCTCATAGACCTCGGCGTCGTTCAGGCTCCAGCGACGGAGCTCGCGGACGGTCTTGCCGTGGTCGTTCACGCGCCAGAGGTAGTCGTCCTCGAGCGGGGTGATCGTGCCGTCCAGCGGCAGGATCTCCAGGCCGTGCTTGGGGAGCTCGAGTTCGCGGATGATCTCGGGGCGCAGCAGCGACACCACGTAGCTGAAGACGCTGAACTTGAAGCCCGGAACGATCTCCTCGGTGAGGGTGGCGCCGCCCAGGATGTGTCGGCGCTCGAGCACCAGCACCTTCAGGCCCGCCCTCGCCAGATACGCCGCGTTCACGAGGCCGTTGTGTCCGCCGCCGATCACGACCGCGTCGTAGCGCCTGGCCATGGTGCCTCCTTGGGAGCCCGTCCCTCGCGTGACCCGGGTCGGTGCGACCGGGGTCAGCGGGCGCTCGTGCGCCGGTCGCCCATGCTAACGGGGGCGGTGAGGCCCCACCAACGACCGCTTGACCTGAGGTCAGGGGTCCCCGAGCCCCGGCGGAGGGGTCCTCGGCTACCCTTAGGTGCCTGAGCACCGGCACATGTGCGTACGAGGAGGCCCTGATGAGCGTCGGCACCGCCTTCTTCCCGCGGGAGCAAGAGCTGAACACGAAGCTCACCTGGGGCGAGTGGTCCGGCTACTTCTCCGCCGCCGTCTACGCCGACTTCCACGACATCGAGTACAACGCGATCCGCGAGGCCGTCGCCGTGATCGACGCCAGCCCGCTCTACAAGTACGAGGTGTCGGGGCCCGACGCGATGCGCCTACTCGACCGCGTCATGACCCGAGACATGACGAAGCTCGCGGTGGATCGCGTCTACTACGCCCCCTGGTGCGACGAGGCGGGCAAGATGTTGGACGACGGCACGATCGCGCGCCTGGCCGAGGACCGCTACCGCATCACCGCGGCCGATCCCTGCTACCGGTGGTTCGTGATGAACGCCACAGGTCTGGACGTCGACGTGCGGCGACGTCAGCGACGACACCGCGGCGCTCGCGCTCCAGGGCCGCCTCAGCCGCGACCTCCTGGAGGAGGTCACCGGCGCCGACTGGACCGACGTGCGGTACTTCGGCCGCCGGATGAGCGAGATCGCGGGCGTGCCGGTGGACGTGACGCGCACGGGTTACACCGGCGACCGAGGCTACGAGCTGTGGATGCCCACCGACGGCGCGCTCGCCGTCTGGGACCGCCTGTTCGAGGTGGGCCAGCGGTACGGTATCCACCCCGCCGGTATCCGGGCGCTGGACGTCGCACGGGTGGAGGCCGGCCTGATACTGATCGAGGCCGAGTACACCAGCGCGCGGCACGCGGTCAGCACCGAGCAGGAGTACTCACCCTTCGAGCTGGGCCTGGGGCGCTTGGTGGACTTCGACAAGGCGGCCGACTTCAACGGGCGCCGCGCCCTGCTCGAGGAACGACGCAACGGGGGTCCGGCGCGGCGCCTGGTGGGACTCGAGTTGGATTGGAGCGGTATCGAGGCCATGTACGCCAAGCACGGTCTCGCGCCGGCCATCAGCCCACTCACGCACCGCGACGCCGTGCCCGTCTACCGCGATGGCAAGCAGATCGGCCGTGCGACCTCCATCACGTGGGGTCCCACGATCAAGAAGATGGTCGGGTTCGGCTCGCTGGACAAGGCGCACGAGAAGCTCGGCCGCCGTGTCTCGGTGGAGTGGAGCGTGGAGGGCGAGCGGGGCAAGGTGGGCGCCACGGTGGTGTCCACGCCCTTCTTCGATCCCGAGCGCAAGCGCTCGTAACCGGATCGCCACACCGAGCTCCTCCCGTAACCGGACCTCATCTGGGATGATGGAGTCACACATGGGTTCGAAGTCGTCGCGGCGTGTCCTGATCCTGTCCGCCGCCCTCGCGGGGGTGGCGGGGTTCGCCGTAGGGATCGCCGGCTCGCTCGTGTTGGGTATCGCCACCGGTCTCGTCGTGCTGGCGATCGGCCTGGGGCTCGCCGCGTGGGCCGGCCCGAAGGGGCGAGGCTCCTGATCCGGGGCGGCGACGCTTCCTGATCACCGCGGGCGCGGCCGGGTTCGCCTGGACCGCTAGCCGGTTCCGCCATCGGATGGACCGCCAAGAAGCTCGCGCGGCCCGACCCCCGCCCCATCCAGCAGGCGATGGCGCACGACCTGGGCACGGAGTACATGGAGCTCGTCAGCCGCGCCTACAAGGCCGGGGCGCTCCGGCGACCTCCAGCTGCTGCTCGCACCGTTCAACAGCTCGAACTATGCGAACGAGTCCACATCTCTCGTCCGCCTGGACCCCCGCACGAGCCACGCCAGCGTCTGGATGTACCTCGAGCGCGTGCCGCTGGTCGTCCACGCGCCCGGGCGGATCGCCCCATCCCAGCACACCGAGCGGGTGACCCTCGCCGACATCGCCCCCACGATGGCCTCCCATATGGGCATAGCTTTCCCCAGCGACAGGGCCGGCCGTGTGTTGCCGGGCGCGGCGCCGCCACCGTCCGGGACGCAGTCGCCGCCGAAGGTGATCGTCACGTTCGTGTTCGACGGCGGCGGGTGGAACGTGCTCGACCACTGGGCGGGGCACTGGCCGACCCTCGAGCGGCTCATGCATCAGGGCGCGAACTACACCGACGCGATCCACGGTTCGTTCCCAGCCGTGACCGCCTGCGCTCACGCCACGATCGGCACCGGCACCTACCCGAACCAACACGGGATCACGGGGCACAACATCCGGGACGGCAACACCGTACGCAAGGCCTACGGTGAGCTCGGCCACGCCGACCCCTCGGACATCATGGTGCCGACGCTGGCCGACCTCTGGACGACCAGACGGACAACCGAGCATGGGTGGGCGAGATCGGCTACCAGATCTGGCACCTGGGCATGCTGGGGTTCGGCGGCAGGAACCGCCCGGCCGGCGCGAAGCCCGTCGGCGGTCTTCTGGGACGAGACCGGCACCCAGACCTGGCAACCGCAGAACCCCGACCTCTACCGCATGCCGGGCTCCGTGCCGGGGATCGGACGTCTTCGAGGCGCACAAGGCGGCGTTCACCCCGCCGCACTTCGACGCACAGTTCACCCCGACCGGCCACGCGTCGCCGTGCTGCAGCCCGCCCGTCATCAAGTACCAGGGCGACCTGATCGAGGCCACGTTCGACTCGGAGCCGATCGGAAAGACCGGCAGCACCGACCTGCTGTACATCAACTTCAAGTCGCCCGACTACACGGGCCACGTCTACGGCATGCAGTCGGAGTGGGAGCCACTCGTGCTGCGGAGGTGGATGCCCAGCTCGAGCGGCTGGTCAAGATCCTGGACGAGCGCTTCCCCGGAGGACTACGTGCTGATCGTGACCGCCGACCACGGCCAGTGCCCGCTCCCCGACTCCGCGGGCGGCGTCCGCCTGGACCCGATCCAGCTCCAGGATCACATCAACGGTCAGTTCGCCGGCGTGCGGGGCGTGGTGCAGTCGGTCGTGCCCTCGGAGATCTACCTGGACACTCGCGCTCTGAAGGACAACGGCGGCGCCACCGTGGAGGACGTCGCGGCCTTCCTTCGCGACTACCGCTACCGGCAGAACATCGGCCCCTACGTGGCGCGCAGCGCGATCGAACAGGAACGCCTCGACCAGAAGGAGTTCGCGGCGGTTCTCGCCACCACTTTCCTCGAATCCGTGAAGGACGCGGATCTCTCCGTCTACGGGGAGACGGCGTTCCCCGACGCAGACCCGGGCGTGCCCGCCACTCCCGCCTAAGGGTCGGCCAGGGCCAAGCGCACCCCGGCCTCGATCTCATCCCACCCGAACAGCCGGCCCAAACGCACCAGCACCAGATCCTCACCGGCTATCGTCTCGGCCACGCCCGACACGTGGAAGAGGCGCTCCAGCACGGGCTCCTCCGCCGCACGCGCCATCTCGAGGCTCTCGGCTACCACCCTGGCGCCGTGCCGCGGATAGGCGAACGCACGGGGATCCCCGGCGACCGGCAGTTCGACCGGAGGCCCCCATGCTGTCGACAACGCGGCGGTCGCCTCCGCCGACACGTGGCCCCGGCCGCCGCCCGGAACGAGGTTGATCCGCACGCGGTAGCGGTGGAGGTCGAGCGAACGGACGCCGTCGATCCGCATGAGGGCATCCAGCGGCGAGGGAGGCGCTGACGGAGGGCAGGTGACGATGGTGCGGTCGGTGAGGGAGATGCCCACATGTAGACGCAGCACCGTGGGGTTGAGCGCGCCCTCGAGGGCCCATGCGACCGGAGCGGGTATGGCGGCCCCCTTTCGCTCCACACGCCCTCTCGACTCGTCTCCGACGCCTTGCGCCGTTTGCAGGGGTCGGCAGAGCAAGGCTAGCCTGCCGGGAGGAGGTACGCGATGACAGACAGCATCTACCGAGTCACCGAGGTGATCGGCACCAGCGCCGATTCCTGGGAGGACGCAGCCAAGAACGCGGTCGAGACAGCCGCACGTACGGTTCGGGATCTCCGGGTCGGCGAGATCGTGAAGCTCGACCTCACCATCGACGACGGGCACGTCGCCCTC
The DNA here is from genome assembly GCA_963796725.1 of uncultured Actinomycetes bacterium. Classification (GTDB taxonomy): domain Bacteria; phylum Actinomycetota; class UBA4738; order UBA4738; family HRBIN12; genus JAOUEA01. The sequence continues at coordinate 158,409 of CAWCMT010000009.1, forward strand.
TACCGGGCCCGTGTCAACATCTCGTTCAAGTACGAGGCCGACTGAGCGCGAGCGGCCCGTGGGGCCGCCGCAGGGTGCGATGATGCGCTGCGATGCCGCTGGAGCTGACCCCGCAGGACCGTGCCGATCTCGAGGGTGAACGAGGCGAGGCCGTTCGCCTCGCGATGCGCATCGTGACGTCGATCGGCGAGGTCTCCGGAGCCGAACGGCTCCTCTCCATACGCTCGGCTCACGTCGACGGCTGCCTCTACCACGGGCGGGCGGGCCTGGACTTCGCACGACGCCTCCTGGATGCCGGCGCGCATGTCGTCGTCCCCACGACGCTGAACGTCGGGGCGCTCGATCTGATGCACCCGGATCTCGTCCGGATGCCGGATCCGGGCGCGGGCGAGGCGCGGGCGCTGATGGAGGCCTACCTGGGGATGGGGTGCCGGCCCACCTGGACATGCGCTCCTTACCAACTCCCCGAGCGCCCGGCCTTCGGCACTCACGTCGCCTGGGCCGAGTCGAACGCCATCGTCTTCGCCAACTCCGTGCTGGGCGCCAGGACCGATCGCTACGGGGACTTCATCGACATATGCTGCGCGCTCACCGGCCGGGCACCGGAGGCGGGGCTCCACCTCGCGGCGGCGCGGCGAGCTCGCGCGGTGTTCGCCGTCGAGGCGCCGCAGGAGCTACTGGCCGAGCCGGCGGCACACGCAGCGATCGGGCATCTCGTGGGACGGGCGACCGGGAACCTGATCCCGGCGATCGACGGTCTGCCGCCCGCGGCAACGGCCGAAGAGCATCTGAAGGCGTTGGGGGCCGCGGCGGCCTCCTCAGGGGCCGTCGGCATGTTCCACGCCGTGGGGATCACCCCCGAGGCCCCGACCCTCGCCGCTGCTACGGGGGGTATGGAACCCGAGCTCCGCGCCACGCTGACCACCGCCGACCTCCGATCGGCGCGCGACGAGCTCACGGACATCCGGCCAGGTGCCACGATCGGTGCCGTCAGCGTGGGTACTCCGCACGCCTCGATCCGAGAGCTGGAACGGCTGGCGCGGATGCTAGAGGGGCGGCGGCTCGCCGTACCCCTCTACGTGAGCCTCGGCCGCGGCGACCTGGAGGCGGCCGAGGAGGCCGGTTGGGCGGGCGCCGTCCGCGCCGCGGGCGGTGAGCTCGTCACCGACACCTGCACCTACCTCACACCGATCATCCGCGGCGCGGATGGGCCGGTGCTCACCGACTCAGGGAAATGGGCGTGGTACGCCCCCGGCAACCTCGGGATCGAGGTCGGCTTCGCCACGCTGCAGGAGTGCATCAACTCGGCGCAGATGGGGAGGTTCGTGCGGGACGAGAGGATCTGGGGTGGGTGAGGACGTCACGCTCCGGACGCTGGCCCCGGGCGAAGGCGCCGGACCCTTGCTGGTCCTGGACGAGCCACTCAGCCTGTGGGGTGGGCTCGACCCCGCGACCGGCCGGTTGATCGACAGCCATCACCCGCAGGTGGGCGCGGAACTGGCCGGCGTCGTGTTGGCGATGCCGGGGGGCCGCGGTTCGAGCTCGAGCTCCTCGATCCTCGCCGAGGCGATCAGAGCTGGGACCGCCCCGGTGGCCATCCTCCTCGGCGAGGTCGACCCGATCGTGGTCCTGGGCGCGTTGGTGGCGGCCGAGCTGTACGGGACCCGCGTGCCCGTCGTGGCCGCCGATCGCGCCACCTACGACACCCTTCGGACCGGCGACCGCGTCGAGATCCGCGCGGCGGCGGCCGGCGCGACCCTCGTGGTGGCCGACGGCTAGACTCGCGCCGTGGCGTTGGCCTGTCCGTCCTGTGGCGCCGACAACGACGACCGGTCGCGGTTCTGTTCGTCCTGCGGCGCACCGCTGGCACGCCCCTGCCCCGCCTGCGGTGCCGACGTCCCCGCCCGTGCCCGGTTCTGCCCGGCGTGCGGAACCCGGGTGAGCGAGGACGCTCGGTCGTCCCCGGAGCCACCGATCGAGGAACGCCGCACCGTCTCGATCCTGTTCGCCGATCTCGCGGGATTCACCCAGCGCTCGGATCAGGCCGACCCCGAGGACGTGCGCAGGATCCTGGTGCCGTTCCACGAGCTGGCCAAGGAGGAGATCGAGCGGTTCGGGGGGACGCTGGACAAGTTCATCGGCGATGCGGCGATGGGGGTGTTCGGGGCTCCGCGTGCCCACGAGGACGATCCCGAGCGAGCCGTGCGGGCCGCCCTGGCGATCCGGCGCCGCGTCGGTGAGCTCCGGATGCCGGTCCGCGTCGCCGTCAACACCGGGGACGCCGTCGTGACGCTCGCCACGGGGCCGCAGGTGGGCGAGAACGTGGCGGGGGATGTCGTGAACACCGCCTCGCGCCTGCAGTCGGTGGCGCCGATCGGTGGGGTCGTGGTCGGCGCCAGTACGGAACGGGCCACACGCAGGATCGTCGACTATCGGTCCATGGACCCCGTGATCGTGAAGGGAAAGTCCGCTCCGCTCGAGGTATGGCTGGCGGAAGAGCTCCGAGAGATGGCGGCTCCCTCGCCCGAGGAGGACGACCCCCCGCCGTTCGTCGGGCGCGACCGCGAACGACACCTCCTCGAGGAGCTGTTCGAGCGGACCGTCAGGGAGCGAAGCGTGCATCTGGTCACCGTCGTCGGGGAGCCGGGGCTTGGGAAGAGTCGGCTGGTCGCCGACCTCGGCGACCGCCTCCGGGAGCGCTCGGAGCCCGTGGCCTGGCTGCGAGGGCGTTGCCTCCCATACGGCGAGGCGATCACGTTCGCGGCCCTGGCCGAGATGATGCGGGCCGCGCTCGGGGTGCACCCGGACGACGATCGTGAGACGACGACCGCGAAGCTCGCCCTCGCCATGGAGCGCGAACCCGATCCGAACGACCGTGAATGGCTGTCGGCTCGTCTCGGGCCGCTCTTGGGACTGGACCGAGACTCGGCGGGGGGCGTCGACGAAGGCCCCGCGGGAGCGACCGTGGACCGCGGCGAGCTCTTCGCAGCCTGGACGCGGTTCCTCGAACGGGGAGCGGAGCTCGCGCCCGTGGTGATCGTGGCGGAGGACCTGCACTGGGCCGACGACGCCATGCTCGCGTTCCTCGAGTACCTGACCGAGGCCGCCGACGACGCGCCGATCCTCGTGTTGGCCACCGCGCGGCCGGAGGTCTTCTCCGCACATCCCACCTGGGGAGCGGGTCGTCCGAACGCCACGACGATCTCGCTCTCGCCCCTGACTCCCGACGAGATGCAGGGGCTGCTGGGGGCACTGCTCGAGCGGTCGGTCTTGCCGGCCTCCACCCAAGGGGTCCTGACGGCCAGAGCGGGCGGTAATCCCTTGTTCGCTCTCGAGTACGTGCGCATGTTGGCGGACAGGGGACCGCTCGACACCAGCGATGCCGTCCCGGTACCGGATTCCGTCCAGGCGCTGATCGCGGCACGCCTGGATGCCCTGCCCCCCGACCGGCGCGCGCGCCTGCAGGACGCCGCCGTGGTGGGCGACCGGTTCTGGAGCGGCGCCCTGGCGGCGCTCGACCCCATCGGGGCCGACCCGGAACCGGCCCTCGCGGACCTCCAACGTCGAGGGCTGATCCGGCGCGCCCGCGGATCCACGATCGCAGGCAGCTCCGAGTTCGCGTTCGCGCACGCGTTGATCCGCGAGGTGGCCTACGGAAGGCTGCCGCGGGCCGCACGCTCACGACGGCACGAGGCCGTCGCGAGGTGGCTCGAGACCGCGGGCGGCGACAACGCCGCCCGCCTCGCGGATCAGCTCGCCTTCCACACCACATGGGCGATGGATCTCGCTCGCGCCGCGGGCTTGGACGCGGAGGTGCCCCGACTCGAGGATGAGGCGCGCCGTCATCTCGTCCTCGCCGGCGAGCGGCAGATCCCCTTGGACGCCGGGCAGGCGGCCGACTACCTCACGCGCGCCGTCGCCCTCACGCGTGATGACGATCCCGGTCGCGCCGACCTCCTGCGTCGCTCCACCAGCCTCGCCTGGCGCTCGGGCCGCATGGATTCCGATGCGGCCATGGTCGCCTACCGCCAGGCGCTGACGCTGGCGGAGAGCGCGGGCGACGTGCTGACGGCCGCCCGCGTCAAACGCCGCCTGTACTTCCAGCTGAGTCTCCTGGGCGACGCCGAGGCGGCCCGTCAGCAGGTCGACGAGGGCATCGCGCTGGTCGAGCGCGTCGCCGACCCCGGGACGGCGCTGGCCGAGCTCTACGCGTGCCGCGCCGAGATCGAGATGTTCGCCGGGCGGTCCCACGACTCGATGACCTGGGCGGCGCGCGCGCTCGAGCGGCCACGCTCGCCCGAGACCGAGCTCATGGCCCTCCACATACGCGGCAACGGTCGTTGCGAGCTCGGCGATATGGGGGGACTCGACGACCTTCGCACGGCGCTCAGGATCGCTGAGGAGCGGGGCGTGGCCCTCGACGTCGTGACCTCCTACTCCTACCTCGCCGAATGGGCGGGGCTCCTGGAGGGCTCGGCGACCGCTCTGGCCATGAACGACGCGGGGCTCGCACTCGCCGACCGGCGCGGACTTCGAGGCCAGACGACCTGGACGCGCGCCGAGCGCCTGTGGATCCTCTACGACCGAGGGGGCTGGGACGAGATCGTCGAACTCGCCGCCGAGATCGTCGACTGGAGCGAGACGCACGGCGAGGCGGCATCGGCGACCGTGGGACGCACCTTCGACGCCCGGGTACGAGCCCAGCGCGGCGACCCGTCGTCGGTCGAGACGGCGGGTCGGGCCCTCGAGGCCGCGCGGAAGATCGAGGACCTTCAGATCGTCTCACCGGCGTTGGTCGCGAGCGTGGCCGCGGCCCGGGCGGCCGGCGACGGAGCGGGGGTGCGGGCGCGCCTGCTCGAGTTCGACGAGGTGACGGCCGGCGGTCCCGCCGAGTACCGCGAGTTCCAAGCGGCCGAGCTGGTCCGGGCGGCCGTGGCGATCGGCGACGCGGATCTCGGACGGCGCATCGTCAGCGATCGGCCGTTGCACGTGCCGCGAACCCGACTGGCCGTGGGCTCGGCGCGCGCATGCCTGTCGGAGGCCGACGGTCGGATCGACGAGGCAGCCGAGGCCTTCCTCGAGGTGGCCGAGGGTTGGCGCCGATGGGGTGGCGAGCCCGAGCGCGCCCACGCGCTGGCGGGGGCCGCGCGAACCCTCCTCCTCCTTGGGCGCGACGATGAGGCCGACGCGGTGGCGCAGGAGGCGACGGCGACGTTCGGCGAACTCGGCATCGACGGCGGCGCGCCGCCGGCCCCAGGCACCCTCGCATCGGATCGACCGCCGCCTCGGGGTTGAGTAGCGTCGGCGCCTCGGCTGCGAGGGGGTTCGGGATGCGGGGTCGCCTGATGGTGATAGCTTCGGCGGCGTTGGTCGCGATGCTCCTGCCCGCGGCCGGAAGCGCGGCGGCCTCCCGAACGGTGATCGCCAGCGTTCGTTCCAACGGCCATCCGAGCAACGGATACAGCTCCAGCGCGTCGGTCTCTGCCAACGGCCGGTACGTCGCGTTCGAATCCGACGCCACCAACCTCGTGAGGGGCGACACGAACGGGCAGGGCGATGTGTTCGTGCATGACATGGTGACGGGTGCCACCGTCGCGGCGAGCGTGAACGCCAAGGGCGTGCTCGGCAACGATTACAGCGGAGGTCCGTTCATCTCGGGCAACGGCCGGTACGTCAGCTTCGAGTCGAACGCGACGAACCTCGTCAAGGGCGATACGAACGGAACCCTCGACGTGTTCGTCCATGACATGGCCACCGGCAGGACGACTCGCGCGAGCGTGCGATCGAACGGGGTCCAGGGCAACGACTACAGCGAGGAGCCGTCACTGAGCGCGAGCGGGCGCTTCGTCGGCTTCCTGTCGGGCGCCACCAACCTCGTCAAGGGCGACACGAACGCGATGTTCGAGGTATTCGTCCATGACATGGCCACCGGCCGTACCAGCCGCGTGAGCGTGCGGTCGAACGGCCTCCAGGGAGACCTCGGGAGCGATGAGCCGATGATCTCGGGCAACGGTCGCTTCGTCGTGTTCGGTTCCAACGCGACCAACCTCGTCGGCGGTGACACGAAGCGGTGGAGGACATCTTCCGGCACGACCGGACGACGGGCCGCACGGTGAGGGTCAGCGTCTCGACGTCCGGGGATCAAGCGGACGACGGGAGCCTGGAGCCCTCGGTCTCCGGTGACGGGCGGTACGTGGCGTTCTCCTCCGTCGCCACCAACCTCGTGGGCGGCTCGGACACGAACGCGATGCAGGACATGTTCGTGCGGGATACGGGCACGCACACCACTCGAAGGGTCAGCCTGAGTTCCAGCGGCGTCCAGGGTGACGGCGTCAGCGGGGAAGGCCACATCTCCGCAGGTGGTCGGTTCGTGGCATTCGGGTCATACGCGACGAACCTCGTGGGCGGTGACACCAACGCCGTCTCCGACGTCTTCGTGAGGGACATCACCCACGGGACCACGCGGCGGGTGAGCGTCAACAACAAGGGTAGGCAGGGCAAGGGCGACAGCACCGATCCCTCCATCTCGAAGGATGGTCGGTTCGTGGCGTTCGAATCGGTCGCCGAGAACCTGGTGGGCTCCGACGCGAACGCCATCGGAGACATCTTCGAACGCGATGCGCTCGCGTGGAGCCGGACGCCAGGACGGCAGGCTCCTCGGCGGTAGCTGGTGGAGGTGGGGGGAATCGAACCCCCGTGTTCGAACGACCGTCTGGGTCTTCTCCGGGCGCAGCCAGGTGGGTAGATCTCGGCTCGGGGCTCCCACCGGCGGAGGACCCCTCGCCCAGCCCGGGTGCGATGTCCCTCAGCGGCCCCCGGACGGAACCGTCGAAGTGAGCCTGCTCACGACGCCCATCCCTCGGTCGCAGGCGGCCCGAGGGGGGCGGCTACCTAACGTATTAGGCAGCGAGCGCGTAGTTGTCGTTGGCGCTTGTGTTTGGTCCGGCGTTTAACGTGACATCCGGGATCACGGCCCGCTTCCCCCAGACGTGCAACGTCCGAGTCGAAGCCAGTACACCCCCATATGAAGTTGTCTCACACAAGTATACGGTCCCGCGCCGACGCGGCTTGAGGAGCTCAGGCGTCCGGGTCCTGGGTGGGGGCTCGGGCCTCGAGGACGTCCTCGAGCGCGAGGGCGGCGTCCAGGGTGACGATGCCCGCGATCCGGCCGGCGGCCAGCACGACCACCCGATCCACGCCGTCCGCCTGCATCGAGGCCACCGCGTCGCCGATCGTCGCGTCTGCCGCGAGCGCCGGCACGTCGAGCACGATATCGTCCGCCGCGACCGCGGCCCAATCCTCCCTCGGCACCGCGGCGGCATCCTCGAGCCGCACGATCCCCCGATAGCGACCGTCGGCCACGACGGGCAGGGACCGGGCGGCCGCGCGGACGAAGGTCTCGGTGAGGAGGCTGCCGACGGTCTCGGCGGGCGCCGCGGCGATGAATTTCCCCTCCATCGCCTGCCCCACCTTGAGATCGAACCTTCGCTCGACGTGGCCTCGCCGGACCCGTTCCTGGTAGCTCGAGACCGACGCGTTGCCCATCAGCAGCTGGGCCGCGACGGTCGCCAACAGTCCGGGCACCACGAACGACGGTCGGCCGGTCGACTCCGCGATGAACATGACGGCCGCGAGCGGCGTTCGATACCCGGCACCGAGGAACGCGGCGGCTCCGACGACGGGGAACAGGCTGGATCCCGGGAGCGAGGTGAGCGCGGCGACGATCCTGCCCAGGATGGCGCCCTCGACCACGAGCGGGATGAACAGTCCGCCGACCCCGCCCCCGATCAGCGTGAGGGCCGTGGCGGCCGCTCGCGCGACCAAGAGGAACACCAGGATGTCGGTCTGAACCTTCGGGTCTCCCAGGTAGGTGATCGTCGCGTAGCCGGAGCCCAGGGTCAGCGGGGTGCCCACCACGATCAACCCCGCCCAGCCGACGATGGCGAGGCCCGCGGCCCCGACCACGAGGCCCGGGACCGGACGGCGACCGGGGATCTTCTTCGACCAGCGCATCAACAACGCGAAGCCGTGGGCGCCCAGGCCGCAGAGCAAGCCGAGCGCGATGGCCCCGCCGAGGTCCTTCAGGTCGAACCCGGGGTTCCCCGACACCGTGAACAGTGGCGCGGCCCCCTGGATGGAGACGAAGACCAGATAGGAGACGGCCGAGGCGACCACGGCCGCGAGCGCGGATCTGCCGGCGACGTCCTCCCGGTACGGCACCTCGAGCGCGAACAGCGCGCCCGTTGCCGGCGTCTTGAAGATCGCCGAGACGCCCGCGGCGGCGCCCGCCACCATCAGCACCTTCGCGTCATCCGCGCTGAACAGGTTCCGGAAGCTCCGCTGGATCCTGGAGCCGATGACCGCGCCCATGTAGATAGATGGACCTTCGAAACCGAGCGCGCCGCCGGTGCCCAGGGTCGCGATGCTCGCCAGGATGCGCCCTGCGACCGGCTGGAGCGACAGCCGTCCGTCACGCGCGTGGAACGCCCGCACGAACTCATCGGCGGTACCAGGGCTGGCGCCACGGGCGACCAGCCTCAGGGCGAGCATCGCGGCCACAAGGCCGAGCGCGGGTGCCAGGATCCGGAGCGGATCGGGCAGACGCGTGACGAACGACAGCAGGCCCTCGACGGTCACCCGTTCGAACGCCACCACGGCCAGACCCGTGAGCAGCCCGGTGGCGCCCGCCAGGACGACCGTCCTTCCCCACTGGTGCTGGAGGCGCCGAAGGCCTAGGGGCATCGACCCCAGAGCCATCAGATGCCTCCCCGCTCGGGGCGGGCCCGACCGGATCGGCCACTCATCCTTCGAGCTCCTCGCCCACGAGGCGCTCCGCCGCCGCTTCGACCGACGCGATCCCCCTCGGCCGGCCCAGGCGTACCCAGAGCCATAGGAAGAGACCGCCGACCGCGATCGAGGCGGCAAGGGATGCGATCGGGTATCCGCGGCGGAGGTTCACCGCGAGCGTGAACAGGACGAGCCCGGCGCCGACAACGTTGATCGCGACGTGGAGCCGATCGCCTTCCCTCCTGGAGAAGCGCGCCATGGCGAGCAGACCCGCGAGGAAGCTGATGAAGACCGCCACCGCATAGAAGAGCACAAGTTCCTGATCCTGTCCCCTCGCCGCAACCACCACCGCCACGGAGATCGCGAGGAACACCACGACGCTCCAGTATGGGGTGTGGTGGGTGTTCGTGTCCCCGAGGGACCGAGGCAGGATGCCCACCTGCTCGCCCGACGGTTGCGTGCGGCGCGCCAGGGCCTTCAACAGGCCCGGGCCCGCCTGGAACGACGATGACGCGGCCGCCAGGAGCAGCAGCGAGCTCGTGAGTTGGAACGCGGCGAACAGGAACCCGGGGCCCACCGAGTTCCGCGCGACGTCGGCGATGAGCGTACTGTCCTCCGGGGGGATGCCCGTGCGCAGGTGGACCGCGAAGCACGGCGATCAACACCGTCAACGACCCTTCGATCGCGAAGGTGAGCCAGAGCGTGATGCGGCCGAACCGCTCCCTGCCGCGGTCGTCCAGCTGTCCGAGCTGTGCGATGGCGCTCGACGGCGCCTCCACCCCCGTCGCCAGCGCCATCGCCACGGGGAACGCCAGCATGATCGTCCAGATCGAGCCGGATCCGGTGCCGCGTAGCGAGGCATCGCCCATGGCGTGCGGATGCACGAACCCTAGGAACAGCACCGGGATCGCCGAGGCGATGAAGAGGACCGTCATGGTCGCGAAGACGCTCCGGCCCAGGTGGCCGAACCACGTGACACCCGCCACGAGCACGCAGAGCACCACGGCGATCTCGGCTCGCAAGGGAGCGAGCGAGGGCACGTAGGCGATCACGGCGCTCGCCGCTGCGGCCACGCTGATAGCGATCGTCAGGACGAAATCCACGATCAACGCGCCCAGAGGCAGGAACGCCCAGCCCTCACCGAAGGCCGCCCCCGTCGCCGCTACCGCGCCTCCCCCTTCCGGGAACCTGCGGATCAACTGATCGTAGTTCAGGCGGACCACGGAGATGATGCCGAGGACGATCAGCATCGTGGGAAGCAGCAACAGCAGGTCCCCGGCCAGCGCACGGAGCCCGGCCTCGATCGCGTACGCGACCGAGGAGACCGGGTCCGCCATGACGGCGAAGGCGAAGGCGAAGAGAAGGACGCTGGGTCGGACGACCCGTGGGGGCTTGGTGGGCTCTTGGTGATTCCCGATGGCCGACTCCTTCTGCCGACCAGGCTTCCCGGCGCACCGACCCGCATGCTATCGGGTTCGCGGAGGGCTGCCCTGACTGCCGCTCAGGACGACGCGCTCTCCCCCGAGCGGCTCAGCGGCGGCGACCGGCGGCCTGGCGCATCTCCCGCTCCGCGTCACGCTTCGCGATCGACTGCCGCTTCTCATGCTGCCGTTTCCCTCGGGCCAGCGCGAGCTCGACCTTCGCCATCCCATGGGCGAAGTAAACGCGGAGCGGCACGAGAGCCAGACGCAACTCATCCTGCTGCTGACCGAGGCGGTCGATCTGGCGGCGGTGCATCAGCAGTTTGCGCGGGCGCATCGGTTGGTGACGTGTGGGATCACCCTGCTCGTACGGCGGAACGTGCATCCCTTCAAGCCAGACCTCACCGTCACGGACCCGCGCGAACGCCTCGGAGAGGCTCGCACGTCCGCCGCGGAGGGATTTCACCTCGTCGCCAGTGAGCTTGATCCCGCACTCGAAGGTTTCGAGGATCTCGTAGTCATGACGCGCCCGACGGTTGGATGCCACCGTCAGCTCGCCTTGGTCGCGGCGACTCATGGTCAGACGTCGAGGAAGCGGCGCATGCCGATCGTGCCCGCGATCACCGCGACGACCACGGCGATCACGAGGATCCACGGCATGATCGCGAGTACGTCCCCGTTGCGGATCAAGGGGAAGAACCCGATCTGCCCGCGGAGATGATCGATGAAGAACACCTTCAGCGCGAACAGGATCAAGATCGCGCCGACCGCGCCGATCAGCGCCTCCACGAGACCTTCCACGAGGAAGGGAACCCGGATGCGCCAGTTGGTGGCGCCCACCAGCCGCATGACGCTGATCTCCCGCCGTCGCGCGAACATACCCATCCGCAGGGTGTTCGCCACCAAGGCGATCGCCGACAGCAGCATCACGAACGACAGCAACCCGATGCCGATGGACAGGTAGTGCCGGATGGTCGTCATCCGATCGAGGAAGGACGTGAAGTCGCTCACGCTCTTCACGCCGGGCTCCACGCAGACCGTGTTGTTCTGCTGGTTCGGATCGGGTGCGCAGGCCATCGCCGCCGTGATCTCATCGAACCGTGAGGTGTCGTTCAGCTTGACGCGGAGCGAGGTCGGCAGGGTCTTGCAGTCGATGTTCTGGAACGCCTGCTGCCCCTGGAAGATCTCCTTGGCCCGAGCGCATGTGGCCGCGTGATCCTCATACGTCACGTTGCCGGACCCAACCGCGGGCAGCGCCTCCAGCTTGGTCTGCAGATGTTGGAGCACGTCCGGCTTCACCGGATCGGTGAGGTAGACGGCGACCTGGACGTTGCCGGTGATCGCGTTCGTGACGAGGTTGAACTCCCGCCAGATGAGCAGGGCGATCCCGAACAAGAGCAGCGCTATGAACGAGGTCGACATCGCGGCGAAGGCCACCATGCCATTGCGGCGGATCCCCGCCGCGGTTTCCCGGAAGTAGTACTCCAGCCGCATCAGCTGTAGACCCCGCGTGACTGGTCCCGGACCACGTGGCCCTTGTCCAGCTCGATCACGCGCTTGCGCATCGCATCGACGATGGCCTGGTCGTGCGTGGCCATGACCACGGTCGTGCCGATCCGGTTGACCTTGTCCAGGAGCCGCATGATGTCCACGGAGGTGTTCGGATCGAGGTTGCCGGTGGGCTCGTCAGCCAGCAGCACCAGCGGCCGGTTCACACAGGCGCGCGCGATGGACACGCGTTGCTGCTCGCCGCCCGACAGCTCGTCGGGGTAGTTCTCCAGTTTGTCCCCCAGGCCCACGTAGTCGAGGATCTCGGGCACCCGCTGTTCGATCACGGTCTTCGGCCTCCCGATCACCTCGAGCGCGAAGGACACGTTCTCGAACACCGTCTTGTCGGTGAGCAGCTTGTAGTCCTGGAAGACGGTGCCCACGTTGCGTCGGAGCTTCGGCACGTCCCAGCTGGACATCTTCGCCAGGTTCTTGCCGCCAACATAGATGGCGCCGGCGGTGGCATCCTCCTGCTTCAGGAGGAGCCGGATCATCGTGGACTTGCCTGATCCCGAAGGACCCACGATGAAGACGAACTCACCCTTCTCGACCTCGACCGAGACGTCGGCAAGCGCATCGACGCCGTTCCGGTAGGTCTTAGAAACATGCTGAAGACTGATCATGGAACCCTTGGATGTCGGGGAAGTTGGAAGCCCGGACACCCTAGCAGACGTCCCCACGAACCCCGGGAGGTTCCGCGTAGGCTGGGCGGCCATGACGCGAACCCGCCGGATCGCCGAGACCTGGGCCGGCCCCATCCTCATCGCGTCCTGCGTGCTGTTCGCGCTGCGCGGCTTCGTCTTCCAGGCCCGGCTATCCGATGCGCATCCCGACCTACTGACGTTCTGGCTCCCGCGCTGGACGTTCCTCGGGCGCGCCCTGGCCTCGGGACATCTCCCGCTGTGGAACCCCTACGAGATGGCCGGGTACCGATTCGCAGCCGACCCACAGAGCGGATGGCTCTATGTCCCGCCCATGGCGCTGTTCTCCACGCTGGGACCCGGCGCCGCCTTCCGTGCCTTCATCGTGGCGAACCCGTTGATCGCCGGACTCGGGCTGTACGCGTTCCTGCGGATCGAGGGCCTCTCTCGCGCGGCCGCGACCTGCGGCGGGCTGTCGATCGCCATGATCATGGCGGCCTCTACGATCGCGGTCTCGCTGCCGTTCGCGGGGGCGCTCGCCTGGACGACCGTCCTGCTCGTGGGGGCGGCAGGCTACCGGCGTGCCTCCCGCTGGTCTCGCCGACTCCTGTGGATGGGGCTGGGCGGACTGGCCTGGTCGCAGATCGCGTGCGCCCACATGAGCCATGGGCTGGTGGTCGGCACCACCCTGGTCACGGCCTACCTGCTGGTGGGCGCCGTGGTCGACGTGCGTGAGCGGAACGTCTCGACGGTGCGCGCGGCCGGGCGTGGACTCCTGTTCCTGGGGTTCCTGCCGCTCGCAGCACTGCCGGTGTTGATCCCCCGACTCGCCTTCATCGCGTCCTCCAGCCTCGCCGGCGGCTACCAGACGCTGGGCGAGACCGGGCGCGCCTCCGGCGTCGACCTGGAACCGATAGCGACCAACGGGGTCTGGTCGGCGTGGCCGGTGGCCTTCGGGGTCGCGCCGGGGGCCTACGCCGGTGCCGTGATGCTGCTGGCGGTTCCCCTGGCCCTACGGGCGCGGCGCCGGCGGGCGCTGGTGTGGGTCTTCGGGGGTGCCCTCGTCCTCACGTACGTCCTGATGCTCGACATCGTGGTGACCGCCCCGTGGTTCCGATGGCTCATGCTCAAGGTCCCGTTCGGCGACGTCTACCTCCATAACCCCGGGCGGCTGAGGTACCTGGCGGTGGTGGCCCTGCCCGTCCTGGGCGCCGTGGGCATCCAGGGCCTGCGGGATGACATGCTGCCGATGCGAACCGTCCTGAAGTGGCTCGCCGCAGGGACGGCTCTGTGGCTCGTGCTCCCGCTCGTGGCCGGAGGCCATCCGTTCCCGTTCCTGCTGCTCGCCGTGGCCGTTCCGTGCGCGGGGGCGGGCCTGGCGTACGTGGCAACTCGCCGGACCGGATCTGCCGCGCTGGTGGTCGTCGGTGTGCTCACAGCGGAGCTGCTCGCGGGCGCCGTCTGGTCGTCGCTGTGGCCCGGCGACACCGTGACCACGGGCCTGGAGGCGGGCATCAGCCCCAACCTGTCGGCCCAGCCATTGCGCTATCCGGACATCCCCCAGGACCGCTTCCTGGTGGGTCCGTCGTTCGTCGGCACGCTCCGGGGGGCGAACGAACGCTTCATGACGTGGGCGCCGCCGGCGGCCGCGTACCAGAAGGGCTACCTCTTCATGCAGGATGCGAAGGACAGGGCGGCCCTCGCGATGTCCCGTGGATCGCTCTTCTCGATCCATGACGCCCTCGGATACAACCCGGTCCAACTTCCCCGCTACTGGCGGTACGTGCGCGCAGTGGATCCTCTCCCCATGTACTACAACGCCGCCGTCGTGAACCGGCCCACCCCCTCCACCGTGCATCTGATGGGCGTGCGGTGGCTCACCGTCCCGGACGGCGTGCCGCCGCCCCTGCCGGTGCGACGGTTCCAGCAGGGCCCGGGCTACCGGCTGTACGAGCTGGCCAACTGGGAGCCACGCGTCTCGGTGACAGACGCCTGGAGGGTGGTGAAGGACTCGGACGCGGCCCTGCAGACGGTCGGGTCTCCAGGGTTCGACCCAGCGGCCGAGGCGGTGCTGGAAGCCGACCCGGGTGTGCCCCGCTCGCTCATGGGGCCTGTCGAGGCAGGGACCGGGAGTTACGCGGAGTCGGATCCCGAACACGTTCGGGTCGGCGTCGACGCCGTCGACCCCTCGATCGTGGTGATCCGCACCTCCTACGATCCGGGTTGGCACGCCACCGTTGACGGACGTCCGGCGCCCGTGTTGGCGGCCGACGGCTGGCTGCAGGGTGTGGCGGTGGGCGCGGGACACCACGAGATCCGACTCACCTACGACGATCCCGACGTGGTCCGGGGCCTGCTGGCGGGAGCGGTCGTCTGGGTCGGGCTGCTGGTGGCGTGGGGAGCAGCGCTCGCGCGTGAGCGTGGGCGTGGCCGGAGAACCGCCGCCGGACCGGCGGCGCCGGTCCCGTCGCGATAAGGTCCCGGGATGGAGTCAGCACCCTCCCGCCGACCCGGCAGGTAGCGATGCCCCGCCTGGACAAGATCCCGCCCGACGTGCGCACGGTACAGCTCGGGGAGTTCACGCGAGATCACGCCGAGCTGGTGGCGGCCGCGCTAGAAGAACATCGGATCGTGTGGTGGTACAAGGAACCCGGTTACCTCAGCCAGATCTGGGAACACGGGGTTCGGTTGTTCGTGGACCGAGATCGACTGGAGGAGGCGGCGAGTCTCGCGAGCGCCGCCATCGCGGCCGGTCCCCCGCCACCGAAGCCCCGCCGCCGGCGTGGCACCCCGCCGCCGGGCCGAGGCGGCGCAGGCTAGGGGGCCGCGTGCCCCGAGGCGCGCCGCCGGAGCTCCGCCTCGATGAAGCTGTCGATGTCCCCGTCCAGCACGCGCTGAGGGTCGCCCACCTCCGCCTCCGTCCGATGGTCCTTCACCATCTGGTAGGGCGCGAGCACGTAGGAGCGGATCTGGGACCCGAAGTCGACCGACTTGCGCTCGCCGCGGATCGCCGCCATCTCCTCGTCGCGCCTCTGTCGTTCGAGCTCGGCGAGTCGAGCCTTGAGGATCCGCATGGCCACCACCTTGTTCTGGAGCTGGGATCGTTCGTTCTGGCACGCCGCCACGAGCCCCGTGGGGATGTGGGTGATCCGCACCGCGGAGTCGGTAGTGTTGACCGACTGGCCGCCGGGGCCGCTGGACCGGTAGACGTCGATCCGCAGCTCGTCGGCGGGTATCTCGATGTCCTCCTCGTCGGACTCCTCCAGCATGGGGATCACGTCGAGCGACGCGAAGGAGGTGTGCCGTCGCTTCTGGGCGTCGAACGGGCTGATCCGCACCAGCCGATGCACGCCGCGCTCGGCGGAGAGGAGGCCGTACACGTTGGTTCCGGTGACGGTGAAGGTCGCCGACTTGATGCCCGCCTCCTCGCCGTGCTGGATGTCGTCCACCTCGAACCCGAACCCCTCGCGCTCGGTCCACCGGGAATACATCCGGAGCAGCATCTCGGCCCAGTCCTGGCTCTCGGTACCGCCGGCGCCGGCGTTGATCGTGGCGATGGCGTCGGCGGCGTCGTAGGACCCCGAGAGCAGGGCGGCGAGCTCGAGCTTCTCCACATCGGCATCCAGTGACCGGACGGACGCGTCGAGCTCCCTCGCCAGCTCCGCATCGGATTCATCCGCGAGCAACTCGTCCATCGCTTGGGCGTCGTCGACGCGGGCGATCAGGCCGTCGTAGCGTTGGACCTCGGCCTTGAGCCGCGACAGCTTCGATGTGACCTGTTGCCCATGTTGGGGGTCGTTCCAGAGTCCCGGGTCGGCGGCCTCGACCTCGAGGGCGGCCGCACGCTCGCGCTTGCCGTCGACGTCAAAGGAACTCCTTGGCGGCCAGGACCCGCTCGCGGAGCTTCTGCAGGCGTTCTGAGAACTCGCTCATCGTCCCGCGAGTCTACCGACCGGTGCTCAGGCTACGGCTCCGTGGCACTTCTTGTACTTCCTCCCGCTGCCGCACGGACAGGGGGCGTTGCGGGGCGTCTTGTCGCTGACGGCCTGATGGGTGGCCCCCTCCTCCCGCCCCTGGCTCTCCACCTCGGAGCGGTTGTCGCGGACCCGCGTCGGCTGGGCAGCTTGAGCCTCGGGGCGCACGAACTCCACTCGATAGATGTACCGGACGAAGTCATCGCGGATCGACGCCGTGAGCTCCTGGAACATCTCGTAGGCCTCGCGCTGGTACTCGGTGAGCGGGTCCTGCTGCGCGTAGGCCCGGAGGTGGATCCCCTCCTGCAGGTAGTCCATCTCGTAGAGGTGCTCGCGCCACTTCGTGTCCGTGATGTTGAGGAGCACGACGCGTTCGAGCTCGCGCATCGTCTCGCCGCCGACCGCAGCCTCCTTCTCCTCATAGCGGCGCCAGCGCGTCCTCGACGAAGTGGGCTTGCAGCTCCAGCCGATCTCGGACCTCAGCGGACCGCTGCTGGGTGATCGTCGTAGGGAAGATCTCCAGCATCGCGGTGAGGAGCGCCTCGAGATCCCAGTCCTCGGGGAAGGCATCCTCGGGGCAGTACGCGTCCACCGTGGTGGCGATGGTGTCCTCCACCATCTCCAACGCCTGCTCCTTCAGATCTCGTCCTTCGAGGATCTCGCGGCGCTGGCCGTAGATCGCCTCGCGCTGGGCGTTCATCACGTCGTCGTACTTCAGGACGTTCTTGCGCCGCTCGTAGTTGAGCTCCTCGATCTGCCGCTGTGCGTTCTCGACCGCGCGGGTCACCATCTTGGCTTGGATCGCCTCGTCGTCGGGCCACTTCAGGCGCTCCATGATCGAGGCCACCCGGTCGCTGGCGAACATGCGCATCAGGTCGTCCTCGAGGGAGAGGTAGAAGCGGCTCTCCCCCGGGTCCCCCTGACGGCCGGATCGCCCGCGTAGCTGGTTGTCGATGCGCCGGGACTCGTGCCGCTCGGTGCCGAGAACGAAGAGGCCGCCAAGATCGATCACCTCGTCATGCTCGGCGTCGGCCGCCGCCTTGTACTTCGCGTAGATCGGCTCGTACTCGGCCTCGTAGGCCGCGCGGTCGTCCTGGTCCATCTCGAACAGGAGGTAGGCGTCGTTGTCCCAGTCGCGCGCCGCCATCTCCTGTCGCGCGAGGTACTCGGGGTTCCCGCCCAGGAGGATGTCGACGCCGCGCCCCGCCATGTTGGTGGCGACCGTGACGGCACCCTTGCGCCCGGCCTGGGCCACGATCGTGGCCTCCTTCTCGTGGTTCTTCGCGTTCAGGACGTTGTGCGGGATCCCTCGGCGGTTCATGAAGGTGGAGAGCAACTCGGACTTCTCGATCGAGACCGTGCCCAC
Organism: uncultured Actinomycetes bacterium; assembly: GCA_963796725.1. GTDB lineage: Bacteria > Actinomycetota > UBA4738 > UBA4738 > HRBIN12 > JAOUEA01. The sequence continues at coordinate 176,146 of CAWCMT010000009.1, forward strand.
CAGCACCGGCTGTCCCGACTCATGCCGCTCCGCGAGATCCTCGGTGACCGCGTTCCACTTCGCCTCTTCGGTCTTGTAGATCAGGTCCTGGACGTCGTCACGGACGTTCGGTCGGTTCGTCGGGATCTCGACCACGGAGATCTTGTAGGTCTCCTCGAACTCCGTGAGCTGGGTCTTTGCGGTACCCGTCATCCCGGAGAGCTTCTCGTACATCTTGAAGTAGTTCTGGATCGTGATCGTGGCGAGGGTCTGGTTCTCCTCCTTGATGCGCACGCCCTCCTTGGCCTCGATGGCCTGATGGAGACCCTCGGAGTAGCGCCGGCCCTCGAGCACGCGGCCGGTGAACTCGTCGACGATCTTGACCTCGCCGTTCTGGACCACGTAGGCGACGTCACGTTTGTAGAGCTCCTTGGCCCGCAGGGAGTTCTGGAGGTGGTGCACGAGCGGGGTGTTGACGTGCTCGTAGAGGTTCTCGATGCCCAGGATCTCCTCGACCTTGGCCACCCCCGACTCCGTGATGGCGACCTGGTATTTGGACTCCTCGACCTCGTAGTCCTCGTCGCGGGTGAGGCGGGGCGCGACGCGGGCGAACGTCTGGTACCACTTCGCGCTGTCCTGCACCATCCCGCTGATGATCAGCGGGGTCCTGGCCTCGTCGATCAGGATCGAGTCGACCTCGTCCACGATGGCGAAGTGGTACCCGCGCTGCACGCACTCGTCGATCCGCATGGCCATGTTGTCGCGCAGGTAGTCGAAACCGAATTCGTTGTTGGTTCCGTAGGTGATATCCGCCGCGTATGCGGGTCGCCGCTGCTCAGGGGTCATGGAGGCCTGGATCAGCCCGACCCGAAGCCCGAGGAAGCGGTAGATCCCGCCCATCCACTCGGAGTCGCGCTTCGCCAGGTAGTCGTTGACCGTCACGATGTGGACGCCCTCGCCCGCCAGGGCGTTGGTGTAGCCCGGCAGCGTGGACACGAGGGTCTTGCCCTCTCCGGTCTTCATCTCGGCGATGTTGCCTTGGTGCAGGGCGGCGCCACCCATCAGCTGCACGTCGAAGTGGCGCTGCCCGATCGTCCGGCGGGCCCCCTCCCGCACCACGGCGAAGGCCTCCGGCACGAGGTCGTCGAGGTCCTCACCGTTGTCGAGGCGCAGTCGGAACTCATCCGTCTTGCCGCGCAGCTCGTCGTCGCTCAGATCTTCGATCTCGGGCTCGAAGGTGTTCACGAGCTTCGCGATCGATCCGAGGTTCTTGAGCTTCCGGCCTTCGCCGAGGTTCGCGATCTTGTCCAGTACCAAGGTTGGTGGGTCCCTTCCGAGGGGATCGGGCCGTACGGAGCCCAGGTATCCGATTCTATCGGGTGCTGGAACCAGGGTCCGGAGCCCCGATCTACAGAGGCTCGGTGAGCTCGCCCAGGCGGCCGATCAGGCGCGCGTTCTCGGAGTAGTCAACGGGGCAGGCGATCACCGAGACGGCGTCGTCGTCCAACGCATGCTGGAGGGTGGGGATGAGCTCCTCGGCGGCATCGATCAGGTATCCCTTCGCCCCGAAGCTCTCGCGCGAGCTGCACGAAGTCCGGGTTGTCGAAGGAGACCGCCGCGGTCCTGCCCAGGTGGAGTTCCTCCTTCCAACGGATAAGCCCGTAGCCCCCGTCGACCCACACGAGGATCACGATGTGGACGCCCTCGCGCACCGCGGTCTCTATCTCCGCCACGCTCATCAGGAAGGCGCCGTCACCCATGGCCGCCACCACCCGCCGCTCAGGATGGACGAGCTTCGCGGCGAACGCCCCGGGCAGCGAGAAGGCCATCGTGGCCAGCCCGTTGGAGATCAGACACGTGTTGGGCTCGTAGGTCGGATACAAGCGCGCCATCCACATCTTCACGGCCCCCGTGTCCGCCAGCACGACGTCGTCGGCGGTCCATGACGCTGCGGAGGTCCGCCACGATCCGGGCGGGCGCCAGCGGGCACCTGTCGTCGGCGGCACCGCGCGCCAGCTCCTCCGCGACGAGGTTCCGCACGGGCGGCACCTCTCCGCGGATCGCATGCATGTAGGAGGCGGCGCCGATGGCATCGAGGGTCTCGCCGATGTTGCCCTGCACGCCCACCTCGAGCGTGTAGTTCGCGTCGACCTCCGCCACCGTGCGATGGACGTGGATGATGCGCTTGTCCGCATCGGGGTTCCATCTCGACGGCGAGTATTCGACCAGGTCGTAGCCGACCGCCACGACCACGTCGGCGAGATCGAATCCGAAGTTCGCGTAGTCCTTCACCATGAAGCCGAGGGTCCCCAGCGCGTTGCGATGGTCGTCGGGGAAGACGCCCTTGCCCAGGAACGTGGTCGCGACGGGGATGTTGAGCCGCTCGGAGAACCGCACGAGCGCCTCGGTGGCGCCGTCGCGCGCCACGCCCGGGCCAGCCAGCACCACCGGGTGCCGCGCCTCGGACAGCGCGAGTACGGCACGACGCACCTGGTGCTCGGGGGGTGAGGGGTCGACCGGCGTGTTGACCTTCAGCGGCCGCCCCTGCACCTCGCGCTCCGCCACGTCCTCCGGCACGATCAGGAACGTCGCGCCCGGCCGTTCGGTGGTCGCCTGCTTGAAGGCCTTGCGGACCATCTCAGGAGCCGCCGCGCGGATCGTGATCATGTCGCCCCACTTCGTGATGGGCCGGTAGAGCGAGACCAGGTCGACGAACTGATGGGACTCCTTGTAGATACGGTCCAGCCCAGCCTGCGCCGCGATCGCCACCAGCGGATGCGAGTCCAGCTGGGCGTTGGCGATGCCGAGCATCAGGTTGATGGCCCCCGGGCCCAGGGTGGCGAGGCAGACGCCCGGCTTGCCGGTGAGCGCGCCGTACGTGTCGGCCATGAACGCCGCACCGCGCTCGTCCCGGGTGGTGATGAACCGGATCGACGAATCCGCGATGGCGTCGATCGTGTGGAGGTTCTCCTCGCCCGGTAGACCGAACACGTACTCGACGCCCTCGTGCTCCAGGCACTCGACGATGAGTCGGGCGACGTTCACCGTACGATCGGTCACGGTGCCAGCGTACCGGGTGCAGGCGTGACGCCGGGCGTCGCGGGATCAGCCCGGCGGCCGCAGGAGCTCACGGGTCATGTGGAGGTGACCCACGTGCTCGCCTACGTGCTCCATGGCGTGCGCGACGGCGTAGGCGGCTGTCCTCGGCTCCTGAGCGAGGCGAGGGTTCCAGTCGGGCGTACGCACGAGCCCCGCATCCCACCGCACGCCGTCGTGGAGGATCCCCAGGCACGCGGCGATCTGCTCCTCGGTCCAGGCGGCGAAGCCGTCGTCGGCCACCGCACGGAACTCGGCGTCGCGGTCACGTGGCGGCAGCGGCGCGTCGGTCGCGAGGCTCAACCACGATTTCGTCGCGCCGAACGTGTGTGTGACGATCACCGCGATCGAGTTCGTGTCCCCGCCGGCCGGACGTGCGTTCAGCTCGTCCACGGAGAGATCGGCGATACCGCGGCGCAGCTCGTCGAGGCCCTCGTCGAGCACCTCGCGGAACGCGGCGATGGACGGGTCCGCCATCTCAGTTGATCTCGATCATCTTCTCGCGGACCGCGTAGACGACCGCCTCCATCCGGGAGTGCAGGTGCAGCTTCTCCAGGATGTTGCGGATGTGGTTCTTCACCGTGTTCTCGCTGATGAACAGCTCCTTGGCGATGTCGCGGTTGTTGAGGCCCTGGGCCACCAGGCGGAGCACCTCCATCTCGCGGTCGGTGAGCCTCGGTGCAGGGACCTGCGGGCGCTCCTCGGCCGACTTCGACATCGCCGCGAACTCCGTGAGCAGCTTCGAGGCCATCGATGGACTGATGCGGGACTGTCCGGCCCAGACGCTGCGGATGGCGTCGGCGACCTCCTCGATCGGGATCTCCTTCAGGAGGTAGCCGCTCGCGCCCGCCTTGATCGCGTCGTAGAGGTCGGCCTCCTCGTCGCTGATCGTCAGCATCAGGATCTTGCAGTGCGGGATCAGCTCGCGGATCTGCCCGGCCGCCTCGATGCCCGAGCGCTTAGGCATCCGGACGTCCATCAGCACCACGTCGGGAACCAGCTCTTCCGCCTTCTCGACGGCCTCCTGCACCGTCGGAGGCCTCGCCCACCAGCTCGAGGTCCGGCTCCTCCTGCAGGACCATCTCCAAGCCGCGGCGGAACAACGCGTGATCGTCGACCACGAGCACGCGGAGGCGCTCGGGCGCCTCCTGCGATTCCTGGGTCACTCCCCGCCCTCCTCGTCCGCGCCCTCGGCCGCTCCGGGGCTCGGTCGAGCGGATTCTAGCCCCCGGTGCAGGCGACTGCGCTTCTTCCCGTGATGATCGCGGAGCTGCCGCTCGAGCTTCTCGGCGACGTCATCCAGGGCCGAGGGGACGTCGCCTGCCTCCGCGTGGGCGAAGAAGGTCTTCCGGGGGATCCGCAGGGCCGCTTCGACCCGCTTCAACCCGCCCGCCTTCGGGTGGTGCTCGTTGATGAACTCGAGGTCGATCCGGGTGGTGCGTGGCTCCAGCCTGCCCAACCGTGAGAGCTTGTGCTGTGCCGTAGCGCGCATGGCGTCGGTCACCTGAAGGCCGCGGCCCGTGTAGGTCAGATCCATGGTCCGGCGTTCCCTCCTGCGTCCGTCCGGATGGTGAGCCCCCGCCCGGCTGACCTGGTCTTTGACCCCACACCCGCCTGCCGGGGCCTTCGCCGCCGACCTCGAGGCCGGCGACTCCCGCCCTCTCCCATCGGTCGCCCGTGGGGCAGGACTTACATCTAAACCGCGCCATGCTCAGCGACCAAGGGTCGCCTTACGTGGGTCGTTTCGCCCGCGGCTGGCGTCGACTACCGGGGAGCGTCCCCGGGCAACCACAGACCCGGACGAGGGCCCGCCTGAGTATAGGCAGACCCGGAGAAGGAGCGGGCCGCCGTAAGGAGCCACACGTCCCTGGCCCCCGCCGAGACCAGCGCCTCGGCACAGGCGGCGGCGGTCGCCCCCGTGGTGAGCACGTCATCCACCAAGAGCACCGAGCGAGGTACCGCGGCCCGCGGACTGAAGGCACCGCGGAGCGCGGCCCGTCGTTCCGCACCGGAGCGGCGGGCCTGTGATCCGCCCGACGTCGTCCTGCGCAGGTACCCCGACGCCGGCAGGTCGGCCGCCCGGGCCACCTCGATCGCAAGGGCGCGCGCCTGGTCGTACCCCCGCTCGGCCAGCCGACGCCGGGTCAGGGGGACCCACGTCACGACCAGGGCGGGCGGAAGCGGCCCCGCCGCAACCATCGCCCGCGCGAGTGCCTCACCCACGCCACGCCAGCCGGCATATTTCAGACGGTGGATCGCCCGGCGCGCAGGCCCGTGGAAGGCGAACGCCGAGCGGGCCCCCGACACGGGCGCCGGAGGACAGTCACGGCACCTCTCCACCGAACGTCTCCATGGTCGGCCGCAGCGACGACACCAGGGCGGGCCGAGAACCTCGAGCTCCTGGAGGCATCTGGCGCAGAAGGGCCAGGACCCCGCGGCGCAGCCGGCGCACGTTCGTGGGAAGACGGTGTCCAGCAGCCGCCCCATGGTCCGACGCTAGCGGACACCAGCGACACGCTAGGGCAGCTTGATGTCCAGCGGGTCGGCGGTGCCTCTCATCTTGATCGAGAGCCATTCGTGCGCCTTCAGGGCCGGGTACGACACCACCTTGCCGGACCCCGCATCCTCGTCGAACCGCCTGTCCACCACGGTGACGGCCATCCCGTCGGCGAGCAGCGAGAGGCCCGCGGGCTCGTCGGCCCGATAGCTGATCCGCATGGAGTCGCCCGCGCACTCCACCTGATCGACCGTCACCTTGCCGCCGGACCCCGTGACGAGCACCTTGCCCACGGTGACCGTGCCCCGGCGAACAGCCGCGCGCGGCCAGGCCACCACGAATCGGTCGCCCGGCCTGATCTCACCCGCGACGCCGTCCACGAGCACCTCGCAGACGAGCTCGTACCAGCCGGGCCCCAGCTCGGTGGTGGGGAACTCGAACGGGACGAAGAGGTCGAGGTTGGGCGCCACGTCCAGGGTGGCGGCCTCGAGGTCGATCCGTTGGCCCGATCCCCCGGCGACCTCGTCGATCCTGGCCCCGTCGAGCTTCACCTGGTGCGGGTCGCCGTCGGCTCCGCGCAGCACGAACGCCCCCTTGACCGTGGCGGGGAACCGCTCGAAATGCGCGCGGACGGAGACCTGCTCCGCGTCCACCTAGGTCCCCTGCTCCCATGAGTGGAGGTACCGGTCCTGGTCGGCGGTGAGCTCGTCGATCTCGACCCCCATGGCCCGCAGTTTGAGCCGCGCGACCTCCTTGTCGATCTCGGTTGGCACCGGGTAGACGCGGGGTTCGAGCGCACCTCGCTGCTGGACGACCCACTCGGCGGATAGCGCCTGGTTCGCGAACGACATGTCCATCACCGCCGCGGGGTGACCCTCGGCTGCCGAGAGGTTCACGAGACGCCCCTCTCCGAGCAGGTAGATGCGACGCCCGTCGGCCATCGTGTACTCGTCGACGAACTCCCGTACACGTCGCACGCCGGCCGACCCCAGTTCGGCGAGCGCCGGCTTGTCGATCTCCACGTCGAAGTGACCCGAGTTCGCGAGCATCGCGCCGTCCTTCATGAGCTCCATGTGCTCGCGACCGATCACGGTGGTGTCGCCGGTCACCGTGATGAAGATGTCGCCCACCCGGGCCGCCTCGCGCAGCGGCATGACCCGATACCCCTCCATCACGGCCTCGATCGCCGCCGTGGGATCGACCTCGGTGACGATCACATGCGCGCCCATGCCGCGGGCTCGCGACGACACCCCCCGGCCGCACATCCCGTAGCCGCAGACGACGATCGTACGGCCCGCCAGCAGCCGGTTCGTGGAGCGCATGATGGCGTCGATCGTCGATTGACCGGTACCGAACCGGTTGTCGAACAGGTGCTTCGTATCGGCGTCGTTGACGCTCACGATCGGATACTTCAGCGCGTCGTCGGCCGCCATCGCCCGCAACCGGATCACACCGGTGGTCGTCTCTTCCGTGCCACCGAGGATCTCCCCGAGCTGATCGACCCGCTCCTTGTGCAGCACGCTGACCATGTCGGCCCCGTCGTCCATCGTGATGTTCGGCCGGACGTCGAGCACCGCGTCGATGTGCTTGAAGAACGTGTCGGTGTCCTCGCCCTTGATGGCGTAGGTATCGACCCCGCTTCCACCAGCGCCGCCGCCACGTCGTCCTGAGTCGACAGGGGGTTGGAGGCGCACAGGGCTACCTCGGCGCCGCCTGCGGCCAGCGTCAGCATCAGGTTCGCCGTCTCGGTGGTGACGTGGAGGCACGCGCCGATCCGGATGCCCGCGAGGGGCCGCTCCTTCTCGAAGCGCTCCCTGATGAGCGCCAGCACCGGCATCTCGGCTCCGGCCCACTCGATACGGAGCCTGCCGCCATCGGCGAGCCCCGGGTCACGTACGTCGTTCGGCATGTCGTCGATCCTTCCTAGAGTCGGGGGCACAGGTCCACCAGGAGCCTGCCTACCTCGAGCGCCGTGCGGTTGGCGACGCGCACGACCTCATCGTGCTCCACCTCCTCGCCCAGCGCGTTCGTCACGGAACACAATCCCATCACACGCAGGCCGAGGGCGTGGGCCGGCACCGCCTCGGGGACCACGGACATCCCCACCACCGTCGCGCCGGCGTTCCGGAGGAAGCGCACCTCCGAAGGGGTCTCGTACGCGGGCCCGCTCATGGCCGCGTACACACCCTCGGTGGCGGTGACCCCAAGGGCCTCGGCGCGCTCAGTGGCGAGGGCACGAAGCTCCGAGTCGTAGACGTCGATCATCGCTACGAACGCCGGCATCCCGTCCGGGAACCGCCATCCGAGCAACGGTGCGGTCCCCATCGCGTTGATGTGGTCCTGAAGGATCACCACGGTGCCGGCGGCCAGACCCTCCTGCAGCCCTCCCACCGCGCCGGTCAGGATCAAGGTGTCGGCGCCGAGGGCGTGGACCAGGCGTGGCAGCAGCGCGGGCACATCCATCCCGTACCCCTCGTAGAAGTGCAGGCGGCCGAAGAAGGCCGCAACCGGCACACCGGCGAGCCGTCCGAGCACGAGCCGCCCAGCATGACCGGGAACCCCGGACGGTGGGAACCCCGGCAGGTCGGTGAAGGCGAACGAGACGTCGGCTTCCAGGGTATCGGCGAGCGCCGGGCCCAGCCCGGAGCCGAGGATCACTCCCACCCTCGGAGTGAGGTCGGTGGCGGCACGCACGACGGCGGCACCCTGCCGCGGCGAGATCGTCGTCCGGCGCGGGCACCGGCGCCGCGGCGCTCACGACTCCGCCAATGAGGCCTTGAGCCCCGCGATCGCGTCGACGGGCGTGGGATCGACGCCGCGGCGCAGGCCCACGTAGACGCTGGTGAAGTCCCCGGCGATGATCAGGGACATCAGGCGTGCCAAGGCCGAACGACCCGCGCCCCGGACCTCACCCGTGTCCACACCGGCGCTGCGAGCGATCGCGTAGGACGGCTCGAAGCGCCGCGCGAGCTCGGGCGGCTCGCCGTCGTGTCGCAGGGCGATCAGCGAGTAGCCGTGGCCGTAGGGCGCAGTCCAGCCGACGACCTCGTTGTGATCGAGCTCGGACATCGACGACCAGAAGGCCGGGATCTTCCCGTTCTCGTTCATCTGGGTCTTCCAGCGCATGGCGGCGACGGCGCCGATCCCCTCGGCGCCCCAGATCACCGGCACCTTCTCGCCGATCCGCATCGCGAGGGACTTGGCGGGGTTGCGTTCCGCCACCGCGGTGGGGCCCAGGCGCCCGGCAAGGCCGCTCAGCTCGGCGACGGCCTCCTCCACGTCCCCGGCCACGGGAGGGAGCAACCCGGAGGCCTCGAGCCCCCCCAGGACGGAGAACGCGAGATGCCCCAGGGCGGCCCGCGGCTGGAACCCTATCGGCACGGGGATCACCGGGATCCCGGCACCGTCGGCCTCGGTCCCGAGCTGTCCGCCGGAGGTGACGCAGAGCACACGGCACCCGCGAGCCACCGCATCGCGGTAGGCGCGCCAGCGTTTCCGCCGTCTCGCCCGAGTACGACGAGATGACCACGAGCGTGTGCGGACCCGCGTACGCGGGCAGCACGGGGCTGCGACTGACCTCCAGGGGGAGCCCCAGGCGCTCGCGGAAGACGCACCGAACCACGTCCCCGGCCACCGCCGAGCCTCCCATGCCGCAGACGATGACCGCGGTCACCCCGTCCGCATCGGGAAGGTCGAGCACCACCGTGGCCTCGTAGGCGGTGCGACAATGCTCGGGCAGCGCGCCCACGGTGCCCAGCATGTCGCTGACGTCGAGCGCGCGCATGGCCTCCGCATCGTCCAGATCGATCACCGGGCGCTGCCCCCTGGCTTCTCGGCCTCGTCGATCAGCATCACGGGGATGTCCGTCGCGAACCGGGTAGCGGTAGCCGCAGGACGGTGCAGACGATCACTTGCTCTGCCTCGCGATACTCGACCGTCCCCGTGATCGTTCGGGCAGACGAGGATCTCCAACAGCTCGGCAGGTACGCTCACGCGCTCTCCCCTCTGATCAGGCCGAGCACCATCGCGGTCTTCTCCGCCAGGAGCTCGGGGGTACGGGCCTCCACGTTCAGGCGCAGCAGCGGCTCGGTGTTCGACGGGCGCACGTTGCACCACCAGTCGTCGAACTCCACCGTGAGACCGTCGAGCCGGTCCGGTTCGCCCGTCGGCGAGGGCGCCGGCCACGGCCTCGATCCGCCCGGCCTGGTCATCGACGCGGGTGTTGATCTCCCCGCTCGCGACGTAGCGCCGGAGCGGGGCGAGCAGCGCCGACAGCGGGACCTCGGCCTTCGACAGCTCGCCCATCGCCACCACGGCTGCGATGAGGCCCGAGTCCGCCCGGTAGTTGTCGCGGAAGTAGTAGTGCCCCGAGTGCTCGCCGCCGAAGACGGCTCCGGTCTCGGCCATCACCTGCTTGATGAACGAGTGGCCGACCCGGGTGCGGACCGGTATGCCGCCATGCTCTCGGATCACCTCGGGCACGGTCCAGGAGCAGATCAGGTTGTGCACGATCTTCGCGCCCGGCTCACGCTCCAGCATCGCCTCGGCCACCAGCGCGGTCAGCAGGGAGCCGCTGACGTCCTGAGCGCGCTCGTCGATCAGGAACACGCGGTCCGCGTCTCCGTCGAAGGCCAGGCCGACGTCGGCCCCGTACTCCAGTACGGCCGCCTTCAGATCACGCTGGTTCTCTGGGTCGATCGGATCGGCAGGGTGATTCGGGAACGTGCCGTCCAGGTCGGGGAACAGATGATGGAGCCGGACGGGGAGCCGCTCCATCACGGCCGGCACCACCAGCCCGCCCATACCGTTCGCGGTGTCCGCGACGACGATCAGGGGCCGCATCGTCTCGCGGTCGACGAACGTGAGCACGTGATCCACGTAGGCCTCGAGCAGATCGCGCGATCGGACCGTCCCGAGCGCGGCGGACGGGCGGACGCTCGCCGGCCTCGACCAGGCGGCGTATCTCGCGCAACCCCGTCTCCTCGCCCACCGGCCTCGCCCCGGCCAGGCAGAACTTCAGCCCGTTGTACTGCTTCGGGTTATGGCTGGCCGTGAGCATGACGCCGGGCAGGTCCTCCGCGCCACTTGCGAAGTAGAGGAGATCGGTGGAGGCCAAGCCCGAGATCCACGACATCGACCCCGCGTGAGGTCGCGCCCTCGGCGATCGCGGTGGCGAGTTCGGGGGAGGAGAGCCGACAGTCCCGGCCCAGCACGATGCTGGGGGCACCGCTCCATTCAGCGAAGGCCGCCCCGATCCGGCGCGCTAGATCGGCATCCAGTTCGTCGGGGACCACGCCGCGGACATCGTAGGCCTTGAAGATGCGATCCAGGTCCCGTGGCATACGGGCATCCTACGGACCCGGGGCGAAGCACGTCAGCCGCGGGCTACTTCTGGACGACCAGGCCGATCACGGAGGCGAGCGGGACTTCCTCCCCGTCCTTGAACCACCACTTCGCCTCGCAGTGGTGGCAGGTGGCGAACGCGAGGTCGCGGCCGCCGACCGACATGGAGATCTTGATCAGATCGCCGACCTTGCAGTCGGGGCAGGTGGGGTTGTTCGCCATGGGAGTAGCTTCGTCCTGCATCGGGCTCGGGACCATAGCACGCCGCAGCCATTTCCCTGGGCCCGACGGGCGGTGACATGCATCGGCCACCCCAACGGCTCCGCACCCCGATCGGGGGATACATGCATCGGCCGCGGGGTGACGATCCCGTGTTAGAGGACCGCCGGCGCCTCAGCCGGCGAGCGCCGCCACGTCGCGCCGCTCCTCGACCACGACCCAGCCCACCGGCGGGGTCATGCGCTCCACATGGTCACGACAGAGGTCGAGCAGGTTCCGGTCGGGTTCGGGGAGCAGGTCGCCGATCGCCACCTCCCGCTCGGCGTAGCGGAGGGTGATGGTGGCCACGGGCTCGGCAGGCGCATCGCATCTTCGCGCACGTTCGCATCTGGCGAAGGCTAGATCACACGCGTGTGATTTCCAAGCACCGGGAGCCTCGCATGATCGTGCGCGATCAGTACGGGCGATGGCCGACGATGAGCACGTGCGTACCCACGGGCACCAGGGGGTAGAGCTGCTCGACGTCTTCGTTCAGCATCCGGATGCACCCGTGCGACTCGTAGTGGCCGATCGAGGGCCGTTCCGACGGGCTCGTCCCGTGGATGCGGATCAGGCCCGGGGCCGTGATGTAGAGGGCCCGGGTGCCCATCGGGTTGTCGGGCCCGCCCGGCACCACGAGCGGGGCGGCGAGGCCCAGCCGGTCGGGTGCGGGTTGTACCAGGTGGGGTCTACGGCCTTGCGGTCCATGATCCAGTTCCCCGCCGGGGTGACCCACGGCGGCATCGCGGTGGCGACGGCCACGTCCGCGGAGATCTTGAATCCCTCGTAGAGGTACAGCATGTTCTGGTCGACCCGGACGACGATGGTGGCGTCCCATGTTCTCCGCGGTCACCTTCGGCTTCGACCGTGGTGACGGCGAGCGTCACGGAGGAGGCGTGCGGTCCGCAGGGCCATGCCGGATCGACTTGGGCGGCCGTGGTGGCGTCGAGCGCCGCCCATCCTTCGGCTTCACGATGATCAGCTTGTCGCCGTCGGTGGTCATATGGGCGTCGGTCGGCGGCCGCGCGAACCGCCTTCTCCACCTGGTGATCAGCGCGTCGACGCCCGCGGCGCCCGCATATTGCACAGGGATCGCGCGCTGGACGGGCTCCTGACGGATGCGGTGCCAGAATCGGTCGAAGCGTGCCCATGGATCGGTTGAGCGCGAGGGCACGGTTCACCGCCTTCAGCACCCCGCGCGCGCTGTCCCAGCTCCTGCGGCGTGACGGTCCAGGTCTTCCCGGCAACCGATACCTGGAGCGGGGCGCCCAGCGGCGCGGCAGCCGCCTGCCGGACCGCGGCGACCGCCTCGCCTCGCGGTCATGCCGCCAACGTCGACCCCGCCGACGGAGACGCCGGGCAGGATCGTGTCGCTCCGGGCCTGCTCGTAGTGGTAGGCCGCGAACGCCATGCCCCCGAGGACCAGCACGAGGATCCCCGCCGAGACGCCGAGGACGGCGACGACGCGGGAGGTGTGACGACGAACGTGTTTGCCGTTGGCCATGGGGAATCCTGTCGCGGGTGGCGGACGCAACATCATACTGCGACGCGCCCGTTCCTGACGTTTCGGCCAGATCAGCCCGAGGGTGTAGCCACCGAGGGCGAGGTCGGGCTCGGGGACATCGGGACACTGCCCTGGGGCAGCACGACCCCCGTAGAGAGCGCGTACACGGATCGCCCTTGAACCCCCAACGAGGTGGATGCCCCGAGTGCCACGATCTCGCCGCCGTCCGCCTGAACCAGGACGGCGGCCTGGGGCGCCGAGGCGAGGAACTCCGCGGGAACCCCGACCGCTGAGGCCGCCGGCACCGTGACCGAGATGTCGGCCGCGGGGTTGGCGCCCCGGGCGACGACCAGATGCAACATGACGGCCACGGGCTGGTCGCCGGGGTTCGCGAGCACCATGCCCGGGTTAGACGGCTGTCCCGCCACCGTTGGCAGGACGATCCACGAAGCCGCCGTGACATCGGTTCCACCCGTCGAAGCCGTGTCGTGCCCGGCGCCGACCGCCCGCAAGGCGGCGACCAGGCGGCCCGAGCCCTGCGTGGCGACATCCACCACGGACGGGCCGGAGGTGATCACCGGGGACAGCCCCGCGGAGCGAGGTGCCTGACGGCGAGGAGAGCGTACCCTCCTGCAACGGTCGAGGCGGCTGCTTGGATAGCAGGGTCGCGCCGTACGTGACCGCGGTCGGCCCCGGCACGGTGACCTCCATCTGGGACTGCCCCGCACCTGCCGCCACGGGAAGGAACACCTGCGAGCTGGTATGCGTCACGCCGATCGTGCTCCGGATACCCCCCGCCCTGGCGACCCCCAACGACGCGGCCGCCACGCGTCCCGACGTGACCTCGATCTGCGCCATGAGCGCCGCCTCACCGAGGGCGCCGACCTGGGCGCTCCCGAGCGGTAGGGCAAGGCTGCGATAGGGGGCCAGGCTGAGATCGGTCCAACGGGAGCTGCGGATGGGATCGCGGTCCGCCGTATAGAGCGTCACGTCGAAGACGGCATCGACCCCGAACGGGTTCATGACCACGGCGTAGGCCTGCTGGCCCTGCTCCGTGGAGTTGTCCGGCAGGTACCAGGTCCGGGATGGCTGCGGGGCGCAGGGCTCGGCGCCCACGCCGATCTCGCCGGCGCCTCCCTGCGCCACCCATCCCGCCGCAACCCACCCGCCGAAGTACTCCACGTAGGTCGAGGACGAACGATCGGTTGCGGGCACCGGCACCTGCAGCTCCGAGCCCGCCGTCACCTCCAGCGTCTTGGTGGGTTGTGCTCCTCCCGACGTCAGGGACGTGATCCGTACCGTCGCCGCTTCTGCACCGGGGTCGGCCAGGGTAAGGGTTGCCTTCCATTCCTTGCCGCCGCCGTGCGGGCAGAACCATGCCCCGGATGGGGCCGACCCGGGCGAGGCTGCGTCCGGGATCGCGGGACCAAGCCGAACGGCACCGACCGCCAGCACGACGGCGACACCGATCGCCGCCACCGCGACCAGCCCCTGGCTCCGGGCCTTCACCGTGAAACCGGCTTCCGCGTTATCCACAAGGCGACCAGCCAGAGGACGCCCAACAGCGTGATCTCGACGGTCCGGGGCAGCTGCGCCCCGTACCGCACGGCGATCGGCCCGCGCGTCGCGGCGAACGCCGTCGCCCACCCGAAGCTCCGCCGAGGTTTCACGTCCGATCCCTCGATCTGCCAGGAGCCATCGAATTCGGTCGACAACGCTGCGAGGCCGTCCACCGCCGGTCCGTCCCAACCGCCGGTCACTCTCACCATGCGCCTGGACCCGACGTGCCCGAGTTCGGCCGTGTCCGCCGGCGTGCCCGCCAGCACGAGTCGTGTCTGCTGAGGGCTCGTAGTGAGGATGGCGCCCGGCGGCAGCGCGACGGCGTTCCGGTAGATGGCGAGCTCAGACGAGGGGACCATGTCCAGGTCGAGCTGACCATCGAATCGTCGAGCCACCGCGGCCGGCAGCTCCGCGATCGGAGCGACCACGAACCGGATCCCGAACGGTGCCAGCAGCGAACCGCCGTGGGCGGAGGTCCCGGAGAGGATCTCGTCGAGCGCCTCGGACAGCCGGTACTCCCCGGTCCCGGTCAACGAGCGCCCCGTGTCGAGCGCGGTGACGCCCCCGGGGTCGGTCAGTGCCCAGCGGACGGTGGCGTCGCCCGCCTGCACGGTCGACGTGGGGTCGCCTCCGGGCGCAGGGAAGGGAAGTCCGTCCGGCCCACCGATCCACAACACGCGGTAGTCGCCCTTCGCACCACTCTCGACCACGGCCCAGGCGGCGGAGATCTGTCCGGGGCCGCCGACCGCCCAGCCGCCTACCATCGCGGCTGCCGACTGGAGGAGCAGCCCTCCCCCCAGGACCACCGTGAGCACGACGACGCCGATCTGACGGAGGCCGAACGACTCCCGACCCAGACCCTCCCCGAGAGAGGACAGCCCGTAGGCGACGAGCGTTGCCTCGCCGACGGCGGCCAGGGCCGCGTACACGATCGGATTGGAGAGGCCCGAGGGCAGGTAGCCGGCCGCCGACAGCCAGGACAGCGTCAAACCCGCCAGCGAGGCCACCAGGGCGCGGGTCGCCCGGCCCCGCATCCCGCGTCCGGTGAGCCCGTAGGCGATCAGTGCGGCGATGGGCAGGAACGCCGCGATCCACCAACCGCCCGGGGCCGTTCCCAGGGAGAGGCGGGCGAGGGCGCCCACGTCGGTCGTGCCGACGTAGGACGTCAGGGCGGCCCCGCCGCCAGCCAGCATGGTCGGGACGAACGGGAACAGCAGCACCGCGGCGGTCAGCAGCGACGCGCCGGTCAGCGCCAGCCCACGCCCCCGCTCGCGTCCACCGATCAGTTGCACGATCAGCAGTACGAGGAGCGCCAGCGCTCCCCCCGGCAGGAAGGCCAGCAGCACGGCGAAGGTCACGCCCACCCCCGCGACGAACCTCCACCGACCGTCCGGTGGCTCGCCGGGCCCGAACGCCGTCTCCAGCCGTTCCGCTGCCGGCGGAAGGACCGCGAGCCCCAGCAGCAGGTCGATGCGACCCTGGGAGTACGCCCACAGCATCAGGGCAGACGCGAGGTACGAGCCGGCCGCGACGACGCTGGGGCCCGGCCGGCCCGTCAGACGCACCGCCGACCGGTACATCAGCGTCGCGGCCAACACCGGGCCGCCGGCGAGCAACGCCTTCTGTGCCAGGCGTGTGCTGTTGAACAGGAGGCCGGAGAGCCCACCCATGGCGCCCAGGGCCGGACTCGCCGCCAGCGCCCCACCGAGCCCGGTGGTACGGAACCCCGATAGCGAGCTCGCCGAAGAACCCCGACGTCTTGGCGGGGAACGCGGGCAGGACGCCGCCGGCGAGCGAGGACGCGCCGACGAGGTTGCGCACCGCGAACGCACCCACGACCAGGCCGAGGAAGGACGCCACGATCACCGGATGCGTCCCCACGAAGGACGTCGTACGACGCTGCAGGCGCCGAGGGGTCGCGCTCGCATCCTCGTCACCATCGAGCTCTCGCTGCTCCTCGAGGATGCGCTCGGCCGTCTGGAACCAGCGGGGGCGGCGGAGACCGCCGGAGGCCATGAAGCGTCGCAGCGAGCCGTCCTTGACCAGACGGGTCCGCTGCACCCGCCTGCGACGGACCAGCGTCCCCGGAAGATGGGCCAGGTTCCACCCCCAGGCCGACAGCGCGTCATACGCCTCTTCGAACCTGCGTCCGAGCACGAGGAACAGCACCCGCGCCAACCCGAGGACCACCGACAGCGGGAGCAGCCAGAGCAGGTTGAGCAGCGAGACGCACTTCAACATCGAGCAGATCGCGCCTCGGTCCTCGTCGTACCTCGCGCTCCGGTGGGGAGGTGCGACGCTGTGCGGGGGCGCATCGGAGCGCACGCGCGCGAGCGGCGTCATCAACACCCGGAACCCGCCGATCCGCGCGCGCCAACCGTAATCGAGGTCCTGACTCTCCTCGGGGAGCCGCTCGTCGAACGGGCCGACCCGCTGCCAGGTCTCCCGCGAGATCAGCATCGCGCCGACGAGACGCCCAGGACCTCGAGGACGCGGTCGAACTGTCCCTGGTCGATCTCACCCGGCTGGAGGGGCGCGTAGGGATGGCCGAAGCGGTCCGCCGACCTCCCCACGTCGCGGAGCAGGCGAGGGTCCTCCCAGTCGACGACCTTCCCGCCGACGACCCCCACCCGATCGATGCCGGTGATCCCTACGGCGGCCTCGACCATGCGGCCGACGTCGTCGGGGTCGTCCAGCGCGGTGTCGCCTCGCATCAGCAGGATCTGGTCGGCGGCACCGGCGACGGGCAGGTCCATCGCCGTCTGGAGCGCTCCGGCCTGACCTCGACGCGACGGAAGTCGGATCACCCGACCCTCACCGAGCGCCTGCACCAGGAGGCCGCGAGAGTCGTCGGACGACGCGTCGTCGACGGCCACGATGGCGAGGCGCGGGTACGTCTGCGTCGCCAGGGCGGGGAGGCAGGTCTTGAGCCGCTCCGCGTCATCGTGCACGAGCAGGACCACGAGCACCGAGGGGGCGCGCTCGGAGGTGGCGGGGACGGAGGTCGGGGATCGGGTCATGCGACGCGCTTGGAGCGCGGCGCCGAGGCTAGCACGGCGAGAGCCAGACACGCCGGAAGGGGGGCGGACCGCCCCCCTTCCGGTCGTGGTGCGATCCGCTCAGCGCTTGCGCGCCGCGGGCTTGCGTGCGGCCGTCTTCTTCCGCGCGGCCGGCTTGCGAGCCGCCGTCTTCTTCGCGCGGCGGGCTTGCGTGCGGCCGTCTTCTTCCGCGCGGCCGGCTTGCGAGCCGCCGTCTTCTTCGCGCGCGGGCTTGCGTGCGGCCGTCTTCTTCCGCGCGGCCGGCTTGCGAGCCGCCGTCTTCTTCGCGGCAGGCTTGCGTGCGGCCGTCTTCTTCCGCGCGGCCGGCTTGCGAGCCGCCGTCTTCTTCCGCGGCAGGCTTGCGTGCCGCCGTCTTCTTCCGCGCGGCCGGCTTGCGAGCCGCAGTCTTCTTGGCTGCCATGCTGCCCCCTTTCGGGCTCCAGGTTCAGGTCAGGACGCCATGCGTTTCAGGCGTCGGCGTTCCCGTTCGCTCATCCCGCCCCAGACGCCGTAGCGTTCGTCGCGACGTAGGGCGTAGTTCAGGCACTCGATGCGAACGGGACACTCGCTGCAGATCCGCTTGGCCTCCCTCGATGAGCCCCCTTTCTCGGGGAAGAAGATCTCCGGGTCGTAGTCGCGACATCGTGCGCGCTCCTGCCAAGGGATGTAATGGTGCACGGCTCAGACTCCCCCCGAAATCACAATCGTGTGATTCTGCGGGAAGAACCTCCTCGCTGACAAGCCCTCCACGAGGAAGTTCTCTGCCTCATCCCTATGTCACCTTGCATGCTCCAAGGCGAACGCGCTGGTGACAAGGGGTTTCTGCAGGAATCTCGGTGGTCAAGGAACTTGACCAGAAAGGTCAATTCACTTGACGGATAGCGCGCCCGAGAGCCAGCTCCGACGCGTTCGTAGGTCGTCGTGCGCATCGGCGGGGATGCGTCCGATCGCGCGGATCGCGTCGTCGAACTGGTCCGGCGGTCATCTCGATCCCCCACTCCGCGCCGGCCATCCGGCTGATGGTTTCCTCCATGAGCGTGCCACCGAAATCGTTGGCGCCGGCCCGCAGGATCGCCTGGCAAGACGCCACCCCGAGCTTGACCCACGACACCTGGACGTTCGGGATCAGCCCGTCGAGCAGGATCCTCGCCACGGCGTGCATCCGCAGGTTCTCCTCGAACGTCGCGCCGGCTCGCGCCTTGCCCGCGAGATAGATCGGGCGCGTTCTGGTGCACGAACGGCAGCGGCACGAACTCGGTGAACCCGCCGGTCGTCCGCCTGGATCCGGCCGAGCCTGCGCAGGTGTCGCCACCCAGTGGGGCGGCGCGTCGACATGGCCGAACATGATCGTCGAGCTGGATCCGGATACCGAGGCCGTGCGCCGTTCGGACGATCTCCTCCCAGGTATCGGCAGGTAGTTTGCCCTTGGTCAGGACCCACCGGACCTCGTCATCGAGGATCTCCGCGGCCGTCCCCGGGATCGTGCCGAGACCGTGACGCCTTCGCCTCGGCGAGGAACTCCTCGAACGAGATGCCCAGCTTCGTCGAGCCGTTCAGCACCTCCATCGGGCTGAAGGCATGCACGTGGATCTCGGGCGCGCCGCCTTCACGGCATCGAGCAGGTCGAAGTAGAAGGTGCCCGGGAGATCCGGGTGGATGCCACCCTGCATGCAGACCTCGGTGGCGCCGAGAGCCCACGCCTCCGGCACGCGGCCCTGCACCTCGTGCGAGCGTGAGCGTGTACGACTCGGCGTCCTGCTCACGCTGGGCGAACGCACAGAACCGGCACCCCACGTAGCAGACGTTCGTGAAGTTGAGGTTGCGGTTGATCACGTAGGTGACGTCGTCCCCCACGGCCTCGGCGCGCAGGCCGTCGGCAACGGAGCACAGGGCGTCGAGGGCCGGGCCCTCGGCGCGGAAGAGGGCGAGCGCCTCCTGGTCGGTGATCGGCTCGATGACGCTGGGCCTTGCGGAGCGCGGAGCGGATGTCTGCGTCGAGCCGCGCTGGGTCGACGACCCGGCGGCGCCACGCCTGCGTGACCTCCGGCGCCTCGTCGATGTCGCCGTAGACGTCCTCGGCGTCGGCGCGAAGTCCCGCGTCGCCGCCTTGGCGAACGTGAGTGCGATGGCGCGCGGCTTCCACTGGACGTCGGGGTCCTGCCACGGCGATCGGTGCCGGCAGGAGCCCCTCGACCGCGCGGCCGTCTTCGCCCATGAGCGCGGCGACCGGGGCGCGCATCTTGCCGGCGAGAACGGGTCCGGGCGCAGCGCGAACTCCGGGTAGATCGTGAGCCGCTCGCGGAGGTGCTTGCCCCTGCGCGGCCGTGGTGGCGGCGAGCGTCTCGATGCTGGGCCACGGCTTCTCGGGGTTGACGTGGTCCGGCGTGAGCGGCGACACGCCGCCCCAGTCGTCGATGCCGGCGTCGAGGAGCCTCCCGCGCTGCTCCGGGTCGCTGAGGTTCGGAGGCGCCTGGACATGCATGGCCGGACCCAGCACCACGCGGGCCGTGGCGACCGCGGCGAGGTACTCCTCCTCCCCTGGCTCCGGCGCCGCGTGCATCGCGGTGCCGGGCTTCGCCCGGAAGTTCTGGACGATGACCTCTTGGATGTGGTGGTACCGCCGATGGACCTCGCGGATCGCGAGGAGCGATCGCGCGCGCTCGTCGGCCGTCTCGCCGATGCCCACCAGGATCCCGGTGGTGAACGGCACGGCGAGCCTGCCGGCGTCCTCGATCGTGCGCAGGCGGACGGCGGGCATCCTTGTCGGGCGACCCGAAGTGGGGGCCACCCCTCTCCGACAGCCGGGCCGAGGAGGTCTCGAGCATGAGCCCCATCGACGGAGCGACCTGCTTGAGGCGGGCGAGCTCCTCGTAGGACATCACGCCCGGGTTGAGGTGCGGGAGGAGCCCGGTGGCCTCCAGCACCTGGATCGCCACTGCGCGGACGTAGTCGAGCGTCGAACCGTAGCCCCGCTGGGCGAGCCAGTCGCGCGCGACGTCGTAGCGATCTTCGGGCCGGTCTCCGAGCGTGAAGAGCGCCTCCTTGCAGCCCATCGCGCGTCCGGCCTCGGCGATCGCCACCGCCTCTTCGGGCGTGAGGAACGGCGCCTCGAGCCTCGCCGGCGGCTTGGCGAACGTGCAGTAGTGACAGTGGTCGCGACAGAGCATCGTGAGCGGGACGAATACCTTCCGCGAATAGGTGACGACGTCGCCGTGACCGAGATCGCGGAGCCGGGCGGCGATCGACATCAGACGGTCGAGGCCCTCGCCTCGAGCGTCCACGAGGGCGGTCGCCTCCTGCACCGAGAGGGCCTTGCCGGCTTCCGCGCGCGCGAGCGCCCGACGGAGCTGCGCGGCAAGGACCTCGGGCATGTCGGCGAGCCTACTACGCTGTATCGCTATGAAGGTCACGGCGCTGGCGGGGGGCATCGGGGCAGGCAAGTTCCTGCGAGGGCTCACGCGGGCCGTACCGGGCGACGCCCTCACCGTCATCCTGAACGTCGCCGACGACCTCGACGTCCACGGCCTTCGGGTCTCGCCCGACCCAGACTCCGTCACGTACTGGCTCGGCGATGTGTTCGATCGAGACAGGGGCTGGGGGCGCCGCGAGGAGACCTTCCGGACCACTGAGGAGCTGCGCGCGATGGGCGCCGATGACGCGTGGTTCAACCTCGGCGACCTCGATCTCGCCACTCATCTCCTGCGGACGCACCTGTTACGGACGGGCACGACCATGAGCGAGGTCACGGCTCGGATCGCCACCAGGTTCGGGGTGTCCGCGCGGCTCATCCCGGTCTCTGACGACCGGATCACCACACGGATCGACGCCGTCGACCCCGCGACCGGGGAGGAACTGGATCTGCATTTCCAGGACTACTGGGTGCGGCGCGGCGCGGCCGACGCCGTCAAGAGCGTTCGGTACGAGGGCGCCGCGACCGCCCACCCGGCGCCGGGGGTACTCGATGCGATCGCGGAGGCCGACGCCGTCGTGTTCTGCCCCTCGAACCCGGTCGTGTCCCTCGGACCCATCTTGGCCGTGGCGGGCGTCCGCGAGGCCGTCGCGTCGCGCAAGCGCATCAGCCGTGGGCATCAGCGGGATCGTCGCTGGCGCGCCGGTGGCGGGGATGGCGGACAAACTCATGCCCGCCGTGGGCCTGGAGGTCACGGCGGCCGGAGCCGCCGCGGCCTACGAGGGCCTGCTCGGCGGATGGGTGATCGACGAGCGCGATCGGGACCTCGCCGAGCGTATCCGCGCCACCGGGCTGCGCGTTGCCGTGACCGACACCATCATGGTGGACGACGCCCGGGCCGAAGCGCTGGCCCGCACCGCGCTCGATCTGATCGATGCGCGACCGTGAGCTTGGTCGTCCTTCCGCTCGGCGGCCTGCCCGAGTTCCGTCCCGGCGACGACCTCGCCGAGCTCCTCGACGCCGGCGCTCCTCGCCGCCGACGCGAGAGATGGCGATGTCGTCGTCGTCACCTCGAAGATCGTGTCGAAGGCGGAGGGACGGCTCGTCGCCGGGGATGACCGCGCCGCGGCCGTGGCCCAGGAGACCAGACGGGTGGTCGCGCGTCGGGGCGACCTCGTGATCGCCGAGACCCGCCACGGGTTCGTCTGTGCGAACGCCGGGGTAGATGCCTCGAACCTCGCCGCAGGCACGATCGCCCTGCTCCCGACGGATCCCGACGCGTCGGCGACGGGACTGCGAGAAGCCCTTCGCGAGCGCCTGGGCCGGGATCTCGCCGTGGTCGTCACGGACACCTTCGGCAGGGCGTGGCGGACCGGGCTGGTCAACGTCGCGATCGGCTGCGCCGGGCTGCCGGCCGTGGTCGACCTGCGGGGCACGCCGGACCACGGCGGCCAGACGTTGGAGGCGACGATCGTGGCGCTCGCCGACGAGGTGGCGGCCGCCAGCGGTCTCGTCATGCAGAAGGCCGCCCGCATCCCGGCAGCCATCGTCCGTGGGGTCGACCGCGGTGGGGCGACCGACACGCCCGCCTCGTCGCTGCTGCGGCCGGCCGATGAGGACCTGTTCCGTACGTCGCCGCTGCAGGCCATCTTCGCGCGCAGGTCGGCGGCGGCGTTCGCGAGCTCATCCGTGCCTCGGGAGACACTCGAGATGGCCGTGACGGCCGCCTTCGCCGCGGCCACGCCGGGCGGCAGGCCCTGGCGGTTCGACGTGGCGATCTCCGAGACGGCGCGGGCGCAGCTCCGGACCTCGGTGCCAGCGCTGCCAGCGGCCCCCGTCTACCTCGTCCCGTCCTCGGCGACCGCACCCATCGACGACGAGATGCGGCTGGGCGCAGGCGCCGCGATCCAATCCCTCATGTTGGCGCTCGATGCCCAAGCGGTGGCGGCTGCGTGGGTGGGGCCGAACGGCGGCACGCCGCCGTTCGGCGTGGTGGCGGCGGGGCCCGCGGTGGACGGGGCCGTTCGGCCCCGCCCACCCATCGACCCGAACGAGGTCACGACCTTCCGCTGAGCCTTCGACATCTCCATCCGTGATCCGGAGGTCGCGAGGATCATCAGGATCGCGCACGCGCTCGCAAGCCGGCGGTCGTCCGGTACGCTGGTCGAGCCGTCGCGAGACGGCATCGTCGTACATCCATCCCCGAGGATCCAGGAGCGGAACGAGCGTGGCGAACACCGGGAGCACCGGCGACCCCGATCGCCGGATGACCAAGGCCGAGCGCCGGGACGAGGCACGTCGAGAACGCGAGCGTATCCAGCAGCAGATGCAGGCCCGCAAACGCAATCGCTCGATCGGGCTCGTGCTCGTGGCGCTGGCCGTGGCGATCGCGGTAGCCGCCGTGTTCATCATGCAGGGGAACGGCACGACCAGCGCCTCGGGGGTGCCCACTGCGGATGCACTGCTCAAGAAGGCGGACGCCGAGGCCAAGGCCGCCGGTTGCACACCCGTGAAGGACGTCGGCTATTACGGTGGGGTCTCGGACCCCAACAGCCCCGACTACCTGGACCAGTACCACATCGGGGCCGGCACCCGGTTCACCGACATGCCGGCGCTGTCCACCTACCCGAGCATCCCGCCCACCTCGGGACCGCACTGGCCGGTGCCGCTCAGCGCGGGCGTGTACGACTCCCCGCCGTCGCTGGACCAAGCGATCCACTCGCTGGAGCACGCGGGAGCCATCGTCTGGTACGCGCCGGGGACCCCCCAGGCGACGATCGACGCCCTGAGGGCCTTCTACACGCAGAGCGCCGACGTGGGGCAGTCGAAGGTGATCGTGGCGCCCTACGACTACCCCGATGACGGCGTCGGAGGCCGGCTGCCCTCAGACGAGGGGATGGCGCTGGTGGCCTGGCACAAGATGGAGACCTGCACCTCCGCCAACCTCGCCGCCGCTTTCAAGTTCACCTCCCTGTACTCGAACGCTTACCAGGGAGGGGCGAACTACCAAGGGTGTGGCGCCAGAGGCGAACGCCACGATGTGACGCGGCTCAGCCGCTGATCTGACAGGTGCCGCCGCTGGGGCAGTCGATCTGGCCGTGCTCGAAGGTAGCCGAGGCCCCGGAGGCGTTCACGGTGACCCGAGACGTGGGGAACCCCAGGGCGCCCGTCACACCCCCGTGGCCGAGGAAGGCCTTGAGGACAGGTCCCCACAGGGCATGGGCGCCCACGCCCGGCTTCGCGAAGATCCTTCCGCCGTCGAAGACGATCCGTCGACAGCCCGTGCACGTCGCCGCACGCGACACCGGGGCGAGGGCCGTCACGCCGGTGGTGGGGAGGCCGAGCGCTCCCATCGCACCGCCCACGCCCAGGTACTCCTGGTAGATCGGCCCCTTCAACCAGACGCTCACCGCCGCAGCGTTGTTCCGGAATATGCCACCGGTCTGATACTTCTGGCGGGCCCCGCCGGGGAGCGCGACCACCGGCGTCGTCGGCAGGCCCGGAGCACACATCAGCGCGTCGTACTTGGCCCGGACGGCCCCGACGATGTTCTTGTCGCTGTTGATCCAGATGCGGTCGTCGGGGAGGCCGAGCGCACCCCGCAGCGTGGATCCGGAGAGGCTGGCGGAGCCCGACGTCCCTTTGACCTTGATGGTGATGAGACGGCCGCCGGCCCCTCGGCGCACCTTGGGGAAGCCGGTGACGGTCCCGATCGTGCCCGTGTAGGGGGCCAGCCGATCCGTGAGTGCGGCTCGGGTGAACCCCCGGCTCCAGTCTTTCCATGGGTTGGCGGACGTGAACTCACCCGGGTCGCACACCGCGCGCAGGTACGGGACCGCGTACCGTGGATCCCCACCGTGCCAGACGTCCTCGACGCTGTCCGAGTGCCCGCCGTCCGAGGCGGCGAAGAACGCTTGGATCGGCTGGCCCTTGTACGTGATCACCTGCCTGGCGCTCGACCTCACGGCCCGGCTCCATCTCGCGCCCGCGGCACCGGTCTCCTGCTGGAAACCGACGTACGTCTGGTCGTTGGAGCCGTCCGTGAGCTGACAGTTGCAGTAGGGCCGCATGCCGTAGTTGCGGATCGCGTAGGTCGCGAACGTCCTGGCGGCAACGGCCTGTGACTTGAGCGCCGCGATCGGCCAGCTCGCCGGCATCTCGCCGATGCCGAGCAGGTAGTCCTCGAAGCCCACCGGCAGGATCAGCCGCTCGCGGCACGCGCCGGCCCCGCATCCGTACTCGTTGAATTCGAGGTAGCCGTGGGCGTAGGTGAACCCCTTGTTCCAGATCGCGTCGGCCTCCGGCACGAAGACCCTACCGCCCCGGTCGGCGAACGTGGCATACAGGTTGATCCCGGCCCCACCCCAGGTCTTGCCGCCCACGAGGGCACCGCTCGCATCGCGGATCGCGTACCCGGAGGCCGCCGCACGCACCGTCCAGGTCGCGCCGACCGGGATCTTGGCCACGGGCTTCCCGGTCGTGGGCGCGCCGATCCACAGCCGCGTGGGGACCACGGCGGCCTTCAGGTGGATGATGCTTCGGTCGTACGTCAGCCCGACCCGGATCGACTTGACCGGCTGAGCCGGGACGGCGACCTTCGTGCCCGAGTAGAAGTGGCGCAGGATCCTCGTGTAGCCCCAGCCGGCCTTCGCGAGCCCGTAGGCACCCCATTGCGACATCCCGAGTCCGTGACCGTACCCGGATCCGTAGACGGTCACCCCGGAGCCCCCGGCCCGGGTGTGAGGGGCGCGGTCCGGGAACGACCCGGGACCGGCAGGGGGTCCGGCTGCCGAGGCGGGGGTCGCCACGAGGAGGATCAGACACGCGGCCACGAGGGCGGCGACGCGTGGGATGGAAGACGATGAGGTTGAACGCATCTGCTGCTCAAGACCCCCCGGTCTGGTCGGGCACGCTATCACATCGGTCCCTGCCGCCCGTCGATTGAGTCCTCGGCAGTCTGGGAGCTGAGCCCGACCGCTACCGACCGGGCGTGGCCTGGGCCCCCGCGGACACCCGGGCCTCGGCGAGGTGCATCCCATCCGGGACGCGAGCCCCTTCACCCAACACGGAATCGACCAACACGGCGCCGGCGCCGACGTGCGACCGGGGCCCCAATACCGAGCCCACCAGCTTGGCCCCGGCCTCCACGCGCGCCCCCGCATGCAGGACGGAGTCGTCGAGCTCCGCCCCCGCCGCGACCGAGGCACCCGGGCCCACAGCGACCCACCGGCCGAGGTGGGCGCGAAGGTCGACGTCGGCGCCCTCACCGATCCACGGTGCTGGGTAGTCGAGGCCGTGGACGAGCCCCTCGAGCAGGTCGAAGTGCGCGCGAAGGTACTTCTCCGGGGTGCCCAGATCCAGCCAGTAGGCGTCGGATGCGAACCCGAACACCGCGTCGCCCGCACGGATCACTGCGGGGAAGATCTCCCGCTCGATGGAGATCGTCTCTCCCGGTGTCCAGGCGGCGAGTACCGAGGGGTCGATGAGGTAGGTCCCCGCGTTGATCTCGCCGGGGATCGGCGCCTCCGGCTTCTCGCGGAACGCCCTCACTCGACCGTCCCGATCGACGTCGACCAAACCGAAGGCTCGGGCGTCGTCGACGTGATGCAGGGCGATCGTGACCGCCGCGTCGTTGGCGCGATGGAGGGCGAGCATCGCGGTCAGGTCGAGGTCGGTGAGGATGTCGCCGTTCAGGGCGAAGAAGGGCTCGTCGCCGACGGCTCCCAGCGCGTTCACGATGGCGCCGCCGGTCCCCAGGGGCGCGTCCTCCGTGATCCACGTGATGGCGGGGTCCCCGCGTCGGGCCATGATGAATGGGTCGAAGGTGGCCTCGAGATAGGGGGAGGACAGGATCACCTCGTGGACCCCGTGACGGGCCATGTGATCGAGCACATGGTCCAGGGAGGGGCGGTCGACGAGCGGCAGGAGCGGTTTCGGCATCGTCTCCGTGAGCGGTCGCATCCGCGTCCCCTCGCCCCCCACCAGCACGACCGCTCTCATCCGGTCCTCCCCCGTAGCCACTCAAGCTCGGCGCGCAGCCGGAGCGCGGCCCAAGCCAGCGGCAGCGTCGCGCGCCTCCACCCCGCCGCCCGGTGCTTCACGTAGTAGCGGTACACGCTGTCCGAGTGCATCACCAGCATGCGCCGCGAGCGCCCCGTCGACACGCCGATCTCGTGCACGATCTCGACCGCTGGAGTGAACCAGACGGACCGACCGGCGTCGCGTAGCCGCGTCGCGAGGTCCAGCTCCTCACCGTAGAGGGGGAACGCCTCGTCGAGACCCCCGACGGCCTCCAGGGCCTCCCGCGGCAGCAGCATGCAGCACCCGCTCACCCAGTCGACCTGCCGCTCGGTCGACCGGTCCCAACCCGCCATCCGGTAGCGGCGCGTGAAAGGGTTATCCGGGCGCAGGGTACCGAGGAAGGCGTGGCCCACGGCGTCCACGACGCTGGGGAACGTGCGGCCGCTCGCGTAGACGGTCCCGTCGGGGTTGCGCACCAAGGGGCCGACGATCCCCGCGTCGGTGTGGGCCCCCGCCGCCGCCACGAGATCCGCCAGCGTGCCCGCGAACCACTCCGTGTCGGGGTTCAGGAGGAGCACCCACGGCGCCTCCGTCTCGCGGATGCCCTGGTTCCACGCCGGGGAAAGGTAGACGTTCTCCGTGTTCTCGATGAGACGCGCCCACGGGTGGGCGGCGACGGCCTCGAGATGACTCCCGTCGTGCGACGCGTTGTCGATCACGAGGACATCGAGCGCGACGTCGCCTCTGAAGGCGGCGAGCGACGCGAGACACCGTTCGAGGTATCCGCCGGTGTTGAAGTTCACGATCACGACTGCCAGCTGGGCCGCGGCGGGATCGACCGTGACGGTCGGCGCGACACCGGTCATGTGTGGGGTGTCTGCGCGACCAGGATGATGCCGGTCATGATGAAGAAGACCCCCGCCCAGCGAAGCGGCGGGATCGTCTCGTGGAAGAGGAACCGATCCGCCAGCACGATCACCAGGTAGCTCAGCGACGCGAACGGGTAGGCGAAGGACAACGAGGCTCGCGAGAGGACCAAGAGCCAGACCACCGCGGAGAGCGCGAAGATCACGAGACCGCCGATCACCGCGACGTTCGTGGCCATGAGCTTCAACGAGGAAGCGTTGAGTCCGGCGACGCCACCGCGTTCTGCGGTCACCTGGTTCATCCCGTGCTTCAAGGTGATCTGAGCGGTGGCCGCCAACAGGACGGAGAGGAGGATCAGGCCGATCAACATGGCGCGGTGCTCCTTGGGGGTGTGGACGGCGGCTTCGTGGGCCTCCGTATCGGTGACGGGGGGTTGGGGGTTCACAGGTCCTCCACCTCGATCGAGGCGACGACGTCGAGCGGAACGGGGAGCCGCTCCTGCTCGACCGCCTCGAACGAGTAGCGTTGCGTCTGGATGTGGTAGGCGTGGCCCTCGGGCGACTCGAGCCCGACGGTGACGAAGTATTCGTCCCCGATCCACGTGGTGGCCGGAACGTGGAACCGGATCCTGCGTTTGCCGTCGACGTGGCGCAGCACGCCACCCTGGAGGGAGGTCCTCGCCTCCAGCACAGGATGGTTCGTGCGAGCCGACACGATGGCGATCGAGGCGTCGACCGCTGCAACGGGTTCGTCCGCGTGGATGTCTACCTGGATCGTGAGATCCTGACCGGGCCAGAGCTTCGGACCGGGCTCCTGGCCCGGGATCACCTCGACGGCGTCGATCTCGACCTCGCGGCTCCCCTCCTCGGGGATGAACGTGGGATCCGTGCGCAGCAGACGATGCCGGAGCTCGGCCACGACATCCATAGGGGTACCGCGCATATGGACGACGCCGCGCTCCAGCATCACCGCGGCGTCGCAGACCGCCACCACGGTGTCGAGCGCGTGCGTCACCAGGACGATGGTGCGACCCTCGGCCTGGAAGCTCCGGACCTTCTGGATGCACTTCGCCTGGAACGCCTCGTCCCCGACGGCCAGGACCTCGTCGATCAGCAGGACGTCGGGGTCCACGTGGACGGCGACGGCGAAGCCCAGCCGCACCAGCATCCCCGAGGAGAAGAACTTCACCTGGTTGTCCATGAAATCCGAGATCTCGGCGAAATCCACGATGTCGTCGTACACGGCGTCGGTCTGCTTGCGCGAGAGGCCGAGGAAGGACGCGTTGAGGTACACGTTCTCGCGGCCCGTGAGCTCGGGATGGAAGCCGGCACCCAGCTCCAGGAGCGCGGCGACACGGCCCCCGTAGCGGATCGTGCCCGCCGTTGGCCGCAGGATGCCTGCGATGCACTTCAGCAGCGTGGTCTTCCCCGAGCCGTTGTGGCCGATCAACCCGAGCGACGTTCCTGACGGAACATCGAAGCTGACGTCGCGCAGGGCCCAGAAGTCCTCGGCCGACTGGTGCCCCGACAACAGCCGTTGCTTGATCGAGCTCGGCTTCTCCCGGTAGAGGCGGAAGCGCTTGGAGACCCCGTCGACCTCGATCGCGGCGCTCAAAGTTCCTCCGCGAAGTCACCCGAGAGGTGGAAATAGAGACGCCACGTGTACATGAGGAGGCCGAGGCAGAGTACGAGCATGCCCCCGATCACCGCGGTGAGCCAGGCGATACTGACGAGCGGGAGCACCGGGATACGCCCGTTCGGAGTCACCGGGGCCACCGTGAAGTACAGCGCGCGCTGGAACCCCAGCACGATCGGCGTCAGGGGATTCAGCATGAACAGATCCCAGAGGTTGACCCGGGAGGAATGCGAAAGCAGGAACGCCTGCACCTGCGCTCCCGGGTACACGATCGGCGTCATCCAGAACCACACGAGGAGGGCCAGACCGATCAGGTGCTGCACGTCCCGGTA
Source organism: uncultured Actinomycetes bacterium (assembly GCA_963796725.1). Classification (GTDB taxonomy): domain Bacteria; phylum Actinomycetota; class UBA4738; order UBA4738; family HRBIN12; genus JAOUEA01. The sequence goes on from CAWCMT010000009.1 coordinate 205,685, forward strand.
GCGCACGTTCACGGCCGAGGCCCAGAACGTCGCCGCGGTCGTGAAGACGACGAGCGTCACGAACGACAGGGGGTAGAGCAGCAGCGCCTCGAGGTGGAACCCGTACCCGGACACCACCATGAAGACCAGCAGCACGGCGGACTGCAGGGCGAAGTCCACGAGAGCCACGCCGACCGTGGACAGCGGCAGGATCTCGCGGGGGAAGGCCACCTTCTTGACCAGGTTCGCGTTGTCGATCACGGCACGCGTGCCGTTGCCGAACGCCACCGAGAACAGGTTCCAGGCGAGCAGACCCGAGATCAAGAACACGGCGAAGTGCGGGATGTCGTTGCCCAGCACCTTCACCAAGAACGTGAAGACCGCGAGGAACACGAGCGGATTGAGCAGCGACCAGACGGCACCCAGCACCGAGGCCGTGTACTTCACCTTCAGCTCCTTGCGGACGAGGTTCCCGAGGATCTCTCGATAGGCGTAGATCTCGCGGATGCGGCGGAGCGGCCGGAACCTCGGCTCCTCAGAGGTCCGTTCCGTGATGGCGTTGGCGTGGGCGATGACGCGGCTCCGTTCGGCGTATCTGCGCTGGTCAGCGCGGTCGAACGAGTCTAGCAAGGGGTCCGGCGGTCCCCGGGAGGTTCCTATGGCGTTCGCTTGAAGCTCTCCATGGCCCGGGCGTACTCCAGACCGTAACCCTGGCCCAGCATGGCCTCGTCCACGCCGATGTCCGCCAGCGAGCGCCCCCACAGGGCCATGGCCTTGCGCGCGGGGTCACGGACCAGGGCGAGCGTGGACCGGATCGCGTCCGCGTAGCCGTGGGCCGTGGCCTCGGAGGTCCGTAGCCGCTCAACGTGCGCGGCGGCCGCGGCGCCCAGGCGATCACGCAGGTCGTCGTCCTCGATCAGCGTGCGCAGGCGGATCGCGAGCTCCCCGGGGTTGGTCGGACCCGGGGCCACCCGCAGGACGCAGTCATCGGGGACGTCGAGGTAGGTGCCGGTGGCGCTCACGACCGCCGGCTTCCCGGCCTGCATCGCGCGCGCGAGCGAACCGCTCACCTCACCCCGGTGCGGGAACCGCAGGTCGACGACCACGTCGGCGGCCGCGAGCCAGCCGCGGAAGTCGTCGTCGGAGACGTCGCGGAACAGGCTCACCCGGTGCCCCATGCGGGCGGCCTCGATCACCGTCTCCACGTCGTAGCCCGAGATCGTTCGACCCACCAGCACCACGTGGGCATCGTCGGGGAGCTGCGCGGCGGCGGCGACCACGGCGTCCAGGCGCTTCGCCTCGTTCAGATCGCCGGGTGCCACGATCAGGCTCCTCATGCCGCGCGCCTCGAGGGGGGCGCGCAGCGACGGGGCCAGGCGCGCGGCCGCCGCCAAGGCCTCGGGTGACTCCACGACGGGATGCGGCACGACGAAGACCGGCGTGCGGCACCCGAACTCCTCCAGGTAGGTCTTGCAGAAGTCGCTGTGCACGATGATCCCGCGCGCGCGACGGGCCACATGTGCGCACCAAGGCTCGCGGAGCGGCTCGTTGCGCACCACGTCGACCGAACCGAGGTTCCGCCGCAGCGCCGCCGCCTCGCGCGCCGCCATGTACCCGAGAGGATCGCCCAGGGTCTTCAGTCCACGCACGAAGTCGTCCAACGCGAGGTCGTGGAGCACCACGAGCGCCGACGTGAGATAGACGGACCGGTAGACGTCCAGATGGAACTCGACGTTGTTGCCCAGCTGGAAGATACCGAGTCGATAGCCCGGGAACCGGGACGAGTCCTTCGGCTCCACGGGCCACAGGACGTCCATCCGGTGCTCCCGCAAGAAGCCGATCCGCTCCAGCCCATCGAGCACGGCGCGGTCGTACGTGGCGATGCCGGTGGGCGCCGGCGGGAGCGGGCCGCAGAAGACGAGGTCCCCAGCGGCGCCCGGGACCCACGGTACGCCCCGCCGTCCTGGGATCTCGTCCGCCGTGTGTGGGACCCCGCCACGGATCCGGTTCCAGCCGTCGTGGATCGAGTTCCGGCCAGCCATCGCGTCAGTCCAGGAGGCGCGCGACGACGTCCGGCCACCGCGGGACCTCGGCGCGGATCAGCGCGTTGCCGGCCTTGCCCATCCGCTCGCGCCCGTCACGGTCCGAGAAGAGCCGGTCGAACGCCTCCGCGATGGCCTTGGGCTCGGGCGCGCGTCACGAACCCCGTCTCGCCGTCGGCCACGAACTCCAGCGGCCCCCCGCTGTCGGAGAGGGTTACGACGGGGCGCTCGGCCGCGAACCCCTCCAGGGTCACGTACCCGTAGTCCTCGTCGAACGGTCCGTAGTACACACCGAGCGCACCGAGGAAGAGCTGGTAGAGCCGGTCGTCGGAGACGCCGATCTCGAAGCGCACCCGATCCCCGACCCCGAGTCGCTCTACCTGGGCGCGCAGGTCTGCCTCGTCGGGCCCCCTGCCGACGAGCACGAGCTTCACGGCGGTCCTCACGTGCTTCATCGCGTCGATCACCAGCGACTGGCGCTTCAGCGACTCCAGCCGGCTCGGGAAGAACAGGTACTCGCCCAGCGGCTCCGGCGCCTGCTCCAGCAGATGTTCCGTGACGGGTGAGGGGTGGTAGAGGACCTCCGACGGGATCCGCAGCGAGTTCCAGAGTCGGTCCTTCACGTTGCGAGAGTTCGTGAACACGCGCTTGGCCTCGCCCAAGGCCACCCGGTCCGCCTGCCAGACCATGTCTCGGACCTCGGGACCGTCGTCCTGACGCTTGAGATCCGCGTAGACGGGATGCTCCCACAGCTCGTAGGCGGTGCGATGCTGATGGATCAGCCACACGACCTTGCGCTCGTGCTGCGCGAGGTAGGCGGGGAACTTGAGCGCGATCACGGCGTCGACCTTGAGGCCGTTCGATTCGGTGATGTCGAAGCTGCGCCACACGGCCATCTGGTGAGCGAGCTGCGTCGGCGGGTACCACTTGCCCGCGATCTGCACGAGGTCGGCTTCATGACCGCCGGCTTTCAGCGCGCGCACCAACGCTTCCGTGTGCGTCTCGGCGCCCCCGCGAACGAAGGCCGTCTGCGGGTGCAGGACCGCGACCCTCACGCGAGGTCCCTCCCGCCGGCGGCGGGTGTGTCTCCCTCGAGCTCCGGCCTTCAGCCGATCCACCTCTGCCTCCAACGCCATGAGATGCTCGGCCAGGCCGGTCGTGAGCTCCGCGTGGTCTGCCAGGAGTCGGTCGTAGCGCCAGGTGGCCGGGCGCATCACGCGCCAGAGCCGGTACTTGATGCGGCGGCGCCAGCGCGACGGCGACGCCAGGTTCCCCTCACCGTGCGGGATGACGATCTTCTCGTCGGCACGCATCTGCACCGCGAAGTCGTGGAGACGGTCCCGGATCTCGGGCGTGTCCATCCGAGCGCGCGCGGCGGTCTCCTGCGCCCAGTAGACCTCCCGGGCCAGGTCGCGGTAGGCGGCGCTCTCTTCGACGCTCATCGGCGCGAGCCTAGCATCCGGCTATCGCGGATCCGTGGCGCTCGCTACTGCCCGTCGTTCGCGTGGTTCGGGAAGATCGGACCCACGCAATCCGTTCGCAGGGGCAGCGGATCGGGAGGTCGCGGCGTCTGGTGGAAGTCGAAGGCGCTGAGCAGCGGGGTGGCGCTCCGGTCGCGTGCCGTCAGCTTCGACAGGCCCCAGTTGTCTTCGGCGAAGCGCAGCACGCTGGAGAATTCCCCCAGCTCGTGGCTCACCTTCCCGCGGGCCGCATACGGGCTGATCAGCAGGAGCGGCACGCGGAACCCGAACCCGAACCCGTCCACCTGCGGGGGCGGCACGTGATCGTAGAAGCCACCGTAGTCGTCCCAGGTGATGAAGATGGCGGTGTCCTTCCACATCGGGCTACGCATCACCGCGTCCACGACCTGCGTGGTCCAGTTCTCCCCGTGGCAGAAGTTCTCGCCAGGGTGGTCGGAGAGCTCGAAGCGCGGCGTGATCCAGGTGACCGGGGGCAGCGCGTTCGAACGGATATCGCTGAGGACCGAGTCCACCGGATGCACGTGACGTTCCCAACGCTGCTGATGTTCGCGGTAACGCCGGATGGCGCTGTACGCGGACCAGATGTAGCCGGGCTGGTCCTCGTTCGCGGCGTAGAACGACCACGGGACGCCGGCCTTCGTCAACAGATCCCCCTCGGTCGGCAGGTTGAAGCAGGGCGGCACCTTCTCGGTCGAGCCGTCCGGCTCGGTGACCTCGGCATTGGGAGGGAGGCGCGTCGCACCCGAACGTCAGCGAGTGGAGCCCGGGGTCTCGCCTCGGATTGTCGTGGGTGCCCGCGGAGGACGCGGCGATCGCATAGAGGTGGTTGGGGAAGGACGGCCCCTGCGCAGAGGAGAAGAAGCGGTCGAACAGGACGTTGCTCTTGGCCCAGTGCCAGTAGTTCGGGAGCTGATCACGGTGTAGCTGGGAGTAGGCCCAGGTGGACGAGGGGCCCCCTGGTCGAAGCGGTCCATCCGCCCCTGGTCCCATGCGAGCAAGGAGCACTCGTAGCAGTGAGGGATGTCGGCGATCGTCTGGTCGTTGCCGCGGATCAGCGGACGCGAGACGCCGTGGTCCATCCCCACGGTCGCTCCGTTGGCTCCCGGGAAGGTTCCGAACATCTGGTCGAAGGTGCGGTTCTCCTTGATCAGGAAGATCACGTGCTTGATCGGCGTCTGCGTCAGGAGCGCAGCCGCGTCGAAAGGATGGGCCTTCTGGGCGGTACCGCCGTGCGACGGGGATCCCGAGGCGACGGGAGCCGGAGGCGGGGGGGCGGTGCAGGCGGCCGCGGCGAACGCGAGCGCGGTGAGGATGACCGTGGTTCGCATGGATCGCCGGAGTGTAGCGGCGCCTCGCCCTCCACGGCCGGAGCCCCCTGGCCTCTACGCCGGTGGGTCTGGTGGGGGCGGTGTCCAGATCGGACCCTTGCAGTCGGTGCGCAGGGGTTGCGGGTCGGGAGGGCCGGGTGGGCGGGCGAAGTCGAAGTTGTACGACATGTCGTTGGCGATACGGTCGCGGCGCGTGAGCTGCGTGAGACCCCAGTTGTTCTCCACGAAGCGCAGGATGCTCGAGAACTCCCCCAGGGTGCTGTCGACGTACCCTCGCTTGGCGTACGGGCTGATCGTGAGCATGGGCACCCGCACGCCGAGACCGAACCTATCCAGTCGGATCGGCGGCACGTGGTCGTAGAACCCGCCGAAGTCGTCCCAGGTGAGGAAGATCGCCGTGTCCTGCCACATCGGGCTGTTCATGATCGCGTCGATCAGCGAGATGTCCCAGTTCTGCCCATAGCAGAAGTTGTATTCAGGGTGCTCGGAGAGCGCGAAGCGGGGGCTGATCCACGTCACCGGGGGCAGTCGGTCCGCCTCGACGTCCCTGATCACGTCGTCGACGGGCCGCATGTAGGTGTCCCAGAGCTTCCGGTTGTTCCGGTAGCGGGCGATCGCGTTGTAGGAAGACCAGATGTAGCCGGTCTGTGTGTCCGTCGCCGAGTAGTAGGCCCACGGGATGTTGGCCTTCCTAAGGAGGTCGCCCTCGGTCGGGAAGTCGAAGCACGGATTGACCTTGACCAGGCTGCCCTCGGAGTCCACGACCTCGACGTAGGCACCGGGCTCGGCGATATCGCAGCCCCATGACTTGGCCAATCCCTGCTGCTCCTGTTCATGCAGCGCCGCGTTCGTCTGCACGGGATTGTCGAGAGCTCCACCCGACTGCGCGGCGATCGAGTACAGATGGTTCGGGAACGAGGGGCCGGTGGCCGAGGCGAAGAAGTTGTCCGATAGGGCGTACCGGTCCGCCCAGTGCCAGTAGGCGGTGATCTGATCCTTGTGGAACTGGGTGTAGGCATACTTGTCCGCCCACACGCTCTGGTTGAATCCGTCCATCTTCCCGCCGTCGACGGAGGCGACGGCGCACGGGTAGCAGTGCGGAAGATCGTGGGCCCGCTGCAACGGCGACCGCGTGAGCGGGCGCGTCGTGCCCTGATCGTCGCCCACGAGCGCCCCGTTCGCGCCCGGGTACCGGCCGAAGACGTTGTCGTAGCTCCGGTTCTCCATCATGAGGATCACGACGTGTTTGATCGGCGTCCTCGTGTCGAAGGCAGCGGCGTCTGCAGGTGGCGGCAGGGGCGAGGATGCCTCCGGCGGCGGCGAGTCCCGCGGTGCCGGGGATGTGCTCGGCGTCGGGGTCGGCGTCGGCGCGTTCGACTGGCAGGCCGCCGCGACCAGGCCGGACACGACCACGAGGACGACGACGCCGATGTGGGAACGAGCTCGGTTCATGCGTCGGGAACGGTGGTCGAGAGGAACCCGCGCAGGCTGTCATCGAGCGCCGGCATCGGCCGGATCCCGAGGAGGTCTGCGTAGACGCTGATCAGGGCCGAGTTGGCTGGCCGCGGGGCGGGGAGCCCGAGTTCCGCAGCGGACTGCGGGTGGACGCTCCCGGGGAGCGCCCCCACCGCCCTTACCCGGCCCAGCACGTCGAACCAGGTGGTGGGCTCGGGGCCCGCAAGGTGGTACGTGCCGAACCGGCGGCTCAACAGGAGCGGTAGCAATCGTGCGGCGACGTCGGGCACGTACGTAGGCGTACCGATCCGGTCCGCGATCCCGCCGACCTCCTCTCCCATCGCCAGCGCGCGTGTCGCACGCGTGAGGTAGTCGTCGCCGCCTCCGTACAGGTAGCCCACCCGCACGATGACGTGCTCCGGGACCAGGGTGCGCACGTGGTGCTCACCCGCCAGCTTCGCCCGTCCGTAGACGGACAGCGGCGAGGGGCGGTCCAGTTCGTCGTAGGGCGTCGTCTTCCTACCGTCGAACACGTAGTCGGTGGACACGTGGAGCAGCACCGCGCCGCAGGCTCGCGCGGCCAAGGCGAGGTGCTGGGGACCGGCGGCGTTGTCACGCGCCGCCCGCAGCGGGTCGCGTTCGTTCTCGTCGACCTTGGTGAACGCCGCGAGGTTCACGATGGCGTCCGGGCGGAGTACTTCGACCGTACCGCGCACGGCGTCGTGGTCCCCGATATCCAGATCCGAACGGTCGAACGCGTGGACCTGGTGGTGGCCAGGAACCTGCGCGCAGAACGCCCGGCCGAGACCGCCGCCCGCCCCCGTGACCAGGAGATTCATCGCGCCTCAGCGCGCATCGAAGCCACCCACGCCGCGTGGTCCCGATACCAGGAGACGGTGCGCGCCAGCCCCTCGTCGAACCCCACCTCGGGCGCCCACCCCAGCTCCCGCAGGCGCGCGTCGTCCACCCCGTAGCGCCGATCGTGCCCCGGTCGGTCCTCCACGAAGGTGATGAGCCCGGGGTCGGCGCCGGCGGCGCGGCACACGGCACGGGCCAGCTCTAGGTTCGTGAGCTCGTGACCCCCCCCGATGTTGACGATGTCCCCCGGCTCCGCGTGGGCCAGCACGGTGAGGCAGGCGGCCGCCCAGTCGGTCACGTAGAGCCATTCACGGGACTGCGCGCCCTCGGCGTACACGGGCAGCTCGCGGCCGGCCAGCGCCGCGGTGGTGAACACCGGGATCGCCTTCTCCGGATGTTGCCTGGGGCCGAAGGCGTTCGTCCCTCGCACGATCGACACGCGAAGGCCGTACGTGATGCCGTAGGCGCGGGCCAGGAGCTCCGCCCCTGCCTTGCTCGCCGCGTAGGGGCTCCGAGGACGCAGTGCATCCCCCTCGCGGAACGTGCCGCTGGGTTCGTTCTGACCGTAGACCTCGTCGGTCGAGACCAGCAGGAGCGGCACGCCGTGGATCCGGCAGGCCTCCAGGATCACCTGCGTCCCCACGACGTTCGTCATCACGAACGCCGCCGGACCCTCGATCGATCGGTCGACATGGGTCTCGGCCGCCGCATGGATCACGCGGTCCGCCTCCGCGACCAGATCGAGTACGAGCGCGGGGTCGGCGACGTCGCCATGGACGAACCGGAGTCGTTCGTCGCCGTCATGGTGGGCCAGGTTCTCCGGGGAGCCCGCGTAGGTGAGCTTGTCCAGGACCGTCACCCGGGCCGTGGGTCCGGCGAGCAGCGCGTCGACGAGGTGCGAGCCGATGAAGCCGGCCCCGCCGGTCACCAGGACGTGCTCGGAAGGTTGCATGCTCAGCTCGGCCTCGCGACAGGGGACGGTGCGAGGATTCTACCCGGCGACCAGGCCGTGGGCGCGGTGGAGCGCCTCCGCGGTTCGTCGGGCGGTGGCCTCCCACGTGAACGTCGCGGCGCGCGCGAGGCCGCTCGCCGAGAGCATCGCACGCAGGTCGTCGTCACCGAATAGCTGGGCCAGGCCCTCCGCGATCGCGGTCTCGTCCTTGGGGTCCACCGTCAGCGCCGCGTCCCCCGCCACCTCGGGCAGCGAGGACACGTTCGACGTCAGCACGGGCACCCCAGCGGCGAACCCCTCGAGCACGGGGAACCCGAACCCCTCGTACAGGGACGGGTAGGCCATGAGGGTGGCGCCGGAGAGCAGCGCAAGCTTGTCCCTGTCGCTGACGTACCCGGTGCGCACGATACGGCCTCGGGCGGCGGGCGGCAGCTCTGCGATCGTCTCGCCCAGGCGATCGCTCGCCCCCGGGTCCCATCGCACGGGACCTCCAGCGATCACCAGCCGCGTACCCGGAGCGAGCCTCGCGAAGGCTCGGACCAGGGCATCCAGGTTCTTGCGCGGCTCGATCCCGCCGACGAACAGGGCGTAAGGCCCGTCGACGCCGAACCGCCGGCAGGCGGCGTCGATCTGCTCGCGAGGGACCGGGGCGAACGCCGCCGCGTCTACCCCGAGCGGCGTCACCGTGACCCTCGACGCGTCCACCGGATGGTTGGCGAGCAGGTCACGACGCGTGGAGGAAGAGGGCACGAGCACGCCGGCGGCCCGCGGCAGCCACCCATCGAACCGACGCCGCCAACGATCGTTCATGTGCGGAGCCGTGTCGGGCATCCGCTCGTACGCGAGGTCGTGGACGACCATCACCACGCCCGGGCTTCGGGTGGCCGGCGGCAGGAAGTTCGTCGCCAAGAGCACGTCGAACTCCACCGACCACTCGGCGCGCGGGACCCCGAGCCGGGACGACAGCGGCTCGAACACGCGGGCCGGGAAGCGTGAAGCCTGTTCCGCGAGGTTCGGCGCCTCCACGCCCTCGAAGAACCGGCGCGGGCGGATCAGACCCTTGGCGTGCAGGTACCAGGCGACGTACTCGTGGGCGGGGTCCGCGTGCGGCAGGTGACGGATCACCTGCTGGGTGTAGTGGCCAACGCCCGTTCGGCGCGGATCCAACGCCGGCCGCGCATCGATCAGCGTCCTCAAACGCTCCCCCTCCGACCCGCACGCCGCCCGACCACATTGGCGATCGCGAGCCCACCCACCCCGATCGCAACGTTGAAGGCCAGCCACGCGAGGAACGTGGGAAGGTCCCTGAGCCGGCAGGCCCCGGTGGTCCCTCCCGTCCCGTCGCAGTTGGCGGGGCCGATGAATGCCGACAACAATAGGCCCGCCGCGAGGAGGGCGGCGAGCGCCACGCCGAGCGCCACGGCCGAGAGGCGGCGCGCGCCCACCGAGGACGTGCCGATCGCGTCGATCAGGGAGCCGAACGCCAGGATCACCGCGGCCGGTGCCGCCACGCCCGCCAGAGGGACGCTGGGCACGGCCAGCACCAGCGACGCCACCGCCTTCCACCGGGCGACTCGCACCTTGGTCCGCTCCACGCGGGCACCCTAACGGTCGGGCGTGCGACGCGCTCGGGGGTCGGGTCAGTCGACCTCGACGCGGCTCTGGTCGCCCACGATCAGGCGCCGCAGACCTGGGGCACCCGAGTGCGCCACCTCGACGCCGCGTCCCAGGATGGAGCCGGTCAAGCCCCGCACGTCGGTCAAGCGACACTCCTCCATCACGATCGAGTCCGTCACCGAGCTTCGCTCGATGCGGCAGTCGCGCTCCACGGAGACGTCCGGACCTACGGTCGAGCCATCCACGATCGTGCCGGCGCCGATCACCACCGGGCCGCGGAGGACGCTCCCGGTGACCTTCGCCCCGGGAGCGACCACGACCACCCCCTCGACCGCCGTGCTTCCGTCGACGTCACCTTCGATCGAAGGGGTCCGGATGCTCAGCATCATCCGGTTCGCCTCGAGGAGATCGCCCGGCTTGCCGGTGTCCTTCCACCAGCCCTCGACCATCTCCGCCCTCACCGTGCGGCCGGCGTCGATCAGCCACTGGATCGCCTCGGTGATCTCGAGCTCACCGCGCCAGGACGGCCGTAGGGCGGCGCACGCCTCCAAGATCGCGTCGTCGAACAGGTAGACCCCGACGAGCGCCAGATCGCTCACGAACGTCCTCGGCTTCTCGACCAGGGTGGTGACGCGATCGCCGTCGAGCACGGCCACGCCGAATCGCTCCGGCTCGGGCACGCGGGCCAGGAAGATCTGGGCGTCCGGCCGCGTGCGCTCGAACTCCTCCACGAAGCGGCCGACGCCCTCGAGCAACAGGTTGTCGCCCAGGTACATCAGGAACGGTGCACCGCGCACGAACTCCGCGGCGGTCAGTACGGCGTGGGCCAATCCGAGCGGGGCCTCCTGCTCGATGTAGGTGACGTCGAGCCCCCAGGCAGATCCGTCACCGACCGCGGTTCGGACCTCCCCGCCCGTGGACCCGATCACGATCCCGACCTCGGTGATGCCCGCATCCGCGATCGATGACAACGCGTGGAAGAGGATGGGGACGCCCGCGACGGGGATCAGCTGTTTCGCGTTCGTGTGGGTGATGGGGCGAAGCCGTGAGCCCTCTCCCCCCGAGAGGACGAGCGCCCGCATCAGCCGTTGGGCCCCAGGCAGTTCGGAGGGGGCGAGCTCCCACCGCCCGCCCCGACCTGCGCCGGCGTGTAGGAGGCCGTCACGTAGACCGCCACGTCGTCGGGCAGGCCCTTGACCTCTTTGAGCTGCAGGCCGGGGAAGGTACTGCTGCACGACCTGGGCCTCGACGGCGTGACCGGGGGCGTAGGCGATCATGTTGCCGGCAACAGGGGTGCCGTAGTCCGCGTAGGTGACGATCCCGGGGGCGATGTCGAACCCGCTGTCGGACAGGACCTGCTCCACTCTCTGGACCTGCCCGCCCGAGGCGTGGTCGATCACCGGGACCGCGACGTTGGCCGGCGAGGGGGGCGTGTAGACGGGCGTGGTGCCGACGTTCGCCGATCGGCTTGCCGGCGGCGATCGCCTTGAAGATCTGCCCGGCGGAGGGGTCCATCTTCAGGGCGTCCAGGCCGTCGGGCGTGATGTACGGGATATGCGGGGACCGAGCGGAACTCGGCGGCCCCCGAGCTCACGCCGCGGAGCTGCCCGACGAGGTAGACGAGGTCGGCGATGTTGAGCCCCTTGTCCGGCCGGAGGTTGGCCATGATCGGCTTGATCTGTCCCAGGGAGCTTCAGCAGCTCCTGCGGCTGGAGCAGCCGGTTGATCACGGCGCGGAGGAACTGCTGCTGCCGTCTGATCCGGTAGAAGTCCGGCGCGGCGCTGTCGCACCGCAGGTGGCGGGTGCGCACGTACGCCAGCGCCTGGACCCCGTCGAGCGTCTGGCACCCGGGCTTGACGTGAAGTGCCGTGAGCGGGTCGTCGATGTAGCCGTTCGGGGTGTTGACGTTCTCCGCGTCGATGCACATCTGCACGCCGCCGAGCGTGTCGACCACGCCTTGGAAGCCGGAGAGATCCACGTAGAGCACGTGGTTGATCTTGAGGCCCGGTGAGCTTGTGGATCGTGGCGGCCATCATGCGCCGGTCCGTTGCCGTCGACCCCGCCCTCGAACGCGGCGTTGATCTTGTCGGGGCCATGGCCCGGGATGTCGACCCACAGGTCGCGGGGGAAGCTCAGGATGATGGCCTTCTGCAGCTTGGGGTCGGTGTGAACGAGCATGATGGTGTCCGCCCGGTTCGAGCCGCCGATGTCCTTGTTGGTGCCGAACTGCCGTCTGTTCCGCTGGCGAGAGGCCCGAGCGGGAATCGCTGCCGAGCAGCAGGTAGTTGCACACGCCATCGATGCACGGCCCCGTCACCTTGTCGGGCTTGTCGCGCGAGGTGTTCGCGTGGGGGTCGCAGTTGACGATGTCGTGGCATTCGTGTGATTCCGGCCTGTCGGTAGGCGACGATGCCGTACGCCGTTCCGGCCGCCACGAGGAGCGACAGCGACGCCGTCACGGCCACGAAGATGCGGGCGAGCCGGCTATGGGGCCGGGGCGCGGTGGGCTGGGGTTCGGACACCATCCTCAGCAGCGTAGCGGCGGGCGGCGCGGGTCGCCCTCTCGGGGCCGTTGCGTTCCTGTGGCGAGTCGGGACCGAGCCGACGACGGCAGGTCCCGTCCTGGATGGGATAATCGCCTTCTTCGGAGCCCGTGGAGACCACGAACGCCGGACCGAAAGGACGCCTGTGATCCCCGAACGCATGACCGTGCTGCTGATCGGCATCGACGACGCGCTCGCCGACGAGCTCGCCGCGGACGAGGGCTCCTCGGTCCTGCGCGCGGGATCGATCGCCGACGCGCCGGACGGGGCGTCCGCGGCCGACGTCGTCGTGGTGGCCGTCACGGATGGCCCGCTCGAGACCCTGGGCGCCGTCAAGGCCAAAGCGCCCGAGGCGGCGGTGGTCGTCGTCACGGAACCCGGGCGCGAGACCGACGGCACGGTGGCACTGCACGCCGGGGCCGAGGACGCGCTCGTCGCCGGAGCCATCCCCGCCGGGCTGTTGCCGCGAGCCGTCCGTTACGCGATCGGCCAGCGCCGCCTCCACAGCGAACTCGCGACGATCGACGAGGGCACGGCCCTCCCCAACCTCCGCGGCTTCGCCCCCATCGCCGAGCATCACCTGCGGATGGCGGATCGCGGAGGCGCCGAGGTCGTATTCCTCTTCGTCCGTCTGGACGGCTACCAGCGGGTGTTGGGCGACCTGGGACCGGAGGCCGCCGAGGCCCTGGCCCGCGATGCTGCCGAGGTCGTGCTGGAGGCCGTCCGTGACGCAGACGTGCCGGCGCGCCTCGCGCCGGACACGTTCGCGGTGCTGCTGAGCGGTTCCGCCACCGGTGCCGAGACCCTGGTGTTATCCCGCCTGGTAGAGGCGATCGCGGTGCACGACGCCCGAAGGGATCGGCCGCGGGAGCTCTCGCTCTCGGTGGGCAGCGCGATCTACGATCCCGAACGACCCGATTCGCTCGTCGAGATCCTCGAGACGGCCGGCCGGAGGTTGGCGAGCCAGTCATCCGACACGCGATGAGCTGCGAATGCCTCGCGGCGAAGGCTCGCCCTTCGGAAGGCGTGCGTCTCAGGCGCCATGCTCTGCTTGATGGAACGGTGGGAACCCCTGGAGCTCGTTGACCTCTCCCAGGCGGACGACCGCGACCTGATGCTGCGCATGTGCGGCGGTGACGAGGACGCCTTCCGAAGACTGTTCGCCAAGTACGCCCCGGCGGCGAAGGGGCTCGCGATGCGGATCGTGCGGCAGTCGCATCTGGCGGAGGAGATCGTGCAGGAGGCGTTCATGTCGGTGTGGAGGGACCCCCAGAGCTACGAGGACGACCGCGGTTCGGTGCGGTCATGGCTCATGGGCACGGTCCACCATCGGGCCGTCGACCTGGTCCGCAGGGAGGAGGCGCACCGCCGGCGGGCGGAAGCGTCGATACCCGGGGCGATCGAGGAGCAGGCGGATCACGCCGAGGACGTCGTGGAGACGCTGGGGAGGCCGCAGGAGCGGCGGCTCGTGCGCGCCGCCATGGCCGAGCTCCCGGATGAGCAGCGCGAGGTCCTCACGATGATGTACTTCGACGGGATGACGCAGACGCAGATCGCCGAGCGCACGGGCGTTCCTCTGGGCACCGTGAAGTCACGCACGGTGATGGGGATGCGCCGGATGCGGGGCGCCCTCGAGGGGATCGAGCGATGAGCCTCGACCACACCCACATCGAGATGCTGCTGGCGGCGGAGGCGCTCGACGGCCTCGACGGGGCCGGCCGCGACAGCCTGACCCGGGAACGGGCGGCCCACGGCGACTGCGACGAGTGCCGACGGCTCGAGGTCGACTTCCAGGAGACCGCGGCCGCGATGGCATTATCGCTCTCACCCGTCGCCGTGGACCCGTCGATGGCCGATGCGATCCTCCTCGCAGGCCCGGCCGCCACCGCCGTGCCCCCGGGATCGAGGGCCGTGCGCGACCGTAGCGCCCGCCGAGGAGCTGGTGGCGCGAAGGACGGCGCGGAGCCGGCGTTCGACGGCGATGGTCGCCGCCGCGGCCACGTTCGCGGTGCTCGCGGTCGGCCTCGGCGCCTACCTCGCTGGAAGCCGCTCCACCACGGGCCGGCTCGCGGCGAGCGAGCAGGAGATCGTGCGCTTCACCCCCGTCGACGGCGCAGCCGGCTCGCTCGTCATGGCCTACACCCCTGGGCAGGCCGGGGTCGTCTTCTGGGGCAAGGATCTTCCGGACCCGGGTCAGGACAAGGTGTACGAGATCTGGATGATCAGCGGCGACGAGAAGGTCTCTGGCGGCTGCGTGTCCCCGGCGAACGGCCGCATCGCCACCTTCGTGGACGCAGACGTGGGCACGGCCGATCTCATGGCCGTGACGGCCGAGCCGTCTTCGTGCCCATCGGCGCCCTCCGGCGCGCCCTTGCTGACCGCGCCGCTCAGCGCCTAGGCGCGGCGCCTCATCGCACCAGGAGGACGGGGCATTCGGCGTGGTGCACCACCTTGTTGGCCACGCCCCCCAACATCAGGCTCTTCCACTCCGTCATCCCTCGGGTGCCCATCACGATCAGGTCGGCGTGGGAGGACGATGCCACCTCCACGATCTGCTCCGGGGTGTCACCGGGGCGCACGCGGCGGATCTCCCCGCTGGCCCGCACGCCGGCCTCCTCGAAGCGTGCGACCACGCCGTCGACGAGCTCCTCGGCCGTGGTGGAGGGCCCGAGATCCACATCCGAGCCCTCGTAGCGGCCGTGCTCGCGCACGTGCACGACGGTGACGGACGATCCGTACTTCTGCGCCATGTCGATCGCGACCGGCACCGTCTTGCCTCCCTGCGGTGAGCCATCCACGGCCACGAGGATGTGTTCGAACATGTCGAGCGGCCTCCCGTCCTTCGCGTCAGAGGATGGCGCATCGCGACGCCCCCGTCCGCTCGTACGCGCTCCACGTACGCCCGCCAAGGTTTGCCGCGTCTTAACCCTCGTTTGCCCGGTCGATTCCGGCTCACAGCCTAGCGTGACAAGCGTTCCGGTCCACGAGGGAACCGGTTGGAGTTGGAGGAGGAGGAACCGAACATGAACAAGCGTTCTGCGATGTTGGTGGCCGCCGGCTTGGTGCTCACCCTGATCGTCGGCGGCGTTGCGATCGCCGTCGGGATGACCGGGCCGTCGTCAAGCGCCGCGTCTCCGAAGACGGTCAAGCAACACAAGAAGCAGAAGCCGATCATCAAGACGGTCCGCCGAACGATCACCGTCCACAAGAAGGCCCCCGCGGCGGCCGTCGCAGCGCCCGTGTACGCGGCGTCTTCCGGCACCGCGCCGTCCGCGTCGAGCGGCTACTCCAGCTCGAACGCCGGATCCGGCTCGGGTTCGTCCTACAGTGACGACGGTGGCCACGATGACGGCTACGGCTCGGCTCGGGGTCCAGCGACGACGGTGGCTCTGGCGGCGGCAGCTACGGGGGCGGCGATGACTGAGGTCCGCCCCGTCAAGAAGCCGCGCTGGTCGCGGGCCAAGATCCGGGCGCTGGCGTACACGAGCGGGCTCCTCACCTTCGCCGCTGGGATCGGAGTCCTCGGGTACGCCCCCCGCCCTGCGACGGCAACGTCGGCCTCTGGAACCCATCACAAGAAGGCCGCGCCGAGGAAGGTGATCGTCCGCCGCATCACCCGCAAGGTGATCATCGTGGACCCGCCGGCCGCATCCGCGCCCGTTTCCTACACGCCCACCTACTCGGGTTCGAGCTCGGGTTCCAGTTCGAGTTCGAGTTCGGGCGGAGGCGGGACGGTGGCCGCGCCGCCACCACCGCCACCGCCACCGCCACCGACCACGGGAGGCTCCTAGCCTTGACCGACCAGCACACGTTCCGCGCGATGGGCACGAACGTGACCCTCATGGGTCCGGAGTGTCCCGCCTTCCCACCGGCCGCCCGATCGGTGGAGGCTGTGTTCGCCCGGGAGGAGCAGCGCTTCTCGCGATTCCGCGGGGACAGCGAGCTCACCCGGGTGAATACGGCCGCGGGCACCTGGACGACCGTCACGCCCGCGTTCGAGGGGCTGGTCCGGTTCGCGCTCGTGAAGGCGGCCGAGACGGATGGGGCCTTCGACCCAACCGTCCTGGACGCCGTCATCGCCGCAGGGTACGACCGTACCTTCGACGAGGTGCTCGCGGGTGCGAGGGGCGCGCTGCATCCCCCACGACCGTGCGGACGGTGGCGGGAGATCGAGGTCCGTGAGGGGGCGATCCGCCTGCCCGATGCCGTGGGCCTGGACCTCGGCGGCGTGGCGAAGGGCCACACCGCCGATCTGGCCGCGCTGGAGGCCGTCGCCGCAGGCATGGACTGGGCCCTCGTCAACGCCGGAGGCGACCTGCGGATCGCGGGCGACGCGCCGGAGCTACGGGTGGCTATCGAGGATCCCGAGGATCGTTCGCAGACGCTCGCCGAGCTCCATCTGCGCGAGGGAGCGCTGGCGAGCTCGTCCGTTCGCTCCCGTGCCTGGGGCGACGACCTCCATCACGTGATCGACCCGAGGACCGGTGCGCCGGCGCAGGGCGACGCGGTCCAGGCGACCGTCTGGGCGCCGACCTGTGCCGAGGCCGAAGTGCTGGCCACCTGGGCGCTGCTCCTTGGCCCCGACGCGGCATCGGCCCTTCCGAGCGCTATCGTCACGCGAGACGGCGACGTCCTGATCAGCTTCTCCACGGAGGTGGCGGCGTGACCAACTGGATCCTGCTGCGGGCGGCCGGGATCGGCTCGTACCTCAGCCTCTTCCTGGCCGTGTCGTGGGGGCTGGTGTCGACCACGTCCATCGTGACGAAGCGGGTCTCGAAGCCCTCGTCCACGTTGTTCCACCAGTTCGTGGCGGCCATGGGCGTGGCGCTGCTGGCCGTCCACATGGTGTTGCTCGTGATCGACTCGTTCATGCCGTTCGCACCTCTCGACGTGCTGCTCCCGATGCACTCCACCTTCCGGCCGATCGCGATCACGATGGGCGTGCTCGCCATGTACGGGATCGTGATCGTGCAGGTCTCGTCGTGGCTGCGCAAACCCCTGGGGACCAAGACGTGGCGAGCCTTGCACCTCCTCGCGGTCCCCGCTTTCACGTTGGCGCTGGCCCACGGCGTGTTCGCGGGCACCGACACCGAGCGTTCGTGGATGTGGCTCACCTACGCGCTGACCGGCCTCGTCGTGCTGTTCCTCGTTCTCGTGCGCGGGCTCTCCTACGGGTATCGGCCGCCGAGGCGCGAGCGCGAGCCGAGGGCGGCTCGGCCCGCGGTGAGCCCCGAGCCGACGGACGCCCCGCCCGCACCAGCACCGACCCCCTGAGACCGCCTGCCAGGCAGTCCCGCAGTCGCGCACGCTAGGCTCTGGGCCGATGGCGGAGCCGCGAACGCGTGACCAGATGCTGATCGAGGCCGGGCTGGCGCTCGCGTCAGAACTCGATCTCGACGCGGTCCTGGACCGACTGGTGGAGCTGGCGATCGAGCTGACCGACGCGCGGTACGGGGCCCTCGGCGTGCTGAGCGCCGGCGGAGAGCGGATCGAGCGCTTCGTCACGCGGGGGATGACGGATCAGGAGCGCGCCGCGATCGGGGACCCCCCCGTGGGTCACGGGCTGCTCGGGGTGCTGATCGCGCAGGGAGAGGTACTTCGTATCCCTGATATCGCCACTGACCCGCGCTCCGGCGGCTTCCCGGCGAACCACCCGCCGATGCGGAGCTTCATCGGCGCGCCCGTCTCGGCGCTGGGAAGGATCTTCGGCAACCTCTATCTCACCGACAAGACCGGCGGAGCGCCCTTCACCGCCGAGGACGAGGAGGCCCTGGTGGTGCTCGCCACCCAGGCTGGGGTCGCCGTCGAGAACGCCCGGCTGGTGGATGAGACCCAGCGGGCCGAGCGCGAACGTCGCCGCCTCGAGATGCTGGAGGAGCGCGAGAGGATCGCGAAGGAGCTCCACGACGGTGTCATCCAGTCGCTGTTCGCCGTAGGCATGGGCCTGCAGGCGACCGCGGCTCTCGCCCGCGACCCCGAGATCGCCCACCAGATCGAGGCGGCTGTCGAGGAGGTCGATCGGTCGATCCGCGACCTCCGCAACTACATCTTCGGGCTGCGCCCGGGCATCCTCGCCGACCGGCAGCTGGACCAGGCTCTCAAGCTCCTGGGAGAGGAGTTCGAGACGAGGTCGGGCGTGGTCACGGTGGTCGACGTGCGCGAGGACGTGGCGTCCGAACTGGCGTCGCGCGCGGCCGACATCGTGCAGCTGGTCCGTGAGGCGCTGTCCAACGTCGGGCGCCACGCGTCGGCCACGACGTGTCGCGTGACGCTCCGGCGCACCGGCGCGGGCGCTGAGCTGGAGATCGACGACGACGGCATCGGTTTCGACACCGAGGCGCCGCGCACCGGTATGGGCCTGTCCAACCTCGGCGAGCGGGTCGAGACGCTGGGCGGAAGCCTCGTGATCGTGAGCATCTTGGACGAGGGCACCACCGTGCGAGCACGGCTCCCCATCTGACGCGATAACCAGGGCCCGAAGGACCCGGTTCGGGCGGGACGAAGGCCCTTCCGTCGCGGTGCCGCCGCCGCCGAGACTAGGTCCGTGTTCGCGCGCTACTTCGTTGAATTGCCGCTGCCCGTCGATGAGGTCGAGCGGGAGATGACCCGGCGATCCGGAATCGTGGGTGCCGGGACTCGCACGCTCGGCCCATCATCACGGCGACGTCCTGCTGGCCGAGGTGGGGTTCGGCGAGGACGCCCGCGTCGCCCGGCAGGTCGCGCTGGAGTTCGGCGAGATGGTCCGGATGCCGAGCAAGACGGTCCTGCCGCTGCGCTGGACCCCCGTTGGGGCCTCCGGTCTATTCCCATCCCTGGATGCCGACCTGGAGATCGCGCCGCTGCGCCCCGGTACCACGCAGCTCGCCATGAGCGCGCGGTACGTGCCACCGCTCGGTGCCGTGGGCCGCGTGATCGACCGCGCGGTCCTGTTCCGTGTCGCGGAGGCCACCCTGAAGGACTTCCTCGACCGCGTCCGGGAGCGGCTGCTGGCAGGGGCGGACGGGCCGCAGCCCACCGTTGGGAGTTAGGGCCGAGAGGATCCTTCCGGCGCCTTGTGGCACCGTTCCTACCGGTAGGATGCTCAGATGACCAAGAAGGCGCCGCCGCTGCGCGTGATGCTGGTTGATGATCACGAGATCGTCCGCGACGGCATCAGGGCGATGCTCGAGTCCGAAGACGACGTCGTGGTGACGGCGCAGGCGGGGACGGTGCGCGAGGCCATCGACGAGGCGGACCGCACCCGCCCCGACGTCGTGGTCATGGATGTGCGGCTGGCGGACGGGAGCGGTATCGAGGCCACGCGCGAGATCCGAGCCTCGCACCCGCAGATCCGGGTGCTCATGCTCACCTCCTTCGCCGATGACGAGGCGCTGTTCTCGTCGATCATGGCCGGGGCCTCCGGCTACGTGTTGAAGCAGGTCAAGTCCGGGGATCTGCTCAGGGCGATCAGGGCGGTCGGTGCCGGCGACTCCCTGCTGGACCCCAGCGTGACCAGCGCCGTGTTGGAGCGGCTCCGAAGGGGCAAGCACCTGTTGAAGGACGAGAAACTCGCGCGGCTCTCACCGCAGGAGGAGCGGATCCTCACCGCCGTGGCCGACGGTAAGACGAACCAAGAGATCGGCGAGGAGCTCCACCTCGCCGAGAAGACCGTCAAGAACTACGTCTCCAGCATCCTGTCCAAGCTCGAGGTAGCCCGGCGCGCCGAGGCCGCCGCGTATCTGGCCCGGCACACGACCACTCCAGGGACCAACGAAGAGTAGGATCACCGGCCCTACGGGCGGGGGCCCATCGCTCCCGGTCCCGAAGTTCTGCGCGCGGTAGGCACGTGGGCACCTCCAGTCGGTGGCTCGCGGCACCACACTCCACGGGTAAGGACAAGGAGGTGGGTGCTGATGGCAGCAACGATGCACACGACCCACACCGGGATGCCGGCGGTCGAGACCGAGACCCGCCAGACGAGAGCGGTGGGCTACACACTCGGGGTGGCGCGCTTGCTGATCGGGTTCGAGTTCCTGTGGGCGTTCTTCGACAAGCTGTTCGGGCTCGGCGTCGGGACGCAGAGCGCGCAGGCATGGGTCCACGGAGGCTCCCCCGCGAGCGGCGTGATGTACTCGCTCGGCGGGACCGTTCACCGGCTTCTACCAGACGATCACGGGTGGACACGCGGTGACGGGTTTCACGGCCCAGGGCGTGCCGGTCGGCTTCGTCCCGGTGGCCACGTGGGTCGACTGGGTCTACATGGCTTCGATCCTGCTGATCGGGCTGGGGCTGTTCAGCGGCGTCATGACCCGGCTGGCGGCCGCGGGGGGGATCGTGTGGATGACGATCTTCTACACGGCGACGTTCTTCGTCGATCCTCGCTACAACCCGTTCTTCGACGAACACATCCTTTCGATCGTCGTGCTGGTCGCGATCATCTTCGCGAACGCGGGGGTGTACCTGGGACTCGGGAAGATCTGGCAGCGCGCGGACTCGGTGAAGCGTCACCCGGTCCTGTTCTGATCGGATCGACCGTTCCGAAGAAGGGCGGGGCTCCGGCCCCGCCCTTCGCCACGTCATCCGGTGCTCGCGGGCTCAGCCCGCGAGCATCTGCTTCAGCACAGCCTGCAGGATGCCGCCCTGCGCCGAAGTACGTCGACCTCGGCCGGCGCGTCGATCCGCACGACGACCTCGAACGAGATCGTGGCGCCGTCCTCGGCGACCGCATCGACCGTGGCACGCTGCCCCGGGGTGACGCCACCGTCCAGACCCCGAACGCTGAAGGTCTCCCGCCCGCTGAGGCCCAGCGTGGCCGCCGTCTCGCCCGCAGCGTACTGCAGCGGCAGGATGCCCATGCCCACGAGGTTCGAGCGGTGGATCCGCTCGTACGTCTCCGCGATCACGAACCGCACGCCCAGGAGGCTGGGCCCCTTCGCCGCCCAGTCCCGGCTCGAGCCGCTCCCGTACTCCTTGCCGGCCAACACCGCGAGGGGGGTGCCCTGGCCGCGGTAGCGCTCCGCGGCCTCGAAGACGCTGGTGACCTCACCGGTCGGTAGGTAGGTCGTGTACGAGCCCTCCGTGCCCGGCGCGAGCTCGTTGCGCAGTCGGATGTTGGCGAACGTCCCTCGCATCATCACCTCGTGGTTACCCCGGCGTGCCCCGTAGGAGTTGAACGCGCGAGGGGGCACCCCGCGGGCCTGCAGGTACGCACCGGCCGGCGATTCCGCCTTGATCGAGCCGGCCGGCGAGATGTGGTCCGTCGTGATCGAGTCCCCCACCTTGACCAGTACCCGGGCGCCCTCGATGTCGCCGACCCGCTCCGGGGCGTCGAGCTCGGCGAAGAAGGGAGGCTCCTGGACGTAGGTCGAGGTGTCGTCCCAGGCATAGACCGGCCCGGTGGGCGTGGGGAGCCCCCGCCAGTGCTCGTCTCCGTCCCAGACCCGGCCGTACTCCTCGTCGAACTGCTCACGCGTGATCGAGGCCGCGACGGCCTCGGCCACCTCCTGGGGCGATGGCCAGATGTCGGCGAGGAAGACGTCGGAGCCGCCCGACTCCCCGATCGGCTCGCTCGTCAGATCGAGATCGACCCGCCCCGCGAGCGCGTACGCGACGCAGAGCGGCGGCGAGGCGAGGTAGGCCGCCCGTACCTGGGGATGGACCCGACCCTCGAAGTTCCGGTTGCCTGAGAGCACGGCGACGACGTTGAGGTCGCCGGCGTCCACGGCGGCGCCGACCTCCTCGATCAGGGGACCGGAGTTGCCGATGCAGGTCGTGCAGCCGTACCCGACCAGCGCCGAAGCCGAGCTTATCCAGGTAGGGCGTCAAGCCGGCCCGGTCGAGGTAGTCGGTCACGACCCTGGAACCGGGGGCGAGCGAGGTCTTGACCCATGGCTTCGCGGCCAACCCCGCCTCGACCGCCTTCTTGGCCAAGAGTCCCGCCGCGATCATCACGGACGGGTTCGAGGTGTTCGTGCAGGACGTGATGGCCGCGATCACGACGGATCCATCACGAACCACCCCTTCCGGTGTCGGGCATCTCGGCCTCGGTCATCGTGCCGCCCGGCAACCATTCGCGGCGCCCCGGTCCGCCCTCGGAGGCGAGGCGCCCCAGCTCCACGGCCTTCGGGTCGGGCTCTGCGTGGTCGCGGAACGCGGCAACGAACGAGCTCCAGACCTCGGGGAGCGCCACGCGATCCTGGGGACGCTTGGGGCCGGCCAGCGAGGGCACGACGGCCCCGAGGTCGAGCTCCAACACCTCGCTGAAGATGGGCTCGGGTTCACCGTCTCGGCGGAACAGTCCCTGGACCTTCGTGTAGCGGTCCACGAGATCCACCCCGTCGCCCCGCCCGGTGAACCTCAGGTATCGCAACGTCTCGTCGTCTACCGGGAAGTACGCCGCGGTGGCCCCGTACTCCGGGCACATGTTCGACAGGGTGGCGCGGTCAGCGATCGACAGCGACGACAGGCCGTCGCCGAAGAACTCGACGAACTTCCCGACGACGCCGTGCGCCCGCAGCATCTGCGTGAGGGTCAGTACCAGGTCGGTGGCGGTGGTGCCGGCGGGCAGCGCGCCGACCGTCCGCACGCCGATCACCACAGGCTGGGGCAGGAACATCGGCTGGCCGAGCATCGCGGCCTCGGCCTCGATGCCGCCAACCCCCCAGCCCAGCACGCCGAGGCCGTTGATCATGGTGGTGTGGGAGTCGGTGCCCACCACCGTGTCCGGGGCCGCGACGCCATCGCGGACGGCAACGACGCGGCCGAGGTGCTCGAGGTTGACCTGGTGGCAGATCCCCGCGCCCGGCGGGACCACACGCAAGCCGTCGAAGGCCTGCTGGGCCCAGCGCAAGAGCGCGTAGCGCTCGCCGTTGCGCTCGTACTCGAGCTCGATGTTGCGTCGGTAGGCCTCGGGTGTGCGGAACAGGTCCACCTGCACCGAGTGGTCGATGACCAGGTCCACGGGGATGGAGGGGTTCACCGCGGCCGGATCTCCACCCGCGCGGGCCGTGGCGCTGCGCATGGCCGCCAGGTCGACGACGGCGGGGACCCCGGTGAAGTCCTGCATGAGGACGCGCCCGGGCATGAACGCCACGTCGCGCGCCGGAGCCGGCCACACCGCGAGCGCCTGCACATCGGCGTCGTCGACGTCCCGCGTGCCGGCGCGCCGCAGCAGGTTCTCCAGCAGGATCCGGACCGTGTGCGGCAGGGAGGCCATCTCGCCGATGCCTCGTTCGGCGAGCCACGGGATCCGGTAGATGTCGAGGGCGCCGTCGGCGGTCTCCAACCGCCCGCGGGCGCCGGCCAGGTCGCTCGTCACGTCGTGATCACATCCTTCGAGGATCGTGACATCCATCCTCCCACGCGGCGAAGGGACGCCGGCGCGAGGGGCCAGCTCGGGCTCACGAGGCGCTCACGCCGGTGCGGGCGCGGGTGGCTCACCGGCCGCCTCCGCGGCCCGGGAGGCCTTCACCGCCTCCTTGTGAGCGAGCCGCGCCGTCCGACGGAGCGCCGCCTCCCGTTGTCGGCGGACCTCCTCCTCCCCCTCCACGACGAGCGGGGGCACCGGGCGCGGATGCCCGTCGGGATCGACGGCGACGAACACCAGGTAGGCGCTGTTCGCGTGGCGGCGGCGACCGCTGACGGGGTCCATCGCGTCCACCCGCACCCCGCACTCCATCGAGGTGGTGCCGACGTCGTTGACGCTGGCCCGCAGGGTGACGACGTGTCCGATCTGGATCGGTTCGAGGAAGGTCATCTCGTCGATCGCGACCGTCACCGCCAGCCCGCCCGCGTGTTTGATGGCTGCGAGTCCGGCGGCCGTGTCGACCAGGCGCATGATCACCCCGCCGTGCACGTAGCCGGCGATGTTCGCGTCCGTGACCTCCATCATCTGCGTGAGGGTCACGCGCGAGTCGCGCGCGCGTCGGGGGCGCAGATCCCAGTCCACGCAGGCATCCTACGGGCCCCGTGCCGGACCGCGGGTAGCATCGAACCCGTGCCTCGTCGCCTCCCCCTCCTCGCCGTGGTACTCCTGCTGGCGGGCTGCGGTCCCCGGGGGGTCGCCAGGACGACCGCTTCTACCCGGCCCTCGGTGGGCTCGCCGCAAGCGTCCGCGGCGACGCCGACCCCCACCTCCGCCACGACGCCCCCGACGCAGACCCGGGCGCCTACCACGGACCCCTCGCTGCCGCCGGAGGTTCCCACCTCCTTCTCACGTGACGTGCCGGCTCGACGCCTCCCGCTGGACGCGCTGATCCCCTCCCAGGCTCACCCCGAGGGCTCGTGGATCGCCGATACGGCGGCCGGCGAGGCGATCCTCGTCGCCTACGCCGTGCCGTCGGGTGACCCCTTCCGCGCCGAACGAGGGTTGGTCCTTTGGCGACACGTGGGCGGCGACCCACCGTGGGAGGCCGTGCTGGCGCGGAGCGCACCGGCCGTCTGCGGGGGTGCTGTCCATCAGCGTCTCAGGTCGCGGATGTGACGGGAGACGGAGCTCCCGACGCGCTGGTGAGCGAGGCCACGGGCGGCTCAGGCTCCTGCGCCACATGGCGTGTCATCGACCTGGCGCGGAACGCGTGGGTGTTCCGCAAGGATCTGTGCGACGGCACGATCCAGCCGAACCTCGATCCGGTGGGCCTCATGGAGACCACCGCCGTGTATCGCCAGGGCGATCCGCACTGCTGCCCCAGCGCCTTCCGCACCAGGATCCTCACGTATCGGGACCAGGGCAGATGGGACGTGGCGTCCACGAAGGTGACGCCCGCCTAGGCGGGCGCGGACGAGCCGTCTTCCCCCGTCGCTAGACTGCGCGTCATGGCGCAGATGTTCGTGGAGGGGTGGGCACCGGAGTACGGTTCGCCCCTCGACCAGGACGAGGCGCTGGCACCCGCCGAAGGATCGGTCGACCCCACCATCGAGACGGAGGACTGGGAGCCGATCGAAGGGGTCGACGACGGCGTCGACGTCGTGGCGTTCGTGGACGGCGTCCGACGCGTCGACGCCCGGCTCACACTCGACGATCCGGACGTGGGGCCCGTCCCCGGGATCTGCGGCACGTTCGCGGTGGGCGCCACGGTCTGGGACCGGGCCGCGCGTCGGGCCACGGTGGAGGCGGTTCGCGTCGAACGCTGGGCCATCCTCGCGGGGGGTCGCCCCGAGACGTTCCCGGCCGTCGACCTCGCCCCCGCGATGGCGACCACGACGACGCCCTCCACCGATCCTGCGGATCTGGTCAGGGAGCTCCACACGCGGATGCGGCGGGCCGAAGGCGAGACGGCCTCGGAGCTCTCATCCGGGGTGGCCGTGGTGGCCGACGGCCCCTTGAACGAGCTGACGGCGCACGCCACCGTGGGCTACATCAAGAGCCACCGGGTGACCTACCTCGCCCCGGAGCAGAACGCGGTCATCGGACAACTGGCGCCGGGGCAGCGCACGCCGCTGTTCACGATCTCGGATTACCGCCGCTACAGCTGGTACGTGCGCCTCGCGATGCTCCAGGGGGGCCATTCGTGGACGGGGATCGTGCGCTGCGAGACCTCGGGTCAGCTCCCGAGAGCCCGGGCCACCGCCCTGGCCGACCGCACGGCAGCGCTGCTGCCGCTGCTGGCGTCACAGGCCCATCTCGACCCACGCGCACCCCAGAACCTGGTGCCGATCGCCGCGCTCGAGCGGGAGCTCCGCCACCGCATGGGCGACCCCCGGCTCGTCTATCGGGCGCTGCGGGCCGCGGTGGCGGAGGCCGCGTGAACGAACGCGAAGACCGCGTCGGCCGCGTCTTGGGATCGCAGCACACGTCCACCAGCGCCTTCCGAGTGGTGCTGGATGAGGAGGACTACCTCCAGCTCGACGACCTGGTCGTCGTGCGCACGCAGGTGCCCAAGGCCGGGGAGGTCCGGACCTACGGCGTGGTGACCGAGGCCGAGGCGGTGTACGAGGGGGCGGCCTTCGAGTCGGACACCCACCGTGTGGCCGAACTCGGCATCCTTCCGGCCGCCAAGGTTCGCAGCGCCCAGGTGGCCGTGACGCGGGTGGATCCCGAGATCTGGGTCTCGCCGGATCCCGGCGAGGTCGTTGAGCGCGCGAGCGGGGAGGAGCGCCGCAAAGCTCTCTACGTCGACGAGATGGCGCGCCCGCTCGGCGTGGGCCTCGGCCGCGACGACGAGCCTGTCCACGTAGATCTGGACTTCTTCGACGGACGCAAGGGCGGTCACATGTCGATCAGCGGCATCAGCGGCGTCGCCACGAAGACCTCGTTCGCACTGTTCTTCCTGCGGATGCTGACGGCCCGCGAGCACACGTCGTTGGTGGGCGAGGGCGCCGCCAACCTCCGCGTGCTGGTGTTCAACGTCAAGGGCGAAGATCTTCTCTGGCTCGACCGCCCGAATCGTTTCTTCGACGACGAAGCTCGGCGGGGATGGGCACGGCTCGGGGTTGAGCCAACTCCGTTCCCCTCCGTCACGTTCTGGGCGCCGCCGCGGATCCGTTCCGGCGACGTCGTTCTGCCGGATACCGGCGGGCGCCAGGAAGGCGTCGAGGTCTTCGCCTGGACCCCTCGGGAGTTCGTCGACGAGGATCTTCTCCAGTTCTGCTTCACCGACGCGAACGACCAGCGCAACCAGTTGCCGTTCATCCGCGACCGGGTGGCCGCGCAGCTGCGTCGATTCGCCGCCGATGTGGCCGGGCGCCCAGGTGCGCTCGTGCTCCGCGACCCCGTCCAGCTCCCCCATGTGCCGGGCGAGACCGTCGTCCCAGCACCCAGGCGAGCCGGTCATCGAGGATCTCGCCTCGCTCGTAGACGCCCTCGGGACGTTCCTGGAACCCGAGGACGGCGGCGAGGCCGACCCCGCCTGGAGCGGGAGGGTGATGGGCGGGACGGTCTCGGCGTTCATGCGCCGCCTGCACGCCTCCTCACAGCGGCTGGGTCACCTCGTGCGTGCGGGCGAGAGCCGCCGGATCGACCGGGCCCGCGCGAGCGTCACCGTGGTCGCCATCCAGTCCCTGCACGACCAGGCGCAGCGGTTCGTCGTAGGAGCCCTGCTCAACGAGACCTTCCGCGAGAAGGAGGCCTCGGGCCAGCGGCTGCCCCTCTCGGTGATCGTGCTCGACGAGCTCAACAAGTACGCGCCGCGCGAGGGGACCGGACCGCTGAAGGACATGCTGATCGACATCGCGCAGCGAGGCCGATCACTGGGGGTGCTCCTGGTCGGCGCCCAGCAGACGGCATCCCGGGTGGCATCGGAGGTGCTGGAGAACGCCGCGATCCGTGTGGCGGGGCGCCTCGATGCGGCCGAGGCGGAACGAGCCGAGTACGGCTGGATGCTCCCATCCACGCGCGCCCGCGCCCGCCTCCTCAAGCCCGGGACCATGGTCGTCTCGCAGCCGGCTATCCCCGTGCCGCTCGTGGTGACCTTCCCGTTCCCCCCTGGGCCACCCGCAAGGAGGAGGTGGATCCCGCCGCAGCCGGAGACCCCTTCGAGGGGCTCTGATCGGGCGGCGCCCTCCATGCGCATCCTCCACACCTCGGACTGGCACGTGGGCCGTCGACTCGGTCGCCACGATCGCACCGCCGAGTTCGAGGCCGTCCTGTCCGAGGTGGCCGAGATCGCAGACGCGCGATCGGTGGACCTCGTGATCGTCTCAGGCGACGTGTTCGACCGCCCCGTGCCGCCGGTAGACGCCCTCACCATGGGGCTCGGGGCGCTGCTGAAGCTCGCGGAGGGCCGACCCGTGATCGCCGTAGCGGGGAATCACGACTCCCCCGATCTGTTCGACGCGCTTGCGCCGCTGCTGCGCAACCAGGGCCGGGGGGTGCACCTCGTCGGCAGCATCCAGTCGACCCGGGGACGGCGGCGTCCTCGGCCCCGACGTCCTGGGCGTGCCCGCGGCGGTCGCGTGCTTCCCGTTCCTGCGCGAGGGGCGCGTCGTGGACTTCATGCGCGAGGCCGGCGAGTGGTACGGCGCTTACGCCGAGCGGGTGCAGCACATCGCCCAGGCCTACAACGAGGCGCTCGTCGCGATGACCGACGGCGACATCGTGCCCATCCTTACGGCCCACTTCATGGTGGGCGGGGTCCGCGTGGACGGCCACGGAGCGCCCCGGGGCGAACGCGAGCTCCACATGGGCCAGGCGTACGCCGCCACGGCGCAGGCCATCCCGCCCGGACCTCAGTACGTGGCGATGGGCCACATCCACAACCCGCAGCCGGTGCCGGGCGCCCCCGTGCCCGCGGAATACGCCGGTTCCCTGCTCGCCCTGGACTTCGGCGAGGCCGGCGAGGTGAAACGCGTGGCGATCGTCGACGTCGAACCAGGTCAGCTTGCGACGGTGACGTCGGTTCCCCTCCGGTCGGGGCGGGAGCTCGTACGGGCCACGGGGACCTGGGCGGAGCTGCTCGAGCGGCAGGCGGAGCTCGCGGATGCCTACGTCGACCTCACGGTACGCGTCGGCGGGTTGGACACCGACCTCGGTCGGCGAGCTGCGGACGCGTTCCCCTACCTCGTCAACGTCCGTCCGCTCCTGCCCCAGGCAGAACGCCCCGCGCGTCCCGATCCGCGCGGAGCGCCCCAGCGACGAGTCGATGTACGTGGATCACTATCGGGCGACGGCCGGAGAGGACCCTCCCGAGGAGCTGATCGCCCTCTTCCGCTCGGTGATGGGCGAGGTCGCCGATGCGACCGCTTGAGCTCGAGCTGAAGGGATTCCGCTCCTACCGCGAGAGCACCGTCTTCGACTTCCGGGGTCGCCGGCTGGTGGGTGTGGTGGGCCCGATCGGCTCGGGCAAGTCGTCGATCCTCGACGCCGTGGCCTTCGCGCTCTACGGCAAGACCCCCACCTTCGAGCGCGACACGAAGTCGCTGATCCATCAGCTGGCCGAGACCTGCCACGTGCGGCTCCGGTTCGAGGTGGACGGCGAGGTATGGGAGGCCACCAGGGCTCTGCGCCGCAAGGGGGCGTCGGGCCACGACCTCCGGCGGCTCAACGACGACGACGTCGGCGCAGACGTCCTGGAGCAGATATCCGGGGAACGGCCGGTCCGGGAACGCGTCGAACGACTCCTCGGCATGGCCTTCGATGCCTTCTGCCGGTCCGTGCTGCTGGCGCAGAACCGCTTCGCGGAGTTCCTGCACGCCACACCGGCCCAGCGGAACGAGGTGCTCAAGGGTGTGTTCGGCTACGAGCGCTTCGAGGCGGCGCGGACCGTCGCGAAGGATCGAGAACAGCTCGCGCAGGCGACACTGGAGGGTCTCTCACTTGCGGAGCGCGAGCTGACGCAGGCCCGCGAACAGCTCGAGGAGGCCGAGGTGATGGAGCGGGAGACCCGGGTCCGCGCCGAGCGCCTCGAGGCGGCGCGGCCGGACCTGGAGGCTGCCGCCACCGAGGAGCGTGCGGCCGAGGAGCGGGCCCGCCGGGCGGAGGAGGAGACCGCCGTTCTCACCAAGGCCGTCGCGGTGCTGCCCGACCCAGATCCCGTGGCCGCCGCCCAGGACGAGGTCGCGGCCGCCGACGCGGCCGTGGCCGAAGCGGCCGACCGCGTCGCGGCAGCAGAGGCGCTGCGCGAGACCGCCGAGGCCACGATGCGCGCGGCAGAGGAGCGGGCGGGCGACCAGGCGTTCGAGGCGCTGGTGCAGGAGCAGCGGGTGGCGAGCGATCGCGCGGCACGGGCGACCGCGGCGCTCGAGGACTGCCGGGCCGCGGTCGCGGAGGCGGAGGCGGCGCACCAGACCGCGATCGACGCGGCCGAGGCCTCCGCTCAGGCCTCGGCGACCGCCGATCTCGCCCTCGTCGATGCCGCCGCAGGCACCGCGGCCGCCGAGGCGGCGTTCCACGACGCCCAGCACGCCGATATGGCCCGCACCCTTCGCGCCGATCTCCAACCGGGTGAACCTTGTCCGGTCTGCCGGCGCAACGTGGATGCGGTGCCCGCCGTCGGCCGTGCTCCCGCCTTGGCGTCGGCGCGCAAGGGTCTGGAGCGTGGGCGCGCACGGGAGGCCGGCGCGCGAGACGAACAGCGTTCCCTCGCCGAACGGGCTTCGGGGGACCTGGCGCGGGTCGCATCCGCTGCGGAACGGGTGGAGGAGGCCGCGGTCCGCGCGCACGCTGCAGCTGCGGAGCTGACGGAGGCGGACGCGACCCTGGCGGCCATCAAGAGCGAGCTCACGGATCGCCTCGGTGAGGGGGACCCGGAGGAACTGCTGAGTTCACGGCGTCGCGAGGTCGATGCCGCGCGCGCCGCCCTCGACGCCGCCCTGGAGGGGGTCACGGCCGCCAGGGACGAGAAGGAACGAGCCGTCGAGTTGGGAACGCGCGGCCGTCGCGCGCTGGCTCCGATCGCTACGGCGATCGCGGGTGCGTGGGGACTCCTGGGCGCGCCGCGGGACGTGGGCACGGAGCACCTCCTGGACGACCTCGAGGCCGTCGGCACGGTCATCCACGAGCGCGCGGAGGGCGCCCGGAGCGACGTGGCGGAGGCGATCGCGGCTCGAGAGGCAGCGCGGGCACTCACCGCATCGATGCGGGCGGACCTCGGGCTGGCCATCGACGAGGACTTCACGGCGGCGCTCACACGAGCCGCGACCGAGGCCGCGACCGCCCGCGGCGTCGCCGACCGCCATCGTGCGACGATCGAGGCCGGCGCCGAGCTGGACGCTCGCATCCGAGACGCACACCGTCAGCGCGAGCTGGCCCACCGCCTCGCGCAGGACCTCCAGCCCGCAGGCCTTCTCACCTCGGTGCTCGCCGCGGAACGCGCGGCCCTCGCGGCCCTCGGCAGCGTCCACCTGGATGAGCTCACGGGCGGCGGCTATCGGTTCACGGAGGACGACCGCTTCGATGTGCTCGACATGAACGCGGGCGGGATCGTGCGCCGGGCGGCGAGCCTGTCCGGCGGTGAGACGTTCCTGGCCTCGCTCGCACTGGCGCTTGCTCTGGCTGAGATGGTGGCACGCGGAGGGGGACGTCTCGACGCCTTCTTCCTCGACGAGGGGTTCGGGAGCCTCGACCCGGACCATCTCGAGCGAGCCATGGACGGGGTGGGTCGGCTGGTCGCGGGCGACACGGGCCGGCTCGTCGTGCTGGTGAGCCACGTCGAACAGATGCGTCAGCTGCTGGAGGATCTCATCGTGCTCGACAAGGCCTCGCCCACCGGCGACACGATCGTCCTCTCCGGCGCCGGCCTCGGGTAGAGGGCGTCCCCCACATGTCGTAGGCCGTCCGAGGACTGTCGAACGACCTAGCGAGATATCCCCCGTAACGGGGTGAATCCACGTCGGAACCCTGCCGATAACCCACCCCAGAAGGTCAGTTGCTGATGCCTTGAGGGAGCCATCCATGCCTGGATCGAAGAACGGGAACGGGTTCGCGAAGAACCTGTTGATCGGAGCCGCGGTCCTGTTGATCGTCGGTATCGCCGGCTCGCTGTACATGGGGTCGCGGGCGGCCGCCGCGCAGCAACAGACGGCGGTCGACGAAGCCCGCACGATCGCGGATCGCTCGCTCGGCCTGGTGTTCCGCCCCGACGACCTGGCGGGACCCGCTTCGCAAGCTCGGGCCGCCGACCTCACCGACAGGGTCGGGACCGTCGTGGTCGACCCCAGCAACTTCGACGGCGTCACGCTCTGGTCCCAGGACGGGGAGATCCTCTACTCCACCGACCAGGGGCTGATCGGCAACACGCTGGACGGACAGCGCGACCGCATCAAGGAGGCGTTGAACGGCAAGGCACAGACGCAGATCAGCGACGGCACCCTTTCGATCATGCTGCCGTTCAAGCTGCGGTCCGGCGTCGGGAGCCCGACGGCCGTGGAGCTCACCACGTCGGCGGCCGGCATCGCGGCCGCCCCTGGCCCCTGGCGGACCAACGCGCTCTTCCTCTTCGTGCTCCTGGCCGTGGTCGGCTTCGCGCTCTTCCGGATGGCGCGTCCGACGGGCCACGGATCCAACGCCCAGTCCATGGTGGCGCGGCGGGGACCCGCCCAGCCGGCGCCGCTCGCGGCGGCGCGGCCGATCACCGTCCCCACCCCCGGCCTGCACGAAGAGGCCGACGCGCGGCGCAAGGCCGAAGACCGTGCGCGCGCGGCCGAGGAGCGTCTATCGGTGCTGCACGATCAGTACCGTTCCACGTTGGATGAGCTCCAGCTGTCGCAGCGACGCCTCCAGGAGGCCACGTCGGAGAACCGCGCCGACCCTCGGATGAAGGAGCAACTCGAGCGCACGGAGCATCGGGCGCGGGAGTTCGAGCTCCGCACCCGCGAGCTCGAGGCACGGCTGCGCACGATCGAGGCCGAGCACGAGGAGCTCGCGCGGGTCGCGACCGACCCGCAGGTGGTCCAAGACGTCCGCGACCGCCTCGCGCGCGCGGTGACCGAGAGCGACGCCCTCCGCCGGGAGCGGGATGCCCTGGCCGCGGAGCGCGCCGAGCTGGCGTCTCAGCGCGACGAGCTCATGGAACAACTCGAGACGGGCGTCGAGCCCACCCAGGACCCCGACCTCGTCGCTCGCGCACGACAGGCCGAGACCGAGGTGATCGGGCTGCGGGCCGAGCTCGAGGGGGCGCAGACCCAGTTGACCATGGCACGCCGCGAGCTCGAGACCGCACGCGCCAGCGCCGATCGGGCGATCGCACTGCAGGCTCGAGCGAAGGAGCTCCAGGAGGATCTGGACGCCGCACACATCGAGTCCCTCCATGCGCGCGAGGCGCACGACGCCGCCAGCACCGAGCTCGAGTCGGCGCGCACCGAGCTCGAGGACGCCCGGACCGAACTGCGGATCCTCCGTAATGAGGAACAGCGCGCAGCGATGCTCGAGGACGAACTCCGCGCGGCCAAGTCCGAGCTGGAGAGCGCCGCGGCGTCTCACCGGGCCGACCTGATAGAACGCGAGGCCGAGCTCGAGCAGAAGGTTCGCGCCACGCGCGAGGAGTTTCAAGAGCAGGTGGAAGCGATCACGGTCCAGCACCGCGACGAGCTCGCAGCCCGTGACGTCGACGTGGAGCGCAGGGTTGCCGCCGCCGAGACCGGCGCTGCCGAGGAGATCGAGCGCCTGCGCACGGAGCTCAACGAGCGCGACACTCGGTACGGGGATGCCGAACGGACCGTCGCCGAGGCGCGAGCCGAGGCCCAACGCCTCGCTGAGGAACTCGACGCCACCACCGTCCGCGCCGACGAGGCGGCCGGCCGGCTGGAGGAGGCCAAGGACCGCATCGCCCAGGTAACCGCCCGTGCGGAACAGGCCGAGACCCTGGCCGAGGCGTCTGCGGACCGCGCCGAGCGCCTGGCAGCCGAATTCGAGGCGGCGGCCCAGGACAACGCCGACCTCAACCGTCGCCTGCAGGAGGTGGAGGCGCGCCGTCGACTGGAGCTCGCCGACGCCGAGGGGCGCGCCGACCTCGACGACCTGCTGCGCGTGACGCAGGAACGCCTCGCAGGACAGACCGAGAAGCTGATCGGCGCGGAGGACCGCGCACACGCCCTCGAGCGCGAGATGGCCCGCAAGATCGAGCGGATCGACGAGGTCGAGGCCGAGCTGCGTCAGCACCAGATGTCGGACGCGATGCGAGCCATCCGCGGCGAGGGGTCCGAGCCGGCTGAGATCGCTACCGAGTCCGCCGCGCCGATCGAGGATCGCCGCGCGACGACGCCCTTCATGCAGGAGCTCTCCCTCGACGCGAAGCGCTCGCTCATGCAGATCCTCGGCCTCACGCAGATCCTCAAGCACAAGAAGGACCCGAAGGACCAAGCACAGCTCGTGCGTCAGCTGACCACGTACGCACGTCGGCTGGACCACGTTGTCGCCGACATGGCCGACGCGGACAGCCTCGTGCACGGGTCAATCGACCTGAACGTGCGTCGGACCGATCTCGAGGCACTCATCCAGCGGGTGGTCGAGGAATCCGGCGTGGACGCCGACCACGAGGTGCTCGTCGACACCGAGCGCGTCACGGTGGCCGTCGATCCGCTCAGAACCGAGCAGATCGTGGCGGGCCTGCTGCGCGCGTCGGCCGCTCGGACGGCGCCCAAGAAAGCCATCACGGTCCGGCTCCGCAGCCAGGAGGGCGGGGCCTTGCTCTCGGTCGAGGACGGCGAACCGTCCTCCGACGCGTCCATGAGCCCCGTGGTGGCACGCTTCGCAGAGGCGCAGGGTGGGTGGACGCGCATCGACAGCCGAGAGGACGGCGGGTCGGCGTTCAAGGTGTTCCTCCCCGACGGCGTGAAGGCGCCGGCGGACGCGGATGCGGGCACGGAACCCACCGCCGAGCCTGCGGGAGAGGCTGAGGGCGATCTGCACATCGTGGTCGACGCCTCGGCCGAGGATCCGAACCCGTGGGGAGCAACGCCCGAGCAGATGCTCGTGCAGGAGCTCCATCGGCTATCCGAGATCACCGCCGAGGACTGAGCGCCGAGGTTCGTGGCCCTACCCGGCCGCGCGTAAGATCAGCGCGTCGCCCTGACCGCCGCCGCCGCAGATCGCGACGCCG
Organism: uncultured Actinomycetes bacterium; assembly: GCA_963796725.1. Taxonomy (GTDB): domain Bacteria; phylum Actinomycetota; class UBA4738; order UBA4738; family HRBIN12; genus JAOUEA01. Next base: position 240,392 of record CAWCMT010000009.1, read on the forward strand.
CCCAACCGGGCTCCGCGGCGCCGGAGCTCGTGCACGAGCGTCAGCACGAGGCGCGCGCCCGAGGCGCCGACCGGATGGCCCAGGGCCACCGCACCGCCGTTGACGTTGACGAGGTCCTCGGTGACACCGAGCATCCGGGCGCTATGGAGAGGGACGGCCGCGAACGCTTCGTTGATCTCCAGCAGCGCGAGGTCAGAGGCCTCCAGGTCCGCCTTCTTCAGCGCCTTCTCCATGGCGAGCGCGGGGACCGTGTGGAGCGCCGGGTAGCGATCCGCCGACATCCCGTAGGCCACGATGTCGGCCATCGGCACCAGGCCCAGCTCCTCGGCCTTCTCGAGACTGGCCACGACGACGGCCGCGCCGCCGTCGGAGATCTGCGACGCGTTCCCGGCCGTCACGGTGCCCTCGGATGTGAAGGCCGGCCGCAGGCGAGCCAGTTCCTCCATCGAGGTTTCGGGTCTGATGCCCTCGTCCTGCTCGATCACGATGTCGGGACCGCGGCGCTGCGGGACGTCGACCGGCACGATCTCGGAGGCGAGACGCCCCGCCACCTGGGCCTCATGGGCCCGCGCCTGCGATCGGGCGGCCCATGCGTCCTGGTCCTCGCGTCCGATGCCCAGCTCTGCGCTGATCGCGTCGGTCCCCGCCCCCATGTGTCGGTCGTCGAACGCGCACCAGAGTCCGTCGTGGATCATGGCGTCGAGCAGCGGCGCGTCCCCCAGACGGGCGCCATCGCGGGCTTTCGGCAGGAGGAACGGGGCGTTCGTCATCGACTCCATACCTCCGGCCACGACGAGGTCCACCTCGCCCGCGCGGATCATCTGGTCCGCCATGGCGATCGCCGAGGTGCCCGACAGGCATACCTTGTTGATCGTGATCGCCGGGATCTCCTTGGGGATACCGGCCGCGATCGCCGCCTGTCGGGCGGTGATCTGCCCCGCACCGGCCTGGATCACGTGACCCATGATGACGTAGTCGACCTGCTCGCCGGTCACGCCCGAGCGCTCGAGCGCCGCGCGGATCGCGATTGCCCCGAGCGCCGCGGCGGGGAACCCCGCCAACGATCCACGGAACTTCCCGATCGGCGTCCGGGCGCCCCCGACGATCACCGAGGTGGTCATGCGATCGAGTCTAGCGGGCACGACTCCGAGGCGAGCACCCTCGCAGGTCAAGGGTTCCGCACACACGCCGATATCTCAGCTAGCCATGCGGATCTCCCCCCGGATCGCCGCGGTCGCCGTTGCCGCGCTCACCGCCGCCTCTCTCGGGCTCGCAGGATCGCCGCGCGCCGAGGCGGCAGCCACCGGCTGCGCGGGTCTCGCGGCCACGATCCTGGGGACGCCGGGGGACGACGTGATCGTGGGGACGCCCGGGAACGACGTGATCGCGGCGGGAGGGGGGAACGACACCGTCGACGCCGGAGGAGGCACCGATGTCGTCTGCGGCGGCCCCGGCAACGATGTCCTCACCGGCGGCGATGGGAACGATCTGCTCCTGGGCGGGAGCGGGAACGACGCCTACGAAGGAGGCGCGGGCATCGACACCGTCTCCTTCGCGGGAGCCACCTCGGAGGTCGACGCCAGCCTGATGACGGGCAAGGCCACGGGTGAAGGGATGGACACGTTGAGCGGGATCGAGGACCTGACCGGCCCCAGCCACGCGATCTCCGTCCTCACCGGCGACGGGGGGAACAACGTCCTCAAGGGCGGGGACGACATCGCTGTGCTGACCGGCGGTCCCGGTGACGACACGCTGATCGGAGGCGCGAAGGGGTGGGCGACGCTGCTGGGTGGCAGTGGCGCCGACACGCTGATCGGCGGGAGCCGCGGCGACGAGCTGGACGGTGGGATGGGCGACGACGTACTCAGGGCCGGCGGCGGGGGCGACGGGCTCGTAGGCGGCCCGGGGAACGACTCGATCGGCGGCGGCACCGGAGAGGACGTCGTGCGTTTCCTCGGCGCGAAGGCGCCGGTAACGGCGAACCTCGCCTCCGGGACCGCGACCGGCGAGGGAACCGACACGCTCGTTCGGATCGAGGAGATCGTGGGTGGGCCGTTCGGTGACCGGCTGGTCGGGAACGACCGCACCAACCTGCTCTCGGGGTTCGGCGGGAACGACCGACTGAACGGCGGCGTCGGCGGCTACGACACGATCATGGGTGGCACCGGTGTAGATACCTGTCGCAACGGCGCGAGGGTCAGGGGGTGCGAGCACACGGCAAACGCACCGAGGGAGCGACGCCGACGCGGCGGAGCGATCAGGCCCGGCAGGGTCCGCTAGTCGCCGGGGCTTCGGAGCGACATCGCGCCGTCGATCACGTTCAGGATCTCGTCGCGCACCAGCTCGTCGCGTTCGATCAGGGCATCGCGGAGGGCGGCGTGGACGTCGCGGTTCGTCGCTAGGACCTCCCGGACCCGCTCCTTCTGCGCCGCAAGGATGTCCTCGACCCGCTGTTTCCCCTCGTTGTCGCCCAGGACCTTGGCCACGAGGTTGGCACCGCCGAATGGACCCTGACTGAGGGCGTCGTAGCTGATCAGCGACCCGGCCATCCCGAAGGAGCCGACCATGTTCGCGGCGAACGTCGTCGCGACGGAGAGGTCGTTCGCCGGGCCCGTTCCCGACTCACCGATGCATATCTCCTCCGCCACCAACCCGCCGAGTGCGATCGCGATGCCGGCCTCGATCTCCGACTTGGTTCGCGTGAAGCGCTCCTCGTGCTCGCTGTGGGCGAGCAGCCCGAGCGAGCCGCGCCGCTTGATGATCGAGAGCACCTCGAGGCGGCGGTCCTTGCCGAGGAAGTAGGCGACCGTGGCGTGACCCGCCTCGTGGGTCGCCACAGCCTCCCGATCGGCCTGGGTGTAGAGGGTGGGCTGCCTCGTGCCGATCTCCTCGGTGAACTTCGCCTCCATGATGTCGTCGTAGTTCATGGCCCGGCGGCCGTCCCGCAACGCCATCAGCAGCGCCTCGTCGAAGAGATGCTCGATCATCACGGGCGTGTAGCCGAAGGTCTCGTGCGCGATCCGTTCACGGATGAGCGGCTCGTCCAGCTGCTCGTGGTGCTTCTTCCGCTGCATGAAGAAGTCGACCAACTCGGCACGCTCGCTCTTCGTCGGCACGTCGAAGTAGAGGCGACGGTCGAAGCGGCCCGGCCGCAGCAGCGCAGGATCGAGCGAGTCGCCACGGTTGGTGGCGGCGATCAACAGGATGTTGTTGTAGCGGGACTTCCCGGGCTTGAGCTGCCGCTCGGTGGGCAGATACCCGTTGATCCAGCCGAAGACCTTCGCGCGCATGCGGTCACGCAGCGGGGGCTGGTCGAACGACTGCATCTGGATCAGGAGCTCGTTCACCATCCCACCGTTGCCCGACGACATCATCGGCGAGACCATCCGCCCCAGCGGGCCGGGCGCCGGCGTCGACAGATCCCCCAGGGGCGTCATGGACGAGAGACCGTCGCGGGACATGCCGATCGCATCGATCTCCTCGATGAAGCCGATCGCGCCCCCCTCCTTCCGTGCGGCCTTGCGCAGCGCCTTGAAGTAGGACCGCACGCGGTAGGCCGTCATGCCGAACCACATCGACTGGAAGGCGGGTGCCGCGATGAAGAGGAAGGGCACGCCGGCCTGTTTGGACATGGCTTTGGCCAGATACGTCTTCCCGGTCCCCGGAGGGCCTTCGAACAGGATCCCGCGGCGCGGCGTGCCTCCGAGTTCGTCACGGAACGTCGCGTACCCGAGGAACACGTCGAGCGTCCGCACCACCTCCTCCACCTGGGTGTCGAGGCCGCGGACGTCGGTGAGCCCCACCTCTACCTGCTCGGGATGCATCGTGACGTGCGGCGAGCGCCCGTTCATGAGCGGCATCGCCACCATCAGGATCACCGCGAACACCAGCAGGATCGCCGGCGCGAAGAAGATCCAGTCCTGCGGGAGGGCAGGCAACTGGAAGGGATGACCCGTCGAGTACCGGTGGAACAGGTAGATATCGAGCAGGGCGATGACGACGATCGCCCGGAATATCTTCTTCTTCTTCGTGCGCTCGCGTTGCCGGAAGACGTCCGCGCGGACCTCTGGTCGTCAGCTGCGACCCCTCCAGGAGGGTCGAGGTGGTGGCCTTGTGCTGCTCCACTGGCGTCTCCTCGGGTTCGGGCTATGTCGGTCGTGTGTCCGACGCTACATCGGTCGGCCTCCCCCGACCATCGGACCTTTGGCCCCCGGGGGGGGCCGAAAGTCCATGCCCGGCAGCCGTATGCCGCCGCGAGCGTGCCGCGACGCGACCCGACTCGGTATGGTTCGCCCGTGGCCAGGAAGAAGCTCACGCCGGTGCGCGATGATGAACGCGAGCTCATCGGCAGCGTCCTCCGGGACCTTCGCAAGGCATCCGGTCACCGCTCGGTGGAATCCGCCGCAGGCGAGCCCGGATGCCCCGCGGCTCGCCAGACGATCTACGCGTACGAACGCGGCGGCCTCGTGCCCTCCCTCGCCCAGTTCCTGGATCTGGTGTCCTTCTACGTCCTGGATCATCCTGCTCCGGCCTCCGCCAAGCGAGAGGACGATCTGCGGGCCCAGGGCGTCGCCGCCGTTGCCCGCGCGCTCACGCTCGACGCGTATCACGTCCCCCGTGCGATGGCCCTCATGTCGAAGATGCAACCCGAGCCGGGCCGGCGACCGTGAGCTTCGAGCTCTCCGACATCGACCATGTCGGGGTCGCCGTCGAGGACCTCGACGTGGCGGTCGAGCTCTACCGCCGGACGTTGGGAGTGGAGCCGACGCACCGGGAGCGGGTCGAGGATCAGGGCGTCGAGGAAGTCCTGTTCCGGACAGGAACGTCCTTCATCCAGTTGCTGGGTGCCCTGGGGCCGGATACGCCCGTTGGGCGCCACCTCGCGGCCCGGGGGCCGGGCATGCATCATCTCGCGTTCCGGGTGGACGACATCGAGGCCGCGCTGGAGCACCTCCGCGAGGAAGGCGTGCGCCTGATCGACGAGCACGGTCGATGGGGGTCGCGTGGCACCACGATCGCGTTCGTGCACCCCAAGGCCATGGAAGGCGTCCTCGTGGAGCTGGTGCAGGAGTCCTAGCGGGCTCGCGGCTCTACTCGGCGCCCGTCATGCCCGGGCGGGGTGCATCGACCAGCACGGCGACGTTGCCTTCCGGCAGCCTCCCGTCCCCCATCAGTTGGTGGACGTGGCCCGCCTGGTCGTAGGCGTACGTGGCGCCCAGCGTCGTGGTGACCTTCCCGTCACGCACGAGCTGATTGAAGGCGGCCGCTTGGTCGTCGTTGAACAGGTGCGAGCCCTGGTAACGCTTCTGGAGGAACCAGAGGTAGCGGACATCCACCATCGTGTCGTAGCCGCTCGTGCCCGCGCAGATCACCACCATGCCGCCGCGGTCCGCGACGAAGATCGACGTGGGGATCGTGTCCTGCCCGGGGTGTTCGAACACGATGCGGGGGCTCACCTTCTCCCCCAGCACGTCCCAGATGGCCTTGCCGAACGCCTTCGCGCCGCCGAACCAGTCCTTCCACTCCGGGCTATCCCATGCCGGCGGCACGCCCCAGTGGTCGAACTCCTTCCGGTTGATGTAGCCCTCGGCACCCAGGGAGACGGCGTAGTCGCCTTTCTCGTCGGAACCCACCACGGCCACGGCGCGACCGCCGGCGTTCTTCACGAGCTGCACGCCCAGCGATCCGAGCCCGCCCGAGGCGCCCCACACCAGCACGACGTCGCCCGGCTCCACGGTGTGCGGCGGCCAGCCGAACAGCATGCGGTAGGCCGTCGCCCCCGTGAGCGTCGGCGCCGCGGCCTCCTCCCAGGACAGGAACTCGGCCTTCGGCAGACACTGATGGGCTTGCACCTTCGCGAACTGCGAGAACGAACCCCAACAACTGTCGTAGCCCCACACCCGGAAGCTCGGGGCCAGGCCGGGGTCCTTGCCGGCCTTCACCCACGGATCGTCGGGGTCCCACTGCCCGGCGTGGACCACGACATGGTCCCCAACCTGCACGTTCGTCACCTCGGAGCCCACGGCGTAGACGATCCCGGAGGCGTCCGAGCCCACGATGTGGAAGTCGGTCGGCTCCCCCCAGCGTCCCTGGCCCTTCGTGACGTCGATCGGGATGCCACGCGCCGCCCACACGTTGTTGAAGTTGACGCCGGCCGCCATCACGGCCACGAGTGCGTCGTGGGGCCCCAGGTCGGGGATGTCGAGAACCTCGTCCCTGATCGAGGTCTCCGGTTCACCGAAGCGATCCGGGCGCACCACCTGTGCGTGCATCTTGCGGGGCACCTCTCCGACAGGAGGCAGCGTGCCGACCTCGTACAGATCCTGACCCATCCGTGCTCACCCTCTTCGCAGACTCGACGCTCGGGCGCACCCTAGCAAGCGCGCGGAGCCTCGACGAACGGAGGGGCCGCCGGAGGCGGCCCCTCCGAGGAGCCGTGTTCCGCTGCCGTGTTCGCTCAGGCGTCGGGGCGTCCGGGCGCGGACGTCGGGGGCGGCGGGGGCGGCACGCCCGTGCTCGTCCCGCCCGTGGGTCCCGGGACGCCGGTCCCGCCCGAACCCCGTGCCGGCCCGTTCCCGCCCCCGAAGCCGGCGCCGGTGAAACCGCCGGGGGCCGCTGGAGTGGAGCCGCCGCCGAGACCGCGGCGTGGACGGAACGACCCGTTCATGTCCTCGAGCGTGAAGGCGCCGGAGGCCTCACCGGTGGTCGCGTACCGGTAGAGGGCGGCGTTGAAGACGCCGGTGCACGCGGCGCCGATCGCCATCAGCACCCCGATCGCCAGGACCAGGAGCGGGATGCCGAGGGCGGGCATCGCGGCGGTGATGAGTCCGCCGATCACGATCACGGGGATCGCGATGAGGAAGACCGCCAGCCCGATCGTCCCGGTCCCGATGAACTGCTCGCCCCACCGCTGGCGGAAGATGGAGCCCGATCGCTTGATCGCATCGCCGACGCCGGCGTCCTCGTAGAGCAGGACCGGCACCACGAAGAACGTGAGGACGGTCCACGCGATCCCCACGATGCCCAGGATGATCCGGCCGATCAGCCCGGAGCGTTCCTGGAGCGCTCGGATCAGCATCCCGACGGTCGCCGTGACCACGGCCCACATGAAGATCTTCCCGAGGTGCCGACGCGCCAGGTCCAGGCCGTCACGTAGCGTGGCGTCCTCGCCCTCGAGGCGTTTCATGGCGGTCCCGATCACCGCCGCGTTGAAGAAGATCGATACGAAGGCCAGCAGCACGTACATCACGAACGCCAGGACGTAGAGCGCGGGGTTGGGCTGCTCGCCCTGCTGCGGAAGGCCGATGCCCAGCGCACCCAGACCGAAGATCAGCATCACGACCAGCGAGCAGAAGAACGAGACGACCGGCAGGATGAGCAGCTCGCGATCCTGACGGACCACGCTCCAACTCGCCTTCGCCAGGCGGAACCCACGGGAGATCGAACCCATCGTGACGATCCTTTCGTGTTCGGCGGGAGCCGGTACAGGGTATCCGACGACGGACCGCCAGCGATGCATGCCGGTCGTCACCCAACGTTCCGCGCGCGGTGTCGGCCGACGCCGTTTGTGGTCGGGCGGGCCGCATCGCAGACTCCTATCCATGGATGAGGTATCCCCGACACGGCCGAAGGGGCCCGGGGTCGACGAGCACCAGGTCCTGGAGCGCACCGAGCGCGACATCGCCCGGATGATGGACCCCATCACCGCGGAGATGGAGATGGGGTTCCGCACCGTGGCCCGTATCGACCGACCGGCGGTGTCGGTCTTCGGATCGGCGCGCACCCAACCCGAGGACCCCTGGTACGCGGCGGCGGTGGCGACGGGGGCCGGGTTCGCCGCGACCGGCTGGGCGGTGGTGACGGGCGGCGGGCCGGGGATCATGGAGGCGGCGAACAAGGGGCGCGCGCGAGCGCGACGGGCTCTCCGTCGGGTTCAACATCGTGCTCCCGCACGAGCAGGGCATGAACCCGTTCGTGGATCTCGCCGCCACCTTCGAGCACTTCTACGTGCGCAAGGTGATGTTCATGAAGGCGGCGGAAGGGTTCGTGGTCTTCCCCGGCGGGCTGGGCACCCTGGACGAGTTGTTCGAGGCGCTCACGCTGATCCAGACAGCCAAGATCCGCCACTTCCCGGTGGTGCTCATGGGGCGTGCTCACTGGGCGCCGATGCTGAGGTGGGCCCGTGACGAGCTCGAAGCAGGCGGCTACGTCTCCCCCTCTGACCTCGACCTGGCGATCGTGACCGACAGCCCGGACGAGGCCGTGGCGCGGGTCGTCGGCTCCTACCGCGAGTTCGCCGACTGAGGGTGGCGCATCATCCGACGGTCCCGGACGGCAGCTCGGCGGCGGGACAGGTGGGGGCGCGGGGACACCACGCGCAATAGGGACCGGCCCGCAGGGCCGGCTCCCGGCCCGCTGCGAGGGCGGCCGCGCTCCGCGCGGCCGCCACGACCCGATCGGCGGCGTGTTCAAGGATCTCGGCGGTCACATCCTCCGCCTGCCACGAGCCGCTCTCCAGGAAGAGCGACGCCGTGCGGTAGGGCGGCACGCCGAACCGCAGGGTCATCATCAGCGCGTAGAACCGCAGATCCTCGGCGAACTCCGGGTACGCGCCGCCCGTCTTGAGGTCGATCACCAGCCGGGTTGCCCGGGCGGGCTCCGTGCGGTGGGGCACGCCGAGGATCAGGTCGATCTGGCCGGAGAGGACGACGTCTCCGCCGAGCAACTCGGAGCGGATGCGGAGTTCCGCCACGGGTGCGAGGTTGCTGCGTAGCTTCTTCAGCGGCGGGAACGTCCCGTCGAACAGGGTCACCCGACGCGCCACGTCCATGAGGATCTCGTCGCGCTCGGGCTCGCCGAGCGTGCCCCAGTACTCCTGGAACCGCTCCTCCCGGTCGAGCACGCGGTCCAGCGCAACATCGGCGACTGCGTGAGGGTCGAGCGGTTGGCGGCTGCCCACCTCGACCTCGATGGCCTTGTGCATCAGCACGCCGGAGGCGCTCTTCGGCGAATGCTCGAACGGCGGGGATTCCCCGGATACCCCCGCATGGAACTTCCCCTCGCACCGGACGTGGTCGTTGAGGCGTTCCTTCGACGAGCCACAGCGGCTCGCTGAGCTCCAGGCTTCTCAGCGCCTCCTCGATGCGGTCTCGCAGTCCTTGGGAGAGATCTGTCGGGAAGGTGGGGCGGGCGCCCGTCCCGATCAGCTGCTCGAGCGTGCGCCGCTGGGGATCCGTGAGCTCCATGCCAGGATGGTAGGCGGAGACGACGACATGCCCGAGACCCCCGATGACATCCTCCGCGCGCTGGCCGATCCCGAGCGTCTCGCCATCGCAGGCGCCCTGGCGCGCGAGGACGCGACCGCGGGCCGGTTGGTCGAGGCCCTCGACCTGCCCATCGCCCGCGTCCGCAAGCACCTGAACCGGCTGACGAGCACGGGGGTGGTGCGACTCGCTGACGATCGCCGCACCTATCGGTTGGACGTGGAGACGCTCCGCTGGGCGGCGGAGGCCGTCGGGCCGCCCCGCGACGCCGGCATGGCTCTGGGTGCCGCGAACGAGGACGAGGAGGCCGTCCTGCGCGCGTTCTTCCGGGACGGACGCCTCACGGAGATCCCCATGAAAGCCGGCAAGCGCCGGATCGTCCTGGAGCGGATCGCCGTGGAATTCGAGCCGGGCGTCCACTACGACGAACGAGAGGTCAACGCGATCGTGGGCCGCTTCTTCAACGACTACGCCTCGCTGCGCCGCTACCTGGTGGACGAAGGGTTCCTCGACCGGGACCACGGGGTGTACTGGCGGAGCGGCGGGCGGGTCGAGGCCTGAGCGCGACCGCTGCGAGGGGTTGCCTCCCAGGGCATCGCACGGTCGACGAACCGCGGTGCCGGATGCTAGGTTGCCGGGGCCGGGCCTCCCGGCATCCTCCCCGAACTTCCCCTCTACGGTGGGGCATGTCCTCGCCCGCAGGAAGGGCGCATATGGAACGGAAGAGGCGCACACGTGGCATGGCCACCCTGGTGGGGATGGCGCTCGCGGCGAGCTTGTGGCTCGCTCCGTCGGCATCGGCTCACCCCACCGGCCCCACGCGCGTGCCGGGGCCCTGCGCGCTCGCGCGGCTCGGCGGCGAGTCGGTGCAGCACCTATCGGCCCGCCTGATCCGCTGCGCCGCGACGAAGTGGCCCGTGCCCGGGGGAGCCGCCAGGGCCATCTGCATCGCGCGCCACGAGAGCGGCCTGGTGCCCACCGCCTCCTCGGCAACGGGCCAGTACCTCGGGCTGTTCCAGAACGCGAGGAAGTACTGGCCCGCCAACTATCGCAACTACACCATGCGACCATGGGCCCTGAAGCGCACGGCGCTGAACGGACGCACGAACGCGATCGTGTCGGTGCGGATGGCGCACGACCCCGCAGTGGGTTGGCGGCCGTGGCGCGGCACGGGCTGCTGAGCCCTCGCCGGACTAGACTCCCGCGCATGGCGACCACCGAAGACCTGCCCGCTGCCGAGCCCGTCATCACCGTCGAGGACCGGATCCAGGAGCTCCGGCGCCGTCGGAAGGGCAGCCTCACCCCGGGTGGAAGGGACGCCGCGAAGAAGCAGCACGACCGCGGGAAGCTGACCGCCCGTGAGCGGCTCGACATCCTGATGGACCGCGGCTCGTTCGTTGAGACCGATCCGTTCGCGATCCACCGAGCCCACGACTTCGGGATGGACAAGAAGCACCCGCCGGGCGACGGCATCGTGACCGGCTACGGCACGATCGACGGCCGGAAGGTGTTCGTCGCCAGCCAGGACTTCACGGTCTTCGGCGGGTCCATGGGCGAGGTCATGGCGCAGAAGGTGTGCAAGGTCATGGACCTCGCCATCAGCACCGGCTCGCCGTTCATCTCCATCAACGACTCGGGCGGCGCACGGATCCAGGAGGGCGCGGCGAGCCTGGCCGGGTACGGGTACATCTTCGAGCGCAACGTGCGCGCCGCGGGGTGATACCGCAGATCAGCGTGATCATGGGGCCGTGCGCGGGCGGCGCCGTCTACTCCCCCGCCATCACCGACTTCACGTTCATGGTGAAGGAGACCTCGCACATGTTCATCACCGGCCCGGACGTGATCAAGACGGTGACGGGCGAGGAAGTCACCATGGAGGAGCTCGGCGGCGCGATCACGCACGCCGGCAAGTCGGGGGTCGCGGCGTTCGTGGGTGAGGACGACGAGGACGTCCTGCAGCGCGTGCGCTACCTCCTGAGCTTCCTGCCCAGAACAACCTGGAGGACCCGCCCGCCTACGCCACGGCCGACGACGCCGATCGTCTCGCCGACGCGCTCACGCACATCGTCCCGACCGCGCCGCCGGAGCCCTACGACATGCACGAGGTTATCCGCCATATCGTCGACGACGGCGAGTTCCTCGAGGTCTTCCCGCTGTGGGCCATGAACATCGTGATCGGGTTCGCCCGGCTGGACGGGCGATCGGTGGGCATCGTCGCGAACCAGCCGAAGGTGATCGCCGGGACCCTGGACATCGACGCCAGCGAGAAGGCCTCGCGGTTCGTCCGGTTCTGCGACGCGTTCAACATCCCGATCCTCACGTTGGTGGACGTGCCGGGGTTCCTGCCCGGGACGCAGCAGGAGTTCAGCGGGATCATCCGGCACGGTGCCAAGCTGCTCTACGCCTTCGCGGAGGCGACCGTCCCGCGGATGACGGTGATCACGCGCAAGGCCTACGGCGGCGCGTACGTGGTCATGAACTCCAAGCACCTGCGGGCCGACGTCGTCCTTCGCGTGGCCCACCGCCGAGATCGCCGTCATGGGCGCCGAGGGCGCCGTCAACGTGGTGTTCCGCAGGGAGATGGAGCGGCCGCCGACCCTGCCGCGAAGAAGGCCGAGCTGATCAAGGAGTACCGGGAGAAGTTCTCGACCCCCTACGCGGCTGCCGAACGCGGGTTCATCGACGACGTGATCGAGCCCGCGGACACGCGCCGACGGCTGATCCAGTCGCTGCGGATGCTCTCCGCCAAGCGCGAGGCGGTGCCGGCGCGCAAACACGGCAACATCCCCCTGTAGCCGGGAGGGCTGCGTGATCGAAGAGGAACGCGAGACGTCGATTGGAGCTCCCCGATGGGCTCGACCCCGAGGAGGAGCGGGCCATCCTGATGGCGCTCGAGCGCTACTTCATGGCGGAGAGCCCCAAGCCCACGCCCTGGGTCCTGCAGGGCCGGATCGACGCCACCGGGCTCGGGGCGCTCCAGGTTCGCCGTTACGCTCGCGAGCCCTGGTACGGCCAGCAGGCGGCGTTCTCCCGCAAGGGCGTCGCGCCGATGCAACGGCCGCAGCGACGTCCGATAGTCCGGTGGCATCGCGGTGAAGGTCGCGTTCGCCGCGGACCAGCTCTGGTTCGAGGTGCCCGGCGGCATCGGCACGCTACGTCCGCGAACTCGCGACGGCCCTGTCGGCCGGGCGATCCGTCGCTGGAGCTCACCCTCGCGCGCTGTCGGTTCCCTGCCGGGACCGGCCCCGATCCCGCGTGGCTCGCGGCATTCTCCGTCGTCGAGATGCCCGGGGCCGATCCGGACCCTGTGGCCGCAGTGGGCGATGCTGGGGCGGCCGAAGCTGCCTGCCGTCTTCGACGGCGTTCGACGTCGTCCATGCCACGAACCCGGCGGGGGTGCCGCCGGTGCGTCGGCGCCAGCGGCCTGGTGGTGACCGTCCACGACCTGGCCTTCGACGCTTCCCGGACGCGTTCCCCGATCGCTGGCGGCGGCAGTACCGGGCGGGGCTCGCGGCGACGGCAAGGCGGGCCGACGCCATCCTCGTGCCGTCGCGCGCGACCGCCGACGACGTCGCTGGAGCTCACCGGCGCGCTGCCTGAGCGCGTGCATGTCACGCCGCTCGCGGCCTCGGTGCCGCCGACCCGACCGCGATCCGCGGGCCGCGGCTGGATTCCTCGCTCGCCTGGACGTGCAGCCGCCGTTCGTCCTGTTCGTGGGAACGCTCGAGCCGCGCAAGACACGTGGTGCGAGCTGGTCCGGGCCTACCGGCGGGTGGCGGCCGGACGTGCCGCATGCGCTCGTGCTGGCGGGCCCCGACGGCTGGGGACGTCGAGACGCTGGAGGCCGAGCTCGCGCTCGACGGTGCCAGGCCGGATCGTGCGCACCGGGGCGTGTCGACGACGCATGACCTCGACGCGCTCTACGCTGCGGCCGACGTGTTCGTGTACCCCTCGGCCGTACGAGGGGTTCGGGCTGCCCGGTGTTGGAGGCCATGGCGCGGGGCGTGCCCGTCATCACGACGACCACGCCCGCTCTCCGGAGGTGGCCGGCGACGCGGCGCTGTCCGTCGAGCCGGGGGATGTCGACGCGCTCGCCGAGTCGATGGCGCGCCTGCTGGACGATGCGATGCTCGCGGACGACCTCCGCGCGCGCGGGCGCGCGCGTGCGGCGGGGTACTCGTGGGCGGCCACGGCGCGGGCTACCCTGGAGGCCTACCGTGCCGTGGTCGGCGCGACCGGATCCTGACACCGGAGCAACATGAAGGTCACCTTGATCTCCACCGTGTTGAACTGCGCCGAGCGCGTGGCTCCGTTCCTCGCGTCCCTGGCTGCCCAGACGCGGCGCCCCGATGAGGTGGTCGATCGTCGACGGTGGGTCCACCGACGGCACCGCGCGACCGGTTCCGCGCCGACGACAGGATCATGGTGATCGAGGCGCCCGGGCGCGAACATCGCCGCCGGACGGAACCTGCGATCGCCAACGCAACCCACGAAGTGATCGCCGTCACCGACGCCGACTGCGAGCTCGAGCCCGGCTGGCTCGAGGCGGTCGTCGCGCCCATCGAGGCCGGGCGCCGACGTCGCGTGCGGGCTTCTACGCGCCCGATCGTCGACGGCTTCTTCCAGCCTGCCTCGCGGCGGTGAACCTCCCCCTGGACCCGCGCGAGGTCGATCCGTCCCGCTTCATGCCCAGCGCCCGATCGGTCGCCTTCCGCCGGGAGGCGATCGAGGCTGTCGGCGGCTACCCCGAGTGGCTCGCGATCGGCGAGGACATGTGGGTGGACCACCGCTGGCGCGAACTCGGGATCGGATCGACTTCGCGCCGGAGGCGATCGTTCGCTGGCCGCTGCGGCCCGGACCTCGCGTTCCACGTGGATCCAGTACTTCCGGTACGCGCGCGGCGACGCGCTGGCCGGGATGTATCCGGAGCGTCACGCCCTCCGGTTCGGCGACGTACGGGGCGCTCGCGGCGGCGCTGACGGGGCGCCGGACGTGGCCCAAGCTGGCCGCCGCCGCCGGGGGCGGTCGCCTACGCGCGCGCGCCGGTGAGCCGTGCATGGGCGCGCGCTCGCCGACCCGGCCGAGCGGCTGGCCGCCACGATCGTGCCGTCCCCGGCCTCATGGCCTTGATCGATGCGGCGAAGATGGCGGGCTACGCCTCCGGGCTCATCGACCGGCTCCGGCCCGCGGCGCGTGATGCCGCCGCGTCACTCGTACGTGTAGAAGCCCTCCCCCGACTTCCTGCCCAGCTTCCCCGCTGCGACCATACGCCGAAGCAGCGAGGGCGGTGCGTACCGTGCCTCTCGGAACTCGGCGAAGAGCACCTCCGCCACGTTGAGGGTGGTGTCCAATCCGATCAGGTCCGCGAGCGTGAGCGGCCCCATCGGATGGGCGAGCCCGAGGTGAACGGCGGCGTCGATGTCCTCGCGTGTCGCGAACCCCTGCTCATACAGCCGGATCGCGTCGTTCAGGTATGGGATCAAGAGCCGGTTCACGATGAAACCGGCCTCGTCCTTGGCCTGGACGCAGGTCTTCCCGAGCATCTCGGAGCCGTACGCGCGAGCGAACGCGAGCGTGGCCTCCGACGTGGTGACGGCGGGCGTCACCTCCAACAGCGCCATCACGGGCGGCGGGTTGAAGAAATGCATCCCCACGACGTTGTCGGGGCGCCCGCTGGCGACCGCCAGCTCCACGATCGGGATCGAGGAGGTGTTCGAGGCCAGGACCACCTCCGGCCTCGTTACCTCACCCAGCGTCCGGAATATGGACCGCTTGGCCTCGAGCCGTTCGGTGGCCGCCTCGATCACCAGGTCCGCGTCCGCGAGCTCAGCCAGGTCCGTGACGCCGCGCACGCGGCCCAGGATGACCGGGGCGTCGCCCTCGCTCAGCTTCCCTCGCTCGACCGCCTTGCGCACCGAGCGCTCGACCGTGCCTCGCCCTTGCTCCACGAGCTCGGCCGAACCCTCCACGAACGTCACGGATGCGCCCGCCCGGGCCAGGACCTCGACGATCCCCGACCCCATCAGACCGCATCCCACTACGCCCACGCGCCGAACGTCTCCGGGTTCCACGCTCTTGCCCCCTCGCTGTCGTCGGCAAGCCTACAATCGTCGGCATGTCCGCCCATCGTGCGAACCGCGGAGCTGCCCTGGGCGTCGCCGCCGGGCGGCGTCCTGTTGGGCCATTGGCTCACGTACCAGGCGGTTGCCCCGCATGCCCACGCACGGCAGGCGTTGCTGGCCCGCACCGGACACGCGTACCTCGGGTCTCGCGAACGACATCGGTCTCGCGGTCGCGCTGGCGGGATTGGCCGCGGTGTTCCTGAGCCGGCTCACCCGTCGCGACGCCTCCCCGGCCTCCACGATGCGCTGGTGCGCCCGCCTGGCCGCGATTCCAGGTGGGGGCGTTCGCCGCGATGGAGCTCGTCGAGCGCCTGAGCGCCGGCGCGCCTCTCAGAGGAGTGCTGCACGACTGGCTCCTGCCCCTGGGGATCGGTATCCAGGTGGGGGTCGCCCTGGCTGGTGCCGTCGCCGTCCGGTGGCTCCTGCATGTCGCCGATATCGCCGCCGAGCGGGGCCGGCCGGCGCCGGTCCGGCCGCCCGTCGACTGGGCCGTGCTCCTGAGCCCCGTCTCGTCCCCGCGTCCACTCATCGTCGGCCAACTCCGCCACCGGGATCCGGGGACCACCTCCCGCGTCTGAGTTCGAGTTCGCGCGGCCTTCGGCCGCGATCGATCGTTACGAGGAGGGCAACTGGATGCGTACTACATCATGGATCATCCGTGCGGGCGCGGTCGCGATCGCCGCGGGTCTCGCGCTCGCGCCGTCGGCGGCGTTCGCGCACGCCGAACGGTCCGCCGGACCGTTCGATTACGAGATCGGTTTCGGCACCGAGCCCGCCTACGTGGACCAGCCGAACAGCGTGGAGCTGATCCTGAACAAGAACGGCAAGCCGGTGAACGACATGACGGATCAGCTCAAGGTCAGCGTGTCGTTCGGTGATCAGAGCACCGACCTCAGCTTCGAGCCCAACTTCGAGGCGGGCGGAGACGGCGACTACCGAGCGTGGTTCGTCCCCTCGCAGCCGGGCAAGTACACCTTCCACTTGACGGGGAAGCTCGACGGCACGACGTTCGACGAAACCGTCACGTCGGGTCCGGACACCTTCGACGAGGTCCAGTCGATCGCCGACGCGTCGTTCCCGCAGGTCCAGGCGCCGACGACCGACGAGCTCGCCACCAAGATCGACCAGGATGCGACGCGCAGCGCAGGCGCAGACCACGAGCATGCAGGCCGAGGTCGCGAGCGCGAACGACGCGGCCTCGACGGCGAAGAACGTCGCCATCGTCGGCGTCGTCCTGGGCGCGATCGGCATCATCGCCGCGATCGCGGCCCTCGCCACGAGGAAGCGTGCCTAGCGTGCTGGCGCACGCGGGGGGCAAGGACGAGACCCTCTCCGTCATCCTGCTCTTCGCCGGCATCTGGGTGGGGTGGGCGGGGTGGTCCCGGCTGAAGGGCCGGGGCTTCCCCCGCCTGCCGCTCGGAGGCGCCTACGCCCTGGTGGGGGTCAGGGGTACTGGTAGCGATCAGCTCGGCGGTGGTCCCGCGCATGCTCTTCGGACCGACGCTGCTGCCTCCGCAACCTTCGCCCGCGGCCGTGCGTCCCGCGTCCACGGCGCATCTCGCCATCACGCGCCCGACCGCGGGACAGCACGTCACGGGCGCGACGCTCGACGTCGTCATGACCCTCCACGGCGGGACGCATCGTGGACACGGGGACCACGGCCCTCACCCCCGACACCGGCCACATCCATCTCTCCCTCGACGGGCAAGCTCGTCTCCATGACCTACGGGCTGGTGCAGGAGATCTCGCTCAGCGGTCTGCAACCCGGGCCCCACACCTTGACGGCCGAGTTCGTCGCCGCCGATCACGGGCCCTTCGACCCACGCGTCACCACCAGCGTCGACTTCATGGTGGACGGCCCGGGTGAGGCGCGCGGCCCGACGCGGCGCACTCCTCGTCCTAGTCCTCGGCGTGCTGGGCGCTGCTCGTGGCGATGGCACCGGGCGCCGCCGCGCACGCCGGGCTCGTCTCCTCGGATCCCGCCGCGAACGCGATCCTCACGTCATCACCGGCGCGGATCACCCTTTCGTTCACCGAGCCACCCGATCCGTCGCTCTCCACGGTTGCGATCCTCGACGCATCCGGTGCCTCGGCCGCGACCGGCCCGGTGACGGTGGGCGCGGACGCGAAACAGCTCGTCTCGACCTTGGGCGGGACGCTCGACAAGGGCTCGTACACGGTCTCGTGGCGCGTGGTCTCGGAGACGGACGGGCACGTCACGGGCGGCAGCTTCGCGTTCGGCGTCGGCGAGCCTCCCACGGCGCCGAAGGCCGGGTCCGCGCCTGCACCCACCACCCACCCCCGTCTCCGCTCAGCGTGATCGGCAGGGTCCTGCTGTACGCCGGACTCGCCCTCGTCGTGGGGACGACCGCCACGGGGCTGTTCGCGTTCGAGGGCTATGTACCCTCACGGCGGCGCCTGCTCTCCTTCGCCGGCGCGGTCGCGCTCCTCGGATCCCTCGTGATGACCGTCGCCGAACGCGCCACGGTCGGCGTTCCCTACGGCACGCTCTTCCGCTCGACCGCGGGCGGACCCTATCTGTGGCTCGTGGTGGGCGGCGCGGCGACCGCCGGCGCCTGTTCCGTGGCGGGCCGCCGTCTCGGCAGGCGCCCGCTCGTCCTCGCAGGGATCGTCGCCGTCGTCACCATGTTGATCCGGGCCGAGGGAGGACACGCCGCCGGGAGCACGTACGGCTCGATCCAGGTCGCGGTCCAGTGGCTCCATTTCGTAGCCGTTGGGGTCTGGATCGGCGGGTTCGTCCCGGTCCTGCTCCTGGTGCGCGGACGGCGGTCGGTGGACGCCCCCGCGGCCCCCGGCGCCGCCACATCGAACGACGACGGCACCGCCCCGAGGCATGAGGTTGACGGCGACCCGCCGGCGCCCGATCCACTCGCGGCCGTCCGACGCTACTCGTCCATGGCCGGGTGGGCGCTCCTCGCGGTCGTGCTCTCCGGCATGATCCGCGCGGTCAGCGAGCTCGGAGGTCCGGCCAAGGCGCTGCACGTCCTCTCGACCTCCTACGGGCTGACGCTGGCGCTGAAGGTCGGCGCGGCGCTGGTGCTGATCGCACTGGGAGCGGCCAACCGCACCCGCTCCATCCCGCGGATGGCCACGGGCGACGGCGGTGGCGCCCTGCGGACGGTCCTCACGGTGGAGGTGGTCGCGGCGATCGGCGTGTTCGGGCTGACCGGCGTGCTCACCGGCCTCGCGCCCAACCCACCTCCAGCACCCGCGCCGGCGGCTCCGGCACGGGTCGTGGCCTCCGGGAGCGACTTCGCGACCACGATGAAGGTGTCCCTCATCATCACGCCGGGCGCCGCGGGGCCGAACCGCTTCCGCGCCTCGGTAGCGGACTACGACACGGGCGCGCCGTTCGACGCCGCCTCCGTGGCCCTCGGGTTCACGCCGGTGGGCCGGCCGGGCATCGCACCGAGCCAGCTCGACCTCTCGTCGGACGGGGCGGGCGTCTGGAGCGCTTCGGGCGGCAACCTGTCGCTCGCGGGCGCCTGGAAGATCCAGGTGCAGGTGCAATCGGGGGGTACGGGGACGGTGATCCCCCTCTACGTGTCGACGGAGACGCCCGATCAGACGATCTCGAGATCGGTCGCGACCGGCGAGCCCACGCTGTACACGATCACGTTCCCCCAGGGCCAGCAGTTCCAGGCCTACCTCGACCCGGGCACTCCGGGTTCGAACGACTTCCATCTCACGGCGTTCGACGCGAACGGGCAGGAGTTCCCGCTGGCCTCCGTACTCATCGTGGCCACCCCGCCCGAGGGGATCCCCGCGGCGCTGGACACCCGGCGCTTCGGACCGGGACACTTCGTGGGGTCGGTTGACCTCAGGAAGGGCGAATGGCACTTCGACCTGCAAGCCACAGGCAAGGACGGGACGGCCCTCGCCGGGTCGTTCGACGAGACGATCGGATAGGGGTGCGGATGAAGAGGTACCGCTGGGCCGTGGCGTTGGCGACGTTGGCGTTGGTCGGCGCGGCCTGCACCGGGTCGTCGGCGTCGCCGACGGCTGCCACGACGGCCCCTTCGACCGCATCTGGGCCCCGACCATCCACCGACGCCGTCCTCACGATCGTCAGCCCGACCAACGGCGAGGTCGTGAAGGGCACGGACGTGCCCCTGGAGGTCCGCTTGAAGGGCGGGAAGATCGTCTCCGTGGCCGGCAGCACCGCCCTGGTCCCCAACGAGGGCCATCTACACGTCTACCTGGACGATCAGCTGATCTCGATGACCGCCACGACCTCGACCACGATCCCCAACGTCCAGCCCGGCTCGCATCTGCTGAAGGTGGAGTTCGTGGCCAACGACCACTTCCCCTACGATCCACGGGTGATCCAGGTGGTCTCGTTCGAGGTGAAGCCGTCGTGAGCCGCGCGGCCCGCGTCGCGCCCGGCGCACCGCCCCGCAGCGCGTCCGCCCCCGTCGCCACCGCGGCCTTGGTCGCGACCGGCTGCGTCGCGCTGATCGCCCGGCTCGCGATCCTGTACGAACCGCCGGCCGTGCGGGTCGTCCTGCTGGCCGCCCTCTACGCGTCGATGCTCGCCGGGGCCCTCCTGGTGCCCGCGAGCCATGACCGGGCGCGGCTGCGGCCATGGCTCGTCCTGGGGATCGGGCTGAGCGCGGTCGGGGCCGCGGCGCTCGCAGCTGGACGGCCCGCCGCCGTGCCCTTCTCCGCCTGGGCTCTGCCGCTGTCGGTGCTCGCGGCCGTCGCGGAGGAGGCGCTCTTCCGCCGGACGGCCTATGCGCTGCTTCAGCCGGCCGGGGCCGCGGTCGCCGTGGTCGCGACGGCGGTGATGTTCGCACTGATACACCTGCCCCTGTACGGCCCGACCGTGCTCCCGGTGGATCTGGGAGCCGGCCTCCTGTTCGGATGGCAGCGGTACGCGTCGGGAACCTGGACCGTGCCCGCGACGACGCATGTCGCGGCCAACCTGCTGGCGGTGATGCTCCGATGAGGTCGTGGCGAACGTGGATCGGCGTGCTGGGCGCCACGGCGCTCCTGGCCGCAGCGTGCACCGGTGGGGGCGACCACCCGACCGGGACGGTGGTGGTGGGCGCGGTCTACCCGCTCTCGGGTTCCCAGGGGCCGGGCGGGATCGACGAGCACCGCGGCATCCTCCTGGCCGCCGACATCGACGAACCATGACGGCGGGATCGACGGGGCCTCGATCGAGGTGCGCTCCGTCGACGTGGAGAGCGCCGACGCGGCGCCCGGGGCCGTCGACGCCCTCGCGAACGACGGCGTCAGGATCGTCCTGGGCAGCTACGGCAGCACGATCTCGGGGCCGGCATCCACCGAGGCCGCGTCCAAGGGGATGCTGTTCTGGGAGACCGGCGCCGTCGGGTCTGCTCCCGATGGGCTCGGACCGGGGCGAGCTCACGTTCCGAGTCCCCCCGACCGGCCAGGTCCTGGGGCGGGCCGCGATCGACTTCATCGCCGACCACGTGGCGAAGGAACACCACCGAGACGCCTCCACGCTGCGGTTCGCCGTGTCCTACGTGGACGACGTCTACGGCAACTCGGTGGCCGCGGGCGCCGAGTCTGAGATGGCGGCCCGCGGGCTGCACGACGTCGGGAACTTCGGCTACGACTTCCGCACGGTGGACATGGCGAAGCTCGTGCGGAAGATCGCCTCGGTCAAGCCCGATGTGTTGTTCGTGAGCGCCTACCTGGATGACGCGATCGCCCTCCGCCGTCAGCTCGTCGCGCAGCACGTCGAACTCCTCGCGAACATCGGGACGTCCTCCAGCTACTGCATGCCGGCCTTCGGCCAGACGCTGGGCAAGGCGGCCGTCGGCGTCTACGCCTCGGACAAGCCCTCCGCCGACCTCGATCGATCCCTCCGGCCTCACGCCCGCGGGAGCCGGCCTCCTGGCCCGCGCGAACACGGCCTTCCGCGCCCGCTACCACGTGGACATGAGCCCCGCGGCGCTGGCCGGGTTCTCCGGGGCCTGGGCGCTGTTCCACGACGTGATGCCGAAGGCAGCGTCGATGGCGCCCACCGCGGTCGCGGACGCGGCTCGGGCCATCGACCTCCCCAAGGGCAGCCTCCCGAACGGGAGCGGGCTGAGGTTCGGCGCGCCGGGCACTCCCGACGCCGGTGACAACCTGCACGCCGCGAGCGTGATCTGGGAGTGGGTGAAGCCTGGCCGAGCCGCGGTGATCTGGCCGAAGGCCTTCGCCACCGCGCCGATCGATCCCTCCGGGTCGCCCGCGTGGTGAGGTCCACGCCCCCCGACGGGGGGCGAGGCACGCCGCGACACCGAGGCGGCGCCCTCGCGGCCGTGGCGGTGACCGTCCGCTTACGTGGCGCTCGCCGCCTTCAGCGGTCACCTCTCCCCCGTCTCACGAGGACCACTCCTTGACGGCACCGGTCCCGCGCAGCCGTACCGGTGGGTCAACCCGCCGCCCGCCCTCGCCGCGAGCAACAAGCCCCCCAGCAGCCTGGTGAGCTCGGTGCCCCTCACCCCGGACGGCTCGCTCACGGCATCGTTCATCAGCTCGGACGCACAGATCACCGTCATCGTGGTGAAGGGCTCGTTCGCGGCGCACGGCAAAGACACCTCCGTGCGCCTGGACGTCACGCCCGAGGACCCGAGCACCCTCGGGGCCCTGGGCGGGGGCCTCGAGCCGTTCGGCAACGCCTACCGGATCGCGGCGACGTACCTGCCGTCCAAGACGGCCGTGACGTCGCTCGCGCACCCGCTCGACGTCGTACTCCTGTACCCGGCCACCGCTGAACTCCATGCCGCGCAGCACGCGCTGCTCTTCTCCCCGACCGGCGAGGCGCTGGACCCAGGCGGACTCGAAGGACATCGCGCTCCAGCAGCAGGTGGAGGCGAAGTCGCCCGTCCTGGGCTACGTGGTGGTCGGCGGCGTCCCGTCACCCGTGCCGATCACGGTTTCTCCGGGGACGGCCTCGGGCGGCCGCACGACCACGGTCGTCGTAGGGCTGGTGGTGGCGGCCGTATGCCTGCTCCTGGTGGGCCTGGGGCTGATGTTGCGGGGTCGCGGGAACCGACCGCCTCGCGGGAAACCCGGGAAGTAGTCTGGATCAGACTGGCCGCTAGCCGCAGACCTTGACCAGCAGCGGATACGGGTTGACCGCGTCCTCGATGATCGAGTAGCCGTACGCGCTGGCGGGCCATGACGTTGGCATCACGGCCGGGTGGAACTCGAAGTGGTCGTGGGGGGTGCCGACGGCGTCGCCCGTGTCGCCCACGTAGCCGATGATGTCGCCTGCCCGTACCGGCCCGTTCGAATCGGACGAGTACGACTGCAGGTGAGCGTTGTAGACGGTGCCGTACTTGCCGGTGACGAACACCACGTTGCCACCGAGGGAGTTGTAGTCCGAGCGAGCGTAGCCGTCGAAGGGCGCCACGATGGGGGTCCCGTAGTTCGACAGGATGTCGACGCCTTTGTGCAGGTGATAACCACCGGCGTAACGGGGGGCGCCGAAGCCGTCGCTGTAGCTGCGGGGGCCGTCGACGGGGCAGCGCTGGAAGCACGTTCTCGTAGCCTGGCGGGATCGGCACCGGCGAGTGCCCGCCCCCGTAGGTGGCGCCCGAGGCCTGCGCCGCCTTCAGCGCCTGCTGATACTGCTTCGCCACCTTCTTCTTGTAGCGCTCGGCCTGGGCGAGATCCGACTGGATCCGTGCCACGAGCGAGGACTGCTGCTTGAAGTTGTCCAGCACCGCCTGGCGGGCAGCCTGCGCCTGAGCCACGAGGTTCTGCTGCTGCTGCTGGAGCCCGGCCAGCTTCGCTGCCGTACGGTGAGCGCGTTCTTCGTGTTGGCCACCGTGGTTGCCAGATCCAGATCCTCCTGGGCGATCGTGTTCATGTACTCGATCCGGTCCGACAGCTCGCCCAGGGAGCCGGCGCCGACCAGGAACTCCAGGTTCTGACCTCCGCCGCTCATGTACGCCTCGGCGGCGCGGTCGTTCAGTCGGGCGACGGTTCGTCGATAGGTGGCCTTCGCCGCATCCAGGGCATGTTGGGTGATGAGGAGCTGCGACGTGAGCTGTTCGAGCTTGCCCTCGGCCTGGTCCACGATGGCGGTCTTCTGCGCGAGCTGACCCTGGAGACCCACCAGCTGGGTCTTCGCGCTGGCGACGTCGGCGAGGAGCTTCTTCACCTTGGCGGTGGCCGACTCGACGTCGGACTTGCTGACCGCGCCCGCGCCAGCGGCAAGCGTCGTCACGATCACCAGCGTGGCGATGATCGCGAGGAGCCGTGACGCGATGGGGAAGCGCGTGCCGGTTCTCGTCATCCGAAGTGTCTATCCCTACCGGAAATGGGGCCCGACGGCAACCATGGCGGAACTCCGGATCACCTCGACCCGGCCCACCCGGGCTATGGTTTCCCCTCGGCAGGCGCCGCTGACGCCTTGAGCCGCCTCAGCGGCGCTCCCGCAGGCCGGCCACCGTGTCCGGCTCCGACAGCGCCTGTGCCCAATGATGCGCATCCAGGAGCATCCCGGGCCCCGGCCACGGACTCAGACCCACCTCCGGCCTCATCGCCGAAGAGCCGGGCGGTCCACCAGATCTGCGCCGCAAGGGCATTGGGGACGCCGTGGAGGCCACGCTCCGCCTCGATCGAGGCGAGCGCCCGCGCGCGCGCCGTCGCCGGATCGCCCTCGGCCAGGGCGAGGACGCACTCGGCATTGAGCAACGCGGTGGCCGAGCCCGGCTCGCCCTCGGCGATCCGGGCGGCGGGGTCGCCCAGAACGGACCGCGCCGCGGAGGGATCGCCGCGCTCGGCGAGGATCCGCGCGAGCTCGGCCGCCGTCCAGGTGATCAGCGCCCGCTCCTTCAGGTCGCGGCAGAGGAGGAACGCCTCGCGGAGATCAGCCTCTGCCTCGGACGATCTGCCGGCGAGACGATGGATCGCGCCGCGGTCACCCAGCGCGCTGGCGAGCTCCCAACGAGCGCCCAGCTCCCGCAGGATGCCCACGGCCGCATCCGAATGAACGAGGGCCTCGTCGAGGCGCAGCATCCGGCGCAGAGAGGCCGCCACCGTCTCGTGCGCCACGGCCGCCGTGAAGGCCTGCGCCCCTTCCTCCGCGACGGCCAGGGCCTCCAGTCCGACCTCGAGCGCGTCGGCCTCGTCGCCGATGGGCGAGATCACGTTGGCGATCCCCACCAAGGCGCGAGACTCGGCCCAGGCGTCACGGACATCGCCCGCGCGAGCCACCTGGAGGGCCTCGCGGAAGAGCGACTCGGCCTCGACCAGATCGTTGCGCCAGAACGGGACCCACCCCGCCATCAGCAGGGTGCGGGCGAGCGTGTAGGGCCCGCCCAGCCGGCGCGCCGCCTCGGTAGCACGGGCGAAGAGCTCGGAGGCGGCGACGTCGTCTCCGCGGATCGTCAGCATGATGTCGGCGAGGAAGCGAGAGGAATGCGCGCAGACCCGGTCGCTCTCGTCGCCCGCGATCGTGAGCGCACGGTGGAACGCCTCCTCGGCGGCGTCGAACTCGCCGAGCCAGTACCGAGCCTCCCCGAGGAGCGAGAGTAGCCACGCCTCCCTCTCCCCCCAGGTGGACTCCGGTCCGCACAGCGCCAGCGCACGCTCGTAGAGGTCGGCGGCCGAGCGCGACTCGCTCCGACGTCGTGCGAAGTCCCCCGCGCGGCCCAGCGCGTCCGCTGCACGGTCCGGGAGGGTGCGTTCGCGTGGGTTGAGGTCGAGCGACGCGAGCGCGGCCTGCTCCAAGATGGAACGCGATCGTGCGGGGGTAGCGCTCCTCGGCCTCCGGCGTGGCGAGCTTGTTGGCCACGCGAAGGTGCAGGCGCTGGCGTTCGCGCTTCGCGAGCGAGTCGTACGCAACATCGCGGAGCACGTCGGACGCGAAACGCCAGACACCGGGGCGATCCTCGTCACGCACCACCAGCTCGTCGGCCTCAGCCTCCTCCAAGAGCTCCTTCCGGGGCTCCGCGAGCAACGAGAGCTCATCGAGGTCGAACCTCCCGCGGGGGAAGACGGACGCCCGACGGACGAGCTCGCGGGCACCGGGTGAGAGCTGATCGATACGTTCGGCGATCACGGCCTGGACCGTGGCGGGAAGCAGGCGCGGGGTGGGGGCCGGACCCACCGGCGGCACGCGGCGCTCCTCCCGCCGCAGCATGCCGGTGATCTCGACGATGAAGAAGGGGTTCCCACCGGCATGCTGGGCGACCCGCTCCGCGTCCTCGCGCGAGATGTCGCCGGCCACCATGGCCAGCTCCATCGCGTGGTCGGGCGCGAGCGGCTCCACCCACAGCGTGACGGCATCGGCCAGCCCCCCAGCCCAGTTCGGGCGCTCCTCGAGGAACTCCCACCGCGCCACGCACAACACCATCAGCGGCATGCGGCGGGCCTCGCGGATCAGCTGTTCGACCAGGTCCAGCAGGAGCGGATCGGCGTCCTGCAGGTCCTCGAACACGAGGACCACCGGGCCTTCGGCGGCCAGACCGGTGAGCATGGCCAGGACCCCGCTCCTGACCTCGGCTGCGTGATAGCGGTTCTCGTGGCTCCCGACCTCTCCGAGCCCCAGGGCGAAGGCGAGGCGACGCGACGCGCGGTCGACCTCCTCGGGCGGAACCCATGCGGCGACGCGGTCGCGCAGCCGTTCCAAGATGCGCTCCGTCGGGGCGTCGCGCTCCTCTCCGATCTCCCGGTACACCATCTGCGCCAGCGGCCAGAACGTGACCTCATCCTCGAACGGACTCGAGCTGCCCGCCAGCACGCGCACGTCGGATGGGAGCGAGCCAACGAACTCCTCCGCCACGCGGGACTTCCCGATCCCCGGCTCACCGAGGAGGGTCACCAGGTGGGCGCGCTCCCGGTCGCGCATGCGCTCGAACGTATCCGTGAGGAGCGTGAGCTCGCGGCGGCGGTCGACGAGTGGGATGGAGCCGCGCGAACCGGCCACCGCGAGATGCAGCACCGGCCAGGCGGGGAGCTCCCCCTCGAAGCCCTTCGCCGCGATCATCCGCTTCTGGCCGAAGGCAACCTGTCCGAGCACCAGCTCGTGGGTGGTCTCGCCGACCAGGATCTCCCCCGGCTCGGCCGCCTGCTGGCGACGGGCGCCGACGTTGACCTCGGCCCCGATGACGAGGTTGCGGTCCGAGGCCGTGCCCACCGCCACGGATCCCGTGTTGATACCGATCCGGACCTGCATCGGCATGCTCAGCCCGAGGTGCGGCCCCAGACGCGAGGTACCGTCGACGATCTGGAGGGCCGCGCGCACCGCCCGCTGGGCGTCGTCGGCATGAACCAGGGGCATCCCGAACACCCCCAGCACGGCGTCGCCGATGTAGGCCTCGGCTCTACCGCCCAGGGCGGTGATCTCGCGCGTGACGAGGCCGTGGAAGGCGGCCAGCACCTCCCGGAAACGCTCCGGATCGAGCTGGGCGGCCAGCTCTGTGGAACTGGCGAGGTCAACGAAGGCGACCGTGACCACCCGGCGCTCTGAGGCATCGGGCAGGGACACCGGCGCCCCGCAGTTCGGGCAGAACGAGGCGTTGGGCGGGAGCGGCTCTCCGCAACGGGGGCAGGTCTCGGCGCTCACGGCGCCCAGCATAGGCGGCGCCGGGGACCGGCCGGTCACCTGGTCTCAGGCGCCCGCGTACTCGATCAGCTGCAGGGCGTTGCCGTCCGGGTCGCGGAACGTGGCGAAGCGCGCGAACCCAGCCACCTCTCCGACGTGATCGTCGAAGCGAGCGCCCCGCTCCTCCAGCTGCCACCGGGCCGCTTCGAGGTCGTCCACGCGGAACACGGCCGTCCCGCCGCCGGTCTCGGGTCGTTCGGCGCCGTGGAGGGCCAGGCGGACGGGGCCGGCCTCGAACTCCGCCCACTCCCCGCCCTCGCGACGCACGAGGCGCAGGCCCAGGACGTCGGTGTAGAAGGCGACCGCGGCGTCCATGTCCCGTACCCAGTAGTAGACGTGGTCGAGCGGCCCGATCACCGGTCAGCCGCCGAGGATCCTGGCCTTCTGGGCCTGGAACTCCTCCTCGGTGAGCACCCCGCGGGCGCGGAGGTCTGCGAGGCGTTCCAGCTCCGTGGTCACGTTGGGGGCCGAGGCACCCGGGGGGCGGAGGCCGCCGGGGTGGCCGGAGCCTGGGGGGGAGAGGCCTGGGAGGCAGGGACCGGCGGCACCGCGGGCGCGGCCGTTGCCTGACGGTCGCGTCGCTGATCCATCTCGCTGGCGTGATAGATGGTCTTCTGGACCTCTTCGGGATGGCGGATGAAGCCGAACTCGTTGCGACCGCTCTCGCTGGCGGACTGGATAACCAGCGTGCCGGCGCCCACGATGCGCTCGAAGATGTTCTGCTCGAACCGAACGTCGTTGATCTTGTCCAACGGGATCTCCATCGACCGCTTCGCGATGAATCCCTCGCGGTGGATGACGCGGCTGGTGGTCACCACGAAGTTCGAGGTGGCCCACCACACGAGCCGACGAACCGGGTAGGCGACCATGAGAACGAGCCAGGCCAGCCACACGATACCCCGGGTCGGGCCGTTGTCGATCGGGCCCAGCGTCAGCCAGATGGCGAGGACGGTCGCGCCGAAGGCGACCAGCGCCGGGAATGCGATCGCCACCCAGTGCGGCCGCAGCTCCGTGACGATCTCCTCGCCCGGGATCAGGAGCTTCCGTGGGAATGCCATGGCGCGAACGGTAGCGCCGACCCGTTGGTGCGGCAACCTCCTCAGCGCAGATGCATGACGTCGCCCGAGGCGAACGTCAGCTCCCGGTCCCCCGAACGCACGACGAGTGCACCGCGGGTGTCCACCCCGATCGCGAGCCCCTCCACCTCCTCGCCGTCGATCGTCCGCACCCGCACCTCGCGCCCGGGCGTCGCGGCAACAGCCGTCCACCGTCCGACGACGGCCTCGGCGAAACCAGCCTCCCGCGGTCGGTATCCGTCGCCGAGACGGCGCAGGAAGGCGCCCAGCAGCACGAAGGGGTCCACGCCGAGCCCGACCCCGCCCGCCCCTTCGACACCGGCCGGTGGCTCGAGATTCACCCCGAGCCCGAGGACGACGAACTCGACCCGGCTCCCCGTGATCGCCGATTCCATCAGGATGCCGCCCGCCTTCGAGCCGCCGATCAACAGATCGTTGGGCCACTTGCAGAGCGCCTGGACGCCCGCCGCCTCGACGATGGCCTCCGCCAGCGCGGCGCCGGCCAGCAGGGGAAGGAGGCCCATCTCGGGCGGAGCGATCGCGGGACGCAGCACGAGACTCGCTAGCAGCGCCCGTCCCGACCGATCCTCCCACGCGCGCCCGAGCCGCCCGCGCCCCGCCGTCTGGTGAGCCGCGCCGACCAGCGTCCACTCCGCGGATCCCTCGCGTGCGAGGTCGGCCGCCGTGGAGTTCGTGGAGCCGGTAACCTCCTCCCAGCGCACGGGCGCCGCGAGGCCTGCGGCCGCGAGCGCTCGTTGCAGATCCGACGCCGTCATGTTGACTCCCCTCGAGAGTCCGGAGAGTATCGCGAGCCGATGAAGCCCAAGGTCCTGATCGCGAATCGAGGCGAGATCGCCGTGCGCATCATCCGCACGTGCCGGGAGCTGGGCATCCCGTCGGTGGCCGTCTACTCCGACGCCGACCGTGACGCCCTGCACGTGGAGATGGCAGACCAGGCGTTCCGCATCGGACCCGCGTCGGCCTCCCAGAGCTACCTGTCGATCCCGGCGGTGGTGGAGGCCGCCCGTCGCGCCAAGGCCACGATGGTCCATCCGGGCTACGGCTTCCTGGCCGAGCGGGCGCAGTTCGCGGAGGCCGTCGAGCAGGCGGGCATCACGTTCGTGGGCCCGGGTCCTGCGGCGATCGAGGTGATGGGCGACAAGGCGGCCGCGCGCCGGGCGGCAGACGCCGCGGGCATGCCCATCGTGCCTGGGACGCGGGACCCGGTGGATCTGAAGGCGGCACGGACCCAGGCCTCGCGGATCGGCTACCCCGTATTGGTGAAAGCCTCGTTCGGGGGCGGTGGCAAAGGCATGCACGTGGTGCGCGACGCGGATCATCTCGAGGAATCTCTGAAGCGCGCGGCGCGCGAGGCGACGTCGTACTTCGGCCGCCCCGAGGTCTTCCTGGAGCGCTACGTCGATCGCGCCCACCACGTCGAGGCACAGGTCATCGCCGATATGCACGGCCACGTCGTGTTCGTGGGGGAACGCGACTGCTCGGTGCAACGGCGCCATCAGAAGCTGATCGAGGAGACGCCGTCGCCCGTCATGGACGAGGCAACGCGGGGGCGCTTCCGCGATGCGGCGGTCGCGCTCACGAGAGCCGCCGGCTACGTCAACGCTGGAACGATCGAGTGCATCCTGGATGAGGATGGGTCGTTCTACTTCCTGGAGATGAACACCCGCCTCCAGGTCGAGCACACGGTCACCGAGATGGCCACCGGCCTGGACCTCGTCGCCCTGCAGCTCGCCGTGGCCCAGGGCGAGCACCTCGATCACCTGGCCCCCCAGAGCCGGGGCCACGCCATCGAATGCCGGATCAACGCCGAGGATCCGGGGCGGAACTTCCTCCCGGGCCCGGGGCGGGTAACGCGATACGAGGAACCGGGCGGCCCGTTCGTGCGGGTCGACTCGGGCATCTCCGCGGGCCGTGAGGTCCCGGGCGACTACGACTCGATGTTCGCGAAGGTGATCGCCTACGGCGAGGATCGCGAGCAGGCGCGCAGGCGGATGCTCCGAGCGCTGAGTGAGTTCCACGTGGAGGGCGTGCCCACCACGATCCCCGCGCTCGGTTGGATCCTGGCGTCGAAGGAGTTCCGCGCCGGGAGCCACACGACGACGTGGCTCGAGCGTGCCCTCGCCGAGGCCGATCTCCCGGCACAGGTGGACCTGCAACCGCCGGGCGCCGGCCAACAGCCAGCCCGGCCGGCCGACATCCTCGTGGAGGTCGACGGGCGCCGCGTACCGGTCCGCGTCTACGACGAACGTCGGGACCTGGCCCCGCGGGCACCCACCGCACACGACACCCATCACGCCGCCCACGTCCACGGCGAGATCCAGGCGCCGATGCAGGGGACGATCCTGCGGGTGATGGTGGAGAAGGGCCAGCGGATCGAGGCCGGCGACGCCATCTGCATCCTCGAGGCCATGAAGATGGAGAACCACATCGCCTCGACGCGCGACGGGGAGGTCACCGACCTGCCGATCCGCCCCGGTCAGGTGGTCCAGACGGGCCAGACCCTCGCCGTGATCGACTAGGTCCGCAGCAGGAAGTCGCGCACGGCGGCCAGGTACGCCTCCTGCTCCTCCACGAACGTCATGTGACCGCTCCGTTCGAAGACGACGAGCTCGGCCGTGGGGATCCCGGCCGTGATCGTCCGGGCGGCCTCCACGGAGCACGTGCGGTCGTGACGCCCGGCGAGCACCAGGGTGGGCGAGGACACCAGGCCCAGCCGGTCCTCCACCTCGATCCCCCCGTAGCCGTCGGCAGAGGAGTGCCGCAGGACGTCGGGCGCGTACACGGTGTCCTCGGTGCGCTCCAGGTAATCGGCGATCCGCGGATCCAGCGGGTCGGCGAAGTGGAACGGGAACTGGTCGGCCATCAGACGCGCGAACTCCTCCCGTGTGGCCACGTGCGGCTCGCGCGCCCAGGACTCAGCGACCTGCCGCCGTAGCGACTCCGGCTCGAACCGGGCCAGGTTGGCCTCGACGAACGGGCCGAGGAAGCGCATCGATGGGATACCGCTCGAGACGATCGTGCGCGACGCCATCCCGGGGAAATCGACGGCGCTCTGCAGGACGACGAACGCGCCGTAGGAGTGTCCCAGGACCGCATAGCGCTCTAGGTGCATCGCCCGAGCCAGCATCACGACGTCCTGGGCGTGCCGTTCCAGGGTCCAGGTGGAAGGCGGGGTCGGGTCTGAGCGCCCGCAGGAGCGCATGTCGACCAGCAGCAGCCGGAACGCGTCGGTGAGCGGATCCAGATAGTCCGCGAACTCATGGTGGTCGAGGCCCGGGCCACCGTGAAGGACGATGAGCGGTTCGCCCTCGCCCCGTGTCTCGACGAACAGCGAGGTGTCGTCGATCCGGACCAGGGCACCGCTCACGCGGGGCCGCCCCACCCCTCACGGCCCGTGATCCGGAAGCCCGCATCCTTGACCTTGTATGTGCGGTTGACGGAGATCAGCAGGGCGGTGAGGGTCTCCGCGATGCGCGCCATGGACAGGTCGCCGCAATCGACCCACCGCAGGCCCGGGATCTCGTCGATCAGCCCGCCGAAGAGGGCCTTGGCGGCCGGGTCGTTCCCACACAGCAGGACGTCCGAATCGATCGGATGCTCGAGATCCTGCAACGAACGGGCCTCGATCGTGTGGAAACCGGCCACGATGTTGGCACCCGCCCCCAGGATGGCGCGCGCCTGCTCGGCGGCTGAACCGTGCCATGGGCGCACCGTCTGCCATGCCTTGCCCCCCACCGCGGTCGCGAGGGGGCTGGTCGCATCCAGGACGGGAAGCCCGTCGGGCACGGCACCCTTGATGGATCGGTAGATGTCGGCCTGACCGGCGAACGGGACGGTCACGATCACGGCGTCGACCCCGCCGATCGAACCGGCGTTGTCCGTCCCGGCCACCGTGGTCCCCGCCGTCTCGGTGGCGCGCCCTGCCGCCTCGGCACCACGGTCGGCATCGCGTGAACCGATCGTGACCTCGTGGCCGGCGCGCGCCAGTCGAAGCGTGAGGCCGAAGCCCTCCTTGCCGGTGCCGCCCACGACCGCGATGCGCATGGCCTCAGCCTACCCCGCACGGACTCTCGCGGGTCACCCCGGACGTGGGTGCGGGGCCGGCGGCTTCGCCGCCGGCCCCGCGTGGCTCCCGACCCTGGGGGTGGGTCAGACCGTACCCACGTGCACCGGAACGACCGCCAGGGCGTAGCCGCCGCCGGCCGAGCCCCACGCGTACACCTGATAGGCGTAGCCGGCGCTGACGTTGAGGACCGCCGGACCGATCACCGGCTGGTAGTCGCCGGGGAGCGATACCCAGGCCGCGTAGATGCCCTTCGGCACCTGCAGGCCCTTCTGCTTGCCCCACGTGAACCAGTCGTGGCCGATGATCTTGGAGCCGTTGGCCCAGACGTTCACGGCCGGAGCCTCAGCGGTGTGGCGCACCACGATGCGGGCGTTGCCCTTCTGCACGGGCTTGATGTTGTTCCAGAACAGCTTGAGGTTGGGCGTTCCGGACGCGTCGAGGTTCGCGATCGCCGTGTAGTTGCGCCCGCCCTTCAGCGTGGCGTCTGCCGCCAGCACCTCGGCGCTGCACGGATCCCCCGCCGCGACGACACCGAGGTGGTACGTGGCGGCGGCGAGCTTGACACCTGCCACCACGTCACCCGGCTCGAAGTCCGAGATGGCCTTCGCACCGTTCACACATACATCGACGTTCAACCCAGGGATCCCGTGCACCACGTTCAGCGTGGCCATCCGTCCCCCCGCCGACGCCGCCTGCGCCCCGAACAACGTCAGAGCCGTGGCGAACACGAGCGCGAGGCCCATCACCTTCTTCCGCATGTTGCCTCCCTTCCCGGATGCCGCATCGGTGTCGGCCATCCGATGGGTCTGCTTCGGGGGCCAGCCATCGGCGGATCGGCGGCGGCGTCGGCCTGCATAGGTTCGGGGGCGATCCGCGACCTCAGCGGCGCCTCGACCCTCGGCGGGACCGGCTCCGGAACGCGGAACGGCCCCGCCGGCACGGGCAGCCGGGGGGCCGTTCGCGGTACCTGGTGTCGCCTACTTCGTCTTCTGCGCGATGACCTGGAAGATGTAGCCGGCCTTCGCGTTGCCGGTCGCGTACACCTGGTAGGCCATCCCGGCGCTCAGGCCGAACGTCCGCGGCCCGATCACGGTGGTCGTGGTGCCCGCGGGCGCCACGCGAACGGTGTAGTCGTCCCTCGGGACCTGGCCCGTCCACGACGCGCCGTTCGGCACCCCGTGAAGGAACGGCGATCCGTTCACCCACACGTCGACCTTCGGAGCGGCCGCGGTGTGACGCACCGTCAGGCGCGCGTTCCCTGCGTCGGTCTTCCGCACGTCGTTGCCGAAGAGGAACAGCTTCGGGGCACCCTTGGGGTTGAGCCCTGCGACGGCCGTGTAGTTCTTTCCGGCCTTCAGCGTGGGGCTGGCCTTGAGTATGACTGCGCCCTTGCACGTCCCTGGCGACGCCGCGCGGACCTTGATGTCGTACTTGCCGGCCGGCAGCTGCGCCGCGAAACGCTGCTTGTACGTGAAGTTGGACTTCGCCTCCGCGCCGTTCACGCAGACGTCTACCTTGGCGCCCGGCACCCCGTGCAGGACGTTCAGCGTCGCCTTGCCGGCGGCAGCTGCGGACCCCGCCCCGGCGATCACGATCGACGCGGCGACGAAGCCCGCCGTCATGAGACCCATGGATCGTTTCATCGTTCGTACCTCCCTCGTCCCCCCGGTCGGGGGTATCGCGGGCGGTTCGCGACGAAGAGATGGCCGGATCGAAGACGGGAGGTCCGTGCATAGGTTCGTGGCCGATCCGGCGGCCGAGGCCCGCGCTATGGCCGTCGGACTAGGGTTGCGCCATGCCGCAGGCACTGACCGACGCGATCGAGCTCGCCGTGGGCGGCGTCTGCCTCGCGGTCTCGCTGGCGGCGTGGCGTCGCGGACTGCGGGTCGTCGCCGTCCTCTTCGCGCTGGGCGGCGTCACGGCGGTGGGCCACGCGGCCTGGTCCCTGCTCGCCTGAGCTCGGCGTCCGTCGATGGCGGGCGCGGCCGATGGCTCAGTGCGTCGGGCGGTACTCGCCGAAGACATCCCGCAGGGCGTCGGAGACCTCACCCAGGGTCGCGCGCACGCGCAGCGCCTCGCGCATCGCGGGGAGCAGGTTCTCGGGCGTGGAAGCGGCGCGCGAGACCTCGGCGAGCGCGGCGTCGACGGCGGCCTGATCTCGGGACGCCCGGAGGGCCCGCACGCGATCCGCCTGCTTCGCCGTTTCCTCGTCGGTGACGCGCTCCAGCGCGAGGGGGCGTTCGTCCTCGTCGACGTACGCGTTGACCCCCACCACGACGCGGTCGCCCGACTCGATCCCTCGCTGGATCGTGAACGCGGCCTCGTGGATCTCATCCTGGAAGAACCCCGTCTCGATCGCGCGTACGGCGCCGCCCATCCCGTCGATCTTCTCGAGGTAGCCGCGCGCGAGCGACTCGAGGTCGTCGGTCAGCGACTCCAGGAGGTAGGACCCGCCGAGCGGGTCGGCGACCTCCGCCACGCCGGACTCGTAGCCGATGATCTGCTGGGTCCGCAGGGCGATCGTCGCGGAGTGCTCGGTCGGCAGAGCGAGCGCCTCGTCGAACGCGTTGGTGTGGAGCGACTGGGTTCCGCCGAGGACGGCGGCGAGCGCCTCCAGCGTGGTGCGCACGATGTTGTTCTCGGGCTGTTGCGCCGTGAGCGTGGCGCCCCCGGTCTGCGTGTGGAACCTGAGCATCCGACTCCTGGGGTCCTGCGCGCCGAACCGCTCGACCATGATCCGACCCCAGAGCCGCCGCGCGGCCCGGAACTTCGCGATCTCCTCGAAGAAGTTCATGTGGCAGGCGAAGAAGAAACTGAGGCGCGGCGCGAACTCATCGACCTGCAGCCCAGCGTCCACGGCGGCCTGCACGTAGGCGATCCCGTCGGCCAGCGTGAAGGCGATCTCCTGAGCCGCCGTGGAGCCGGCCTCGCGCATGTGGTAACCGCTGATCGAGATCGTGTTCCACTTCGGGATCCGCTCCCCGCAATAGGCGAACAGGTCGGTGATGAGGCGCATCGAGGGCTGCGGCGGATAGATGTAGGTCCCGCGCGCCGCGTACTCCTTCAGGATGTCGTTCTGCACGGTGCCCGAGATCGCGTCCGGAGCCACGCCCTGCTCCTCGGCCACCAGTTCGTACATGAGCAGGAGGATCGGCGCCGTCGCGTTGATGGTCATCGAGGTCGAGACCCGATCGAGCGGGATCCCCTCCAGCAGCCGCCGCATGTCGTCGACGGAGTCGATCGCCACGCCGGTCTTGCCGACCTCGCCCTCGGCGCGAGGATGGTCAGAGTCCAGCCCCATCTGCGTCGGCAGGTCGAACGCCACCGACAGCCCCGTCTGCCCTTGGTCGAGCAGGTAGCGGAACCGCGTGTTCGTCTCATCGGCGGTGGCCATCCCCGCGTACTGCCGCATGGTCCAGAGGCGACCCCGGTACATGCTGGGGTACACCCCCCGCGTGTACGGCGCCTCGCCCGGCAGCCCGAGATCCCGCACGGGATCGAAGCCGCGCGCGGCGAGATCGGCCGCCGTGTAGACGGAGGCCAACTCGATCCCGGAGTCGGTCCGGTGCTCCTCGGTCATCGGCCAGAGCCTACCGGGCGTCCCGGCTGGACCGCATCGGGAGAGCGCGCGCGTCCACGGGTCCGAGGCGGCCGAGATAGGGTGCCGTTCATGGACATCGTCGAGCCACGTATCGAGACGTACCTCCGCACGCTGCAGGATCGCCACGACGAGCCCGTGCTGCTGGAGATGGAGGCCGAAGGGACGCGCCGAGGGTTCCCGATCGTCGGACGCACGGTCGGCGTCTCGCTGGAGCTCCTCGCGCGCTCGGTCGGCGCGCGAAGGGTGTTCGAGCTGGGCTCCGGGTTCGGCTACAGCGCGTACTGGTTCGCGCGGGCGGTGGGCCCTGGGGGCGAGGTGCACTGCACGGACGGGGACCCGGACAACGCCGGATCCGGCACGGCATTCCTGGAGCGAGCGGGCCTCGGCGATCGTGTCACGTACCACGTGGGCGACGCGGTCACGATGCTGGGGCGGACCGAGGGCGACTTCGACGTGATCTACGACGACATCGACAAGGACGGCTACCCGGCGGCGTGGCGCGCCGCGAGCGATCGGATCCGCCCGGGCGGGCTCTACATCTGCGACAACGTGCTCTGGTCTGGCCGCGTCCCTGCCGACGGCGAGCCGGCGGACGACGTCACCGATGCGATCCGGGACCATAACGCCCAGATCGCGGCCGACGAGCGCTTCGTCTGCTCGATCCTGCCCATCCGCGACGGCGTCATGGTGGCTCTGCGCCTCGCGTGAGC
The DNA here is from genome assembly GCA_963796725.1 of uncultured Actinomycetes bacterium. GTDB lineage: Bacteria > Actinomycetota > UBA4738 > UBA4738 > HRBIN12 > JAOUEA01. The sequence goes on from CAWCMT010000009.1 coordinate 276,850, forward strand.
GCCCCGCCGGCGGTGGACGTTCCGGAGTAGACTGCGCGCCGTCCGCTGGACGGCCCGGTTGCCGAGGCCACGTCACGGCGCGATAGATTGGGAGCGATCGTGGCAACCCGACTCCGCAAGAAGAAGACCGACTACGGCTCCGTCTACCGGGGGCATCCGGGCCAATGGTCCTGGTTGCTGCACCGGGTCACCGGGGTCGCGATCATCCTGTTCCTCTTCGCGCACGTCGTGGATACCGCCGTGATCGGGTGGGGTCCGGATGCCTACAACAAGGTCATCGCCGCCTACGAGAACCCGTTCGTGCGGCTGCTCGAACTCGGGCTGGTGGCCGCCGTCCTTTATCACTCGGTGAACGGCACGAAGATCACGCTGATCGACTTCTTCCCACGACTCACGAAACACATCAAAGGCATCTCGCTCGCCTCGATGCTGGTGTTCCTGGGCGCGATGATCCCCATCACCTTCATCATGGGCAAGCAGGTCATCGACCTGTGGAGGAACTGATCGTGGCCGCCACGACGACGCCCACCCGCCCCAGCTCCCCCACCCCTCCCGCGAGCGGCCGGGATCTGCGGATGGGCCGCGAGCGTCCGGTCGGCGGTTTCGAGCTCTGGGCCTGGCTCTTCATGCGCATCAGCGGCCTCGTGCTGCTGATCCTCGCCGTGGGCCACGTACTCATCATGCACGTGCCGGACAAGGGTGTCGGCCGCGTGAACTTCGCGTTCGTCGCCACACGCTGGGCGAGCCCGTTCTGGCGCACCTGGGATTGGATGATGCTGACGCTGGCCCTGATCCACGGGATCAACGGCCTGCGGAACATCACCCTGGATCACGTGAAGCAGCCGGGCGTCCGCTTCGCCACCAACATGTTCTTCTACGTGCTGGGGTTCGGCCTGTTCGTGCTGGGAACCGTGATCGTGTTGACGTTCGACCCGTCGAAGTGGCCGGGGGCCGCCTAGATGGTGACCACCCACACCTACGACGCGGTCGTGGTCGGGGCCGGGGGTGCCGGCATGCGTGCCGCGCTCGAAGCCAGCGGCCGGGTCCGCACCGCGGTCATCTCCAAGCTCTATCCCACCCGGTCGCACACGGGCGCCGCTCAGGGCGGCGTCTGCGCGGCGCTCGGCAACGTCGAGGAGGACTCGCCCGAGTGGCACGCGTTCGACACGGTCAAGGGCGGGGACTACCTGGTGGATCAGCCCGCCGCCCAGCTCATGACCGAGGAGGCCATCGACGCCATCATCGAGCTGGAGCACTTCGGTCTGCCGTTCAACCGCACGCCCGAGGGCTTGATCGACCAGCGCCGGTTCGGCGGGCACACCGCGAACCACGGCGAGCGGCCCGTGAAGCGCGCGTGTTACGCCGCCGACCGCACGGGCCACATGATCCTGCAGACCCTGTACCAGCAGTGCGTCAAGCGCGATGTCCGCTTCTTCAACGAGTTCTACTGCCTCGACCTCCTCCTGGACGAGGAGGGACGGACCGCCGGTGTGGTCGCCTACGAGCTCGCCTCCGGTGAGATCCACGTCTTCCGGGCCAAGAGCGTGCTGTTCGCCACGGGCGGGTTCGGGCGGATGTTCCGGGTGACCTCGAACGCGCACGCACTCACCGGCGACGGGCCGGCCCTCGTATGGCGCCGGGGCGTCCCGCTCGAGGACATGGAGATGTTCCAGTTCCACCCGACGGGCCTGTACAAGCTGGGCGTCCTCTTGTCGGAGGCGGCGCGCGGCGAGGGCGGGATCGTGCGGAACAAGGACGGGGAGCGGTTCATGGAGCGCTACGCGCCCACGATCAAGGACCTCGCGCCGCGCGACATGGTGAGTCGGGCGATCTACCAGGAGATCAAGGAGGGCCGGGGCGACGGCCCGAACGGCGACTACGTGTACCTCGACCTCACGCACCTGCCCCCCGAGCTCATCGAAGAGAAGCTCCCCGACATCACCGAGTTCGCGCGTGTCTACCTGCAGGTGGAGCCCACGACCCAGCCGGTGCCGATCCAGCCAACCGCGCACTACGCGATGGGGGGCATCCCGACCGATGTCCACGGTCGCGTGGTGGACGGGCCCGACGAGGTTCCGGTCCCGGGCCTGTACGCGGCCGGTGAGTGCGCGTGCGTGAGCGTCCACGGCGCGAACCGCTTGGGCACGAACTCGCTCCTGGACATCGTGGTGTTCGGCCGGCGCGGCGGGGCGCGCGATGGCGGAGTACGCGCGGGGCGCCGAGCTCCCCGACCTGCCGGAGGCACCGGCCTCGCGGACCCTCGGCATGCTCGACGCGGTCCTCACGCGGGATTCGGGGGACAACGCTGCGGACATCCGCAAGGACCTTCAGGACCAGATGTTCGACCTGGCCTTCGTGGTGCGCAGCGAGGAGAGCCTGTCCAAGATGGAGGAGCTGGTCGACGGCCTGCGGGCGCGCTACGACCGGGTCGCCATCACCGACAAGGGCAGCGTCTACAACACCGACCTGATGGAGACGGTCGAGGTCGGGTTCCTCCTGGACTGTGCGCACGCGCTGGTCGTGGCCGCCCGGGCGAGAACCGAGAGCCGCGGGGCGCACTTCCGCGAGGACCATCCCCTCCGCGACGACGCGAACTGGCTCAAGCACACGCTCGCCTACCGCAACGAGGACGGCTCCATCCGGCTCGACTTCAAGCCCGTGCAGATGGGGCCCTACGTGCCCATGGAGAGGAAGTACTGATGGCGACCGCCGGCGACGTGCTCCAGACGTCGGATGCCCGACAGGTCGGCAGGGCCCAGGACACCGTGGAGCTGACCCTGAGGATCCGCCGGTTCAATCCCGAGGTCTCCGACGACAGCTGGTGGGACGAGTTCACCGTGACGGCGCACCCGCTCGACCGGCTGGTGGAGGTCCTCCACGAGGTGAAGTGGCATCAGGACGGCACGCTCAGCTTCCGGAGGTCCTGCGCCCACGGCATCTGCGGCTCCGACGCGATGATGATCAACGGGCGCAACGGATTGGCCTGCAAGGTCCTGGTGACCGACGTCGCCCCTAAGGTCACGATCGAGCCGATCCGCGGCCTGGCCGTGCTGAAGGACCTGATCGTCGACATGGATCCGTTCCTCGAGGGCTACCGTTCGATCCTGCCCTATCTCGTGAACGACGACGGCGAACCGGACAAGGAGCGGCTTCCAGTCGCCCGAGGATCGGGCCCGTTACGACGACACCACCAAGTGCATCCTCTGCGCCGCCTGCACCACGTCCTGCCCGATCTTCTGGGGCGACGAGGGCTACGTGGGACCGGCCGCGATCGTGAACGCGCACCGCTTCATCTACGACTCGCGGGACCAGGGTTCACGCGAGCGACTCAAGATCCTCTCGGAGAAGACGGGCGTGTTCCGCTGCAGGACGACCTTCAACTGCACGGACGCCTGCCCGCGCGGCATCCAGGTGACGAAGGCGATCCAGGAAGTGAAGCGCTCGATCCTGTTCGACCGCTTCTAGGCCGCTCCATGGTGCACAGGGTCACGATCGTCCCCGGCGACGGGATCGGGCCAGAGGTGGCCACCGCCGCACGGATGGTGCTCGACGCGGCCGACGTTGGCATCGACTGGATCGAGCGCCCGGCGGGGACCGCGGCGCTCGCCGAGTACGACGACCTCATGCCCGAGGCCACGCTGGAGGCGATCCGCTCCACCCGCGTGGCGATCAAGGGACCCATCACCACCCCGGTCGGGACCGGCTTCCGAAGCGTCAACGTCGCGCTCCGCCAGGGACTGGACCTGTTCGCGGCCGTGCGCCCGGCGCAGGGCGCTCCCGGGCATCGCCGCTTCGCCACCAGGGCGTGGACCTGGTGGTGGTGCGCGAGAACACCGAGGATCTCTACGCCGGTATCGAGTACGAGCGCGGCACCCCGGAGGCCGCGGCGTTGCGCGAGGAACTGAATGCGCTCGGCGGCTATGTCGTGCCCGAGGACGGCGGGCTGACCGTCAAACCGATCAGCGTGAGCGGCACGCGGCGCATCGTCCGGTTCGCCTTCGAGTACGCGCGGGCGAACGGGCGAAAGAAGATCACGGTGGGCCACAAGGCGAACGTGATGAGGTACTCCGATGGCATCTTCCTCGCTACCGCACGAAGAGGAGTCACGCGCCTACGCCGACGTCGACTGGGAGGAGGTCCAGATCGACCACCTCACGAGCCGCCTCGCGCAGGCGCCCACCGACTTCGACGTCCTGCTGCTCCCCAACCTCTACGGCGACATCCTCTCGGACCTGTGTGCCGGGCTGGTCGGAGGGCTCGGCCTGATCCCAGGGGCCAACATCGGCTGGGAGTACGCCGTCTTCGAGCCGGTCCACGGCAGCGCCCCCGACATCGCGGGCCAGGGCAAGGCGAACCCCATCGCCATGATCCTGTCGGGGGCGATGATGCTCCGACATCTGGGCGAGCAGACCGCCGCCGAGAACGTGGAGTGGGCCGTCGATGAGGTGCTGGGGCGCGGGCAGGTCCGCACCGCGGACCTGGGCGGCGAGGCGACCACGATGCGGATGGCCGAGGAGATCGCCGTGACCGTGACGGCCTGGGAGCACGGCCCCAGCTAGTGCTCGTGGTGGTGCTCACCGGGACCCCGACCGGGGTCCTTCGGGAGCTGTCAACAGCCGGGCTGCCCGTGGTTGCCGCAGCAGCCGCCTCGAAGCGCCCTGGCCCGGTTCTTGATGGTCAGACCCACCTTCGTGCCGAAGGAGGCGTCGTACTCGCTCCAGTTGGTGAAGAACGCGCGCGTACGGTGCCGCAGCTGGTCGCCGAACCCTCCGTCTCGTGCCATACGCCCAGCGTACGGCCGGATCCTCGTGCTTCGCGCGGCCGGGACCTATGCGTCTTCGCCGTGTCCGAAGGGGATGCTGGCCAGCTGGGACTCGATCAACGCCCGGTCCTCGACGTCGTCGATCGTGGCCAGCACGTCACGGGCCATGCCGGCGTAGCGATCGCGTTGCGGCTGGTCGCCCGCGGCGGCGTGTGCTCGCGCCATGCCCTCGTAGACGGTGGCCAGTCGCCAATCGGTCCAGGCGTTCGACTCGACGGTGCGCAGCGCCGACGTGGCGAACCGCAGGGCCAGATCGGGGATCCCGATACGGCTGGCCACGTGGGCGATCTGCCAGTCGCCGATCGCCCACTGCTCGGGCCCTCCAGCCGTCTCCCAGTGGTACCGCGACGCGAACGTCGTGGCCAGTAGCGCCCGCTCCTGTGCCTCGGTCCTGTGGGGCAGATCGATCAGGGCCCAGGCCTCGTTGAAGGCCTCGACGGCGATCCGACGGTGATCCTCGGTGTCCACGGCGTCCTCCAGGGTCGACGACACAAGCCTGGCGATGTTGCTTCCATCGGCTGGGGGCGGGTGCGAGACTCAGGCCATGCCCACCTCCGAAGCCTCCGGCACACCCGGCGAAGGCCTGCAGATCGTACCGCCGTCGCCGCTGCGCCTGGCGGGGTTCCTGGCGACAGCCATGGGCGCGCTCGGGCTGGGACTGGGCGCGGTCATGACCTGGGTGACCGTGCCCTCGCCGACCGACACCGCCGGGAACGTGGACCTCGTCTACAAGGGCCTCGACATCGGCGCCGGGAAGGTGGCGCTCCTCGCGGCCTTGATATCGCTGGTCGGGATGATGGCGCTGCGCGGCGCCCGTACCCGCCGGGGCGAGACCGCGATCGCCGCCGTCATGATCGCTGCCGCGGCCGCCGGCGCCGCCGCCGCGATCTACGTCCTCGTGTTCGCGAACCGCCGGTACGGTCTGCCCGATCAACCCACCGTGACACGCGGACTCGGCGTGTTCCTCGCCTCGGCGGGAGGCATCGTCGCGGTGCTGGGCGCCGTGCTGGATCTCGCATGGGCGCGCGCGCCACAGGCATCTTCGTCGGGACCCGACGAGGATGGGCCCCTCAGCTCGTCCGCCATGTAGTCACCGACCCGTCCGGTCCAGTGTGGGCTCTTGCCAGCGTTCCCGCCCTGAGCCGCCGCGACGACTGCCTTACAGCTTCGCGAGGTCCTCGCACTTCGCGCGGATGCCCTCGGCGGCCTCGCGGAGCTTGGCCAGTTCGTCGTCGGTGAGGTCCAGCTCCACGATCTCCTCGACACCCTTGGCGCCCAAGCGGACCGGCACGCCCACGTACACATCCTCGATCCCGTACTGCCCGGTCGCCCACGCACAGACAGGCAGGACGGTATCGGAGTCCGTGGCGATGGCCTCGACCATCGCGGTGATCGACGCGCTGGGCGCGTAGTAGGCGGAGCCCGTCTTGAGCAGGCCGACGATCTCGGCGCCGCCGTCGCGCGTCCGCTGGAAGAGCGCCTCGAGCATCGCCTCGTCGACCAGGTCAGGCAACGGCGTGCCGTCCACGGTGGCATGGCGGGGCAGGGCGATCATGGCGTCACCGTGGGAGCCGAGAGTCATCGCCTCGATCTTCGATGGCGAGACGCCCGTGATCTCGCTGATGAAGAACCGCAGGCGCGCGGAGTCCAGTACGCCGGCCATGCCGAAGACGCGCTCCTTCGGGAACCCGGACCGCTCGGCCGCGAGGAACGTCATCTCATCGAGCGGGTTGGACACGACGATGACGATCGCGTTCGGCGAGCCGGGGGCCACGGCGTCGATCACCGACGTCATGATCGCGGCGTTCTTGCCCAGCAGGTCCATCCGGCTCATCCCCGGCTGCCGGGGGAACCCCGCCGTGATGACTACGACGTCGCTATCCACCGTGTGCGCGTAGTCGTTCGTGCCGGTGATGAGGGGCTCGTAGCCCTCGACCGGAGCGGCTTCCTTCAGGTCGAGCGCCAGGCCCTGCGGTTTGCCCTCGATGATGTCGATCAACACGACCTCGCCGAGGCCCTTCTCCAGGATGCGCATCGCGGTCGTCTGTCCGACGAACCCGCTGCCCACGACGGTGATCTTCATGACGTGACTCCTCGCAGGTGGGTGTCCCAACCCCTTCATGCTACCCAGCGGACCCAGGTCGCTACAGGCGAGCGATGACGGCGTCCGCCGCCTGGAACGTGCCGGCGGCCGGGCGGTGGTCCCCCGGAGCGCGCAGGTCACGCGGGACCGACGTCCCCTCCGACAGCACGTCGGCGACGGCTCCCTCGAGGCGATCTCCCGCCTCCGACTCGCCGAGATGGCGCAGCATCATCGCGCCGGAGAGCATCACGCCGAAGGGATCGGCCTGGTTCGTTCCCGCGAGATCGGGCGCGGTTCCGTGCGTGGCCTCGAACACGGCCAGCTCGCGACCGTCGCGACCGCCGAAGTGCGCGCCCGGCGCGACCCCGACGCCGCCGCAGAGGCCGGCGCCCAGCTCCGCCACGATGTCGCCGTAGAGGTTCGGGAGCACCAAGACGTCGAACCGTTCGGGCGCCTGGATCAGCTGCATGCACAGGGCATCGATGATGCGGTCGTCGAACGCGATGTCTGGGTACTCCTCAGCGGCGACGCGGCGCGCCACCTCGAGGAAGAGCCCGTCGGAGAACTTCATGATGTTCGCCTTGTGGCTCGCCGTGACCAAGCTGCGACCGCGGGCCCGCGCCCACTCGAACGCGAAGCGCACGATCCGCTCGCTCCCGTGCTCGGAGATGGATTTGATCGAGATGCCGCTGTCCTCGCGGATCCGCCGGCCGCTGGTGTCCTCCACGAAACCGATCAGCTCCTTCACCGCCACGGTGCCCATCTCGAACTCGTACCCCGTGTACATCCCCTCGGTGTTCTCGCGAACCACGACCAGGTCGACCCGCTCGTAGACGCTGGGGACGCCGGGGTACAGGCGGCAGGGACGCACGTTGGCATACAGATCGAGCTCCTTGCGCAGCGTGAGATTCACGCTGCGCAGCCCGCTGGTGACCGGCGTCTCGATCGGGCCCTTGAGCGCCACCCGGCTGGCTCGGATCGAGGCGACCGTGTCGGCGGGCAGCGAGCGACCCGTGCGCGCGAAGGCTCCCGACCCCATGTGCTGGCGGTCCCACGAGACCGCGACGCCGGTGGCCTCGATCGCGCGGCGCGCGGCCTCCACCACCTCCGGACCGATCCCGTCGCCCGGGATCAGGGTGATGCGGTAGGTCAAAGCGGTCCGATCCTTCCATCTGTTCGGGGGCCTACGGAGGGCTGGCCTTGGTCCCTTCGGCAGCCTGCGACTATCCTGGCAGATACCGCCCGGGGTGCCCGGGCACGAGTTCGGGGGGCCGTGTGACCGACAAAGGACTCCGCGAGATCGTCGCCGCAGAGACGGCGCTCTCGGATATCGACGGGGAACGCGGGCTCCTGTGGTACGCGGGCTACACGATCGGCGACCTGGCGGAGCACTGCTCGTTCGAGGAGGTCGTGTACCTCCTCCACAACCTGCACCTGCCGAACCGCGACGAACTCGACGAGCTGAGCGGGTTCCTGGCCGAAGAGCGGGAGCTGAGCCCGTTCCTGCTGAAGCTGATGCCGACGCTTGCCCAGCAAGCGTCGCCGATGTCGATGCTCCGTACGTCTGTAAGCGCCGCAAGCGCCTACGACCCCGACGGCTGGGACGTCTCGCCGGAGGCCGAGTACCGCAAGGCGATGCGTCTGGTCGCCAAGACCCCCACCCTGATCGCCTCCTACCATCGGCTCCGAACCGGCCGCGAGGTCGTGCCACCGAACCCGAAGCTCCCCCACGCCGCCAACTTCCTGTGGATGCTCTCGGGCGAAGAGCCGAGTCAGGAGGATGCGGACGCGCTGGACACCACGCTCGTCCTCTACGCCGACCACACGATGAACGCGTCGACGTTCACCGCGCGGATCATCGCCTCAACCCTCTCCGACATGTTCAGCGCCATCACAGGCGCGATCGGCGCGCTGAAGGGTCCGCTGCACGGCGGAGCGAACGAGGAGTCCATGAAGATGGCGGAGGAGGTCGGTGCTCCCGAGCGCGCGGCCGAGTACGTGGCGGGCCGGCTCGAGCGGCACGAGAAGGTGATGGGCTTCGGCCACGCCGTCTACCGCACGATGGACCCGAGGGCCACGGTGCTGAAGGGATTGGCGCGCGAGGTGGGCGAGGCGCACGGTGACACGCTCTGGGCCGACATCTTCGAGGCGCTGCAGACCACGGTCTACGAGCAGAAGGGACTCTGGCCGAACGTCGATCTCTACGCCGCCGGCGTCTACCACATGCTCGGGATCCCCACCGACCTCATGACGCCGCTCTTCGCGCTCGCGCGGATGGCCGGGTGGACCGCCCACGTCCGGGAGCAGTACGCGGACAACAAGGTGATCCGCCCCGGTAGCGAGTACGTGGGCCCGCGCGACCAGGTCTGGGTCCCCATCGACGAACGAGCCTAGCCACTGTTCCAGCGCTCAGGCAGCGTTGACACGACGACCGTCTGCTGATGGGTCCGGCCGCGCCAGTTGCGCCGATCGACCCATCCCCCCACCGCCCCGAGGATGGCTCCGGCGCCGGCGATAAGCGCCACCTGGATGAGGAACGTGCGCTGCGGTGGAGTTACGGCCCGGGAGATGGCGATCGCCGCGGCCCCGGGTATCGCGAAGACGAGTGCGGTCGAGACGCCCAGGTTCGCTGCTGCCGCCCGACGCGACGAGGGCGCGGCGAGGACCCAGAGCGACACCGCGGTCAGCAGGATCGCCGGGCTGAGCAGCAAGAGATGGAACCATCGATGTCCCCAGATGGTCCACCCCACGTAGCTCGCGTACGCGTTTGCGATCGTCGCCCCGGTTCGGCCTGGGATCTCCCGCGTTCCGATCGCCAGGGCGACGGGCTGTGCCGCCGCCAACAGGAAGGCACCGGCGAGGCCGAGGAGCGGACCCTCCGCTCCCGACCGTCCCTCGGCACCGGCCTCGCGAGCAGAGGTCGACGACCGAGCCGCGACGACGGTCCCGGCCAGCACGATCGTGGCGCCGAAGGCGAGTCCGATCACGGCGCGCAGGTAGGCGGACTCGACCTGAGGCTTGCTCGACCGGGTGAGGTCGTAGGCGAGCGCGCCGAACGCCACGACCACCGCCCCGGCGGCGGCCACGACCAGGGCAGCTCGCGCCGCTCGCGAACCTGGACGGGCGAGCGCACCGACGCCCGCCAACCCCACCGTCAGCGGCACCATGAGGGCGCCCCCGTACTGCCGCCAATCGTCGAACCAGAAGTACTGTCGGTGCACGCTCACGAAGCTGGTCTCAGGACCGATCACCACGGGGAGGAAGATGGCCGTCGCCATGAGCGTGGCGCCCGCGATCACGAGCAGCGGGCCCTTGGGTGGCACGCGCGACGTCATGGGGCCACGATAGTCAAGGGTCCCAGAGGAGAACGCAAGTGGCGGTCCGTCACGGGATCGCGACAGCCGCTCAGCGGTAGGTGGGGCGTGGGAAGAGGCCGGCGCCCTCGACCACGGCACGGACCGCGTCGTCGTGGCCCATGCCCATCAGATGGACACCGCCGACGTCGTCGAACTGCCGGATGCCCTCGACCACGTCGACCGTGAGCTTCAGGCCCACCTCCGCGGCGTCGTCGCCCGCCGAGTCGAGGGCCGCGATGGTCGCGGCGGGGACCCGCACGCCGGGAAGCTTCTCATCCATGAACCGCGCCCCCTTCGCCGATCGGAGCGGGACCACGCCGACGAGGATCTTCGCGCGTTCGGGGATACCGCGGGCGCGGATCACCTCCACCCACCCGGCGAGCGCCTCGAGGTCGTAGGCGATCTGCGTCCAGATCAGGTCGGCGCCGGCGTCGAGCTTCGCCTCCAGGCGGGCGGGGTCATAAGGATCTGCCAGCGGCATGTCGGCGACCCCGATCAGGTAGCGTGGCGGATCGGCGATCTCGGCGCCGTCGGGCGTGCGGCCCTCGTCACGCAGCGACCGGGCCAGCCGCACGAGCGCCATCACGTCGATGTCCTTCACGACCGCAGCGTTCGGATGGTCGCCGATCGCGATCGGATCACCCGAGAGGCAGAGTAGGTTCCGCGCGCCCATCGCCCAGGCGCCCAACAGATCCGAGGTCAGTGCGAGGCGGTTGCGATCGCGGACCGTGAGCTGGAGCGTGGGCTCGATGCCCGCTGCCGCCACGAGGGCGACCCCAGCGACCGGCGACATGTGGGCGCTGGCCGTGGGGTTGTCCGTGACGTTCGCGGCGTCCACGTAGCCCACGAGCCCCCTCGCGCGCGCCGTCACGATGTCGGCATCGACGGAGCGGGGGGGCACGATCTCGCCGGTCACGGCGAAACGGCCCGACCGCAGGAGCTCTCCGAGGCGGCCGCCCGGCTGGTCCGTCAACGCCCGAACGCCGCGGCCTCGGCGGCCGCCACCGTGTTCACCAGGAGCATCGCTACCGTCATCGGGCCCACGCCGCCCGGCACCGGGGTGATGGCGCCGGCGACCTCGACGGCTTCGTCGTACCTCACGTCGCCCACCAGGCCATCCTCGGTCCGGTGCACCCCCACGTCGATCACGGAGGCGCCGGGTTTGATCATGTCGCCGCGGATCAGGTGCGGGACGCCCGCCGCCGCCACGAGGATGTCCGCGTACAGCGTGTGGAAGGCCAGGTCGCGCGTCTTGATGTGGGTGCACGTGACGGTGGCGTTCCCACGGATCGAGTCCTGGGCAAGCATGATCGACAGCGGCGCCCCCACGAGGTCGCCGTAGCCCACCACGACCACTTCCTGCCCCTCCAGCGGGACCTCGCTGCGGAGCAGCAACTCGATGATGCCGTAGGGCGTGGCTGGCTGGAACGTGGGCTCGCCGCGAAGCATCATCCCCACGTTCCACGGGTGGAGGCCGTCGACGTCCTTCTCCGGGGCCACCGTGCGCTGGACCTCCAGTTCCCTCAGATGCGGCGGTAGCGGCAGCTGCACGATGATGCCGTGGATCTCGGGGTCGCGGTTCAGTCGGCGGAGCGTTGCCAAGAGCTCACCCTCGGTGACGTAGGCCGGCAGGTCTACCTGCTCCGAGCGGATCCCCACGTCGGCGCAGGCCTTGTGCTTCGCACCCACGTAGATGCGGGAGGCCTGGTCGTCGCCCACGAGGACCGCGGCCAGGCCCGGGGTCACGCCCTTCTCCGAGAGCGCACGCACGCGCTCGGATACCTCCGAGCGGATCTGCGCCGAGATGGCCCGGCCGTCCAGGATGCGGGCGGTCACGAGCCGCATCCTACCCCCGGGCCCACGCTCCCGACCAAGTTGGGACCTCGGGCCGAACGACATCTACGGCTCAGTGCCGGAAGTGCCGAACCCCCGTCAGCACGACCGCCATACCGTGCGCCTCCGCGGCCGCGAGCACGGCCTCGTCGCCCTTCGATCCCCCCGGGTGGATCACGGCGGTACACCCTGCCTCGGCCGCCACCTCGAGGGCGTCGGGGAAGGGGAAGAACGCGTCCGAAGCGACCACGGCGCCGCTCGCGCGCTCGCCAGCCTTCCGGGCCGCGATCCAAGAGGCGTCGACCCGTGACATCTGGCCGGCGCCCACCCCGACCGTCGCGCCGTCCTTGACGAAGACGATGGTGTTCGACTTCACGCGCCAGCAGATCGTCCAGGCGAGTTCGAGGTCGTCCCACTCGGCCGCCGACGGCTCCCGGCTGGAGACGACCCTCCAGTCGGCACGGGACTCCGTCACCACGTCGCGATCTTGCACGAGGGCCCCGCCTGGGAGAGGTCGCACGTCGAGGTCGCCGCCGCCCAGCCTCGGAGCCGCCACGACGCGGAGGTTCGGCCGTTCGGCGAGGGCCGCGCTCGCCGCAGCCGTGTAGGAGGGCGCGATCACGACTTCGGTGAAGATCTCGGCCATCGCCCGCGTCGCGTCCACGTCCACCTCACCGTTGAACGCCGCGATCCCGCCGAACGCGCTCACCTCGTCGCATGCGAACGCGGCGCTGTAGGACACCGCCGGCGACCCTTTCGCTGCCGCGCCGCACGGATTGTTGTGCTTCACGATGACCGCGGCCCCCTCGGGCATCGCACAGACGAGCTCGTAAGCTGCGTACGCGTCGAGCCAGTTGTTGAAGGACATCTCCTTGCCCTGCGAGACGCTCGCACCGTTGAAGATCCCCCTGGCCCCGGACTCACGGTAGAGGGCACCGCGCTGATGAGGGTTCTCCCCATAGCGGAGGTCGCCGACCTTGTCGTAGGCCAACCCGACGAACCTCGGCAGGTCCTCCGCCGCTTCCTGCTGCGCGAACCAGCTCGCGACGGCGGCGTCGTACGCGGCGGTGTGGGCGAAGGCCGTGGCGGCGAGCATGCGGCGGGTCTCGCGGGTGAGCCCGCCCTCGGCCTTGAGCTCCTCGAGCACGGCCCCGTACCTGGACGGTTCCACGATCACGCCGACCGACTCGAAGTTCTTCGCGGCGGCGCGCACCATGGCGGGGCCGCCGATGTCGATCTGCTCGACCACGTCGTCGGGCTCCGCACCCCCCGCGACGGTCTCGCGGAACGGATAGAGGTTCGCCACGACCAGGTCGAACGGCTCGATCCCGTGCTCCGTGAGCTGATCTACGTGGTCGGGCTTGCGGCGGTCGGCGAGGATCCCGCCATGGATCTTCGGGTGGAGGGTCTTCACGCGGCCGCCGAGCATCTCGGGCGAGCCGGTCACCTCCTCCACGGGCGTCACCGGCAGGCCAGCATCCGCCAGCGTCTTCGCCGTGCCGCCCGAGGAGACGAGCGTCACACCCATCTCCACCAGCGCGCGCGCGAAGTCCACCACGCCCTCCTTGTCGTAGACGGCGATCAACGCCCGGCTCACGAGCTTCGCCTCGCTCATCGCTCCCCCTCCACGATCCGTCCGTGGCGGCCTTCCAGGATCAGCCGCCCCTCGAGCAGGGCCGTCACCGCGGTGGGCAGCAGGCGATGTTCGACCTCATGGACCCGCAGCTCCAACGAGTTCCAGTCGTCCTCGTCGCGGACCTCGATCGGCTCTTGGAGCACGATCGGACCGTGATCGACTTCCTCGTCCACCACGTGCACCGTCACCCCCGTCACCTTCACACCCCACGCGAGCGCGTCCGCGACCGCGTGCGCACCGGGGAACGCGGGAAGCAGCGCGGGATGCACGTTCAGCACCCGATCGCGGAAAGCCGAGAAGAACGTGGGACCCAGCACCCGCATGAACCCCGCGAGCACCACCGTGTCGACCCCGCGGGCCACGAGCGCATCCCGCACCGCGTCGGTGAACGCCGTTCGGTCGGTATACCCGGAGGGATCGACGACCAAGGTGGGGACGCCGCGTGCTTCGGCGCGGGCGATCCCGCCGGCGGCGGGACGGTCCGAGAGCACCAGCCCGATACGCGGCGCGATCACGTGGTCGTCGAGGAGGGCCTGCAGATTCGTCCCGGACCCCGACACGAGCACGGCCACCGAGGCATCCATACGGGCGGCCACGCTATCACGGCCGTTCCTGGGGGCACGGTCGAACGCGTATCCTAGGCGCGAGGCGAGCGGCGCGTGCCGGGCCTCGGATCGCAGCGGAGACCGGAGGTGGATGGTGAAGAAGTGTCCCTACTGCGCGGAGGAGATCCAGGACGCCGCGATCAAGTGCCGCTACTGCCACAGCGACCTGACGGTGCCGCCCCCGGCCGCCGCCGCGGCGCCGCCTGAGGACGCGACGACGACCGAAACCCCCACCGCCTCTGATGCGAGCACCATGACCCCAGAGCCGTCCAACGCCGGCACACCCGGCGACGGATCGGGCGGGGAGGGCGTGCCCGCAACGGACGCGGGATCACCGGCCACGCCCGTTCCCACGTCGGACGCCGGGTCGTCACCGACCTCCGCGGCGGGCACGCCCGTCGCCCTCGACCAGTCCACGGTCCGCTACTCCCACTCGGGCTACCGCTACGTGCTGGGCTACGGCGCCGACTTCTTCGGGATCTGGGACCGCCAGTCACCTACCGTCCCCGCGGAGCGGTTCGCCCGCACCGACGACGGCTGGCGCCAGGCGTGGTCGCGTTTCGCCTCCCTCGAACCCAACCACGTGACCGTGCCGGGAGCCGGCGGCCCTTCCGCCCCGGGGTCCGGCCCCGCCATGACGCCGACACCCACTTCCGGCGACGACGAGGTTGTGCAGTACACGCATTCGGGCACGCGGTACCTGCTCGGATACGGCCGCACGTTCTTCGGGATCTGGGATCGCCAAGCGCCCTCGGCGCCCATCGACAAGTTCCCGCGCGACGACGCGGGCTGGGCCGCGGCCTGGCGCCGCTACACGCAGATCGAGAGCCACTACACCGAGGTGAACGTCTCCGGTCCCTCATCACCGGGTCCGGGGTCCGGCACCGGCGTCTGATCCGTCGCCGGGGAGCCGCTCGTCAGCGCCCCAACGACCCCGCCTGCGACCCCCCACATGAGCGCGAGCAGCGCCGTCGTTCCCATTGAAGTGGCGATCCGGACAGGGGCGAACCCGAGCGACAGGAGCGGCAGCACGGTCGTGGCGAATGCGCAGCCTCCGGTCACCATCACGCAGAAGACGACACCGGCGCCGGCACCATCGGTCGCCCTCGCGAGGGCCCCGCGATCGGATCTTCCGGCGCTGCGGCCTCCCACCACCGAGGCGGCCGCCGGCACCAGCAGGAACGCGTACCACGCGTCACCCAGGGGGATGGGCGCGCCGTCGGCGGCTCGTCCGAACAACACGCCGGCCGCCGGGCTCGGGGAGATCCGCCTGATCGAGAGGGCGGTGACGCCGGCGTCCGGCGCAACCTCCACCTGGACCTGCCCGCCCATCGCCGGTGCGAGCGACAGCATCGTCTGGGCCGGAAGCAGGAGCAGGTGGTGCAGGACCACCACGGCGCCGGTCCTCCCCGCGTCACGGGCCGAGCGCGCGTAGCGCCCGGTCGCCGCCGGGTTGACGGCTGCTACGACCACGAACCCCAAGAAGGCCAGCGCGAGCGCCGTCGTGAGCATCCGCCAGCCACCCTCCAACCACATCTCCACGCGTCGCCGTCGTCCGGCGCGCTCCCGCCACCCCGCGTACGCCCCGCCGGTCACCGATGCGGCCGCCACGAGCAAGGGGAACGCGGCGGCCTCCCAGGGCACCATGGTCACGACCACGTTGCCCACCTCCGGCAACCTGAGCGAGACGAGGAAGGACGCCAGGAAGAGCGGGAGCGCAGCGCCCACCACGACCGCCGCGATCGCGAGACCGAACGGCATCGGCGACTGACCCGGGTGCGCGAGGCCACGTCCCGCACGGAACAGGAGCCATACGAACAACGAGGCGCCCAGCAGGAGCGGGAGCCGGTACGCGACATCCAAGGCCGGGCTGCCGGCGGCGAAGCCTCCTGCCCGGACCGAAGCGCGGATCCCCACGCCGCAGAACGACAGGGCGTAGAGGATCGCCACCTTCACCCAGGTCCACGCCCGATACCGTCCGCCCGTCGCGACGTACTCGAGGGTCGCGATCACGAGACCGGTGCCGAAGAGCACCAGTGCCGCGAGGGCCCCGAGGCCGGCCGCGCGCAACGGCCGCACCCGGCTGCCGGGAGACGCAGGGGTTCCCGGGCCGGCGTCCGCCTCCGGCGTGGCCGGCGACGGCCCATCGCTCATCCCAGGGCGTCCTGGACCAGCTCGGCGACCTGGCTCGGGGTGCGCGCGACCCTGACTCCGTTGGCCTCCAGCGCCTCGGCCTTGGCCGCCGCCGTGCCCTGTGAGCCGGTCACGATGGCGCCGGCGTGGCCCATCCGCTTGCCCGGCGGCGCCTCGAACCCGGCGATGTACGCCACGACCGGCTTCGTGACGTGCTCCGCGATGTAGGCCGCCGCGCGCTCCTCGTCGTCGCCCCCGATCTCGCCCGTCATGATCATCAGGTCGGTCTCGGGGTCGTCCTGGAACAGCGCGAGCGACTCGATGAAGCCGATCCCGTGCACGGGGTCGCCACCCATCCCGATGCAGGTGGACTGGCCGATCCCCCGCTGCGTGAGCTCGTGGACGATCTGATAGACGAGCGTCCCGGAGCGGCTCACGAACCCCACGCGTCCGGGCGAGCACACCTCGGGCGGGATGATCCCGACGTTCGCGACGCCGGGGCTGATCACGCCGGGACAGTTGGGCCCCACCAGCGTGGTCTCGCGGCCCAGGAGGTAGCTGTGCACGGGGGCCATGTCCTTCACGGGGATGCCCTCGGTGATGCAGATCACCAGATCGACCCCCGCGTCGGCCGCCTCCAGGATCGCCTCGGCCGCGAACCGCGGTGGCACGAAGATCATGGCGGTGTTCGCGCCCTGCTCGCGGACCGCGTCGGCCACCGTGTCGAACACGGGGATGCCCTCGACGTCCTGGCCCGCCTTGCCCGGCGTGACCCCGGCGATCACCCGCGTGCCGTACGCGCGGTTGCGGAGCGTGTGGAACGTCCCTTCCTTGCCCGTGAGTCCCTGCACCAGGAGCCGGGTGTCCTCTCCCACCAGGACGCTCATGCCGCCTCCCCGTTCGCGATCGAGGCGGCTCGTTCGGCCGCCTCCAGCATCGTGGCCGCAGGCACGATCCTCGGATGGGCTGCCTCGGCCAGGATCTCGCGCCCGGCCTCGGCGTTGGTGCCGTCCAAGCGGACCACCAGAGGGACCTGAGCGTCGACACGGTCCAGCGCCGCGAGGATGCCCTCGGCGACCAGGTCGCAGCGCGTGATACCGCCGAAGATGTTGATGAACACGGCTTTGACGGCGGGGTCGGAGAGCACGACCTCCAGCGACGTCGCCATCTGATCGGCGCTGGCGCCGCCGCCGACGTCCAGGAAGTTCGCGGCCTTCGCCCCGGCCTGCGCGACGACGTCCAGCGTGGACATGACGAGCCCGGCGCCGTTGCCGATGATCCCGACGCTGCCGTCGAGCTTCACGTACTGCAGGCCCTTCTCGTTCGCGCGGGCCTGGACGGGGTCGATGGGGAAGGCCGCCTTCATCGCCTCGACATCCTCGTGGCGGAACAGCGCGTTGTCGTCGATCGTGACCTTCGCGTCCAGCGCGACCACGCGGCCGTCCTCCAGCAGCACCAGCGGGTTGATCTCGACGAGCGTGGCGTCCCGCTCCAGCAGCAGGGCGAACATCCTTCGCAGCGCGTCGGAGGCACCCTCCCGCGCCTCGATCGGCAAGCACCCCGTCAGCTCGCGGACGTGGAAGGCGCGCAGTCCGAGCATCGCGTCGACGTGCACGCGTCGGAGCGCCTCCGGGCGGGTGCGGGCCAGCTCCTCGATGTCCATGCCGCCCTCTGCGGTCATCATCGCCAGGTAGTCGCCGGTGGAGCGGTCCAGCACGATCGACGTGTAGAACTCCTGCGCGATCGGCAGCAGCTCCTCGCACAGGACCTGGGTGACCTCGTGGCCCTTGAAGTCCGAACCGAGCATCCGCGGCGGCCTCCTCGGCGGCGCGCTCGGGCGAGTCGACGAGCACGACGCCGCCGCCCTTGCCGCGGCCGCCCACCTGCACCTGCACCTTCACGACCGACTTGCCGCCCAACTCCCGCGTGGCCGCGGCGGCCTCCTCGGCGGAGCTGGCGACGATGCCGCGTGGCGTGGCGATGCCCTGGGCGCGGAACAGCTCCTTGCCCTGATGCTCGTACAGGTCCATGCGGCTCCCGTCGTCAGTGGTCGGAGGCGGACCGGTTCGCGGCGGCGTCGCCCAGTCGTTCGCGCAGCCAGGCCGCGATGTCGGTCGTGTTGGCGCCGGGCGTGAAGACCTTCTCGATGCCGTCGGCCTCCAGCGTCGGGATGTCGTCCGCCGGGATGATCCCGCCGCCGAAGACCAGGATGTCGCCGGCGTCGCGCGCCCGCAGCTCCTGCACCACCTTCGGGAACAGCGTCATGTGTGCGCCCGAGTGGCAGGAGAGCCCTACCGCGTCGGCGTCCTCCTGCACCGCGGTCTCGGCGATCTGCTCGGGCGTCTGATGCAGGCCCGTGTAGATGACCTCGAACCCCGCGTCGCGGAGTGCGCGCGCGACCACCTTGGCCCCGCGGTCATGCCCGTCGAGGCCGGGCTTCGCGACGATGATGCGGTGGGTGTCGGCCATGCCCGGGCAGTCTAACGAACGCGCTCTCGTCCTCCGCCGGATACACCGGCTTGCCGACCGTGGCCATACACGGCGACACTGGCCCGCATGAAGGTCCCAGACATACGCTTCGCGAGGACGGCCGACGGGGTGCACATCGCCTACCAGGTCGCAGGCGAGGGCCCCGTCGACCTCGTGTGGGTGATGGGCTGGACGAGCAACATCGAGGCGATGTGGGAGTCGCCCGATCTCGCGCGCTTCTTGTCGGGGCTCGCCTCCTTCACCAGGCTGATCCTGTTCGACAAGCGCGGAGTGGGGCTCTCGGACCGCGTCCCGGAGGATCAACTCCCCTCGATGGAGACCCGCATGGACGACGTCCGCGCTGTGATGGGTGCGGCCGGGTCGGAGCGCGCCGTGGTGTGCGGGGCGTCCGAGGGCGGACCGATGGCGATGCTTTTCGCGGCCACCTACCCGGAGCGCACGATCGCCTTGGTGCTGTACGGCACCGATCCCGACTACACCTCGATGCAGCCCGACGACGCGTTCGTCGCTGAAGGCGACGAGTACCTCGAATACATCGACGGCAACTGGGGCACGTTGGAGCATGCACGGCGCGAGATCACATCTTGGGGCGCGCCCAGCCACGCGGCCGACGACGAGCTCTCGACCTGGCTTGCGTCATACCTGCGTCGTGCGGCGAGCCCGGGGGCCGCGATCGCGCTCTCGAGGATGAACCGTCAGATCGACGTGAGTCACGCGCTCCCCGCGATCCACGTCCCCACCCTGCTGATCGCGAAGACCGAGGACGTCCAGTTCCCGATCGAGCGGATGCGGTGGCTGACCGGGCGCATCGCCGGCGCGAGGCTAGTGGAGGTGCCCGGGGACGAACACTTCTTCTGGGTCGGCGAGTACGCTGGGATGCTCGATGAGATCGCGCGGTTCGTCGGCGAGTTCCGGCACCAGGAGGCGGAGCTGGAGCGGTTCCTGGCGACGGTGCTCTTCACCGACATCGTCGGCTCGACCGAGACGGGGGCGCGCATGGGCGACCGGGCGTGGAAGACCCTGGTGGAGGAGCACTACGCCCGGGTCCGGGGCCAGCTGGCGCGGTGCCGCGGTCGGGAGGTCGACACGGCGGGCGACGGCTTCCTGGCAACGTTCGACGGCCCGGGGCGTGGCATCCGTTGCGCCCAAGAGATCGTGCGCAGCATGCAGGACCTGGGCATCGAGGTCAGGGCCGGTCTGCACACCGGAGAGTGCGAGATGATCGGCGACAAGGTCGGAGGCATCGCCGTGAACATCGGGGCCTCGGGTCGCGGCGAAGGCGGGGGCCTCCGAGATCTGGGTGTCGCAGACCGTCAGGGATCTCACGGCCGGCTCCGGCATCGAGTACGAGGACGCCGGGGAGCATGAGCTGAAGGGCGTGCCCGACACCTGGCACCTCTACCGGGTGGTGAGCTAGATGGAGATCCCGCTGACCGGTATGCGCGTAGTGCCGACGGCACGTTCCTCGCCTACCAGTCCTTCGGCGACGGGCCCGTCGACCTGCTGTGGATCTCCCCGTGGTTCTCAGACCTCGAGCTGTTCTGGGAGTTCCCGCGGGTCGTTCGGTTCTACGAGGCGCTGGCGACCTTCGCCCGTGTGGTCGTGATGGACCAGCGGGGCGTGGGGTTGTAGACCGCACGCGTGGCCTTCCCGACCTGGAGACCCGGTTGGATGACGTTCCGCGGTGCTCGACGCCGTCGGCTCCAGCGCACCGTGCTGTGGGGCGCCGGGCCGGACGGCGGCGGGCTGTGCGCGATGTACGCCGCCACCTACCCCGAGCGCGTGCAGGGTCTCGCCTTCTGGAACGCCTCGGCCAAGGTGTCGCGATCCCCGACTATCCCTGGGGCTCGACGCCGAGGAAGACGCGGCCTTCGATCGGCTCGTCGTGGAGGGATGGGGCGACGAGGCGCACGTGCGAGATCTTCCGGCAAGCCGGAGCCCCGACCTCGCGAGGACCCCGCCGCGGTTCGCTGGGGCGCCGTGTCTGCGGCGGATGGGCGCCCCGGCGACGTCATCGCGTTCGGCGAGATGGTGAGCTCCATCGACTTCCGCGGGATCCTCTCCAGCATCCACGTCCACCGCGCATCTCCGTCCACTCCCGTCACGACCGGCTTCGCCGGACGACGTCGGCCCCTACCGGGACCTCGTGGCCCGGTGCGGGGCCACCGCGATCGAGCTGGCGCCCGCCGACTTCCCACCCTGGGCGCAGGACACGGAGGCAGCCGTGAACGCCCTGCGCGGCTTCGTGCGGCAGCTCCATGAGGAAGCGGCCGAGTTCGACCGCGTGCTGGCCACGGTGCTCTTCACCGACATCGTCGGCTCGACCGAGACGGGGGCGCGCATGGGCGACCGGGCGTGGAAGACCCTGGTGGAGGAGCACTACGCCCGGGTCCGGGGCCAGCTGGCGCGGTGCCGCGGTCGGGAGGTCGACACAGCGGGCGACGGCTTCCTGGCAACGTTCGACGGCCCGGGGCGTGGCATCCGTTGCGCCCAAGAGATCGTGCGCAGCATGCAGGACCTGGGCATCGAGTGTCAGGGCCGGTCTGCACACCGGAGAGTGCGAGACGATCGGCGACAAGGTAGGAGGCATCGCCGTGAACATCGGGGCCCCGGGTCGCGGCGAAGGCGGGGGCCTCCGTCATCTGGGTGTCGCAGACCGTCAGGGATCTCACGGCCGGGTCCGGCATCGAGTACGAGGACGCCGGGGAGCATGAGTTGAAGGGCGTGCCCGACACCTGGCATCTCTACCGGGTGGTGACTCCCTAGACTGCCCCCATGATCGAGGCGTACTGCTGGCCGCAGAGCGCGGCAGCTGGCGAACCGGTGGCGCTCCACGTCTCCGCGGACGCCGTCACGTTCGAGGTTGAGGTCGCGCGCGACGGAGCCGAGCGCGAGGTCGTGTGGTCGGCCGATGACGTCTCCGGCGCCTCGCACGCCCCTCCCCCCGACGCCTCCGCGAACGGCTGCGGCTGGCCCGTCGCCCTCGAGATACCGGTCGGCACCGACTGGCCCTCCGGCTACTACGCCGTCACCGTGACGGCCGGCGACGATCGCGCCGACTCCTTCCTGGTGGTGCGCCCGCATCCGTACGATCCGGCGCCGATCCTCATGGTGCTCTCCACCACGACGTGGAACGCATACAACGACTGGGGTGGGCCGTCGCTGTACACCGGTGGCACGCAGGTCTCGTTCGAGCGGCCGCTGGCGCGCGGATTCTTGGTGAAGCCGGAGCCACACCGGCGCAAGTCCCAACCGCGGCCAGACCGAGAGGCGCTTTGGTTCTTCGAGTGGGCAGCGCCGCTGGGCCTGTCGGTGTGGAGCGGCGGCGCGGGCTGGTGGAACTGGGAGCGCCCGATGCTCCGCTGGGCCGAAGCGCAGGGGTTCCGCGTCGATGTCGCGATCGGCCAGGACCTAGAGCAGCACCCGGAGGTCCTGGAAGGACATCGCCTGTGCCTATCGGTGGGCCACGACGAGTACTGGTCGTGGGGGATGCGCGAGGCACTCGAGGGGCACACCGGCGCGGGGGGTAATGCGGCGATCTTCAGCGGGAACACCTGCTACTGGCAGGTCCGGTTCGACGGCGAACACCGGCGGATGACGGGCTTCAAGTACGGCGCCGACGACGACCCCGTGGTGGGGACCCCGAACGAGCGCTTCCTCACGAGCGCCTGGGTAGATCGGCGGATCGGCTGGCCGGAGTTCTCAACGACCGGGCTGTCGTTCTCACGCGGCGGGTACTCACGCTACGGTCTGGGCGTCCCGCGAGGCAGCGGCGCCTACACGGTCTGGCGCCCCGACCACTGGCTGTTCGAGGGGACGGACCTCGCCTACGGCGACGCCCTTGGGCTGACCGAAGCGATCGTTGCCTACGAGGTCGACGGGTGCGAGCTCACGATGACGAGCGGCCTGCCGGTGCCCACCCACGCGGACGGCGCGCCGCTGACCTTAGAGGTCCTCGCCACCGCACCCGCTCGGTTGTGGACCCAGGACGAGCAGCCCACCCGCTACGCGCACGAACCCGGGGAACTCGAGTCCGTCACGAAAGCGATCCACGGCGATGGTTGGGAGCAACACCTCGACGATCGACGCTACAACCACGCCGTTCTCGGGGTATTCACGACTTCCGGCGGAGGCACCGTGGTGAACGCGGGCGTCACTGACTGGGCCGACGGGCTCGGCGATCCAGCGGTCGCGCGCATCACACACAACGTCCTCACGCGGCTGAGCACCTCCAATTAGTCTGTTACAGACTAGTTGCCACGGGCTGTCCGGTCAGCCGTCCGCGGTGATGGCGAAGGCCAGCATCGACATCGCCGTGTAGTCCAGCGACGGCTCCACGGTCGACCACGACTGCACCCGATCGATGTACCGCCATCGCTCGAGGTCGAACGCGCCGAAGCGGTTCGACCCGTCGGGCGGACACTTCACCGCGTTGCCGAAGAACCCGGGACCTGGGATGTAGTCGTTCGGCCCATCCACCGTGGCTCCCAGCACCAGCGGAGGGGACCCGTCCGTGGACCCCACCAGGTTCGCGATCTGGTGCTGCATGCAGAACGGGAACGTGGTGCCCGCGCCAACGACGAACGAGGAACCCCAGGCGTTGGCGCCCAACGCCCAGTTCAGTTGCGATCTGGCCAGCGCCGAGAACCGCTGCGTCCCGGTGGCCTGGTCGTACGCGGCGACCTCGCTCACGAGCCCGAAGGCATGCGGAACCGCGTCCCACGGGTACGCACCGAACCCGAACGGGTCCTTCGCGGCGTGCCGGGCCCGCGGCGCGAGCTGACCGCCGAGGTCCGCCACGAGCCAGGCCCGCGAGATGGCGAGGCCCTTCCCGCCGGCGGCATCGATCGCCACGGATCAGGTCGGCGTGCGCGAGCGCCGATACGTCGTACAGGTTCAGCGTGTCGCCGCCGTCGTTCGGCCCGGTGATGTAGGCCCTCGCCCAGCTGGCGGACGCTCTCAGGTAGAAGTGAGCGAAGGGATGGGGCAGGCCGGCAGGGGTCGCGCCCGCGCCGCGGAGCGCCATGAACAGCTCCGCGGCGCCCCACTCCAGATCGTCGCGCCACTCGTCCTCTCGGTAGTACCCGATCGGCGACGAGGTGATCTGGCGACCCACGTGATGGACCTTCGCAAGATCGAAGACGTGCTCGCCAGAGCGGAGACAGCGCCTCGCCAGCGGTGTTCCGTCGGCCCACTGGGCACAGAGTCCGAACACCGCCGCCAGACGTCCCGCCAGCGAGGGAGGAAGGGGCGTGCGCGGTGGGCCGACGCGGAAGACGGGCCGGTGCGCGAGGTAGCGCCGCGCGTGCTGGCGCATGCCGTCGTCCCTCTGCGGCAGCCGCCAGACGTCGTGGTCGGCGAGGATCTTCGCGTTCCCGCTGCCGATGCCCACCTGGTAGTAGAGCACGCGACGGCGGTCGTTCCACATCTTCAGGAGCCAACGGATACCCCGCCGAGCCTCGCCCCCGAGCTTGGGCGCGCCCGGCCCGGAGAACAGCGCCGGATGATCGCGCAGGATCGTGAGCACCACTCCCACCGCGAAGGACGTGGTCCCAGCGAACTTCACGTAGTCCCCGGCGTCGAACCATCCACCCTCGGCGTTCACGGGTCCTCCGACCTTCCGCAGGTCACCCTGCAGGCGTTCGCCTCGGTAGTCGGGGATCGCATAGACGGAGGCATGCGCGTCGTTGAGGTGCGAGGGCTGCAGGTTCAATGGGCCGCCGACGGCGTCGGCACCGTCGCGCTGGTCGCGGAAGAACGTCACGGCGTTGCCGACGAGCGGCCCGTAGAGGGCGTCCGGGGTATCCACGGCGAACGGCGGGGAGACCGGGCCGGTCGCGAGCGCCAGCGTGTAGGAGCCAGGCGCCGTCAGGCCGCCGAGATCGGCC
Organism: uncultured Actinomycetes bacterium; assembly: GCA_963796725.1. GTDB lineage: Bacteria > Actinomycetota > UBA4738 > UBA4738 > HRBIN12 > JAOUEA01. The sequence continues at coordinate 301,696 of CAWCMT010000009.1, forward strand.
GGACAGACGTGCGTGAAGGTGGCGTTCCAGCGCCCGAGGTTCGGACCGGTCGTACCCGAGAACACGGTCGTCGCCCCCTGCTTCACGTCGAACGCGAGCCCAGCGCAGGCCGACGGGGACATGACGTAGGCGCGCTTCGGCCCGACGGCGACGTAACCGACCTGGTTCACGCGGATCTCGACGCCCACGCCCGCATGCGCGGCGGGCGTCCAACCCGCGTAGCTCCCCACGGCGACCCACGCCGCAAGGGCGACCCCCGCGAGCCGCACGATCGGTCGGCGCCTCCGTGTCACCTCGCGGCCCTCTGCATCTCGGTGCTCCGTCCCGTAGGCTGGACGCGATGGGCAAGCGCATCCAGATCCGACCTCCCGGTCTCAAACCCACCACGAAGGTGGGAACCCTGGGACCCTACCGCGGCCGCCTCGGCCTCGCCTGGGTGATCGCCCCGCTGATCGCGGGCATGCTGATCCTGGTGGCGGGATATCTCGCGGTGTTCCACTAGCCCGCATGCGCTGGGACGCCTTCGCCCGGACCTGCCCGGAGATCGGCGACAGAGCCGAGGAGCGGTTCGTTCAGGACGAGGTCGTGCTGCTCGGAACCCTGCGCCGCGACGGGTCCCCGCGGATCAGTCCGTGTGAACCCGACCTGGTGGCCGGCCACCTCCTGCTCGGGATGATGTGGCACTCGAAGAAGGTGCTCGACCTGGAACGCGATCCGCGACTCGTCGTGCACTCCATGGTGCCCGACCGCGAGAGTCCGCAGGGCGACATCAAGCTGTACGGGCGGGCGGTGGTCATCGACGACCCTGGGCTGCGTCGCGCCTACCGCGAGGCCATATCCCGCCGGATCGGCTGGGCGCCCGAGGAGCCCCGGTACCACCTGTATGCCGTCGACGTGGAGTCTGCCGGGTTCACGATGTTCGGCGACGAGCCGTTCGCGCTGGCGTGGGACGTGGAGCACGGCCTCAGGACCAAGGTCCTGGAGCCGCCCGAGGTCTAGCCCTTCACCCGGCCTTCCGCAGGGGTGCGTAGGCCAGCAGCACGCGCTTCTCCCCCACGTCGAAGCGGATCGTCGCCTCGGTCCCGTCGCCCGCACCCGAGACCGTGATGACGACGCCCTCGCCCCACTTGTCATGGATCACGGTGTCGCCGGGGTTGATCGTCGGGCGCGTCGCGCCTGTGCGGAGCCGTGGGCGCGGGCGGGGTCCAGTCACGGTCGGGTGCCGTGCCGTCGCCCTCGAGCGGCCGGCCGCCGATCACGCGGCCGCCGCCGCGGCCGGCACCGGGGTAGGCACCGCCAGACGCCGCGCCGCGGCCGGACCCGTACCGGCCACCGCGGCCGCCACCGCGGCCGGTGTTCTCGCCGTCCCCCTCCTCGATCCGCAGGAGGTGCTCGGGGATCTCGTTCAGGAACCGCGAAGGTGGGTTGTACTGCGTCTGCCCGAACAGCGTCCGGCTCCACGCATGACAGAGGTAGAGGCGTTCGCGGGCCCGCGTGATGCCGACGTAGGCGAGCCGCCGCTCCTCCTCCAGCGCCGCGACGTCGGTCATCGACCGGTAGTGGGGGAAGATGCCGTCCTCCATCCCCACCATGAACACGATCGGGAACTCCAGGCCCTTCGAGATGTGCAGGGTCATCAGCGTGACGGCCGAGGCGTCCTCCTCGTACTCGTCCTGCTCCCCCACCAGGCTCACCTGCTCGAGGAACTCCGAGAGCGTCGCGTCGGGCTCGCGCGCGATCAGCTCGGCCGCGACGCCCGCGAGCTCCTGGAGGTTCTCGATGCGTCCCTGCGCGTCGACGCTCCGCTCCTCCTCGAGCTCCGCCTGGTACCCCGACTCCTGGGCGGCGAACTCGACCATCCGCGCCGGACCCGCGCCGTCCTCCCAGTGGACACGCAGCGCCTCCATGATCTGGTTGAAGCCGGCCACCGCGCCCTTCGCGCGGTTCGCGAGCACGGCGATCTCGTCGACGCGCCGCGCCGCCTCCAGCACCGTGATGCCTTCGTCCCGGGCGAACGACTCGAGCGCCGCCACCGTGGCGTCGCCGATCCCGCGCTTCGGCGTGTTCACGACACGGCGGAACGAGATCACGTCCTGCGGGTTCACCAGCATCCGCAGGTACCCCAGGACGTCCTTGATCTCCCTGCGCTGATAGAACCGCACCCCGCCGAAGACCTTGTACGGCGTGCCCACACGCATCAGCACGTCCTCGATCACGCGGGACTGGGCGTTCGTGCGGTAGAAGACGGCGACGTCCCGGAAGCGGTAGCCCTCGGTCTCGCGGAGGCGCTCGACCTCCTCCGCGAGGAAGAACGCCTCCTCATGCTCGTTCTCCGCGCGGAACCGGACCGTGAGCTCGCCGTTGCCGGCCTCGGTCCATAGGCTCTTCGGCTTGCGCTGCACGTTGTGCTCGATCAGCGCGTTCGCGATCTCCAGGATGTTCTGGGTGGAGCGGTAGTTCTGCTCCATCAGGAAGACGGTGGCGTCGGGGTAGTCGCGCTCGAAGTCCAGGAGGTTCTGGATCGTGGCGCCGCGCCAGCTGTAGACGCCCTGGTCGGCGTCGCCCACCACGCAGACGTTGCGGTAGCGCTCGGCGAGCATGTTCACCAGTTGGTACTGCGCGCGGTTCGTGTCCTGGTACTCGTCGACCAGCAGGTAGCGGTACCGCTCCTGGTAGTGCTGCAGGACCTCCGGATGGTCGCGGAACAGGCGCACGGTCTCGCTGATCAGGTCGTCGAAGTCCAGCGCGCCCGCCGCACGCTTGCGCTGCTCGTACGCCGTGTAGACCTTCGCGACGATCTCCTCGTAGAAGTTCGACGCCATCTCGGCGAACCGTTCGGCGTCGATCACCTGGTCCTTCGCACGGCCGATCGCGCTCGCGATCGCGCGCGGGAGCGAAGCGCTTCGGATCCAGGTCGAGATCCTTCACGATCCCGCCGATCAGCCGCTCGGTGTCGCCGTCGTCGTAGATCGTGAAGCTGGAGGGCACGCCCAGGTGCGTGTGCTCGCGACGCAGGATCCGCGCGCACATCGAGTGGAAGGTGAGGATCCACATCCCCTTCGCGACGCGGCCGCCCAGCATCCCCTCCACGCGGTCGGCCATCTCGCGCGCGGCCTTGTTCGTGAAGGTGATCGCGAGGATGGCACCGGGCGCGATCCCCTTCTCCCGGATCAGGTAGGCGATGCGATGCGTGAGCGCACGCGTCTTGCCCGAGCCCGCGCCCGCCACGATGAGGACTGGGCCCTCGGTGTGGAGCACGGCCTCGGCCTGGATGTCGTTCAGGCCCTCCAGCAGGGGGGATACCTCGGTCACCGGCCCAGTGTAGGTGCGGGGGCCGACCGCGTGACGAAGCTGCCATGCTCCTCGCGTGGAGGACGTCGGGGAGCGGATCGCGCTGGGGTTCGTGGAGGCCGAGCGCCAGCGACGTGCCACCATCCCCGGTGCCTCCGTCAGCGAGATCGACGGCCTCCTGCTGGCGTTCGCGAACGTCCCCGATCCGCCCGTCAACTCGGCCCTCGTGATCAGGGAGCCGCACGATCCCTCCGCCGCCCTGAGCAGCGCCGAAGCCACGTTCCGGGAGCGCGACCGCGTGTTCGGGATGGACGTCGCCGCGGGGCGGCACCCGAGCGTCGACGCGGCGATCCGGTCCGCCGGGCTCTCGTTGCTGTTCGCCTGGCCCGCGATGGCGGCCCGCGTCGACGACCTCCCTGAACGCCCGCTGCCCGAAGGGATCCGGGTCGAGCCGGTCAGCGACGCGCGCGGCGCCTCGGCGGTCGCCCGTGTCGAACGCGGTCTGCTCGGTCCCTCCGAGATCGAGACCGGATCCGAGGTCGCGGAACGCTTCTACGGCCCGGGCTCCCACGGCGTGGCGGGGTCCCGGGCGTTCGTGGCCTGGGAGGGCGACGAACCCGTCGGCATCGCGTCGGCCCACCTGTGGGAGGGGGCCGTCGGGATCCTGGGCGTCGGGGTGATCCCGCGCGCTCGCCGACGTGGGATCGCCTCGGCACTGTCCACGATCGCCGCACGGGCGTTCCCGGCTGATCTCGCGTGGCTCCACGCGGCGGATGGGGCCCGGAACCTGTACGCGCAGCTCGGGTTCCGCGAGGTCGCCGAGTGGGAGGTCTGGGTCCGGAAGGACTGAACCGACCGGTCTCCGTTCGGCCGATGCGGCAGTTCCCACGGCCCGGTACGGTGGATGCCATGTCCGAGACCGCGGTCCCCACCACGACGGCCCGGCCCGCCCCCCGGCGCACCGGGTGGCGGCTGGTCGTGCACTGGTTCGGCATCCTCTGCCTGATGGCGGCCGCGGGGTTCGCAGGCTACGTGGGCTGGCTCCTGTGGGGTACGGGACTCTCCACGCAGCGATCCCAGACCGAGCTGCGGCAGGGCTGGCAGGGAGTCGTGAACTCGCAGCCACCTTCGAAGGCGCCGGGCATGGTCGCCCTGGGCAGCCGCTACGGCGAGCTCCAGATCCCCTCGATCGGGTTCGACATGATGGTCGTGCAGGGCACCGAGTACAACGATCTGAAGAAAGGCCCGGGCCACTATCCGGACACCGCCGATCCGTGGGACGGGACCGGCCGCGTCGGCATCGCGGGGCACCGTACGACCTATCTGCACCCGTTCTTCAACCTCGACCACGTGCAGGCGGGCGACCAGATCACCCTGCGCACCGAGTACGGCACCTACGTCTATCGCGTCGACCGCGAGCCGTTCGTCGTGGCGGAGGCGGGATCGGGATCGGTGCTGCACCAGACGACGAAGCCGACCCTCGTCCTCACCACCTGTAACCCGAAGTACCAGAGCTATCAGCGGCTGATCGTCACGGCGGTGAGGATCACGCCTTCGGCTGGTGGCTCAGCGCCGTGAGACCCGTCAGACCCAGGATCCCTCTCGATGCGGGCGTGCAGATGAACATCGTGCCATCCGTCGGCGTGAAGGAGATGACTCCTCATCGTGCCCTCCAGAACGAAGCCGTTCTTCTCGGCCACGCGGCACGAAGCCGGATTGCCCACCGAGTGGTGGATCACGAGCCGATGCAGCCCGAGCTCGCCGAGCGCCCACGCGGAGAGCACGCCCACCGCTGAGGTGACCACGCCGCGTCCACGCGCGGACGGCAGCATCCAGTAGCTGACCTGGCATTCGCCGTACTCGAGGGTTACCGCGCGCAGCCCAACTTGGCCGAGTACGTCTCCCGTGGCCACCTCCGCGACCGCCCAGCTCCCGTCGGTCTCGTCGTGCCAGCGCGTCTGCCAGCCCGCGATCCACGCATCAGCCTCGCCTCCCCCGTCCAGGGATCGCATGTGCCAGTACCGGATCTCCGGGTCCGCGAAGGCATGCCGGACGGTGTCGGCATCCCCGGATGTCCAGGGTCGCAGCGTCAACGCGCCCCCCGACAGTGCCGGCTGCGAACGGTCGCGCATGGATCCCGGCGGGACCACGGGCGGGACCGTCCGCGGCACCCTCGCGCTACTCCCACTCGATGGTGCCGGGGGGCTTGCTGGTGATGTCGTAGGCGACCCGGTTCACACCCGGAACCTCGCGGACGATGCGGCTCGCGATGCGGTCCAGGACCTCGTGCGGCAGCCGCGCCCAGTCGGCCGTCATGGCGTCCTCCGACGTCACCGCTCGGACCACGATCGGCGCCTCGTAGGTCCGCCCGTCGCCCATGACGCCCACGCTCTTCACGTCGGCCAGCAGCACGCAGAACGCCTGCCAGGTCTCGCGGTCCAGGCCCACGCGACGGATCTCCTCGCGCACGATGTGGTCGGCGCCCCGCACCTTCGTGAGGTTCTCGGCGGTGACCTCACCCACGATCCGCACCGCGAGCCCCGGGCCCGGGAACGGCTGGCGCTGCGTGATCTCCTCCGGCAGCCCCAGCTCGGCTCCGACCTGCCGCACCTCGTCCTTGAACAGGTCGCGCAGCGGCTCCACCAGGTCGAAGTCCATGTCCTCCGGGAGCCCGCCCACGTTGTGGTGGCTCTTGATGTTGGCCGCCGTCTTCGAGCCCGATTCGATCACGTCGGGATAGAGGGTCCCCTGCACCAGGAACCTGGCTCCCTCGTGCTCGCGGGCGACCTCCTCGAAGACCCGGATGAACTCCTCGCCGATCGCCTTGCGCTTCGCCTCGGGGTCGGTGACGCCGGCGAGCTTCGCGAGGAACCGATCCGCGGCCTTCACGTGCACCAGCGGTATCCGGAAGTGACGCGCGAACGTCTCCTCCACCTGGTCGGGCTCGCCCTCGCGGTTCAGCCCGTGGTCGACGAAGACGCACGTGAGCTGGTCGCCCACCGCGCGGTGCACCAGGAGCGCGGCGACCGCGGAGTCGACCCCGCCGCGAGAGCGCGCAGAGCACCTCGGCGTCGCCCACCTGCGCGCGGATCCGTTCGACGGCGTCCTCGATGATGTTCGTGGGCGTCCAGTCCGGCAGCAGATCGCACCCGTCGTAGAGGAACCGCTTCATCACGTCCTGGCCGTGGGATGTATGCGTGACCTCGGGATGGAACTGGACCGCGTACAGGCCGCGCTCCGGTCGACTCCATCCCCGCGATCGGGATCTGGTCGGTGGTGGCCGTCACCACGGAACCCCTCGGGCGCGAGCGTCACGGCGTCGCCGTGGCTCATCCAGACGGTGTCCTCGGCCGGGAGGTCCTGCAGCAGCTTCGAGCCAGGCTCGACGTGGAGCGCCGTCCCCCGTACTCGCGCTGGCCGGTGGCGGCGACCTCGCCCCCCAGCGCGCTGCGCCATCAACTGGTGGCCGTAGCAGATGCCCAGCACCGGCACGCCCAGCTCGAACAGCCCGGGATCGACCTGCGGGCCGTCGGGCTCGTAGACGCTGGCGCGGACCGCCGGACAGGATGATGCCCGCCGGACGCCTCGCACGCGAGCTCCTCCGCGGTGACGTCGTGCGGCACGATCTCGGAGTAGACGCGCGCCTCGCGGACGCGGCGCGCGATCAGCTGCGCGTACTGCGCCCCGAGGTCGACGACGAGGACCGGCGCGGGGCCTCGGGGCACCTCAGTGGCCCATCCCCACATGCTGCTGGGTCTGGTAGGTCTTGCCCTCGGTCTTGATCGACGGCGCGATCACCAGCTCGGCCTTCTGGAACTCCTTGATCGTCGCGTAGCCGGTGGTGGCCATCGAGGTCGCGAGCGCGCCGAACAGGTTGAACGTGCCGTCGTTCTCGTGCGCCGGCCCCGAGGATCTCCTCGATCGAGGCGACCTGCTGGGTCTTCACGCGCGCCCCGCGGGGCAGCGTGGGGTGGAACGTGGCCATGCCCCAGTGGTAGCCGCGGCCCGGCGCCTCGTACGCCCGGGTCATGGGCGAGCCGATCATCACGGCGTCGGCGCCGCATGCGATGGCCTTCGCGATGTCGCCGCCGGTGCGCATGCCGCCGTCGGCGATCACGTGGCAGTAGCGGCCGGTCTCGTGCAGGTGCTCACGGCGCGCGGCGGCTGCGTCCGCGATCGCGGTGGCCTGCGGCACGCCCACGCCCAGCACACCGCGGGTGGTGCAGGCGTTGCCCGGGCCAACACCCACGAGCACGCCGACCGCGCCGGTCCGCATGAGGTGCAGCGCGGTCGAGTAGGAGGCGCAGCCGCCCACGATCACCGGGATATCGAACGAGGGGACGAACTCCTTCAGGTTCAGCGGCTCCTGCTGGCTGGAGACGTGCTCGCCCGAGACGACCGTGCCCTGGATCACGAGGATGTCGAGCCCGGCGTCCAGGACCAGCCGGTCGCGTACTGCTCGACCCGCTGGGGGGTGAGCGAGGCGCAGCTGATGACGCCGCCCGCCTTGATCTCCTCGATGCGCCGACCGATCAGGTCGTCCTTCACCGGCTCGGCGTAGAGCTCCTGCATCCGGCGCGTGGCCTTCTCGTCGGGCAGTGAGGCGATCTCCTCGTAGATGGGCTCGGGGTCCTCGTAGCGGGTCCAGAGGCCCTCGAGGTTGAGACAGGCGAGGCCGCCCAGGCGTGCCGATCTCGATCGCGGTGGCGGGCGAGACCGCCGCGTCCATGGCGCTCGCCATCATCGGGCAGCTCGAAGGTGTAGGCGTCGATCTCCCAGTCGATGCTCGACGTCCTCGGGGTCGCGCGTCCGCCGCGACGGCACGATGGCCACCTCGTCGAACCCGTAGGCCCGCCGGGCCGTCTTCCCGATCCCGATCTCGAATTCCATCCGCTCCCCCATGACCGCATCTGCCCCGGAAACGCAAGACGCCCACCCGCTCCCCCGATGGGCGACACTCCTACATGGGTGAAGGGTAACAGACGCTCCCCGAACGCCTGGCCCGCCTCGAGGAGGAGCGCGACGTCCCGGGGCGAACGTCGGAATACCGTGCGCCGCCATCCGGTTGCTGCCCGCATGCCGGCCGTGACTCCCGAAGACCCCCTCGCCCTCCCACGACTGGGAGCGCCCGCCCCCGGAGCCCCCGCTCGCCCGGTCGTCGCGGTGGTCGACGCGCCCAAGTTCCTCGAGGGCGACGGCTTCCAGGTGCGTCGCGCGTTCGCGGGCATCGACCTGCGCTACGCCGATCCATTCCTCATGCTCGACCACATGGGCGCCGTGGAGTACGCGCCCGGCGAGGCCAAGGGCGCCTCGGATCACCCGCACCGCGGGTTCGAAACCGTCACCTACATGCTCGACGGCAAGATCAAACACCGCGACTCGAACGGCGGCGGCGGCGTGATCACCGATGGCGCCACCCAGTGGATGACGGCTGGCGCCGGCATCGTCCACAGCGAACTCCCCACCGAAGACCTCGTGGTGAAGGGCGGGCTGTTCCACGGGGTCCAGCTATGGGTGAACCTTCCCAAGGCGCAGAAATGGAACGCGCCGCGCTACCAGGACATCGGGTCTCAGCAGGTGGCGCTGCTTTCATCCGTCGATGGCGGCGCGGTGATCCGCGTGATCGCCGGCGAGGTCGACGGGCACGCCGGCCCCGGTTCTACGCGCACGCCGATCACCTACGCGCACGTGACCCTCTCGCCCGGGGCGCGACTCCAGGTGCCATGGCGGAGCGACTTCAACGCGCTCACCTACGTGCTCGCGGGCCGCGGGGCGGTGGGCGGCCGATGCCCGGATCCGCGCGGATCGCCGAGGGTCAGCTCGGCGTCTACGGCGACGGCGACTGGCTCGAGGTCCGCGCCGACGATCATCAGGATCCCCACACGCCGACGCTGGAACTCCTGCTCTTGGGCGGTCAGCCGATCCGCGAACCGGTCGCCTGGTATGGACCGTTCGTGATGAACACGAAAGCGGAGATCATCGAGGCGATCGAGGACTACCAGGCGGGGAAGATGGGCTCGATCCCCGCTGAGCCAGCCGACGCTTGACCCCGCCGGCACGTCGGTCGACGACGCGCATCGTGGACCGCCAACCCGTGACCGGGTACCCTCGCCCGAACCGCGGGGGTGAGCATGGGGGCGCGCGACACAGCCACAGAGCCGGGGGATCTGGACCACGCACGTGGAACGCTCCTGGGACGACTCGATCCACGTACCCTCCGTTCGGCCGACGTCCGCATCTTCTCGTCCGAGAGCGACGCGGTCCTCGCCCGCCGTCCTAGCGACGCTGTCCTGCTCGTCCTCGCGCTGATCGGGCTGTTCGTCCTGTTCGTGCCGGCTCCGGGCCCCGGAGCGATCGACTCGGCCGTGGAGTCCTTCGTGAAGGCGTTGCCCGGGCTGTTCGGTTGGGCATGGGAGATCGCCTATGACGCGCTCATGCTGTGGGCCCTGCTGATCGCGATCCTCTCGCTCGTTGCCCACGCGCGCAGGCGTCTCGTCGTGAGCGAGATCCTCGCCGCGATCATCGGCTTCGGTGTCGCGGCGCTCGCTGGGCTCGCGTCGGGCACGACGTTCTCTGACATCCTCCATGGCGTCACCGCCACCACCCCCCCGCTATCTACCCGGCTGTCCGGCTCGCCCTCGCCACGAGCATCATCGTTACCGCCTCACCGCATCTCTCGCGCCCGCTCCGCTACCTCGGGCGGTGGATCGTCGCCGCAGGGACCCTGGCGAGTGTCGCCCTCGGGATCGCTCTTCCGGTCGGCGTGGCGGCGGGGCTGGCCGCAGGCGTCGCCACGGGAGCGCTGGTCCACCTGCTCCTCGGGTCGCCGGGAGGCCGGCCCTCCGCCAGCCAGATCGCGGCGGCGCTCGCGGAACTCGGCGTCGACGCGTCGGATGTTCGGCCCGCCCCGCTCGAGCCCTCAGGGGAAGCCCTGGCACTGGCGACGGGGAGCGGAGGGACCCCTCTCCTGGTCAAGATCTACGGTCGAGATGCCTTGGAGGGCCAGTTCGTCGCTTCGCTCTGGACATCCCTGTGGAACAAGGGGCAGACGCCCAACCTGGGCGGAAGAGCACGACGGGTCGAACACGAGGCGTTCGTGACGATGTTGGCGGAACGGGGAGGCGTCGCCGTCCTCCCCGTCGTCGCGGCCGGGATGGCGCAGGGCCGGGACGCCGTCCTCGCGGTCGATACGCAAGAGAGCCGGCGCCTCGTCGAGCTTCCGGACGATGAGCTCGACGACGACCTGCTTCGACGTTGCTGGGAGAACCTCGAAACCATGAACGGCATGGGGATCGCCCATGGGGCCGTGGACGCGACCAGGATCGCCGTTCGACCCGACGGCACGCCGGCCCTGGCCGACTTCGGCGACGCCACGGTGCCCGCGACCGCTGCCGACCTCCAGGCGGACCGGGCTCGGCTCCTCGTGACGACGGCGCTGCTCACGGCCCGCGAGCGCGCGCTGGCGGCGGCGCGCTCGGTGATCGGACCCGACGGGCTCAACGGACTCCTGCCCTACCTCCAGCCCGCCGTGGTCGATCGCGCCGAGCGTCATGAGATCAGGACCCGCGACTGGAAGATCGACGACCTCCGGGACGCCGCGGCGGATGCGGCAGGCACCGAGCCTCCTCCACTCGAGCAACTCCGTCGCGTGACGGTGGGCTCGATCCTCACGGTGGTGATCCTCGGTCTGGTTGCCTACGCCCTGATATCGGCGATCGCGGACGTGGGTCTGCAGAGCATCGTCGATGAGTTCCGATCGGCCGATAGCACCTGGCTCGTAGGGGCGTTGGCCGTGGTGCCCGTGGTCGGGGTGGCGAAGGCGGTCTCGACCATGGGTGCCTCGATCCGCCCCGTTCGTTTCGGGCCCGTCGTCATGCTGCAGTACGGGGTCGCCTTCGTGGCACTCGCGGTGCCCAGTTCCGCCGCGCGCGTGGCGCTGGAGGTCCGGTTCTTCGAGAAGTTCGGCGTGCCCGGCGCCGGGGCGCTCGCGATCGGGGTGATCGACAGCGTCTGTGGGTTCGTGATCCAGATGATCGTGATCCTCACGGTCACCCTGTCGGGACTCTCGACGCTCTCGTTGTCGAGCCTGGGCTCAGGCGACTCGTCCGGGCTCACGTTCACCGGCAAGTATCTGACCATCGGCGTGGTGGTTCTGGCGATCGCGGTGGTGCTCGCCGTCGCGGTGCCCAAGCTCCGCGCCATGGTACGGAGGGCACGCGGGGCCGCCCGGGCACATCTGGCCGAGGGCGTCGCCGCCCTCCGCGTGCTCCGCACGCCGTCGAAGCTGGGGATGATCTTCATCGGGAACCTGACGGCGCAGGTGCTCTACGCCGGCATCCTGGGGATGTGCCTCACGCGTTCGGATACCAGGAATCGTTCGCGAACCTGATCCTCGTGAACACCCTGGTGAGCCTCTTCGCGGGCTTCATGCCGGTCCCCGGAGGCATGGGGGTCGCGGAGGCCGGCTACACCGCCGGCCTGGTCGCCCTGGGCGTGCCCCACACGGCCGCCCTCTCGGCGGCGATGGCGTTCCGACTGGTCACCTACTATCTTCCGCCCATCTGGGGCGGGTTCGCGATGCGCTGGATGCGCCGACACGCGTACATCTGATCCGCTCCATGCCCCGTCACGCCGCCTCAGCCGTGTCCTCCGAGTGGTACCTCGCCAAGAGGTGCTCCTCGGCACCCTTCGTCGGGAACAGGAAGAAGACGACGGCGGCGCCCAGCAGGATCGCGACGATGCCCGCGACGTAGGCCCAGTCGGCGCCGTCAGGAAGGACGACTTCGCCGCCGGCGATGATCTGCTTCGCGTACTGCGGGTACTGCTGCGCGCGGCTGCGGCGCTGGCGAACGACTTCGTCAGCTCGGATCTGCACGCTGTCGGTGATCTGGCGCCGTTGGCGGCGCACCTGCGATCGCGGCGCTCACGGCGGAGGCGTAGCCCGCGGTGAGGAGCGCGCCGAGGATCGACTGCATGATGGCGCCGCCGAGGTCGCGCTGGAGGTCGGCGGTGCCCGACGCCATGCCGGCCCGCTCACGGGCACGGAGCCGGTGAGCGAGTGCGACGCCGGGGTGCCGGCGAACCCGACCCCGCGCCGACGAGCGCGTAGCCGAGGCCGACCTCCCAGTAGGGGCTGCCCTCCTTCCAGAGCAGCAGCATCGTCAGGAAGCCGAGCAGGCAGAAGACATAGCCGAGTCAGCAGCGTGAAGCGGGCACCCGCGGGCATCGACGAGCTTGGCGGACCGGGGCGCGACGAGGACCATGACGACGGCGGCGGGCAGGATCGAGGCCGGCCTCGAGCGTGGAGTACCCCAGCACGTTCTGGAGGAACTGCTGGCCGATGAACATCGCGCCCATCAGCGATCCGAACACGATGATCCCGGCGAGGCGGCGACCCAGAAGATCCGCCGCGCCGCGACCTGCAGGTCGTACAGCGGGTACGCGGGCCCGCCGCTGGCGGAACACGAACGCGACCCCGGCGGCGAGCGCGATCGCGGCGAGCCCCAGAGCGATCGCGCCCTCGTCCGGGACGGGGGCGAAGTTGATCGCGAGCACGAGCGCCGCGACGAGCACGACCGACAGGATGCCGCCGAGGTTGTCGACGGGGTCGGTGGTCTCGTTGACGTGGCGGGGACGAACGCCACGCCAGCACCAGCGCGACCACCGCGAGCGGCAGCGTGACCAGGAAGACCGAGCCCCACCAGAAGTGCTCCAGCAGCGGCCGGCGACCAGCGGCCCGAGCGCGGAGATGGCGCCGCCGATGCCCGACCAGAGCGCGATCGAGCTGGGTGCGGCGCGGGCCCGGACCACAGCGCGGTGATGAGCGCGAGCGTGGTCGGGTAGGCCATGCCCGCCGAGACGCCGCCCGAGCATGCGCGCGACGATGAGCACCTCGATCGTTCGGCGCGTACGCGGCGAGCAGGCACGCCGGGACCGACAGAGCGACGCCGAGGATCAGCATCAGCTTGCGGCCGTAGCGGTCGCCCAGCGCGCCCAGGTACAGCACCGACGCGGCGAGCCCGAGCGAGTAGCCGACGGCGACCAGGTTGAGCGACGTCTGCGAAGCGTCGAAGGCCTTCCCGATGTCGGGCAGGGCCACGTTGGCGACCGCGAGGTTCAGGTTGGCGACCGCCGCGACCAGGATCAGCGCGAGCAAGACCAACGGTGCGCGGTCGGGTGCGGTCGCGGCGTCTCCCGCGGAGCCGTTCGTGCGCGTTGCGGCCTCTGCCATGCATCCCCCCTGGTGCCCCTTGGCTCGTCGGAAGTTCCGACCGGAGCCCATGCCGCGACGAGTCTAGGGTGAACGTTCGATGGCCGTCGAGGCGTGCGGCCCAGGTAGTCTGCGCTCGAAACGCCGCCCTGAGCTAGCATCGCGAGGCCGCCCTCTCACGAAGGAGTCAGCTATGGTCCACAAGCGCGTTGAACGGGAAGACGCCGACGCTCGATCGCCCCCCGCCTATACCCAGCGGCTCGACGTGGGGCCCATGCCCAAGTTCGAGCTGCCCGACAGACGGCTCGAGCCCGGAGGCCGTAGCGGCTCATCCATGACGAGCTGATGCTCGACGGCAACGCGCGCCTCAACCTGGCCACGTTCGTGACCACCTGGATGGAGCCCGAGGCCGAGAAGCTGATGGCCGAGGCGTTCGACAAGAACATGATCGACAAGGACGAGTACCCGCAGACCGCCGAGATCGAGGAGCGCTGCGTCAACATCGTGGCCGACCTCTTCCACGCCCCGAGGATGGTGAGCCGTCGGCGTGTCCACGATCGGCTCCTCCGAGGCGGTCATGCTCGCCGGCCTGGCCATGAAGTGGCGATGGCGGCCGCGCCGCGAGGCGGCCGGCAGGACGACTCGAACGCCGAACCTGATCCTCGGCTCGAACGTGCAGGTGGTCTGGGAGAAGTTCTGCCGCTACTGGGACGTCGAGCCGCGCTACGTGCCGGTGAGCGCGGCCGCTACGTCATCACGCCCGAGGAGGTCCTCGCAGCGGATCGACGAGAACACCATCGGCGTGGTCGCCATCCTGGGCACCACCTACACCGGCGAGTTCGAGCCCATCAAGGAGATCCACGACGCGCTCGTGGCGGACAATGCCGCCAGCGGCTGCGACGTGCCGCTGCACATCGACGCCGCCAGCGGTGGCTTCGTGGCGCCCTTCCTCCACCCCGAGCTGCGAATGGGACTTCCGCCTGCCCAACGTGGTGTCGATCAACGTCTCGGGTCACAAGTACGGCCTCGTCTACCCGGGCGTCGGCTTCGTCGTCTGGCGCGGCGACGAGGACCTGCCCGAGGAGCTGATCTTCCACGTCAACTACCTGGGCGGCGACATGCCCACCTTCACGCTCAATTTCTCCCGCCCCGGCAACCAGATGGTGGGCCAGTACTACAACTTCCTGCGCCTCGGCCGCGGCCGGCTACACGGCGCTCATGGAGGCCAGTGCGCGACCTGCGCCCTGGACTGTCCGGCCAGATCGCGGACGATGGGCCCGTTCAGCTCATCAGCGATGGCAGCGCCATCCCGGTCTTCGCCTTCACGCTGGCCGACGACCTGCCCTACACCGCCTACGACGTCTCCGACCGAGCTGCGCTACAACGGCTGGCAGGTGCCTGCCTACACGATGCCCGACGACGCCACCGACGTGGTCGTGCTGCGCATCGTCGTGCGCGAGGGCTTCAGCGACGACCTCGCCGAGGCCCTGATCGAGGACCTGGACGAGGCCACCAAGGAGCTCGCGGCCGAATCCGCCCCACGGAAGGGTGGCGAAGAGGGCTTCGGCCACACCTAGCCGATGAGCGTGTCGACCGAGGAGCGACTGGCGCCGGCCACGCGTCGGATGGCCCTCGGCTTCATCGCGGGATCGTTCCTGTTCGCGCTGGGCGTGTTCCCCCCTACGCCCACAACGTGGACCCGCGCGTCGACGGGGTGACGTTCTTCATCGGGTCGCTCTTCTTCACCTATGCCGGCTACCTACAGATCGCCCTCAGCCTCAACGCCGAGCCGGGACGCCCCTGGCGTCGCGTCGGGGCTCGAGCTCGCTCGATCGATTGGTGGGCCGCGGCGGTGCAATCCGTCGGACGCTGCTCTTCAACGTCAGCACGTTCAGCGCGCTGATCTCCCGTCTGGAGACGCCGCAGCAGCGGCGGCTGCGTCTGGGCGCCGGACATGTGGGGCTCGATCGCGTTCATGATCGCGAGCCTCCTGGCGTTCCACGCCGTCCATCGGGTCCGCCGTCGGGCAGCCGTTGGACGACCCTGTGGTGGATCGCCGCGCTGAACCTCACGGGGTCCGTGGCGTCCAGATCTCCGCGATGGCGGCCTTCATCAACGCCGAAGGTCAGGTGCGGAACCTGCCCGTGGCGAACCTGGGCACGTTCCTGGGTGCCGTCGGGTTCTTGGTGCGCCGCGTGGTTGTCGCTGCCGGCGCGGGAAGGCCGGCAGCCCCAGGTCAGCTGACGCGACGGGAGGGGCGGCCTACGGCCGCCCCTCCGGCGTGACTCGGTGATCGCCTCGACCTCAGCCTTCGTTCGGCTACCTCCGCGATGGCCGCGCCGAACGCGACCAGATCCTCCGGGTGGATCCAGCTGTCGGCGAGCGGGAAGCCACCGGCACTGCGGATCGCGTCACGGAGCGGGATCGCCCAGCGGTGCTCGATCGGGCAACGGCGGCCGTCGTGCCTTCCGGGATCGCATCGGCGATGGACCAACCTCCTCATCCCCGATGAACCCGTCGTCTGAGGCCTCGGCACCGGCGATCGCGCCGGCCTCCATGCCCTCCTCGCCGTCCATGCCCAGGCCTATCATCGCGCCCACGAGGGCCGAGCTCCTCGGACTCATCGCTGGACAACCCGGAGACCTCGACGGCCTGGACGTCACCGTTGTCATCCTTGGACACCACCGCGAGGTCCACGAGGCGGACGACGCCCGCGTCGGTGAGGCGCTTCAGCTCATCCATCACCTGTCCCTGGAAATTGGTCTCGGTGAAGCCGACCACCAGGATCTGCACAGGACCGAACTCTTCCATCAGCCATACCCTCCTTCGCTCCGAGGGCTAGCTGCCCAGGATCTTGGCCTTCTGCGCTGCGAACTCCTCGTCGGTGAGGATGCCCTGATCGTGCAGCTGCGCGATCTGCTTCAGCTCATCGATCGCGGCAGGAGACATCCCGCCCGCGGCCGGCGCGGCCGGCGCTGGAGACGGGGGTGGCGGGGCCGCCTGCTGCTGTGCCATCTGGTCGATGGCGGCGTCCTGCTCGGCCTCGTGGTACTGGTTGGCGGAGGTCTTCTTCCCGGCGTGGTACAGGGCGGCACCGCCGCCCACGACCGCTGCGGTGCGCAGGACCGGACGACGTCGACGCAATCCCATGGTTACCTCACTTCCCTCCGTGCTGCCGGATCAGGACGCGGCGGGCTCGCCGTGCAGTTCCTTGTTGATCTCGGCGGTGGCGTCATCCGAGAGCGAGGTCTTGAGCACCGTGCCACCGAACTTCGACAGGGCGTCGAGCGCCTTGTCGGGCGTGACCTTCTCGAAGACGATGAACAGCGCCGAGGTGCCAGGCTTAAGCATCTCGCGGACCTGGTCCTGGAAGCCCTGGTCCATGCCCGACTTGGCCATCTTGCCCATGAGCGCTCCCATGCCGGCGCCGATCGCCATGCCTAGGAACGGCACGAAGAACAGGATGCCGAACAGGAGTCCCCAGAACATCCCCCCGACGGTCCCACCGCCGACGGTGTGCTGGTTCGTGATGGTCTTCAGCTTGCCGTCGTCGCTGCGGATGATCGCCGCGATGGCATCGGCCTGGATGATGAGATCGCCGGCGAGTCGCTCGGCTTCCTCCATCGCCTGGACCGCGGTGGTGGTGTCGTCGTAGCCGATCGCGATGAGATCTGCCATGTACGTACCTCCCCTTCAGGCTCGTGGCGGCCGACTCTGACGCCGGCCGCGCAGGTGGTCAGCTTCACGATAAGCGATACGCAGAGAAGGTGTCTCCGCCGACCGGCCTCGAGCGGGCGGACCTAGTCGTCCGGTGCGCCCGATGCATCCGGTGCAGGTCGGCGCCCGAAGGCGTCGACCACGTCCTGCACTGTTTCGAAGTAGGCGTCGGAGCCCCCGAGCGCCTCGGTGACGCCGTAGCGATCCAACTCTGCGCGGACGTCCTCGTGCATGTCGGCGATGACCAGCCTCGTACCGTGGTCACCGAATTCCTTGACCAGGTCGATGAGCGTGGCGCCACCGGAGTAGTCCACGTCCCCGATGCCCGCGGCCTCGAGGCACACCCAGGAGGGCGGGCCACCCGACCTCCCCAGGATCGCCCTCAACTCGAGCGTGAGTCGATTCGCGTTCGCGTAGTAGATGTCGGCGCCGAACCGATATACGACCAGCCCTGGTTCGACGTCGGGTGGCATCGATCCGCTCGGGTCCTCTGACACCGGCACACCGTGGAGCGTGCCGGTTGCGGTTCGGACGAGCACGGTGTCACGCGGGTGGTAGCTTCGGCGCAGGTGATCCAGGATCGACAGGACGATGGCCAACAGGATGCCCTGCTCGACACCCACGGTTACCACCACGAGTCCCGGTCGGCGCCGCCACGATGAACTCGTCGGCCGCAAAGGAGGATCTTCCGCATCCCCTTGACGTCGATCAGCTCCACACCGATCAGGAAGACGATGGTGGACAGCACGGTCTCCGGCATGTACTGCAGGGGTTTCGTCAGGTAGAGCAGCACGATCAGCACGATCACCGCGGTGGTGAGCTGCGAGATCTCGCTCTTGCCACCGGCGCTGTCCACCATCTGGGTCTTGGTCGGGCTCCCGTTCACCACGAACGTCCCGGAGATGCCGGCGGCGGCGTTCGAGAACGCCAGACCCACCAGATCGACGTTCTCGTCGAAGGCGTCACCGTACTTCGCTGCGTATGCGCGGGAGGTGGCGGCGCTCTGCGCAAGGACCACCAGGAATATCGAGGCGGCGGTCGGCAGCGAGCGTCAGCCAATCGCTCCATCCCGGCGATCGGGATCCCGAACGACGGAAGCCCACCCGGAACCTTGCCCAGCGTCGCGACCCCGTGCGAAGCCAGGTCCAGCGCGTAGCTCGCCCAGATGGCGCCGATCACCGCGATCAGCGCGCCCGGGATCTTCGGGTTCACCTTCTTCAGCCCGAGGATCACGATCGAGGATCGCCGCGGTGACCTCAACGGTTGTGACGTTGGCGTCGGGGATCTGCTTCAGCGTCTCGAAGAACTTCTGAACGTGCCGCCGGAGCGACCTCCTGATACCCCGAGCATGCCCGCCACCTGCCCCATCGCGACCTGGATCCCGACGCCGGTGAGGAATCCGATCAGCACGCTGCGCGAGAGGAAGTCGGCGAGGAACCCCAGCTTGATGATGCGCGCCAGCAGGAGGAAGCCACCGGTGAGGATCGCGAGGATCCCCGCGTACGCCACGTACTGAGGCGAGGCGATCGGCGCCAAGCCGGCGAGTCCCGCGGCCATGATGGCGGCGCTGGCCGAGTCAGCGCCCACGACCAGGTGGCGCGACGAGCCCATCAGGGCGAACACCGCGATCGGCAGCAGGATCGTGTAGAGGCCGGTGATCACCGGCATGCCGGCGATCTTCGTGTAGCCCATCACCTCGGGGATCCGAGCGCAGCCAGCGTGATCCCGGCGATCACGTCGTTCGGGATCTTCGATCGCTCGATCGGCAGGATGCCCTGGAACAAGCGGCAGCCTGAACTTCCGCTTCTCGACCTTCGATTGCGCCTGCGCCACCGCAATCCTCCCGCCCGAACCGCGATGCATCACACCACGTTTCCCGTCGAGCTGCATCCTCCTGACGGGGTGAACAGCCTAGTCGGAGAAGCCTTCGGATGAGCGCAACTCGGCACTGCCTCGTCCACCTGAAGGAAGAACCGATCGGAACCGATCGTCGCCGCGAGGCCGGTGCGCTCCATCATCCGCATGACGTGAGAGCGCACGCGCGCGAACGCCAGACCCACCCCGTCAAGCTGCAGATCCTCGTACAGCCGCGCGAGCATCTCGACGCCCGTGGTGTCGAGATCCGTGATGGCCTCAGCGTTGATCACCACCTGTCGCACAGGGGGCTCCGCGTCGCGGACCAGCTCGCGGATCTCAGTCGCGCAGCACGTCGGCGTTGCCGAAGAACAACGGGGCGTCGAACCGATACACGATGAGCCCGCGGACGGTGCTACTCCCCTCGTGCTCCCGCACGTCGCGCCAGGTGGCGCTCCCCTCGACCAGGCCGAGGACCGCCGTCTTCGGCTGGATCGTTCGGCGCACCATCTCCACCAGTGACGCCACCACGCCCACCACGATCCCGATCAGCACGCCGAACGCGAGCACGCCCGTGAACGTGACCGCCATCAGGATGAAATCGGCCTTCCGCACGCGCCAGAGGTACTGCATCGCTTTCAGGTCGAAGAGGTTCGCGGCGGTGACGAGCACCACTCCGCCGAGGGCAGCGTGCGGCACGTCGCGGAACAGCGTCGTGAGGAACAGCAGGGTCAGGAGCACCATGGCGGCCGAGATGAAGCTCACGGCTTGGGACCGGCCCCCTCCCGAAGCCACCGAGAAGCTGCGCGACTCGCTCCCCTTGGCGGGGAAACCGTGGAAGAACGCGACCGCGACGTTGGCGGCCGCGAGCCCCAAGAACTCCCGGTTCGCCTCGATGTCCTCGCGGTCCCGGGCCGCCAGCGCCTGCGCGGTGAGCACGCTACCGCTGAACACCAGCAACGCCAGGC
This sequence comes from uncultured Actinomycetes bacterium, assembly GCA_963796725.1. GTDB lineage: Bacteria > Actinomycetota > UBA4738 > UBA4738 > HRBIN12 > JAOUEA01. The sequence continues at coordinate 321,736 of CAWCMT010000009.1, forward strand.
TGGCCGCCGGGATCAGCAACTCCACGATGACCCGAAGCCGGAGGTCGGGCAGGGCGAACCCAGGCAGCCCGCTGGGGATGGTCCCCACCACCGCGACGTGGTCGACCAGCCCCGTCGCGCTGGTCACCGCGGTTGCCAGCACCAGCGCGATGAATCCCGCGGGGAGCTTCGGGGAGATCATCCGCGCGACCACCATCACGACCATCGTCCCTAGCCCGATAGCCACCGCCCGGGGGTTGGTGTCCCCGACGTGCGCAGCGATCCCCCCCACCACGTACGGGTAGATCTCGCGGTCGACGTCGAACCCGAACAGTTTCGTGAGCTGGCTGAGCGACATCACGATGGCGGAGCCGGCGAGATAGCCGGTGAGGATCGGGGAGGAGAGCAGGCGCGTGACGACGCCCAGGCGCAGGGCGTACGCCGCGATCAGCACCGCCCCGACCATGAGCGCGAGGGTCGCTGCCATCGCGAGGTACCGCTCCGAACCGGGCACCGCCAGCGCTCCCAGCGACGCCGCGACCACGATCGCCACCGAGGACTCGGGACCGACGTTGAGGTAGCGGCTCGTCCCGAACAGCCCGTACGCCACCATCCCGAACAGCCCGACGTAGAGGCCCGTGACGGTGGGCATCCCCGCGAGCTGCGCGTACGCGAGCGCCTGCGGGATCAGCAGCGCCCAGACGCTGAGGGCGGTCAATGCGTCGGGCCGCAGCCAGGATCGATCATACGAACCGAGGAGCGCCGACCCCGGCATCAGCCGGGCGAGCGCTCCTCGAGAACCGTCCGTCGGGCCACCCACGGCCCGACGCTATCACCCGTCGGAAAGGGGTCAGTGCTCCTTGACGACGTGACCGGACTCGGCGACGCGGAGGTCCGTCAGGCCGGAGTGCACCCGGTCCCCGGTGACCATCACGACGTCGTCGTCGATGCGGTCGAGCTCCCGTAGGCGGGTCAGCACGGTCTGGAGCGACTCTTCAGGGGTCTGCGACTCGGTGTCCACCACCAGCTCAGGGTGCTCGGGCGCCTCGTACGGGTCGTCCACACCGGTGAAGCCGGTGATCTCTCCCGCGAGCGCCTTCTTGTAGAGGCCCTTCGGGTCACGGTTGGCGGCGATCTCATCGACGGTCGCGTGCACGTGGATCTCGACGAACTCGCCGATCAGCTCGCGGCACGCATCGCGGGTCTCTTTGTAGGGGCTGATCGGGCAGCAGATCGTCGCGACCCCGTTGCGCGTCAGCAGGTTCGCGACGAAGCCGATGCGAAGGATGTTGGTGTCTCGGTCCTCCTTGGAGAACCCGAGGCCCTTCGACAGGTTCTTGCGGACCTCGTCGCCGTCGAGGATCTCGGTCTTCATCCCGCGCGCTTGGAACTCGTGGTACAGCATCTCTGCGATCGTGGACTTGCCCGAGCCCGAGAGGCCCGTGAACCAGACGGTGAACCCTTGCTGCTCGCTCAAAGGAAGCTCCTTCCGACCGCGCCCTCGAGCGGGTCGACGTCGTACAGGGACAGGATCGTTGGGCCGACATCCACCAGGCTGAGCCCGGAGACTTCGCCCACAGGCTGGCCGGGAGCGCCCTTCATGATGAAGACGCCGTCCCGGTCGTGGTTGGCCCCGTCGGGGCCGGTGTCGTTCTCGTAGGTGTAGAGGCTCGCGTTCCCCACGGCGCCGACGGAACGCCACTCCAGGTCGCCGAAGTACACGATGAGGTCGGGGGCGATGCCCCGCACCTCCGGGTAGACGTCCTGGGGCTTGTGGACCTTCGTACCCAACGGGAGGCCGTCGGGACCCGGCGCGGCCTCGAGCTTCACGATCAGCTCGTCCCGCACGGCCTCGTACCGCGTCGGCTCGACGATGCCCTGCGGCTCCCGGCCCTTCACGTTGATGAACAGACGGCCGTAGTAGCCGCCGTCCCCCCAGGCTTGCGTCCTGCTCCAGTCGATCTTCACGTCCTTGATCGGCGTGGGGCCGCTGACGGGCTCGGCGAGGGTGAGGAAGCCCTCTTGGATCAGCCAGTCGTTGAAGCAGAGGCCGCCCATCATGGGGCGGGCGCCGTGGTCGGACATGATCATCGTGACGGCGTCCTCGGGGATCAGCTCCAACAGCGAGCCCACCTGCTGGTCCAGGAAGCGGTAGTAGTCGTGGAAGATGGTCTCGTACTTGTTCCCGGGCTCATAGAGCGGATGGCGCGGATCGTAGTACTGCCAGAACACGTGATGGAGGCGGTCCGGCGCGATGTCGCAGAGCATGAAGAAGTCCCACGGCTTGTTCTGGATCAGCCGCCTGCCGACCTGGAACCGCCGCTCGGTCATCTTGAAGACCTGGTCGATCGTGACGTCGATACCCGCCCGGCGGAAGTTCGGGATGTCGAAGATGTAGTTGCCGGTACCGCCGAGCTCCTCGTCGATCTCGACCTCGAGCGCCTGCGGGTACGCCCACTTCTCCGCCGATGGCGGTGTGAGGAAGCAGCCCACGCGCCAGCCCGGGAACTCCGAGGGCGGCGGGAACGACGGCGGCACGCCGATCAGCACCGAGCGTTTGCCCTGGGCACCCAGCGCATCCCAGACCGCCGGCGCCTTGATCGAACCGGAGTGCGCGATCGACAGGCCCTCGTATGAAGTGTCCTTGCGGTTGCGGAAGCCGTAGATACCGAGCTGGCCCGGCACCTTCCCGGTCATCGCACAGGCCCAGGCGGGCACCGTGATGGGTGGCGTGATGGAGGCGAGGTCGCCGTGCATCCCCTGGCTCATCAGCTTGTGGATGTTCGGCACCTCGGTGGCGAGGTCGCGGAAGAGCAGCTGCGGGGTCCCGCAGTCGAGCCCGATCACCGCGACCCTGGGACCTTGCTGCATCGCTTCGTCCTTCCGGGTTCCGGGGCTGTCGGCGGCGGCCGGGCGCGCTGAAGGCGCTGGTCCCCGCGGTGGCTTCATCGTACCAACCCGGTCAGAACCCCGACCTAGCTGGGAAGATGGGCCGCCGTGAAGCTCTTGCGACGACTCCTGAAGGTGCAGGCCGGGCTGTGGGCGGCCTGGGGGCTCCTGTCGCTCGCGGTGCCCGGCTGGCTCGTGGGAACCGTGATGGGCCAGCCCACGCTGAACGACGCCATCTGGATCAGGACGCTCGGGGTCACGAGCATCGTCCTCGCCCTCCTCATGGTGCTGGTGGCCCAGCGGATCGAGGACCTGTGGTGGTGGTCGTGGGCGTTCGCCGTGCTGGAGATCGGGACCGCCACCGTGTTCGTCCTGGAGGCCCTCGTGGGGGTGCCGGCCGGAGCCGCCGCGTGGCCGTGGTGGGTACTCGGGATCGTCAACGCCTCGTTCGGGGCGGGCCTCCTCGTGGGGATGGGCATCGCCGGCCAGGAGAAACCGTTCGTGTAGCCGGTCGACGCCGGCTATCCGGCGGCGTCGATCCGGGCCGCGGCGAGGCGGTCGGCGGCCTCGGAGGTCGTGACGCCGTCGCGCTCCGCGATCTGGAACACCTCGCGCAGGGTGACCTCGATGCCGGCGAGCCGCGCTTGCATCTCGGCGCCGTCCCACCCGAGCCGTTCGAACCCGGCGAGGTGCAGCACCCCGCCTGCGTTCACGACGAAGTCGGGCGCGTACAGGATGCCCGCCGCCGCGATCCGGTCGGCGTCCTCCGGCTCGGCGAGCTGATTGTTTGCGGCGCCCGCCACGACCCTGCACGCGAGCCTCGAGATGGACGCGGCATCCAGCACGCCGCCGGTCGCGCACGGGGAGAGCACATCGCACGGCACCGTCAGGACGGCTGAGGCGCCGACGACCTCAGCGCCGACCCGTGAGGCGAGCTCCAGGGCACGCTCGTCGATCACATCGGCGAGGATGAGACGAGCTCCGGCCTCGCCCAGCAGCTGCGCGAGTCGACTCCCGACGGACCCCACCCCCTGGATGGCGACCGTCCGCCCCTCGAGGCCAGGCGACCCGAACGCGTGGGCACACCCCGCTCGGATCCCGTGGAAGACCCCCAGCGCGGTCGCGGGACCGGAGTCACCGGACCCGCCATGTGCCGGTGAACGGCCCATCACATGATCGGTGCGCTCTCCCACCACGTCGAGATCCGCCGGTCCCGTATTCATGTCCGCCGCCGTGATGTAGCTGCCGTGCAACGCGTCCACGAACGATCCGTAGCGGCTCAAGAGGGCGCGCCGCTCGGAAGATCCGAACTCGGGCAGGCGCGGCACCGCCAGCACGGCCTTCCCTCCGCCGAACGGCAGCCCGGCGACGGCGTTCTTGGCGGTCATCGCGGCAGAGAGCCGAAGGACGTCGCGCAGCGCGCTCTCGGGCGATGCGTAGACCTTCATCCGCGTCCCGCCGAATCCCGGCCCGAGGACGGTGGAGTGCACGCCGACGAACATCCAGGTCTCCGTCGGTGCATCGAACCGGATGGTGACTCCCTCGCCGTCCCAGCCGTGCAACTGATCCTCGAACACGTCCGAAGTCTAGGTCGCCACCGGCCGCGCGCGGCGGTCCTCGCACGCGTCGGGCACGTGGGGTCCGTTGAGGTGCGTGCCGAGGGCCACGTAAGTATGTTCCGGTCATGGCTGAGCGCACCCGACGTCCGATGCATCACCGCGTCGAGGATGATCCGTCCCCCGACGACCTCGCGTTCCTCGAGACGCAGATCCGTCGGGAGGCCTCGGCCAGGACGGGTCTCGGCGACGAGGTCGAGCTGGCGATCTTCGTCCGCGAAGACGGCAGGATCGTCGCCGGCGTGAGCGGATGGACATGGGGAGACTGCTGCGAGCTCACGAGCCTGTGGGTAGATCCAGATCACCGGGGTCGCTGGCTCGGACCCCGGCTCCTCGCCGCTGCGGAGGCTGAGGCGGCGGCCCGCGGGTGCACGCAGACCATCCACTTCACCTACGACTTCCAAGCGCGCCGCTTCTACGAGTGGGCGGGCTACGAGCTCGTGGGGCGGATCGAAGACTTCCCGACGGGAGCGGCCGCCCTCTGGTACCGCAAACGACTGGCTCCTCGGACGCCGCCCGACGCCGACACGACGGGTTCGGACGTGCCGTGACGGCGGGATGGCGGCCCGATGGGGCAGGGACCGGTGGCCTCAGGTCGGGTCTTCGATCATCTCCAACGCCTCGTCCAGGTCGTAGCCAAGCGCCAACGCCACCTTGGGAGCCGTGTTGGCGATCCGCGCGGCGCCGACCAATGGAGCGACGGAAAGCACGAGCTCGACGACCTCATCGGGCGTCACGCCGGCCGCCAGAGCGTCACCGATCGTCCATCGGAACGTCTGGGCGGCGCCGTCAAGGGCCACCGTCGCCGCGACCCGAGCTATGCAGCGTTCCTTCTGGTCGAGCGGGGGCGCCGGTCCGGTTGCGACCTCGGGACCTGAAGGGCAGCCATGAGCCCCCTGTCGTGGATCACCAACATCCGCAGGATGTCGTGGTAAGTCGGCCATTCGACCCTCGAAGGTCTGGAGTGGAGGCGAACGAGTCTGCACTCCCCGATTCCAGGAACATCACCCTCACGGCATGAAACCCTCTCCCGAGGTAGGGCGCTCTGGCCGCGATGCTGACCGGTGCTATGCGAGCAGTCCCAAATCTCGGGAGGTGTCGACGGCAGCACTTCGGGAAGTGACGCCAAGCTTCCGGTAGATCGAGATGACCTCCGTCTTGACCGTGTTCCGCGAGATGTGGAGCCGCTCTCCGATCTCTTGGAAAGAAAGTTGCGTGGCCAGCAGCGGGAGGAGCCGTGCTTCTGCGGGCGAGAGCGGCGGGGCGCCCGGTCGAAGGCGAAGCATGTTGAGCTGTTCACCCGCCTCCTCGAGGTCGGCGGCTAGTGAACCCATATCCCCGCAGTCCCGCACCAGGTCTGCCGACTCGGCCAGGTAGACCTGCGCATCGTCTACCTCGAAGAGCCCGAGCGCGCTCCAGGCCAGTTGGATCCTGGCCTGCAACGCCAGGGCGGGAGAGGCGATCGTCAGCATCGTTCGACCTTCCGCCGCCTCCTGGGCGAAACGCCTGGCCCGCAAGTGGTCGCCCTCGGCAAGTGCGACCCGCGAAGCCACAGCGTAAGGCAGCACGCTGGTGGCGTAGCCCTGCAGATGGACGGTCTCGATGAGATCTCTCGCACCCCAGGAATGCGAAACGGCGGTGTCCACATCCCCTCGCCCCAAGGCGAGGAGCGCGAGCTCCGCCAGAGCCAACGACGTTGCGGGGGCGGTTCCCATCTCGGCCCCGAGCTGCGAACCACTTCTGAACCGAGTCCTCGGCGGGCCCCATGTCCGCGAGCAACAAATTCATCAATCCCTCGACCACCCTGCCGTTCGCGACCCACGGGCTGAGCGGCGGGAGGATGGTGAACGCCGCGTCGATGTACTCGCGCATCACGTCGGCTCCATCGCAACACATGATCGCCCGCAAGAGGAGCAAACACCCCTCCATCTCTTCATCGCGGCCCGTCGAGCGCGTCGCGGTGTCCGCCCATCGAAGCGCGTCGAGTCGCCTGCCCTCCATCACCATCGCCCAACCACCCAGGGGAGCGACGGCGGCACACTTCTCCTTCGGCGCGTAGGTATCGAGCCAGCCGAGCCACCGAAGGGCATCGTGCCTGCGTCCGCTGAAATAGGCGATCTGACCGTACCGACCGAACAGCTCTGCGACCCTGTCGGACAGACCGCCCGCCTGCGCGTACCGGATCGCGAGATCGAAGTCCCCTTCGGCCTCGCACCACGCCGAGGCTCGAGCGTTCAGGTCTTGGAGGAGATCCGGATAGCGATGCTCCAGTTCCATGTGCAAGAGATCGCGGAACAGATGGTGGTAGCGGTAGCGTCCCCGGTGATCGTCGAGCGGCACCAACATCAGGTTCGAAGCTTCCAGCGCCTCGAGTTGCGCTCCCGAACCCGTGGTCTCGAGGATCGCGTCGCACAGCTGTCCAGACAGCTCGTCGAGAACCGACGTTCGGATGAGGAATCGGACGGTGTCATCCGGGAGTTGCGCGAGGACGTTCTCGCGCAGGTAGTCGGCGATAGGTCGACGGTCGCCTCGGTAGGCAGGCGCATCGTTCCGTGCGGCTCCTTCCGTTCGGGACAGGGCGGCCAGTCGAAGGCCGACCGCCCAACCTTCCGTCTGCTCGGCCATCGCCGCAGCTTCCTCGGCTGAGATGTCCTCGGTCCGCGCGTGGCGGAGGAGGTCAGACGCTTCCTCCGCGCTGAAGCGAAGATCTCGGGCATCGAGCTCCAGCACATCACCTCGCGCCCTGAGCCCGGGAAGCGGGATGGGATCGGCGCGGCGAGAAGCGAGGAGTATCCGCGAGTCCAAGGGCATCTCGTCGATGGCCGCATCGAGGAACGCGATGCTTGCTGGGTCGTTCAGCACGTGAACATCGTCGACGACGAACACGAAAGGCTCGAGGGCGTCGCTCAGGGACGCGCAAACGCCGGCGGTCAGCACCGAGGGTCGTGGTCGCGCCGTGACGAGCTCTTTGAGCAAGGTCTCATCGATCCGAACGATCGACGACAGCGCCAACACCCAGGCGCGGATGAGAGCCACGACATCGTCGCCGTCGTCCGCGACCGACAGCCAGGCTGAGGAGCGGGCATCGACCTGAAGGTACTGCGCGCACAGTGTCGTCTTCCCGTAGCCCGGCGGCGCCACCAGGGTGATCGTCCGACACCCCGAGGAGCGCATCTTGTCGATGAGCGAGGTGCGTTCGACGTCGTCGGCTCTCGGAGGAGGTACGTGCAATCGAGAGGGACGCACACCCCAACGAACGCCGAACTCTTCGACGAGGGCGCGCCTACCGTGAGTTTGTGCCACTGCCCACCATCCCACTGAACGCAAGCGGCGCCAACGGCGGGATCCTGCGCCTTGGGCTCCCGCAAGGAGCCTAGCGGTTCCACGGGCGGCTCGCGCTTGGACGGTTTTCACCCCGTGCGGATGATGCGGGCGGGCGGCTCGGGCTGTTCGATGCGGGTGTCGAGCTTTGCACGTGGGTCCCAAGGGATCCGCGACGGTGGGACGCTCGCGGCAGCGGGCCGAACGGAGGCGAGGAGCATGTCGGATAGAGCACCTAGCGGTGGAGCGATCGGATGGATCAGCTTCGCCGGCATCATGCTGATCATCGCGGGATCGTTCGCGATGCTGGCGGGGCTGGCCGGGATCATCAACCCCGACGCGTTCGTGGTCACGAAGGACAACATCCTCAAGCTCAGCACCACCTCGTGGGGATGGTGGCATCTCATCGTGGGCGCGGTCGTCTTCTTCTCGGGTTTCGGGGTGTTCACGGGCAACGTCCTCGCGCGAACGGTGGGGGTCTTCGCGGCGCTGATCAGCATGATCTCCGCCTTCGTATGGATGCCGATCTACCCGATCTGGGGCATCACCATCGTGGCCGTCGACTTCGCGGTCATCTGGGCGCTGACCGCCCACGGGCGCGACATCCAGAAGGCCGAACGGATGGAGATGTAGTAGCCGGTTGGCGTTGGATCCGAACGGGATGTCCGGAGAACGGCGACCGAGGGAACGACCGAGATGAGCAACGAACGGGTGAGCCATCCGAGCGCCGAGGAACGCGCGGCGCTCGGTAGACGGGCTCGGAAGGACGTACCGCTCTCGAGCCATTCCGGCTGGTCTCCGGTCGCCGGCCGTCCCGATCCCGTCGCGTTGCTCGAGGAGCAGAACGCGACGCGCGAGCCGGACCTCGTGCCGGTTCGTCACGGGCGGATGATGGTGTCCCCTTTCACGTTCTATCGGGGCGCCGCCAAGATCATGGCCGCCGACCTCAAGGACACGCCAAGGGCTGGCCTCACCGTTCAGCTCTGCGGGGACGCACACCTGTCGAACTTCGGCGTGTTCGCTTCACCCGAACGGGAACTCCTGTTCGATCTGAACGACTTCGACGAGACGCTGCCGGGACCGTTCGAGTACGACGTCAAGCGGATGGCCGCGAGCTTCACGATCGCCGCTCGCAACAACGCCTTCTCGAGTTCCGACGCCAAGGGCGTGACGCTCGCTGCCGTACGCGCCTACCGGGAGTCGATGGCCGACTTCGCCGGGATGCGGACGCTCGATATCTGGTACGCACACCGGTCCGAACAGGAGCTGATGGCGGGCATCGAGAACGAGCTGCGCTCCGAGAAGGACAAGAAGCGTAGGAAGGCCATGAAGCAACGAGAGAAGGTGGCCAAGAAGATCGCCCGCAAGGCACACGCGCGCGACAGCCTCCAGGCGTTCTCGAAGCTCGCCGAGTACGTCGACGGCAGCTACCGGATCGTGAGTCAACCACCGATCGTGGTTCCCGCGCGCGAGCTCTTCGCCGCCTACGGCATGTCGGCGGACGAGGTGCAGGCAGCGATCCACGAGCAGTTCCGCGCGTACCGAACCACGCTCCAGGATGACCGGCGGCTCCTGCTGGAGCGCTTCGAGGTGATCGACGTGGCACGCAAGGTCGTGGGTGTCGGGAGCGTCGGCACCCGCGCCTTCATCGTCCTGCTGCAGGGTCGCGACCACGATGATCCGTTGTTCCTTCAAGTGAAGGAGGCGACCGCCTCGGTGCTCGAAGACCATCTGCCCAAGAGCCGGCACCGGCAGCCGGGAGCGCGTGTCGTCCAAGGTCAGCGCCTGATGCAGGCCGCCAGCGACATCTTCCTGGGCTGGACGAAGGGAGTGCAGGCGGACCGCTACCTCTACTGGCGTCAACTCCGCGATATGAAGGGTGCGGCCGACGTGGAGTCGCTCGATCCGGTCGGCATGGGGTTCTACGCCCGGCAGTGCGGGTGGACCCTCGCCAGGGCTCACGCACGGTCCGGAGACCCGATCGCGATCGCGGCATGTCTAGGCGGGCATGACGGGTGGGATCGATCCGTCACCGACTTCTCCCAACGGTACGCGGATCAGAACGAGAGGGACTATCAAGCGTTCCTGGACGCCGTCCGCGGGGGGCGACTCCAGGCGATCGAGGGAGTGTGACCGTCCGGCCACGCCGGTTCGCATAAGACCGATCCGAAGATCGATCAGGGAGGAGAAGAAGATGAGCGAGATCACTGGGGAGCGTCTCGAGGATATCGAGGCGCTGTTCGTCCAGACGGCGGCTGCGATGACGGGCGATGGCGACCGTTTGGTGCTGCACGGCATGTCCCCATCCACGCTCTACTTCGCCGACCGGCCGCAGCGTGAGATCGGCCACATGTCGACACGTAGCTTCGTCGGATTCTGGGGCGAGGGAGAGAACAGCTTCGCGGCGGATCCCCCCAACGCCGTCTTGAGTTTCGCCGAGCCGGGCGACCGTCCGCCCGAAGACGTCGTCGTCGTGATACAGGAGCCACACCTCGAGGGTGACCAGCTGAGCTACGAGGTCAAGATCCTCGACGGCACCCTTCCGACGGCGACCGGGCCGTGCGCGCTTTTCATCGATCCGTTCGGTCGTCCGCTCTCACCCGTTTCCGCTGCGGGGATGCATCGTCGGGAGCGGCGGCGGCGGCGTTGAGGGGCTCGTGCGAGGATGTAGCTCGTCGCCAACCCACGTCCCAGTGTAGAAGGTGAGGCAGTGATGGATCGATCCAGTCTCCCGATCCGCCGTGAGGAGTTTCAGGGCACGCTGAACAAGACGCTGGACGGCTCGGTACCGGACTGGAGCCAGATCGCCGACCCACAACCGCCGGATGGAGCTCCGAACGTTCTACTGGTACTGATCGACGACGCCGGGTTCGGCAACCCCAGCACGTTCGGCGGTCCCATCGACACTCCGAACTACACGCGGATCGCGGAGCAGGGATTGAAGTACAACAGGTTCCACGTGACCGCCCTGTGTTCGCCCACCCGCGCCGCACTGCTTACCGGCCGGAACAATCACGCGGTCGGCTTCGGGTCCGTCGGCGAGTTCTCGAGCGGGTTCCCGGGCTACACGGGGCTCGTCCCGCGCGATTGCGCGCCGCTTCCGAGGATCCTCAAGGACAACGGGTACAGCACCGCCGCGTTCGGGAAGTGGCATCTCACACCCGACTCGAAACAGGGGCCCGCGGGACCGTTCGACCGCTGGCCCAGCGGATGGGGGTTCGATCACTTCTACGGCTTCCTCGGAGGAGACTCCGGCCAGTGGGACCCGTGCCTCGCGGAGGATCAGAAGATCATCGGCACCCCGCCCGGATGGGATGACGAGGAGAACCCCTACTACCTTCCCGACGCGATGGCCGACGAGACGATCGGATGGCTCCACGGGGTCCGGGCCCAGGATGCCGACAAGCCGTTCTTCGTCTACTTCTCGACCGGCTGCAGCCATGCACCGCATCACGTGGCGTCGGCCTGGGCCGACAAGTACAAGGGCAAGTTCGACCAGGGTTGGGATCGGCTCCGCGAGGAGATCTTCGCCAGTCAGAAGGCGCTCGGCGTGGTCCCGGCGGATGCCGAGCTGACGGCTCGCGACGAGGCGTTCCCCGCATGGGACGACGTCCCCGACAACCTCAAGGCGTACTACGCCAGGCAGATGGAGGTCTACGCCGGCTTCTCGGAGAACGCGGACCACAACGTGGGACGCGTGATCGATGCGATCGAGGAACTGGGCGAGCTCGATAGCACCTTGGTCATCTGGATCTGGGGCGACAACGGCGCCAGCATGGAGGGGACGATCACCGGCTCGTTCAACGAGTTGACGATGCAGAACGGCATCCCGTTGACCGATGAGATGCAGCTTCAGCTCGCCGAACGCTACGGCGGCATCGAGAAGTGGGGCGCCCAGGTCATGGATCCGCACTACAGCGCCGCATGGGCCTGGGCCGGCAACACACCGTTCAAGTGGGGTAAGCAGGTCGGTTCCCACCTCGGCGGCACGCGTAACCCGATGGTCGTCCACTGGCCGGAGCACCTTGCCGACCCGGGCGGCCTGCGAACGCAATTCACCCACGTCATCGATGTGGGACCGACGATCCTCGACGTTGCCGGGATCCCGGTCCCGTCCTCGGTCGACGGGATCGACCAGGAACCGATGCACGGTGTGTCCTTCGCTCCCACCTTCCGCGACGCCGATGCGCCCGAGCTCCACACCCAGCAGTACTTCGAGACGATCGGCAATCGGGGCATGTACAAGGACGGCTGGTGGCTGGCCATGAAGACCGAGCGCATCCCCTGGGTGCTCACGCCGGAGGCGCTCAAGCCTTACGCACCCGGCGTCTGGGACCCGGATGCGGGCCCGGCCGAGCTCTACTACCTCCCTGACGATTTCACCCAGGCACACGATCTGGCCGCCGAGCATCCCGACAAGGTCCAGGAGCTGAAGGAACTGTTCTGGGAGGAGGCCGAGCGGTACAAGGTGCTGCCGCTCCTCTCGACCTTGTCGGCGTTCTTCGGCATCCTGCCCCCGCTCCCCGAACAGGCACGGTTCGAGTTCCGCGGGGACGTCCAGAACGTGATGTCGGGCATGATCCCCCGGATCTACAACCACTCCTACACGATCAGCGCCGACCTGGTCGTGCCTGCAGGTGGGGCGGAGGGCGTGATCGTGGCCGAGGCGGACCATCTCGGCGGATTCTCGCTCTTCGTGATGGACGGCAAGCTCACGCACACGTACTCGATGATGGGCGTCTTCGTCTTCCGGCAGCAGGCTGAGGAGCCCCTTCCCGAGGGTGAGGTGAGTGTCCGTATGGAGTTCGCGGCGGACGCAGCGAAGCCGGCAACCGGCGGGGACGTCACGCTGTTCGTCAACGACCGTCCGGTCGGCAAGGGACACATGGATCACTCGGTCCCGATCCGCTTCTCGGCCTACGCCGGCATGGATATCGGTCGTGACAACGGCGGCGTGGTGGACCTGAGCTACGAGGACCGGAAGCCCTTCGCCTTCACCGGCACGGTCAAGAAGGTCGTATTCGATATCAAGCCGCATCTCGCCGGAGACGACGAGCATGAGGTTCAGACCGCACACCACCATGGCCACGCTGCCCACGCGCTGAGCGGATGAGGCCGCCGAGATCCCGAGGAGGATGCGATGCCATTCGATGACGAGACGATCGACGTCCTGATCGGCGGCTACCTGTCCACGGACGCGGCACAGGAGGATTACGAGGCGGTCCTGGACTGCGGGGGGTACCTGCACGGCGCCGTGGTCGTCTCCAAGGCGCTCGACGGCACCTTGTCGGTCGAGCAGACGGACCATATGGTCCGCGAGGGCGCCGAGGGTCTGGGGGCCGTGGGCTTGGCCGTGGGGCTCTTCGCGCCGCCGCTGCTCGCCGCCACCGCTGTCGGCGCGGCGATGGGCGCCGCGGCCGGCAAGGCCCTGCACCATCGCACCGAGAGCAAGCTCGAGGACCAGGCCGGCGAGACCATCCCCATCGGCGGCGCCGGGTTGATCGTGGCCTACCCTCGCTCGGCCGCCGAGAAGGTCGAGCCCGCGGTGACGCGCGCCGTTAAGAAGGTCATCGGCGAGGCCGAGGGTCACCACGTCCAGGCGCTGAAGGGCGCGATCGCCGACGCGCAGCAGAAGATGGCCGCGGAGGGCGACTGACCGGGTGGCGGGAACGACGGAGGCGGGGCCGAGCCCCGCCTCCGTGGACCGCCTCTAGTCTGAATCAGACTAGTGCATGTGGCCGTGGCCGTCGCCGGCCGCGTCCTCTTCCTCCTCGGGCTTCTCCACGATGGAGGCCTCGGTGGTGAGGATGAGGGCCGCGATCGAAGCCGCGTTCTGCAGCGCTGAGCGCGTCACCTTGGCCGGGTCGATGATGCCGGCCTTGACCATGTCGACCCACTCGCCGGTGGCGGCGTTGAAGCCCTTGTCGGCCTCCGCGCGGATCTGCTGCACGATCACAGGCGCCTTCGTACCCCGCGTTCTGCGCGATACGGCGGGCCGGCTCGGCTAGAGCGTGACGCACGATGCTGGCGCCCGTGGCCTCGTCGCCCTCCAGGTCCAGCTTCGCGAGGGCACCCTCGGCCCGGATCAGCGTGACGCCGCCGCCGGGGACGATGCCCTCCTCCACCGCGGCCCGGGTCGCGCTGAGCGCGTCCTCGATGCGGTGCTTCTTCTCCTTCAGCTCGACCTCGGTGGCCGCGCCGACCTTGACGACGGCCACGCCGCCCGAGAGCTTCGCAAGGCGCTCCTGGAGCTTCTCGCGGTCCCAGTCGGAGTCCGTGTTCTCGATCTCGGCCTTGATCTGGTTGATACGGCCGGCGACCTCGTCCTCCGACCCTCCGCCCTCGACGATCGTGGTGTCATCCTTGGTGATGACCACCTTGCGGGCGCTGCCCAGCAGGTCCAGGGTCACGGCGTCGAGCTTCAGCCCGACCTCCTCGCTGATGACCTGACCGCCGGTGAGCACGGCCATATCCTGCAGCATCGCCTTGCGGCGGTCGCCGAACCCGGGGGCCTTCACGGCGGCGGCGTTGAACGTGCCGCGGATCTTGTTGACCACCAGCGTGGCAAGGGCCTCGCCCTCGACGTCCTCGGCCACGATCATGAGCGGCTTGCCGGCCTGCATGACCTTCTCCAGTACCGGCAGGATCTCCTGCACGCTCGAGATCTTCTTGTTGATCAGGAGGATGTAGGGCTCGTCCATGACGGCCTCCATGCGCTCCTGATCGGAGATGAAGTACGGCGAGATGTAGCCCTTGTCGAACTGCATGCCCTCGGTGAACTCCAGCTCCATGCCGAAGGTGTTCGACTCCTCGACCGTGACCACGCCGTCCTTGCCGACCTTGTCCAGCGCCTCGGCGAGGATCTCACCGATCGTGGTGTCGGCGGCGGAGATGGAGGCGACCTGCGCGATCTCCTCCTTGGACTCCACGTCCTTGGACTGCGCCTTGATCTGCTCCACGGCGGCCTCGACCGCCTTCTCGATGCCTCGCTTGAGGATCATCGGGTTGGCGCCGGCGGCCACGTTCTTCAGCCCGCCCTTGACCATGGCTCGCGCGAGCACGGTGGCCGTGGTCGTGCCGTCACCGGCGACATCGTTCGTCTTGGTGGCGACCTCCTTCGTGAGCTGGGCGCCAAGGTTCTCCCAGGCATCCTCGAGCTCGATCTCCTTGGCGATCGTGACGCCGTCGTTCGTGATCGTCGGCGCGCCCCACTTCTTGTCCAACACCACGTTCTGACCCTTGGGGCCGAGCGTGATGGCGACCGCGTCGGCGAGCTTGTCGACGCCCGCCTCCAGCGAACGTCGGGCGTCCTCGCCGAACCTCAGCAGCTTCGAAGCCACAGGCTTCCTCCTTCGTTAGTGCGGTGCGACGGAAACGGGGCTCGGCGCGGTCACCCCGCGCGAGCCCCGTTCCGGTGCATGGTTGGCCCTACTTGTTGACTACGGCCAGGACGTCGCGGGCCGACAGGATCAGGTAGTCCTCGCCCTCGACCTTGACCTCCGTGCCGCCGTACTTCGAGTAGACGACGGTGTCGCCGACCTTCACGTCGACGGGGATGCGCTTCTCGCCGTCCTCGTCCCAGCGGCCTTCGCCGACGGCCACCACGGTGCCCTCTTGGGGCTTCTCCTTGGCGGTGTCGGGGATCACGAGGCCGGACGCGGTGGTCTGATCACCTTCGTTGGCCTGGACCACGATGCGGTCCTCGAGCGGCTTCAAACTGAACTCCGCCATGCGACGTTTCCTCCTTGTGGGTCGTTAGCACTCTTCACTCACGAGTGCTAACAGGATAGCCATGCGAGTGCCAAAGGGTCAACGCGTTCTCGAGGCGGGGCAGCCCACGGCCGGGGGTCAGATGCCCTTGAGGAAGGCCACGGTCTCGGCGAGGCCGTCCTCGAGATGCGTCCAGGGCTTCCACGCGATCGCCGACGGGGCCGCACCGATGTCGAGCGCGATCCGTCGGAGCTCCCCCGGCGGGAGCGGGCCGTGCTCGGGCTCCTGCTCGTAGCCCGATGATGTCGGCCAAGAGTCGGTACACGTGGTTCACGCTCGACTCCAGGCCCGTGCCGATGTTCACGAGCTTCCCCGACCCCCGGTCCATCGCCTGCACGAACGCGTGGGCGACGTCGTCGATGAAGACGTAAGTCCCGCGTCTGGTTGCCGTCTCCGAAGATCGTGACGGGCTGGTCCGCCAACATCCGCTGCGCGAAGATCGCGACACGCCCGCCTCGCCGTGCGGGTCCTGCCGGGGCCCGTACACGTTGCCGAGCGCCAGCGCGGTGAAGTCCAGGCCGCGGTACCGCTGGAAGAACCCTAAGTAGTCCAGGGCCACCTTCTTCGAGATGCCGTAGGGGCTGAGCGGATTCGAGCCTTGCGCGGCGGTCTCCTTGGCGGGCAGCCGCTTGGGCTCACCGTAGATCGTGCCGCCGCTCGCGGCGTAGATCACCTTGCGCGCCTCGACCTTGGCGGCGCACTCCAGCACGTTGAGCGTGCCCATGATGTTGATCGAGGCGTCCAGGGTGGGGTCGGCGAGGGACGGGCGTACGCCCGACTGAGCCGCGAGATGGAAGACGACCTCCGGCCGGTGTCGCTCGAACAGGGGCAGCAGACCCTCGGCGCGCACGTCCATGTTGAAGAACGTGAACTCCTTGCCGTACCCGCGCGCATCCACGAGGTTCGCGATGCGTCCCGTCGTGAGGTCATCCACGCTGATCGACGCGATGGCCCTCCGCGAGGAGTCGGTCGGCGAGGTGCGAGCCGATGAACCCGGCGCCCCCGGTCACCAGGACCGTGCTCACGGCGCCAACCTTAGTTGCGGATCCGGCTCCGATGTCGAGCGCGGTCCGCTCGCCCTCGCCGCGCCCGTGCCGCCCCCACGCACGCGATCATGGCGGCGTTGTCCGTGCACAGGTCCGAGCGGCGGACACAGGACCCGCAGGCCCGCGGCCCCCCCGTCGGCCAGGAGCCGTTCGCGCAGACGGCGTGTTCGCGACGACACCGCCGCCCAGCAGCACGGTCGGCACTTCCACGTCGCTTGCGCCGCGGCGATCGTCTTCGTGACCTGCACGTCGACGATGGCCTCCTGGAAACTGGCCGCGACATCGGGCAGATGCAGGTCGCGCCCCGCCGCTCGTTCCTGCTTCACGAACCGCAGCACGGCCGTCTTCAACCCGCTCATGCAGAAGTCGTAATCGCCCGAGGCCTCCATCGCCCGTGGGAAGCGGATCGCGGTCGGGTCTCCGTCGAGCGCCATGCGGTCGAGCGCGGGGCCGCCCGGGAACCCGAGCCCCAGCAGCCGGGCCACCTTGTCGAACGCCTCCCCTGCGGCATCGTCCAGCGTCTGGCCCAGCACCACGTGGTGGAACATGCGTGGGATGTGCACCAGCATCGTGTGGCCGCCCGCAGACGATCAGCGCCACGTACGGAGGCTCGGGAGGGCCGTGGACCAGGAAGTTGGCCCACACGTGCCCCTCGAGATGGTTCACCCCGATCAGGGTCGCACCCGTG
Source organism: uncultured Actinomycetes bacterium (assembly GCA_963796725.1). GTDB lineage: Bacteria > Actinomycetota > UBA4738 > UBA4738 > HRBIN12 > JAOUEA01. Next base: position 339,045 of record CAWCMT010000009.1, read on the forward strand.
GCCAGGCTCACCGCCTTCGCGGCCGCCATGCCCGTCAACAGCGCCCCCACGAGCCCCGGGCCCACCGTCACGGCCACGTGGTCGAGGTCTTCGAAGCCCACGCCCGCGGCCTCCATGCGCCTCCTCCATCAGCGGGTTGAGCGCCTCGACGTGTGCGCGCGCCGCGACCTCGGGCACCACGCCCCCGAAGCGCTCGTGCAGCTGCACCTGCGAGGCGATGAGGTTGGAACGCAACCGTAAGCCGTCCTCCACCACCGCGACGGCGGTCTCGTCGCACGAGGTCTCGATGCCGAGGGTGATCACGACCCGAGCCCCGCACCGGGGAGATCGGTCGCCGAGGGCCTCGAGACGAGCCCGTGTACGCGGGCGTCCGGACATCGTCCGTCCACATGATGAGCGCGTCCTCGTTAAGCTCCTGGTAGTAGTTGCGGCGGATCCCCACCGGGTGGAACCCGAAGCGGGCGTACAGGCGCTGCGCACCCCAGTTCGTCACGCGGACCTCGAGGCGACACGCGCGGCGCGCCCAGCAGGACGGCCTGCTGCAATCTGCTCGTGGAGCAGCCGCGCCGCCGATCCCACGGCGATGCTCCTGCGGATCCACGGCGATGTTCGTGATGTGCGCCTCGTCGCCGTAGCAGATCATCCCCGCGTACCCCACGACGCGCTGGTCGACCTGCGCGCCACGAGGTAGCAGCGGTTGTTCGGCTCGCGTCATCTCCGCGACGAACAGGTTCGGGCTCCACGGGCGCGGACGTAGACCTGCCGCTCGATGGCCATGACGCCGCGCAGGTGGCGGCGGCGCATCCGGGCGATCTCAAGCCTGGGCGCCGCGTGCTCGCTGATCCCACGCGATCTCAGCATCGGACTTCCTCAGGTAGAGGGGGACGACGTCGTAGAGGACGGTCGTGCTCCTCACGCACGAACCGAGGCACGGCGAGCTCGACCAGGCGGCGGCCTGCGGGTGGGCCGACATCTGACGATGCCGACCTCGACCCGGCTGCCCAGTTCCTCGAGCTCATGGCGATACAGCATCGCACCGTTGCCGACCGCCAACACCTCCCCGGCCACCGCCTCCAGCTCCGCGGTGAGGTGATCGGGCGCCCGAACCGCGGGCTCGGTCTCGCGGACGACCCCGCCGGGCACCGCCCGGTAGCAGGGCGTAGAAGACCTCGCCGCGACGGGCGTCGATCACCGCCGCGATGCGTTTGTGGGTGTGGCGCATGCGCGTAGGCGAGCGCATCCAGGCCGCTGAAGCCCACGATGGGGACGTGCAGCACCTGGGCGAGGGTCTTGGCGGTCTCCACCCCCACGCGCAGCCCCGTGAAGAGCCCGGGACCGACCCCGACGGCGATGCCCCCGACCTGCGCCAAGGTCCAGGCCGCTCCAGCCAGCAGGCTGCTCGAGCGCCGGCGTGACCGACTCCTGGCGGGCTCGTCCCGCGACCGAGAGCGACGCGAGGATCTCCACCTCCGTAGCCGATCGCCACGCTCGTCTGCGGCGTCGACGTCTCGATCCCGACGCACGATCACGCAGCCGACCTCCAGGGCTCGACCGCGGCCTCCAGCGTCGCCCATCGCGCCGCCCAGGTATCGCCGACGCCCTGGAGCGTGATCGAGCGGGTCTCGTCGCGGCCGGCGGCATCTTCTGCCGATCAGCTCGACGCGCAGGCGCTCGGCCGGCAGCAGGTCCTCGACCGCGTCGCCCCACTCCACGCAGGAGCGGCTCTCCCCCGAACCCAGCTCGTCGAGACCGAGGTCCACGACGTCCTGTACCCGCTCCAGCCGGTAGACGTCGACGTGCGCGACATCGAGGCGGCCCGCGTACTCCTTGATCAGGGTGAACGTGGGCGAGACGACGGGGTCCTCGACGCCCAGCCCCGCCGCCACGCCCTGCACGAACGTCGTCTTGCCGGCCCCGAGTTCGCCCGTGAGCACCACCACATCGCGTGCCAGGAACAGGGGCGCCAGGGCCTCGCCCACCGCGGCTGTCTCGGACGGCGTCTCAGCCCGCAGCCGGACCTCCATCAGAACAACTCCAGCTGGTCGGCGGGAGCCTCGTCGCCGTCCTGAGCGTCAGCGGCGATGGCCGGTACCCGTGGCGGCTCCGCCGGGCGGGCGATCTTCACCGCGGACGCCGGCGTGGAGGCGACGGGCTCCACCGCAGCCGGGGCGTCCAGCGTTGCCCGCACGAGCGTGAAGTCATCGCGCAAGAGCTGGAACTGCCTGGACTTCTCTCCGCCGCCGTGCAGGATCGCCGCCGGGTGGAAGGTGGGGATCACGGTGCGACCGTGCCACGCGTGCACCTGTCCCCGGAGCCGCGTGATCCCTGTCGTGGTGCTGAGCACGAACTTCGTGGCGAAGTTGCCGAGCGTCACGATGACCTTCGGTTGGATCAGGGAGATCTGCTCCACGAGCCAGGGAGTGCACGCCTCGATCTCATCGGGTTGCGGGTCGCGGTTCCCCGGCGGCCGGCACTTGATCACGTTGGCGATGTAGACGTCGTCGCGCGTCAGCCCGATCTCGCCCAGCATCCGGTTCAGCAGCTGTCCCGCCGCGCCCACGAACGGCTCGCCCTGCTTGTCCTCGTGGAAGCCCGGGCGCCTCTCCGATGAAGAGCAGCTCCGCCTCGCGGGTTGCCGACGCCGAAGACCACCTGCGTCCGACCCTGCGAGAGCCGGCACGCCGTGCAGATCGCCGCCTCGGCCGCGAGTTCGGGCAGCGTGCTGCGTCACGGCCGGCGTCCTCCGGGGCCTTCCGGGAACGACGCCGCGGGTGGGGGGCGTCGAGCCCCAGCGCCGAGATCGCGAACAGACGGATCTCCCGGTCGAGCTCGACCGGGCGCTCCAGCATCGCCATGTGGCCGGCTCCCTCGAGCACCACGAGGCGACCTTCGGGCAGCGCGCCCACGAGCGCGATCGCGGCGGCCGGCGGGGTCACGCGATCGTGCTCGCCCACCACCACGAGGGCGGGTACCTTCACGCGGGGCAGGGCATGCCGCAGATCCATCTCCATCACCTCGGACAGGCCGTCGGTCCACACCTCGGACGAGGCGTCCTGTGCGAGCCGGACGACGTGGTCCACCACGTGCTGCGGGGCGTCGGGGCCGAACTGCGTGAGGCGGACCACGGCGCCGCGGACGTCGGCGGGGCTTGCCAGCACGGCCTTGCGGAGCCGGTCGACGCGCCGCGCGGCCGCGGCGAGCGTGCCCAGCCGCGGTCTCAGCAGCTCCGTCACCGAGCCCATCGCGCCGTGGAGCAGGTCGGAGGCCTGCCGCGCCGACCAGCACGACCCCGGCCACGCGAGGCCCGAAGAGCTCGGGGCGCTGCTCCGCCATGGCCAGGATCGCCATCGCCCCCATGGAGTGACCCGACGACCACCGAGCGGCGTCCGGGCGCCACCTGCTCCAGCGACGGCGGCGACGTCGCGGCCCATCGCGCGCAACGTCAGGTCGCCGTGAGCGGCGCGCCCGCTGGCACCGTGGCCACGTTGGTCCATCACGACGCACCGGTAGTCCACCGACAGGTCCATCCACTGCTCGAACCACGTGGTGCCGTCGAGGCTGAAGCCGTGAACGAACAGGAGGAGCGGGCGCCTCGAGAGGGCCGGCGGCGCGCACGGCGATCTGGGTCCCGTCGAACGACGTCACCGGGCCGAGGTCGTCGGGCGGCAGGTCCCAGAAGCTCCGCTCGCCTGCATGCTCGCGTCGGCGCACCGACCACGCTGCCGAGGGCGCCGGCGGCGATCGCTCCCGCGGCGATCCCGGCGCTGATCAGCGCCGTCCGCCTGCTGCGTCATCCCACGTACTCCCTCGGCACCCGTTCGCCGATCCGAGTCACGATCTCGTACGCGATCGTGTCCGCGTGACCCGCGAGCTCGTCGGCGGTCACCTCATCATCCCCCTGCGAGCCGATGAGGACGACCTCGTCCCCCGGTTCGGGCCGGTGCTCCCCACAATCCACCATGAGCTGGTCCATCGTGACGCTGCCCGCAACGCGGGCACCGGCGGCCGCCGATCAGCACGTCGGCCCGGGAGGACAGCAGACGAGGGTACCCGTCCGCGTAGCCCACGGGCACCGTCGCGACCCAGGCGTCGTGTGTGAGCCGGTAGTGGTGGCCGTAGCTCACACGCTCTCCCGCCGTGAGCCGTTTCACCATGGTCACGGCCGAACGCCAGCTGAGCGCGGGGCGGAGGCCGAGATCGTCGCCAACACCCGGCGCCGGTTCGATCCCGTAGATCCCGATCCCGCATCGGACCAGATCCAGACGGGTCTCCGGGTGCAGGATCGTGCCAGCCGTGTTCGCGGCGTGGAGCAGGCGCGGGCGGTGGCCGGCGTCCCGCACGTCGCCCACGACCTCGAGGAAGTCGGCGAGCTGCTCGCTCGGTGGTGGGAGCATCCTCCTCCGAGCGCGCGAGGTGCGTGAACAGCCCCTCGATCTCGAAGCCCGCCGCGACCACCCGCCCCACGAAGGCGGCGGCGGCCTCCGGTGGATGCACCCCGACCCGATGCATGCCGGTATCGACCTTCACATGCACGCGCACCGGGACGTCCGTATCCGCAACGGCCGCGAGCCGGGCCAGACCGCCCTGCCGTGTAGAGCGTCGGAGTCAAGGCGGCCGTCCAGCAGCGCCCGCTCCCCGCCTGGCGGCGCCTCTGACAGGACCAGCACCGGGGCCGCGATCCCCGCCGAACGAAGGCGTAGGCCCTCCTCCACCAGGGCCACGCCGAGCCACGTCGCGCCCCCCTCCAGGGCGGCGTCGGCCACGCTCAGGTCGCCGTGGCCGTAGGCGTTCGCCTTCACGACCGCCATCAACTCGGAGCCCGGCGACGCTGAGCGATCCCGACGTTGTGACGGATCGCAGCCAGGTCGACGCGGACCGTGGTCGGGCGGTAAGGGACGCTCACGACGACCTCACCCTCTCGATGGCCCGCGGCAGATGTTCGATCAGATCTCCGGCGAGCGTGCCCTCCCCCGTGTCCCGGCCCGCCAGCATCCCCGCAAGACCGTGCAGGTACGCGGCGGCGGACGCCGCATCCACACGGGTCGAGCCCACGCGCCAGCAGCCCTCCGATCACGCCGGTGAGGACGTCGCCGGAGCCCGCGGTCGCCAGGATCGGCGAGCCGGTCGGGTTGATGCGAACCACCCCGTCCTGACTCGCGATCACGGTGCGACTGCCCTTCAGCAGGGCGACGGCGTCGGCTTCGCGGGCGAGCGTGCGTGCGTGCGAGAGTCCGGTCCCGCCCTACCTCGGCCGGGGAAGGCCCCAGCAGGCGTGCGAACTCGCCCAGGTGCGGCGTGAGCACGGCCGTCGGCCTTCCGCTCAGCCAGATCGCCCGCCCGCCCTGCGAACGCGTTCAGCCCGTCGGCGTCGAGGATCATCGGGACGGGCGCCGCTCGCACCACGGCCGCCACGAACGCCGCCGTCTCCTCCCGTGCCGTGAGTCCCGGGCCGATCGCGACGGCATCCGCGCGCTCGAGCGCCTCCAGGACCGGGGTGATCGCCCCTTGCCCCACGGTGCCCGCGGGGGTCTCGGGCAGCTCGAGGAAGACGGCCTCCGGCATCGCGGCCTGGACGACGTGAAGGATGCCCTCCGGCACGGCCACGGTGACGAGACCCGCGCCGACGCGCATCGCCGCCCGCGCGATCAGCGACGCCGCGCCCGTCATCCTCCGCGACCCAGCCACGACGACCAGCGTCCCGGACGCCCGCTTGTGCCCGTCGGGGATCCGACGCGGGGATACGCGCGCCACATCTTCCGGCTCGCTGAGGAAGACGTCCGCATGCACGAGGTCATCCGGGAACCCGATGTCCACCACACGGAGGGCGCCCGCGGCGTCACCGCCGGGCAACAGCACCGCGCCGGTCTTCGCCGCTCCGAACGTCACGGTGAGCTCGGCACGGGCGACCGCGCCCGGCACGGTGCCGGTGGCCGCGTCGACGCCCGAGGGGATGTCCACCGCGACGACCGGAGCGCCCGCGCGGTCGAGGACGGAGATGGCGTTCGCGAACGCGCCTCCGGGGGCGCCGTGGAACCCGATCCCGAATACGGCGTCGACCGCCAGGTCGGCGCGGTCGAGCTCGCGATCGAGCGCCTCGGCCTCGAAGGTCAGAAGAGGGATCCCCATGGACCGGAGGCGCTCGGCGTTCGCAGCGGCCGCCCCCCGGTCGGGCAGGCCGCCCACCGTCACGACGGTCACGGCGGCCCCCCACCTGGCCAGGTGACGCGCCGCAACCAGCCCATCTCCGCCGTTGTTCCCCGGCCCGGCCACCACCACGACACGACGCCCATAGGTGCCGCCCATCAGATCGACGGCGGCCCTGGCCACGGCGCGCCCGGCGCGCTCCATGAGGACCTCGGCGGGCGTGCCTGCCAGCTGCGTGGCGCGATCCAGCTCGGCGGCCTGCTCCGGTGAGAGGACCGGTTTCACGACTCCCTCATCCCTCACGCACCGCCACGGCGAAGGCCACCGCGTTCGTCTTCTCGTGCGTGAACGTGATCAGCACCCGGGTGACGCCCAGCGTGCCGGCGCGCCGGGCCGCGTTGCCGACCAGCTCGATCGAGGGGGCCCCGCTGGGATGGCGTGCGACGCTGATGTCCTGCCAGCGCTTCCCCCGGTAGCCACCCAGCGCCTTGATCGTCGCCTCCCTCGCGGCGAAACGACCGGCGTAGGACTCGGCGGGGCGAGCCTTCCCGTCGCAGTAGGCGATCTCCAGGGGAGTGAACACGCGATGACGCATGGTGGGATGGCGGGCAAGCGCGCGCTCCATGCGGGCGATCTCGCAGATGTCGACCCCCAGTCCGACGATCTCCACTCCGACAGGCTACGCGAACCGCGGCCCGGAACCAGCGGGTCCGGGCCTTCAGGCGGGCGGCGGTCCCTTGGGCCCATCACCCCACACGTCCTGGTCGAGGGCCCGCGAGAACGTCCTCCTCGCGAGGATCCACATCACCAACGAGGCGACCAGGACCAGGCCGATGAAGATGAGGCCCACCGGAGCGCTCGGACCCGGAGGGGTGGGCGGGGGGGTCGGCGAGGGGACGACGAGGTGCATCGTCGACTACTCGACCGTGACGCTCTTCGCCAGGTTCCGCGGATGGTCGACGTCGCAGCCGCGCAGCTTCGCCGCGTGGTAGGCGAGCAGTTGGAGCGGCACCGTGACCACGACGGGGGCCAGGAGCTCAGGCGTCGCGGGCACCTCGAGGACATGATCGGCGATCGCTGCGGCCTCGGTGTCGCCCTCGGTGACCACCGCGATGATCTCGGCGCCGCGGGCATGGACCTCCTGGATGTTGGAGAGCATCTTCGGGTACACGTGACACGCGGTGGCCACCGCCACGACCGGCGTGCCATCCTCCACCAACGCGATCGGGCCGTGCTTCAGCTCCCCGGCGGGGAACCCCTCCGCGTGGATGTAGCTGAGCTCCTTGAGCTTCAGCGCTCCCTCGAGCGCGGCCGGGTACCCGGTGTGTCGTCCGATGAACAGGACGCTGCTCGCATCCGCGAGGCGCTCCGCGATGGCCCTGCAGGGAGCGTCGAGCGCGATCGCGCGCTCTACCTGAGACGGAAGTTCGTCCATCCGATCCAGGACCTCGGCGATCTCCTCAGGGAACATCGTTCCCCGCACCTGCGCCAGGTAGAGCGCCACCAAGTACTGCGAGACCATCTGCGTGGCGAAGGTCTTCGTCGCCGCCACGCCGATCTCGGGCCCGGCGTGCGTGTACAGCACTCCGTCGGCCTCGCGCGCGAGTGAGGAGCCGACCGTGTTCGTGACGGCGATGACCTGCGAGCCCTGTTGGCGGGCATGGCGGGCCGCCTCCAGCGTGTCGATCGTCTCCCCCGACTGGCTGACGGCGAGGGTGAGCGTGTCCGGCCCGAGCACCGGATCGCGATAGCGGAACTCGCTCGCGATCTCGATCTCCACCGGGAGACGCGTCCAGTGCTCGATCGCGTACTTGGCCACGAGCCCGGAGTGGAACGCGGTCCCGCAGGCCACCACGAAGACCTTGTTCACCTCACGGAGGACGCCGTCCCCGATGCGGATCTCGTCGAGCGTCAAGCGGCCCAGCTCGACGCGCCCTACCAACGTGTCGCGGATCGCCGCGGGTTGCTCGTGGATCTCCTTCAGCATGAAGTCGTCGAACCCCGACTTCTGGGCGCGGGCCACGTCCCAGTCGACGGTGATGGACGGGGGGTTCACCGCGTTGCCGTCGAGGTCGGTAACGGAGGCACCCTCGCGGCTGATCGTGACCACCCGCTCCTCATCGATCGGGATCACGGTGCTGGTGCGGTCCAGGAGCGCCGGGATGTCGGATGCCAGCAGGGTCTCGCCTCGGCCGAGACCCACCACCAGGGGCGAGGACACCTTCACACCGACCAGGGTCTCCGGCTCGTCGAGCGCGCAGACGACCAACGAGTACGCCCCCTCGAGGTCGCGAACGGCAGCCCGCACCGCCTCGGTGAGCGTGTCGGACTCGGACAGGCGCTCCTCGATCAGGTGGGCGATGCATTCGGTGTCGGTCTCGGAGACGAGGATGTGGCCGTCCTTCTCCAGGCGGGTACGGAGCTCCCGGTGGTTCTCGATGATCCCGTTGTGGATCACGGCCACCCGACCCTGGCAGTCCACATGAGGATGCGCGTTGCGGTCGGTGGGAGCGCCGTGGGTGGCCCAGCGCGTATGGCCTATCCCCACGGTCCCCGCGGGGATCCCTTCGGCCGCGAGGGCCGCGTCGAGTTGTCCGATCTTGCCGGCACGTTTCACCACGGTGAGCGTCCCGTCGGAGATCGAGGCCACGCCCGCCGAGTCGTATCCCCTGTATTCGAGACGCCGGAGCCCCTCGACGACGATCGGGAGCGCTTGGTCGGGGCCGACGTAGCCCACGATGCCGCACATGGCGACCACCCTAGCAGGGGGCCGCTACGGGGCCGAGGGCGCTCCCAGGACTGTCTCGAACCGTGCGCGCGATCGCCTCGGCGTGCGCAGGTCGCGAGATCCTCCGACTCGGCCTCGACCATCACCCGGACCAGCGGCTCGGTCCCCGAGGGTCTGACGAGAACACGGCCCTCCTCCCCCAGCGCTGTCTCGGCCTCGCTCACCGCGCTCCACACATCGCGGGCGGCCTCGAGCGCTCCTCGGTCGTTCACATGCACGTTCACCAAGGCCTGGGGATATCTGCGCATCACGGACGCCACATCCCGGAGCGGGACACCACGTGAGGCCGCCAGCGACAGGAACCGAACCGCGGTGAGCAGTCCGTCGCCCGTCGTCGCGTGCTCCCGGAAGATCACGTGCCCCGACTGCTCGCCGCCCAGCGCCGCCCCGGTGCGGAGCATGTCCTCCAGCACGTAGCGATCCCCCACCCTCGAGGCGACGACGTCGATCCCCGCGCTCCCGCATCGCGTGGTGGAACCCCACGTTCGCCATGACCGTCGTGACCACGGTGTTGGCCGCGAGGCGACCGCTCTCCTTCATCGCGAGGGCTGTGGCCGCCAGCACCTGGTCGCCGTCGATCAGCGTCCCCTCGGCGTCGGCGAAGAGCGCACGGTCGGCGTCGCCGTCGTGCGAGACGCCGGCGTCGGCCCCGCGACGCACGACCTCGGCCGCGACGACCTCCGGATACAGGGCGCCACAGCCGACGTTGATGTTCTTGCCGTCGGGGTCGGCATGGATCGCGTGCACCTCGGCCCCGAGCCGACGCAGCAGCTCGGGTGCCAGCTCGGAGGCCGCGCCGTTCGCGCAGTCGACCACGACGGTCATGCCGTCGAGCGGGCCCTCGGCCGCCTCGATCAGATGCTCCAGATAGCGATGTCGGGCGTCGCCGGACGGGAGGCGTCGCCCCGGGGACCCGGGCGATGCTCGCCGGGCGACGACAGCGACTCCTCGATCTCGTCCTCGATCGCATCCGGAAGCTTCATGCCGTTCGAGGCGAAGAACTTGATCCCGTTGTACTCGGGCGGATTGTGTGAGGCGGAGATCACCACTCCTGAGGCGGCGCCCATGTCCACCGTGAGGTAGGCGATCGCCGGCGTGGGCTCGATCCCGGCCAAGATCGGCGTCGCCGCCCGCCGCGCGGATGCCCTCCACGAGCGCGTCCTCGAGCCATTCGCCGGAGGATCTGGGGTCGCGACCGACCACGATCGTGGGGTGTCCAGCCCCATGGCGGCCCAGCACCTCGACGGCGGCGCGCCCCAGCCCGAAGGCGAGGTCCGCGGTCAGCTCGCTGCCCGCGAGACCGCGGATGCCGTCGGTGCCGAAGAGCCTCGCCATGTCGGGCGGAAGGCTACCCGACGCAAGCGTTGGCCCACCTATCGCTGGGCCAACGCCACCGCGGTGAGCGCCACAGCGACCACCGTGATCAGGATGACGGCGACCCCGAAGAGCCACCCGGGCGGCGGTTGCCTGTTGCCGTAGTGGTCTTTCCGGAACCAGCGGCGAGGCAGCGTATCCATGCACCAAGGGTAGGACGGAGGAGCGCAGAAGGGTGTGGAGATTCTGTCGCCGCTCGAGGAACGCCCGAGACGCTCCGTCGGCTCTCGGGTCGATCATCCTCGCGATCGTCGGATCGCTGGTGCTGCGGATACGCACGGGGGCCTAAAGGGCGCGGCGGGTGAGGACCTGCCTGAGTAGGGAACGCCGATCGTTCGCACGTTCCGCATGCATACTGTTCGCATGGCGCACGATGTCGTGAAGATCTACGCGACCCCCGACGCGATCGACGGTCAGCTGATGCGCGGGCGCCTCGAGGCCGAGGGGATCTCCGTGATGATGAAGGGCGAGGGCGAGGGACCCTACCGCGTCGGCCCCGCGTACCTCTGGGTCAGCGCCGAGGACGAGGTCCGGGGGCGTGCCGTGGTGGACGCCGTCAGCTCCGGCGCGTTCGCGATCGCCGAGGACGACGGCATGGTGGAGCAACCCGATCCCACCGCCGGTTAGCGAGTTCACCGAGCGTTCAGGCCTTCGACGTAGCGTTCGGCCTTGAGGGGCCCGGGTCGTTAGCTCCCGCCAGCTCTCGCGCCGCAGACGCTGGTGGAGCGGGTCGTCGTCGCCCTGCGGGGCCGATTTCGGGATCGCTCGCCGGTCGTTTGACCTCTGCGGCGCCGCGAAGGGGACTCGGTCAGCGCTTGGAGTACTGCGGCGCCTTGCGGGCCTTCTTCAGACCGTACTTGCGGCGCTCCTTCTCCCGAGCGTCGCGGGTGAGGAACCCCTCGGCTTTGAGCTGGCCGCGGAGCTCCGGCTCCTGATCGATCAGGGCGCGGGCGATGCCCAGACGAACGGCACCGGCCTGACCGGCGATGCCGCCGCCACGGATCGTCACGATCACGTCGAAGTCCTTCTCGCGTCCGATCGCGCGGAGCGGTGCGACGGCCACCATGCGGTGCACCCGTGTTGGGAAATAGTCCTCGAGCGAGCGCCCGTTCACGGCGAACTCACCGGTACCCGGCACGAGTCGAACACGCGCCACGGCTTCCTTGCGTCGGCCGGTGGTCATCTTCGTCGCGGTGGCTGGCACTGAGGGCTACTCCTCTCCGGCGTCGCCCGCCGGCTTCTCGGCCGCGGTCTTCTTCTTCGCGGTGGTCTTCTTGGCGGTGGTCTTCTTGGCGCCGTGGTCTTCTTGGCGGTGGTCTTCTGGGCGGTGGGCTTCCTCGTGGCGGTCTTCTTCGCCGTGGGCTTCTTGGCCGTGGGCTTCCTCGCGGCGGTCTTCGGCGCCGTGGATCTCTTCGCGGTCGTCTTCTCAGCGGCAGGCTTCTTCGCAGGGCCCGTGGACTCGGGCTCCTCGGCGGCCACGTGCCGCGTCTTCAGTTCGTTCGGCGGGGTCTGCGGCAACCCGCCCCAGACGGGAGGCCGGCCCAGCGTATAGATCTCGGGCTGCTGGGGCGCGTGAGGGTGCTCGGGACCGGGCACGACGTGGAGCTTCTTGACCATGGCCCGGCCGAGCTTGTTCTTCGGCAGCATGCCCTTGATCGCCTTCTCGACGGCGAATGCCGGCTTCTCCTCCAGCAGCCTCGCGTACTTCGTGCCGGTGATCCCTCCCGGGTACCCGGAGTGCCGGTAGGCGATCTTCTTCTGCTCCTTGCCGCCGGTCATGGCCACCTTGGAGGCGTTCACGATGATCACGTGGTCTCCGGTGTCCATGTGGGGCGCGAAGATCGGCTTGTGTTTGCCGCGCAGCAGGGCCGCGGCCTCCGAAGCGAGGCGTCCCAGCACGACATCGCTGGCGTCGATCACGTACCAGCGTCGCTCGATGTGCCCAGGCTTCGGAGAGTAGGTCTTCATGCGCAGAGATGTCGACCCGGGTCGTGGGCCGACGCATCAGGTTACCCGCGGGCCGGAGCCAGCGTCAAAGACCTCATGCCGGCTTCACGGCCCGCACGATGGCCCCGTGGATCCCGTCCGCGACCACGTGCGTGGAAGTCGAGACCGATAGCTTCGAAGCCGGCATCGGCGAGCGACGCGCGATACTCCTCGAAGCTCATCGCACCCGCGATGCAACCGACGAACGATCCTCGCTCGGCACGGTCGGCCTCGCTGAGGTGATCTTCCGCCACGAGCGTCGCTCACGCCCACGCGGCCCCCCGGCCGCAGGACCCGGAACATCTCCCGGAGCACCTTCGCCTTGTCGGTCGACGAGGTTGACGACGCAGTTCGAGATCACGACGTCCACGCTTCGTCCGGGAGCGGGATGTGCTCGATCAGGCCCTGAAGGAACTCGACGTTGACCGCCCCGGCCCTCCTCGCGTGCTCGCGAGCCAGCTCCAGCCTCTCCGGCGTCATGTCCAACCCGTAGGCCTTCCCCGCGGGACCGAGCCGGCGCGCTGAGAGCAGTACGTCGATCCCGCCTCCGGACCCAAGATCCAACACGGTCTCGCCCTCGCGGAGCTCCGCGACCGCCGTAGGGTTGCCGCAGCCCATGCTCGCCAGCACCGCATGGTCCGGGAGTTCGGCCCGCTCCTCGAGCGTGTACAGGGTCGGTCCGACACCGTCCTCCGGCGCGCAAGCCAGCGACCCCGATGGGCTGCAACATGCGTCACCGCCGTCGTCGGCCGCCAGGCCCTCGCCGACCGCCGCCGCCGCCGCGGCGGCGTATCGGTCGCGAACCCGATCTCGAAGCTCATCGCCGCTCTGCACAGCACCTCACCGCCTCTCAAGCCTCTGTATGCTCTTATCCATGTATCGACCGTCATCGATATGGTATCAAACCGACGCGCCGCCCGTAGATCACACGTTCGAGGGTGAGCCCGTGTGCGGGTGCGAGGTTGCCTGTCCCGCCCCGGTCTCGGGCCGCAAGGAGCGCGGCGACCTGTTCGGGGTCGAGCTTGCCCTCACCCGCCAAGACCAGCGTCCCTGTGAGCGCGCGCACCATCTGGTGCAGGAAGGCGTTCGCACGGAACCCCAGCTCGACCCGGTCGCCTCGCACCGAGACGGTGAGCCGCTGCAGGTCACGGACCGTCGCCCTGCCCGGTCCGGGATGCCGGCAGAACGACGTGAAGTCATGCTCACCCACCAGGTGCCGGGCCGCCGCCCGCATCGCCGGGCCGTCGAGCCGTCCTGGCCGTTGCCAAACGAACCGGGCCGAGAAGGGGTCCGGCACGGGGCCGGTGTCGATCCGGTACCGGTACTCGCGGGCACTCGCCGAGAACCGGGCGTCGAAACCTCGTCCCGTCCGACGGCTCCAGGCAGACGACCTCAGGACCCAGCCCGCCGTTGATCGCCGCCCGCAACTTCTCGGGGTCCAGATCGCGCTCCGTGACGAACGACGCCACCTGGCCGCGCGCGTGCACGCCGGCGTCCGTTCGCCCTGCCACCCGCATCCGGACGGCTCGCGCACGACCGACGACAACACGCTCGTCAACTCACCCTCCACGGTGCGGATCCCGGGATCGCGCTGCGATGCCCACCCGCGGAACCCCGTGCCGTCGTAGGCCAGGTCGAGCCGGATCGTGCGCGTCACGGCCCCAGTATCGCGGACGCCGTCACCCGGAGGACGAGGGAGGCCGGGGCGCAGCCCCGGCCTCCGACACCTGCGCGATGCGGAAGGTCAGTCGCCCCGCTCCACCAGCTCGATCCGCGCCATCGGCGCGGCGTCGCCCTTGCGCGGGCCGAGCTTCAGGATCCGCGTGTAGCCGCCCTGGCGGTCCGCGAACCGCGGACCGATCTCGTGGAACAAGCGCGCCACGACGTCGCGATCGGGGATGTCCTTCAGGACCTCCCGCCGCGCGGCCAGGTCGCCCCGCTTCGCGAACGTGATGAGCTTCTCCGCGTAGGGGCGCAGGGCCTTCGCCTTGGCCTCGGTGGTGTTGATGCCCTCGTGCGTGAAGAGCTGCGCCGCCAGCGTCGACAAGAGCAGCTTCTGATGGGCCGGGTTCGAGCCCAGGCGGGGTCCCTTCTTGGGCTTCGGCACCTGGCTCACTCCTCCCGCAGGCCGAGACCGAGCTCCTCGAGCTTGGCCTTCACCTCGTCGATCGACTTCTGGCCGAAGTTGCGGATGTCCATCAGCTCGGACTCGCTCTTCTGGACCAGGTCGCCGACCGCGTTGATGCCCTCGCGCTTGAGGCAGTTGTACGAGCGCACCGACAGGTTCAGCTCCTCGATCGTGATGGCGTAGTCGCCGGGGACCTCCTCGTCCTCGGCCGGGCCCACGGAGACGCTGGCGGCCTCGGCCAGCTCGCTGAAGAGGTGCACGAGTTCGAACAGCGTGCCACCTGCGCTGGCCACGGCCTCGCGCGCGGTGATCGAGCCGTCGGTCTCCACGTCCAGGACCAGACGATCGCGGTCGGTCATCTGCTCGACCCGGGTGTTCTCCACGCCGTAGGTGACCTTGCGCACCGGGGAGAAGATCGAGTCCACCGGGATCACGCCGATCGGGTCGCGTGGCTTCTTGTTCTTGTCGGCCATGCGGTAGCCGACCCCTCGCTCGACCGTCATCTCCATCTCAAGGCTCGCGCCCTTGCCGAGCGAGGCGATGTGCAGGTCGGGGTTGAGGATCTCGATGCCGGCCGGTGGGGCGATGTCGCCGGCGGTGACCTCGGCCGGGCCCTTGGCCTTCAGGTAGATCGTGGTGGGCTCGTCGAGCTCAGAACGAACGACGAGCTCCTTGAGGTTCAGGATGATGTCGGTGACGTCCTCCTGCACCTTCGGGATCGTGGAGAACTCATGCAGCACGCCCTCGATCCGGACCGACGAGATCGCGGCTCCGGGGATGGACGACAGCAGCGTCCGGCGCAGGGAGTTCCCCACGGTGTAGCCGAACCCGGGCTCGAGCGGCTCGATCGTGAACTTCGAGCGGGTCGGCGAGATCACGTCCTCAGCGATCTGAGGCCTCGCGACGATGAACAAGGCACTTCCCTCCTTCGGCGGGGGATCATCCACTCCTACCCCGCGTCGTTGTGCCCGGCGCCGGTGATGGGCGCCGGGTTGGTCAGCCGCGTCTAGACGCGGCGACGCTTGCGCGGCCGGCAGCCGTTGTGCGGCACCGGCGTGACGTCGTTGATCCCTGAGACCTCGAGACCCGCGGCAGCGAGCGAGCGGATCGCGGTCTCTCGGCCCGAGCCGGGGCCCTTGACGTAGACGTCGACCTTCTGGACCCCGTGCTCCTGCGCGGCCCGTGCCGCCTTCTCGGCGGCCAGCTGCGCCGCGAACGGGGTGGACTTGCGTGAGCCCTTGAACCCGACGTTGCCGGCGCTGGCCCACGAGAGGGTGTTGCCCTGCAGGTCGGTGATGGTGACGATGGTGTTGTTGAAGGTCGACTTGATGTGCGCCTGGCCGTGCACGACGTGCTTCTTCTCGCGGCGCTTCGTCTTCTTCGCTTTGGGCTTCGCCATCTATGCTCCCTTACTTCTTCTTCGCCTTCTTCTTGCCGGCGATGGCCTTCTTCGGCCCCTTGCGGGTGCGCGCGTTCGTGTGCGTGCGCTGTCCCCGAACCGGCAAACCGCGGCGATGGCGGACGCCCGCATAGCATCCGATCTCGATCTTCCGCTTGATGTCCTGGGCCACCTCACGTCGGAGGTCTCCCTCGACCTTGAACTCCTTGTCGATGAAGTCGCGGATCTTCAGCACCTCTTCTTCCGAGAGGTCCCGCACCCGGGTGGCGGCGTCGATGCCGGTTCCCTGAACGATCTGACGCGCGCTCGTGGTGCCGATGCCGTAGATGTAGGTGAGGCCGATCTCCAACCGCTTGTCGCGAGGGAGGTCGACGCCTGCGATCCGTGCCACTTGCTGGTTCCTCTCCTTCGGCCTAGCCCTGCCGCTGCTTGTGGCGAGGGTTGCTGCAGATCACGAGGATGCGCCCGCGCCGGCGGATCACGCGACACTTGTCACAGATCGGTTTGACGGACGGACGTACCTTCATCGGTCCTGCACTCCTCGGCCCATCGGGCCCCATCTCGCACTACTTGTATCGGTACACCACACGGCCCCGCGTGAGGTCGTACGGCGAAAGCTCCACCAACACCCGGTCCCCTGGCAAGATGCGGATGTAGTGCATCCGCATCTTCCCCGAGATGTGTGCCAGCACCAGATGGTCGTTGTCCAGCTTCACGCGGAACATCGCGTTGGGTAACGGCTCGACGACCGTACCCTCGACCTCGATCGCATCCTTCTTCGGCACGCTCCGGTTATCCTCGTTCCTTCGGAAGCGCCCCGGCCCGGCGCGCACGCGAAGCACATGCCGAGAGGGGCGAAGGCCCAGTATACGAGCGCGCCGCAGCGAGCGTCCAACGTCGGCGTCTGGCCCGACCGACCGGGCATGTGTCAGTTGCGCGCCGTCAGCACCTCGGGACCATGCTCCGTGATGGCGACGGTGTGCTCGAAATGTGCGGAGAGGGACCCGTCCGCCGTCACCACGGTCCAGCCATCGGGCATCGCGCGCGTCTCGTCCCCGCCCAGGTTCAGCATCGGTTCGAGCGCCAGTACGAGGCCGGGTCGCAGGTCGGGCCCCCGCCCCGGCGCACCCCAGTTCTGCACGAACGGATCCTCGTGCATGGCCCGCCCGATACCGTGACCGCCGTATTCGCGGACCAACCCCATGCCCGCCCCCGCGGCCACCGCCTCGATGGCGGCCCCGATGTCGGAGAGGCGTCCTCCAGGCTGGGCGGCCGCGATCGCTGCGTCGAGGCACGCCTGCGTCGTGGCGACCAGTCGCTCGGCCTCGGGCGAGGGCGCCCGTCCGCCCACGAACACGGTGACCGCCGAGTCGGAGTGATACCCCTCCCAGATCGCCCCGAAGTCCAACGAGAGCAGATCTCCGACCGCCACGCGTCCGGTTCCTGGACGGGATGCCGTGGACGATCTCGTCGTTGATGGACGCGCAGATGGAGCGGGTGAAACCCTTGTAGCCGAGGAACGATGGAGTGGCGCCCTCGGCACGGATCCGCCGCTCCGCGATCTCATCGAGCTCTCCGGTGCTGACCCCTGGGCGGACGGCGGCCAGGACCTCGTCGATGGTGCCGGCCAGGATCTTGCCCGAGGCGCGCATCCGCTCCAGCTCCTCGGGCGACTTGCGGATGATCACGCGAGCCCCACCAGCGAGTC
Organism: uncultured Actinomycetes bacterium; assembly: GCA_963796725.1. Lineage (GTDB taxonomy): Bacteria > Actinomycetota > UBA4738 > UBA4738 > HRBIN12 > JAOUEA01. The sequence goes on from CAWCMT010000009.1 coordinate 356,572, forward strand.
CACGGTCCGGTCGACGACCAGATCCTCCCTCACCTCGGCGTCGATCTCCCGCAGGAGCCCTCGCTCGCGGTAGAAGGCCTCGAGCGGCTCGGTCTGCTCTCGGTACACGGCGAGGCGGCGACGCACCGTGAGCTCGTCGTCGTCAGCTCGCCGTTCCAGTTTCGCGCCGCAGTGATCGCAGATGCCCTCCTGCACCGGCGGCTTGAACTCCGCGTTGAACGTGCGCTTGCAGTTGGGACACGTCCACCGGTTGGACAGGCGGCGCACGGCCATGTCGTCGCTGATCTCGAACTTCAGGACCGCCGTGAGTGGTCGATCGGCTTGGAGCAACGCCTCCTCCAGCGCGCGCGCCTGCGGCGCGGTGCGAGGGAACCCATCGAGGATGAATCCGTTCGCCGGTGTCGGGGTCGTCGAGTCGATCCATCACCATCTGCACGACGAGCTCGTCGGGAACGAACTCGCCGCGGTCCATGTAGGAGCGCGCGCTGATCCCGAGTGCGGTGCCATCCTGGACATGCTGTCGCAGGATGTCGCCGGTGGAGATCTGGGGGATGTCGTACCGCTCGGTCAGGCGCTGGGCCTGCGTGCCCTTCCCGGCACCGGGTGGTCCGAGCAGCACCAGGCGCATGGCTATTTCAGGAAGCCCTCGTAGTGACGCATCAGCAGCTGCGACTCCACCTGCTTCATCGTCTCGAGCGCAACACCGACCGCGATCAGGATCGAGGCGCCCCCGAAGGGGAACTGTTGCAGCGACCAGTAGGCGAACACCACCGACGGCACCAAGGCGACGGCGGCCAGGAACAGCGACCCTGGGAGGGTGATGCGGACGAGGATGTCGTTCAGATACGTGGCCGTGGGAGGGCCGGGTCGGATGCCGGGTATGAACCCGCCCTGTTTGCGGATCTGATCGGCGGTACGCACCGGGTCGAACTGGATCGCCGTGTAGAAGTAGCTGAAGAAGATGATCAACAGGGCGTAGCTGACCATGTACACCAGGTTCTTCGGGTCGGTGAGCTTGTTCATGAGGGTCTGGAACCACGGCGCGTGGATCACGCTCCCTAGCAGCACGGGGAAGTACAGGACCGAGGACGCGAAGATGATGGGGATCACCCCCGCCTGGTTCACCTTCAATGGAAGGTAGGTGCTGGTCCCCCCATCATGCGCCTGCCCACCACGCGCTTCGCGTACTGGATCGGGATCCGGCGCTGGCCCTGGTCCATGAACACCACGGCCACGATGACCCCGAGGCCGATGATGAGGGCGACGACGAACTTGCTCGTGCTGGTCTGCAGGATGGCGTTCCCCTCGGCAGGCATGACCGAGATCACGCTGACGAAGATCAGGATCGACATGCCGTTGCCGACCCCGCGCTGCGTGATGAGCTCCCCGAGCCACATGACGCACGCGGTGCCCGCCGTGAGCGTGAGGATGATCAGGCCGACGTTGGCCGAGGTGAACGTCCCGTTCGGGAAGATGTCCACGCCGTTGGTGGCGGTGCCCGAGTGGAAGAGGAACACGAGCCCCGTGGACTGCAGCAGCGCCAGCACGACCGTGAGGTAGCGGGTGTACTGGTTGATCGTCTTGACGCCGGCCTCCCCCTGGTCCTGCAGCGCCTGCAGGCGCGGGATCACGACCTGCAGAAGCTGCAGGATGATGGAGGAGGTGATGTAGGGCATGATGCCGAGCCCGAACACCGCCAGCCGGGCGATGCCGCCGCCCGAGAACAGGTTCATCATGGCCAGGAACCCGCCCGAGCCCTGACTCTCCAAGGCTTGCGTGAGCTTGCCGATGTCCACGACCGGTACGGGCACGTGGGCACCGAACCGGTACACGGCGATGATGGCCAGGGTGAACAGGATCTTGTTTCGAAGATCCGGGACCCTGAACGCGTTGAGGAACGCCTTCAGCATGGTGAGTAATGGTACCCCGGGTCAGCCGAGACGTTCGGCGCGGCCGCCGGCGGCCTCGATCTTGGCCTTGGCGGCGTCGGAGAACGCGTGCGCCCTCACGGTCAACGCGTGGGTGATCTCACCACGCGCCAGGATCTTCACGGGCATCCCCTTATGCACGAGTCCGTGCTCGTAGAGACCCTCCGGCGTGACCTCCCCACCCTCGTAGTAGCGCTCGAGCACCTCGACGTTGACGACCGCGTACTCCACGCGGTTGTGGTTCGTGAACCCCTTGAGCTTCGGCACGCGTCGCTGCAGCGGCATCTGACCGCCCTCGAACCACACGGGCACGTTCTTGCGCGCCCCGGTGCCCTTCGTGCCTCGGCCCGCGGTCTTGCCGCGCACGCCGGCACGGCCGCGCCCGACGCGTTTGCGATCCTGCTTGGCGCCCTCGGCGGGCTTCAGATGGTGGAGCTTCATGCTTCGACCTCTTCCACGTCGACGAGGTGCTGAACCTTGGCGATCATCCCCCGGATCTCGGGCCGGTCATCCTTGACCACGGAGTCGTTGATGCGGTGCAGCCCGAGCCGCCTGACCGTGTCCTTCTGGTCCTGCGGCCGGTCGATCACGCTGCGCCGCTGCGTCACCTTGAGCTTCATCGGCGACCTCCGGGGCCTCGGCCGCCGCGCGGGCCGGAGGGGGCGTCGGTGTATGCCTCCTCCAGGGCGGCGGTTCGCGCCGCCTGCAGCCGTGTCTCCGCGGCCGCCACCGCTTCCACCATGGGCTTGGGCGCCACCTCGTGCACGTCGCGGCCCCGGAGCGCCGCCACCTGCTGGGGCTTCCGGAGCTGCTTCAACCCGTCCACGGCCGCCTTCACGATGTTGATCTGGTTCGATGAGCCCATCGACTTCGACAAGATGTCCTTGATGCCCGCGCACTCGACGAGCGCCCGCACGGGGCCGCCCGCGATCACCCCGGTCCCGGGGGCGGCCGGCTTGAGCAACACCACACCGGCACCCGCCTCCCCGGTCACCGTGTGAGGGATCGTCGTGCCCATCATCGCGACCTCGAACATCTTCTTCCGCGCCTCCTCCACGCCCTTGGCGATGGCGGAGGGCACCTCCTTCGCCTTGCCGTAGCCCACGCCGACGCGACCGGCGCCGTCTCCCACGACCACGAGCGCGGCGAAGCTGAAGCGGCGGCCGCCCTTGACGACCTTGGCCACGCGGTTGATCGAGATGACCCGCTCTTCGAACGGGCTCCTATCCTGCTGGTTCGCGTCGTATCGCCTACTCATGTCAGATCTGGAGTCCTCCTTCGCGCGCGCCCTCGGCGAGGGCCGCGACGCGGCCGTGGTAGAGCCGGCCGCCGCGGTCGAATACCGCGGCGTCGATGCCGGCCTCCTTCGCACGGCTGGCGATCAGTCCGCCGACCGCCTTGGCACGGGCCGTCTTGTCGTCACCCTCCACCTCGGCGTCGGAGGCCGCGGCGAGCGTTACCGCCCGTTGGTCGTCGATCAGCTGCGCGTAGATGTGCCGGTTCGAACGGAACACGGCGAGGCGAGGGCGGGACTCGCTGCCGGAGACCTTCTTGCGCACGCGGCCGTGACGCCGCAGTCGCGCCTCGCGCTTCGTCATGGTCGCCATCACGCACCGCCCTTCGCGGCCTTACCGGCCTTCTTCCGTACGTACTCGCCCTCGTACCGGATGCCCTTGCCCTTGTACGGCTCGGGCTTGCGGATCTTCCGGATCTTGGCCGCGATCTCCCCGACCGCCTGCTTGTCGTTGCCGCGTACCACGATCTGGGTGGGCGTCGGCACCTCGAACTCGATCCCCTCGGGCACGGGCACCAGCACGGGATGGGAGTACCCGGCCTGGACCTCCAGGTCCTTGCCCTTCAGCGCCGCGCGGTAGCCCACGCCGATGATCTGCAGCTGCTTCTCGAACCCGTTCGTCACGCCCAACACCATGTTGGCCAAGAGCGTGCGGGTCAGTCCATGCAGGCTGCGGTGGTAGCTCTCGTCGTCAGGTCGCTCGACCCGCAGGTGGCCGTCCTCGGTCACGATGCGCATGTCGGGATGCATCGTCTGGGTAAGGGTCCCGCGAGGGCCCTTCACGGTCACCACGTTCTCCTCGGCGATCGTCACGTCGACGCCGCTGGGGAGCTCGATGGGCTGCTTTCCGATCCGACTCATCTCATCACCACACGTAGGCCAGGACTTCTCCGCCGATCCCCTTGCGGGAGGCGTCGCTTGTCCGTCATCACGCCTTGCGACGTGGACACGATGGCGATCCCGAGACCGCCGAGCACCCGCGGCAACCGATCGCGCCCCGTGTAGACCCGGCGCCCCGGTGAGGAGACCCGCTTCAGTCCCGTGATCGCGCGCTGCCGCTGCTTGCCGTACTTCAACCGGATGCGGAAGGCCTCTTCGATACCCTCGCCCTCGCGGTCGAACCCCTCGATGAAGCCCTCGCGGTCCAGGATGGTCAGTATCGCGTCGCCGAGCTTGGACACGGGTGCGATGAGCTCGTCCTTGAACGCGAGGTTCGCGTTCCGGATCCGCGTGAGCAGGTCCGCCACGGGATCGGAGATGTTGCTCGAGAACTTCGCCTTGGTCACCACGAGGACTTCGTCACCCCCGGGAGCTCGCCCGCGTGGGCGAGCTGTCGGAAGCAGATGCGGCACAACATGAATTTCTTGTAGACGGCCCGGGGCCTTCCGCACTTCTGGCAGCGTGTGTAGGCGCGCACCCGGTACTTCGGCTGCGCCTGCTGCTTGTTGATCAACGCCTTCTTCGCCATGTCTCGTCCTCTAACTCGCCTGCGCGGCCGCGGTCTGCCCCGCGAGGGGGAAGCCGAGGGCGACCAGGAGAGCCCGTCCATCGTCGTCGGTGGTGGCGGACGTCACGATCGTGATGTCCATCCCGCGCACCGCCAGCACCTTGTCGTAGTCGATCTCCGGGAAGATCAGCTGTTCGGTGACCCCGAGCGTGTAGTTGCCGTGGCCGTCGAAGGCCAGCGGGTTCATGCCGCGGAAGTCGCGGATCCGCGGGAGCGCGAGCGACACCAACCGATCGTAGAACTCCCACATCCGGTCGCCCCGAAGGGTGACCTTCGCGCCGATCGCCATGCCCTCCCGGAGCTTGAAGCCGGCGATCGACTTGCGGGCCTTGGTGACCACGGGCTGCTGGCCCGTGATCGTGGTCAGGTCCGCCAATGCGGCATCCAGCATACGACCGTCCTTGACGGCGTCGCCCACGCCGACATTGACCACGATCTTCTCGAGCCTCGGGACCTGCATCACGTTGGAAAGCCCCAGCTGCTCCTCGCAGCGCAGGCACGACCTCGTCGCGGTAACGCTGCTTCAGTCGCGGCATCGTCTCGCTCATAGTTCCGCCTCGCACTTCCTGCAGATCCGCACCTTCTGGCCGTCTTCCGAATGCGAACCCGACGCGGGTCGGCTTGCCGCAGCTCTTGCACACGACGGCGACGTTCGAAGATGTCGATGAACATCTCGATGTCGATGATGCCGCCCTGCTGCAGCTGCTGGCCATCGGAAGAACGCTTGCCGCCGGCGCGCTCGTGCTGCTTGGCCAGGGCGACGCCGTCGACCATGACACGGCGCGTGCTTCGGGTCCACGCGGACCACCCGGCCTTCCTTGCCGCGGTCCTTGCCGGTCAGTACGCGGACGGTGTCGTCCTTCTTGATGTTCAGCGCGGTCATCAGAGCACCTCCGGTGCCAGCGAGATGATCTTCATGAACCTCTTCTCCCGTAGTTCCCGCGCGACGGGTCCGAAGATGCGCGTACCCCGCGGGTTCTTCTGCTCGTTGATCAGCACGACCGCGTTGTCATCGAAGCGGATGTACGAGCCGTCGGGCCGCCTGCGCTCCTTAGCCGTGCGCACCACGACCGCCCTGACGACCTCGCCCTTCTTCACGCCGCCGCCCGGCAGTGCGTCCTTCACCGTGCCGACGATGACGTCGCCCACGCCAGCGTAGCGACGGGCCGACCCGCCGAGCACGCGGATGCACAGGACCTCTTTGGCCCCCGTGTTGTCCGCTACCTTGCAGCGCGTCTCCTGCTGGATCATCCCTACTTCGCTCTCTCGACGATCTCTACGATGCGCCAGCGCTTCGACTTGGAGATCGGTCGGGTCTCCATGACCCGGACGGTGTCGCCCACATGGGCCTCGTTCTCCTCATCGTGCGCGGCCAGCTTCGAGGAGCGCCGCACGGTCTTCTCATAGAGGCTGTGGCGCACCTGGCGGTCGATGCGGACGAGGACGGTCTTGTCCATCTTGTCCGACACCACCACGCCGGTCCGCACCTTGCGGCGTCCGCGCTCCTCTGTCGTTGCCTGCTGTTCGTCGCTCACTGATCCTGCTCCTCTTCCATCGCCGCTTCCTCCGCCGCCCAGAGCGCGTCGAGCTCGGTCTCGATCTCGCGCTCCCGCAAGACGGTGGCGATGCGCGCCATGTCGTGGCGCACCTCACTGATCCGGGACGGGTTGTCGAGCTGCCCGGTGGCGAGCTGGAACCGAGGTTGAAGAGCTCTTCCTTCGCGGACTCGATCCGCTCGAGGAGCTCCTCGTCAGGCAGCTCGCGCAGCTCCGCGGCTTTGGACGCCATCCGTCAGTCACCCACCCTGCTGATGAACTTGGTCTTGATCGGCAGCTTGTGCTGTGCGCGCTTCATCGCCTCGCGCGCGAGGGGCTCGGGCACGCCCGGCCAGCTCGAACATGACCCGGCCGGGCTTCACGACCGCGACCCATCCCTCGGGGTTGCCCTTGCCGGAGCCCATGCGGGTCTCGGCGGGCTTCTTCGTGACCGGCTTGTCCGGGAAGATGTTGATCCACACCTTGCCGCCACGCTTGATGTGCCGCGTGATGGCGACACGCGCCGACTCGATCTGCCGGTTGGTGATCCACGCGGCCTCCAGGGCCACGAGGCCGAAGTCGCCGAAGTTGATCTCGGTGCCGCCCTTGGCCATGCCGCGCCGGTTGCCGCGGTGCTGCCTTGCGGTGCTTGATCTTCTTCGGCGCAAGCATCAGGCCTCACCCTCCGCCGGGGCGGCCTCGGCGGGCGCCTCGACAGGCGCGGCCGGGATCTCGGACGGGGTCTGGGGCGACGTGACGGGGGGGGCGTCGGTGGAGGCCATGGGCTCGGCGCCCTCGGCCGTCTCCATCCCGCCGCCGCGCGGTGGCGTCCACCTGCTGGGCGGTGGCGTGCGCTCGTGCGAGGGCACGCTCGGTGTCCTGCTCCCGCCGCGGAACCTCGTCGCCGTGGTACACCCACACCTTGACGCCCACGACCCCGAACGTGGTCTTGGCCTCGGCGGTGCCGAAGTCGACCTTGGCGCGGAGCGTGTGCAGCGGGACGCGGCCCTCGCGGTACCACTCCTTGCGTCCCATCTCGGCGCCACCCAGGCGGCCGCCGCACGCGACGCGAACGCCCAGGGCGCCCGAGCGCATGGCCGTCTGAACCGCGCGGCGCATGGCCCGGCGGAACGCAACGCGGCCCGCCAGCTGCTCGGCCACGCCCTGCGCGAGCAGTGCGGCGTCCGTCTCCGGTCGCGACTCGCTCGCGGCCTGATTCATGTCCTCGACCTTCACGTCGACACGCTTCTTCGTGTAGCGCTCGATGTCCTTGCGCAGGCGATCGACCTCCGCTCCCTTGCGCCCGATCACGATGCCGGGGCGGGCGGTGCGGATGAATACCCAGATCTGGTCGCCCTTGCGCTCGATGTCGATGCTGGAGATGCCGGCTCGGCTCAGGCGGGAGCGGATGTGCTTGGCGGATCCAGATGTCCTCGTGCAGCTGGTCGGCGTAGTCCCGCCGACCGGCGTACCAGTTGGACTTCCAGGGGTAGATGACCCCCAGCCGGAACCCGTACGGGTTGACCTTGTGACCCACTAGCGATCCTCTCCCATCGTCTGAACCACGACCGTCACGTGCGACGTGCGCTTGCGAACCTTCGTGGCGCGCCCGTACGCCCGCGGACGGAACCGCTTCAGCGTCGGGCCTTCGTCGACCCACGCGCGCGAGATCCACAGGTTGTCCGCGACCACACCCGGCTTCTGCTCGGCGTTGGCGATCGCGGAGTTCAGGAGCTTCTCGACGTCCTTCGAGGCTCCGAGCGGCGAGAACCGCAGGATCCGCCGCGCCTCCTCCACGTGCTGGCCGCGGACGAGGTCCACCACCCGCCGCATCTTCCGCGGCGAGGTCCGGATGTACTTGACCGTGGCGCGAGCCTCCATCTGCCTACCTCACTCCGCTCCGACGCTCGTCTCGGGCGTGCGAGCGGAACGTGCGCGTGGGGGCGAACTCGCCCAGCTTGTGGCCGACCATCGACTCGGAGATGAAGACGGGCACGTGCTTGCGTCCGTCGTGCACGCGCGATGGTGTGCCCCAGCATCTCGGGCACGATCGTGGAGCGGCGCGACCAGGTCTTGATGACCCGCTTGTCGCCCTTCTTGTTCATCTCGTCGATCTTGACCATGAGGTGCTCGTCGACGAACGGACCCTTCTTCACGGACCTCGGCATGTCTAGCCCCGACCCTTCCCACGGCGACGAACGATGTACTTGCTCGACGCCTTGTTCTTCTTCCGCGTACGGCCTTCCTTCTTCCCCCAGGGGGTCGACGGATGCCGGCCACCCGAGGACTTGCCCTCGCCGCCGCCCAGAGGGTGGTCGACAGGGTTCATCGCCACGCCGCGGACGGTGGGACGCTTGTTCTTCCAGCGGGCGCGGCCGGCCTTGCCCAGCGCGATCAGCTCGTGCTCGGGGTTGCCCACCACCCCCACGGTGCCCTTGCATGCGGCGGGGACCAGGCGCATCTCGCCGGAGGGCAGGCGCAGGGTGGCCATGGTGCCTTCCTTCGCCATCAGCTGGACGCTGGTGCCGGCCGATCGCGCCATCTTGGCCCCGGCGCCCGGCTTCAGCTCGATCGCGTGGATCACCGTGCCCACCGGGATGTTGCGGAGCGGCAGCGCGTTGCCGGGACGGATCTCGGCATCAGGACCCGACATCAGCCGGTCACCCTGCTTCACCCCTGCGGCGCGAGGATGTAGCGCTTCTCTCCGTCCGCGTAGTGGAGCAGCGCGATGCGCGCGCTCCGGTTCGGGTCGTACTCGATGTGGGCGACCTTGGCGGGCACACCGTCCTTGTTCCGACGGAAGTCCACCAGCGCGGTAGCGGTTCTTGTTGCCCGCCGCCATGGTGCCGCGCCGTGATCCGACCGTGGACGTTGCGCCCGGCCTTGTTCCGGCCCTTGACCACGAGGGACTTCTCCGGGCGTGCCCGGGTGATCTCCTCGAACGTGGACACGCTCGCGCCACGGCGCCCAGGGGTCGTCGGCTTGTACTTACGAACGCCCATGCTCCTACTTCCCGCTCTCGAAGATCTCGATGGTGTCGCCCGGCGCCAGGGTGACGATGGCGCGCTTCTGATCGGGGCGCTTGCCCTTCGTGTACCCGCGGCGCTTCGTCTTGCCCGGTCGGTTCATCGTGTTGACCGAGGTGACGCGGACCTCCCAGATGGCCTGAACGGCCTCCTTGATCTCGGTCTTGTTCGCACGCGGGTCCACCAGGAACGTGTAGGTCCCCGCCTCGAGTCCCGCGTAGGACTTCTCCGAGACGACGGGGCGGATGATGACGTCGCGCGGAGACTTCACGCGGCCTCGCCTCCCTTGCCCTCGATCGCGTCCAGCGCGGCACCCGTGAACAGCACCCGGTCGGCCCACAGGAGCTCGTAGGTGCCCAGCCCTCCCGCGTAGGCGACCCGCACGCGTTGGAGGTTGCGGAAGCGACTTCTCGGGCAGCCCCGTCCTCAGAGGGCTGCGGCAGGACGACGAGCACCTTGCCCTCGAGCCCGAGCGCCTCCAGCAGTTCGACCGCCCGTTGGTCTTCGGCGCCTCGAACGGCAGCTCGCCGACGACGGCGAGCTTGCCGCTCTTCAGTGCGTCCGTGAGCGCCGAGCGGAGCGCGCCACGCTTCATCTTCTTGTTCACGTGCAGCTCGTGGCTGCGAGGCTGGGGCCCATGGGCGACGCCCCCGCCCACCCACTGTGGGCGAGCGGATCGAACCCTGACGCGCCCGTCCGGTGCCCTTCTGGCGCCACGGCTTACTGCCGCCGCCGCGACACCTCGCCCCGTGTCTTCGTGCTGTGCGTGCCGGCACGCAGACCGGCTAGGCCGGCCAGCACCACCTGATGCATCAGCGGCACGCTCACCTTGGCCTCGAAGAGGTCGGCGGGCAGGTCGCGGCTGCCGGACTTCTTGCCGGCGGCGTCGAGGACGTCGATGCTGGCCATGCTCACGCTCCCTTCGCTACCTGGGCCTTGACGGCCGACCGCACCATGACGAGTCCGCCCGGGATGCCGGGGACCGCGCCCTTGACCAGCAGCAGGTTCCGCTCGGGGTCGGCCTGTACCACTTCGAGGTTCAGCACCGTGACGCGCTGATTGCCGTGCTGACCGGCCATCCGCATGCCCTTGAACACGCGGCTGGGCGTGGCGCAAGCACCGATCGAGCCTGGCGCGCGATGCTTCTTGTGCACGCCGTGGCTGCCCTTGAGGCCGGAGAACCCGTGTCGACGCATCGTGCCGCTGAAGCCCTTGCCTTTCGACACGCCGACGACGTCGACCCGGTCGCCGGGCGCGAACATGTCCGCGCGCAGCTCCTGACCGGCGGCGTAGTCGGCCGCGTCCTCCGTGCGAAGCTCCACCACGTGACGGCGGGGTGCCTCGACCTCGTGCTTGTCGTAGTGGCCCTTTCATCGGCTTGGTGACGTCGCGCGGGCGGGTGTCGCCGTAGGCGAGCTGCACGGCGTCGTAGCCGTCGGTCGCCTCCGACTTGACCTGCGCCACGACACACGGCCCGGCCTGGATCACCGTCACCGGGATCGGCCCGCGTGTCGTCGAAGATCTGGGTCATGCCCAGCTTCTGTCCCAAGATGCCCTTCACGTCAGCCATCGTTCTCTAGAGCTTGATCTCGATGTCGACGCCGGCCGACAGGTTCAGGCGCTGGAGCTCCTGCACCGTCTTGGACGTGGCGTCGACGATGTCGATGATCCGTTTGTGCGTGAGCATCTGGAAATGCTCGCGCGAGTCCTTGTACTTGTGCGGCGACCGGATCACCGTGTAGATGTTGCGCTCGGTCGGCAGCGGCACCGGACCCACGACCTTGGCGCCGGTGCGCGTGACGTGCTCCACGATGTCGCGCGCGGCCACGTCCAGCATCCGGTGGTCGTACGCCCGGAGCTTGATGCGGATCTTGGGTCCTGCCATCGAACGCCTTCTCTCTTCGTTCCCTTACTTGATGATCTCGGTGACGCGGCCGGCGCCCGACGGTGCGGCCGCCCTCGCGGATCGCGAAGCGCAGGCCGTCCTCCATGGCGATGGGGGCGATCAGCTCGACCACCATCTCCACGTTGTCCCCCGGCATGACCATCTCGACGCCCTCGGGCAGGTTGGCGGTGCCGGTGACGTCGGTGGTGCGGAAGTAGAACTGGGGGCGGTACCCGTTGAAGAACGGCGTGTGGCGTCCGCCCTCGTCCTTGCTGAGGATGTAGACCTGCGCCTTGAAGTTCGTGTGGGGCGTGATGCTGCCGGGCTTGGCCAGGACCTGGCCACGCTCGACGTCGTCCTTGTCGATGCCGCGCAGCAAGATGCCCACGTTGTCGCCGGCCTGGACCTCATCCAGCAGCTTGCGGAACATCTCCAGGTCGGTGGCGGTGGTCTTCGTCGTGGGCTTGATGCCGACGATCTCGACCTCCTCCATCTTCTTCAGCACGCCCTGCTCCACGCGGCCGGTCACCACGGTGCCGCGCCCGGTGATCGAGAAGACGTCCTCGATCGGCATCAGGAACGGCTTCTCGGTGTCGCGCACGGGCTCCTGGATGTAGGTGTCGGCCGGCCTCCATCAGCTCATCGATCTTGGCGTTCCACTCCTCGTCGCCCTCGAGCGCCTTGAGCGCGGAGACCTGGATGACGGGGGTGTCGTCCCCGGGGAACTCGTAGGAGCTGAGCAGCTCGCGGACCTCGAGCTCCACGAGCTCCAGGAGCTCGGGGTCATCGACCATGTCGCACTTGTTGAGCGCCACGATGATGTAGGGGACGCCGACCTGGCGCGCCAGCAGCACGTGCTCGCGCGTCTGGGGCATGGGGCCGTCGGCGGCCGATACCACCAGGATCGCGCCGTCGATCTGGGCCGCACCGGTGATCATGTTCTTCACGTAGTCGGCGTGCCCGGGCATGTCCACGTGGGCGTAGTGGCGGTTCTCGGTCTGGTACTCGACGTGGGCGATCGCGATCGTGATGCCACGCTCGCGCTCCTCGGGCGCCTTGTCGATCTCGTCGAACGGCGTGAAGTCGGCAAGACCCTTCTCCGCCTGGCGCTTCGTGATGGCCGCGGTCAGCGTGGTCTTGCCGTGGTCGATGTGACCCATCGTGCCGATGTTGACGTGGGGCTTCGTGCGCTCGAACTTCTGCTTGGCCATGGTGGCGTCCTCCCTTTACTCGCCGGTCACCCGGGCGATGATCTCCTTGGCGATCTGCGGCGGAACCTCGTTGTACGCGTGCAGCTGCATGGGGCTGTGGGCGGCTCGTCCCTGCGTCCGCGACCGCAGGTCAGTGGCGTAGCCGAAGAGCTCTGCGAGCGGAACGACCACGCGGACGATCTTCTGGCCGCTGCGCTCGTCGATGTTCTCGATGCGTCCGCGGCGCGCGGTCACCTCGCCCATCACGTCGCCCAGGAACTCCTCCGGCGAGGTGACCTCGAACTCCATGACGGGCTCGAGCAGCACCGGGTCGGCCCTGCGCGCGGCCTCCTTCACGCCCATCGACCCCGCGATCTTGAACGCCATCTCTGAGGAGTCGACCTCGTGGTAGGACCCGTCGATCAGCGTGGCCCGAACGTCCACCATCGGGTAGCCGGCCAGGATGCCGTTCTCGAGCGCCTCCTGGATGCCCTGATCCACCGCGGGGATGTACTCGCGAGGGATCTTGCCGCCGACGATCTTGTTGATGAACTCGTAGCCGCCTCCGGCGCCGGTGGGCTCCAGGTCGAGGACCACATGGCCGAACTGCCCCTTGCCGCCCGTCTGCCGGACGAACCGAGCGTCCACCTTGTGGACCTGCTTACGGATGGTCTCGCGGTAGGCGACCTGCGGCTTGCCGACGTTCGCGTCCACGGAGAACTCGCGCTTGAGGCGGTCCACGATGATGTCAAGGTGGAGCTCGCCCATCCCGGAGATGACGGTCTGGCCGGTCTCGTCGTCGAACTTGACCACGAACGTGGGGTCCTCGTCCGACAGCTTCGCGAGCCCGGTGCCGAGCTTGTCCTGGTCAGCCTTGGTCTTGGGCTCCACCGCCACCGAGATGACGGGCGTGGGGAAGCTGATGGACTCCAGCACGACCGGGTGATCGGGATCGCAGATCGTGTCGCCGGTGGTGGAGTGCTTGAGTCCGACCACCGCCACGATGTCGCCCGTGAACGCCGCTTCCAGATCCTCGCGGTGGTTCGCGTGCATCTGCAGGACGCGGCCGATGCGCTCCTTGCGGTCCTTCGTGCTGTTCAAGACGTGTGAGCCACTGTGCAGCACGCCGCTGTAGACGCGCAGGTACGTGAGCCGGCCCACGTAGGGGTCGGACATGATCTTGAATGCCAGCGCGGAGAAGGGCGCGGCATCGTCGGCGGGGCGCTCGACGTGTTCGTCCTCACGGTTGGGGAGGTGGCCCGTAACCGGGGGCACGTCGACGGGGGACGGCAGGTACTGGACCACGGCGTCCAGGACGAGCTGCACGCCCTTGTTCTTGAACGCGGACCCGCAGAGGACCGGCACGCCCGCGTTGGCAAGGGTGGCGCGGCGGATCGCGCGGCGAAGCTCCTCGACCGTCGGCTCCTCCTCGGCGATGAACTTCTCCATCAGCGCGTCGTCGTGGTCGGCGAGCTTCTCGAACAGCTCGTGGTGTGCCAGCTCCGCGGCCTCGCGATGGTCCTCGGGGATGTCCGTGTCCTTCCAGTCCTCCCCCATCTCGCCTTCCCAGTAGTGGCCCTTCATCTCGACGAGGTCGATGACCCCGTGCAGGTCGGACTCGGTACCCCAGGGGAGCTGCAGGACGAGTGGGTTGGCACCCAGCCTGTCGACGATCATCTCGACGGTGCGCTCGAAGTTGGCGCCCGTACGGTCCATCTTGTTCACGAAGCAGATCCGCGGGACGGCGTAGCGGTCCGCCTGCCGCCATACGGTCTCCGACTGCGGCTCCACGCCGGCAACCGCATCGAAGACCGCCACCGCGCCGTCGAGTACGCGCAGCGAACGCTCGACCTCGACCGTGAAGTCGACGTGGCCGGGCGTGTCGATGATGTTGATCCAGTGGCCCTTCCATTGGCAGGTGGTGGCGGCCGAGGTGATGGTGATCCCCCGCTCTCGCTCTTGGGCCATCCAGTCCATCTGTGCCGTGCCCTCGTGGACCTCGCCGATCTTGTAGGCCTTGCCGGTGTAGTAGAGGATCCGCTCGGTGGTCGTGGTCTTCCCGGCGTCGATGTGCGCCATGATCCCGATGTTCCGGGTCCGGGCAAGGGGGTACTCACGGATGTCGAGTCCCTTGCCCTTCTTGACGTCTTGCTCGGTCGTTGCCACGTCCATCATCTCCGCGGGGATCGCCATCAGGCGGTCCCCCTCTCACGAGAAACCCGGCCGCGAGGCCGGGCCCTGTACGACTCCTCTTCCATCACCAGCGGTAGTGTGCGAAGGCCTTGTTGGCCTCGGCCATCTTGTGCATGTCCTCGCGTCGTTTCACCGATACGCCGGTGCCGTTCGACGCGTCCATGATCTCGGCGACGAGTCGCTCCGCCATGGAGATCTCCTTGCGCTGTCGGCTGTAGTTGACGAGCCAGCGGAGCGCGAGCGTCGTGCCGCGCCGGGGGTTGACCTCGACGGGCACCTGGTAGGAGGCACCGCCGACGCGTCGCGACTTCACCTCGAGCGTGGGGCGGACGTTGTCCACCGCGCGCTTGAGCGTGATGACGGGGTCGTTCGCGGTGCGCTCCGAGATGACCTCGAGCGCTTTGTAGACGGTGCGCTCGGCCACGGTCTTCTTACCATCCAGCAGCACCTTGTTGATCAGCTGCGTGACCAGCGGGTTCTGATACACGGGGTCGGGCAGAACCTCGCGACGGACGGGAGCACCCTTGCGCGGCATCTACTCTCCGCCCTTCTTGGCGCCGTATCGCGAGCGGGCCTGCTTCCGATCCTTGACCCCCGCCGTATCGAGCGTGCCTCGGACGATCTTGTATCGAACGCCGGGCAGGTCCTTCACGCGGCCCCCGCGGACCAGCACGATGGAGTGCTCCTGCAGATTGTGCCCCTCACCCGGGATATAGCAGGTGACCTCGACCTGGGAGGTCAGCCGGACGCGGGCCACCTTGCGCAGCGCGGAGTTCGGCTTCTTCGGGGTCATGGTGTAGACACGCGTGCAGACGCCACGCCGCTGCGGAGAGCCCTTCAGCGCGGGGGCCTTGGTCTTCTCTTTGCGGGCCTCGCGGCCCGTACGTACCAGTTGTTGGATCGTAGGCATAGATCTCTCGTCTGCACTCTGTCGTTGTCAAACACCGGAGCACGGCTCGCACAGATGCGAGGCGTACCCGTGGGCCAGGAGCCGAAGGGGCGCGCGGCGAACCGCCTGCTCCTTGCGGATCCCACTCCGGAACCGGAGTCGAACGCGCCCGGTGGCCCACCGACCCGGGACGCGACCGATAAAACTACCGGTCGCACACACGGAGTGTCAACCGACGGGGGTGCCATCCGGCGTGAGGAGCCGGCCCGCGTCGGTCGCCCGAACGCACGCTGTTAGGGTACCCGCCCGATGACCCCATTGACTCCCCTGATGGACGCCGCGATAGCGGCTGCACGCCGCGGCGGCGAGGTGATCCGCAACGCCGATCGAGGCGCGGCGGCGGTCGCGAAGGGGCTCCCGGGCGACTGGGTCACGGAGGTGGACCTGGCGAGCGAACGCGCCATCGCTACGTTGCTCGCCGAAGTAACCCCAGAGATCGCGTTCCGCGGGGAGGAGGGCGGCGGCGATGCCTCCGCGCCACGTTCTTGGGTCGTCGATCCGCTGGACGGGACGACCAACTTCGTGCATGGCTTCCCCGTCGTGGGAGTGTCGGTAGCCCTGGTGGAGGACGGGCGTTCCGCCGTCGGGTGCGTCCACGCGCCCTTCCTGGGCACCACCTGGGTCGCCGCTCGAGGCGAGGGCGCGTGGGAGATCACCGACCGGGGCCCCATGCCTGTCCGGGTGAGCCAACGCCCCGTCGACCGAGCGGTGGTCGGCACGGGCTACCCCTTCCGTCGCAAGGAGCTTCTGCCGCGCTACCTGCGAGCGATGACCGAGGCGCTGATCACCTTCGAGGATCTGCGTCGGCCGGGCGCCGCCTGCCTGGATCTCGCTTGGGTGGCGGCGGGTGTGTTCGATGGGTTCTTCGAACTCGCTCTCTCGCCCTGGGATGTGGCCGCTGGAGGGCTACTCATCGAGGAGGCCGGCGGCGTCGTCACGGATTGGGAGGGAGGGCCCGACTACCTACCCGGGACGATCCTGGCCGGATCACCCGCCGTGCATCGGGCGCTGCTCGCGATCGCAGGTGAGGAGGACCCTAGGCCTTCGTGATCTTGAAGTTCTGCGAAGAGATCGCGTAGCCCGCACCGTCGAAGTAGAACTGGACCACGACCGGCCCGGCGGCACCGGGACGCACAGGGGTCGCGTAGGGGTCAGCGGTGGTCTTCGGCACCTTGATCTGGAGCTGTCCGGGCGGGAACCCCGTGACCGCCGCATCGAACCCATCCACCCAGGTGGCGAACGCCGCTCCGCTGGGCAGGCTCGAGAACGTCACCGTGATGACCGTGCCGATCGGCCCCGAACGCGGCGAGATGTCGGTGATCACCGGGACGGCTGACGAGCCGTAGGCGACGTGGAGGTAGGTGGGACCTACCTGACCACCCTTCACGTCCACCTTGATCCAGTACCGCGTCGACGGATCCGTGGGGATGGACAGGGAGCTCCATGTCTGCCCAGGTACGTCGGCCGTATCGTCGTTCTCCGCGACGAGGGTCAGGGCGCCCACGGCCTTGCCGGTGTACACGCCCAGGACCGTGTCGAGCTTCGTCCCGTTCGTGTCCAGCGAGAGTTGCCGGGCCCCTGACTTCGTCTTGAGCTGGTACCAGATCGAACGCCTCGCCGGCTGACCTGCGATCCCCGGCTCGCCGTTCTGCGCGCTCCCCTTGACGACGCTCCCGACATAGGATCCCGTCCCCAGCGCCACGGGTTGGGCCTTCTTCAGGTCGTCGTTCGCCGGGTGGGCGCTCGGCAAGAGCCAGGAGCTCTTCGCCGCGTTCCAGTGCTTCGCCAGATAGCTACCTTTCGGCGCGTGCGTGCTGAAGTAGTCGTCGTGATGGCAGTCCAGCAGTTGCTGATGGGTGAAGGGGCAGACCCAGCGCATCTTCACGCCTCCGCCGTCCGTGTAGCACATGAGGTCGTACTCATCGACGCAGTGGCCCGCCTTCGAGTGCCTGGGGGCGGTCCGCTGCACGGCGCCCAGCGTGTGCGTAAGCTCGTGAGCCTCGACGGAGCCGTTGAGCATCTCGGCGCCGTAGCCCCAGCAGCCTGCGTCCACCCTAGCGACCATCCCGGGGAAGGTGCCGTTGTCGTTGTCGTTGAGGGCCGAGCTCGGCGCGTCGTCGTAGGCCAGCTCGCCGACGCCGCAGTAGAGGTTCGTGTCCATGTAGACCAGGTACTTGCGGTTCTTCGCGCGGAAACCGTGCCGGTGCAGGTAGTCGATCGTCCCGTAGATCGAACCGATCCCGGAAGCGTCGAACCTCACGTCACGTACCGAGAGCACGCATCCCTTCGAGGTGACGAACCGGATCTGACGCGTCCCTCCGGTCTCTGCCGCGCTGGCGTTGTAGGCGGCGTTGGCCTCCGCGGCCCACGTGCGGATCAGCGGGGCGATCTGCTTGAAGCGATCCTTGCCGCCCGAGTGCCCGTAGATCACCTGAACCCGGTCGCCCGCGACGCCGTTCCCCGAGCACGGGATGGCCCCCACCCTGGGTGTCGGGGCCGCCCGCGCGCGAAGCGACGCGACCGAGACGGCGGTCGTGACGTCGACGCCGCGCGGGGCCGGGTCGGGCCCGTGCGTGCAGCCCAGGACCCGGGGCCCACGGCGGATCTCGAAGGCGGAGGATGGGCAGCGGTGACCGGCGACGCCTGGCACCAGATCACGGTAGAGGAGACCCAGATCCCGGGGTGTGCGGGCATCCGGACGCACCGGGATCGGGCGGAGTCGAGGCACGGTCGCAGACACGGAGCCCGCCGCCATAGCGGGCGGCACCAGGCTCGCAGTGGCCACAAGACATACGGCGACGACGATGGCGCGCTGGAACGCGGGGGGCGGACGCATCGGGCAACCCTAGCGACCGGGAGCATCGCGGCGCAACCTCTCGGGCCCGACGCGGAGGGCCCGGGGAAGCACCCCGGGCCCTCGACGCACTACCTGAGCGATGGGGGACTACTCGTCCGCGCCCCCGGGGCCACCCAGCATCGCCTCGGCCTGCTCCCGGGTGAGCCCCACGAGGGCGGGCTCGCCGCTGCCCTCGGCGACCGCCTCGGCCAGCTCGCGTTGACGCGCCAGCCAGTACTCCGGGATGGCGTCCTGCTTGATCTTCACCGCCACGTTGCGGTAGCGGCTCATGCCCGTGCCGGCGGGGATCAGCTTGCCGATGATCACGTTCTCCTTCAGGCCCAGCAACGGGTCCGACTTGGCGCTGATGGCCGCGTCGGTGAGCACCCGCGTGGTCTCCTGGAAGGAGGCCGCCGACAACCACGAGTCGGTGGCCAACGACGCCTTCGTGATCCCGAGCAAGATCGGGCGGGCGCTCGCCGGCATCCCGCCGTTCTCCACCACCTCGGCGTTCGTCTCCTCGAAGGCGCGACGCGCCACCATGTCGCCCGGGAGGAACTCGGTGTCCCCCGGTTCGATGATGTGCACCTTCCGGAGCATCTGACGCGCGATCAGCTCGATGTGCTTGTCGTGGATGGTCACACCCTGGCTCCGGTAGACCTGCTGGACCTCGTCCACCAGGTGCTGCTGGAGGGCGAGCACACCCTCGACACGGAGCTTCTCGTGGGGGTTCACGGATCCCTCGGTGAGCTGCTGGCCGACCTCGACGGGATCGCCATCGCTGACGGTCAACCGCGCGCGGTACGACACCGGGTACTCAACCTCGTCGCCGGCGTCGTCGGTGACCCGCAGTCGACGCACGTGCTTCTCGTCGTCGTCCTCGATCGTCACGGTGCCCGAGAGCTCGGTGATCTGTGCCTCGCCCTTGGGCTTGCGCGCCTCGAACAGCTCGACCACACGCGGGAGTCCGTGCGTGATGTCCTCGCCGGCCACGCCGCCGGTGTGGAAGGTCCGCATGGTGAGCTGCGTTCCCGGCTCGCCGATCGACTGAGCCGCGATGATCCCGACGGCCTCGCCGATGTCGACGATGCGACCGCTTGCGAGCGACCGCCCGTAGCAAACGGCGCAGACCCCGACCTCGGCCTCGCATGCCGTGACCGACCGCACCTGGACGGTCTCGACGCCTGAGGCCACGACCTCGGCCGTGACCACATCGTCGAGCTCGTCGCCGGCGAGGGCGATCTTCTTGCCGCCCACCTTGACGTCCTCGGCCAGGACCCGGCCGAACAGGGACGTGTCGATGTGGGCGCTCTTGACCACGGTCCCGTCGGGTCGCTTCACGTTGACCACCACGGGGACGGAACGGTCCGAGCCGCAATCCTCCTCGCGCACGATCAGCTCCTGCGCGACGTCCACCAGGCGGCGGGTGAGGTACCCCGAGTCGGCGGTACGCAGGGCGGTGTCGGCAAGTCCCTTGCGGGCGCCGTGCGTCGAGATGAAGTACTCGAGCACGGACAGGCCCTCGCGGAAATTGGACTTGATCGGGCGTGGGATGATCTCGCCCTTGGGGTTGGCCACGAGGCCGCGCATCCCCGCCAGCTGGCGGATCTGCATGATGTTCCCTCGGGCGCCGGAGTTGGCCATCATGAAGATGGGGTTGGTGGGCGTGAAGCCCGCCTCCATCGCGTCCTTGACCTCATCGGTCGCCTGGGTCCAGATCTCGATCAGCTCCTGACGACGCTCGTCGTCGGTGATGATCCCCTTCCGGTACTGGGCCTCGACCTTCTGGGCACGCTTCTCGTGTTCGTCCAGGATCCGCTGCTTCGACGGCGGAACCGTGACGTCCTCGATGCCGATCGTGACGCCGGCGCGTGTCGCGTAGTGGAAGCCAAGATCCTTGAGGTTGTCCAGCACGTTCTCCGTGGTGGCCCGGTCGTAGCGATGGACGGCCTCGTCCACCAGGCGCGCGATATCGCTCTTGAGCACGGTCACGTTCCGGTACTCGAAATCGTCCGGGAAGGCGCCGTTGAACAGGACCCGGCCGATCGTGGTTCGGATGACCGGCACGCGACCGCTCTCAGGATCGAACCCCTCGGGGAGGATCTCGACCGGCATGGCCTTGCCCTCCAGCCGGATCCGAACGGGATCATGGATCGGGTAGCCCCCATCCAGGGCCAGCAGGGCCTCGGCCCGGGATCCGAACGTGGGGATCTGCTCGTCCTTGCGGTCCTCGTTCTTCGGCAGGGAGAGGTAGTAGAGCCCCAGCACCATGTCCTGCGATGGCGTGGCGATCGGGCGGCCGTGCGCCGGAGACAGGATGTTGTTGGCCGACAGCATCAGGATCCGGGCCTCGGCCTGGGCCTCGGCCGACAACGGTACGTGAACCGCCATCTGGTCGCCGTCGAAGTCCGCGTTGAACGCCGCGCACACGAGCGGGTGGATCTTGATCGCCTTGCCTTCGACCAGCACCGGTTCGAACGCCTGGATCCCCAAACGGTGCAGGGTGGGCGCGCGGTTGAGCATGACCGGGTGCTCGCGGATGACCTCCTCGAGGACATCCCACACCTGCGGGCGCGCCCGCTCCACCATGCGCTTGGCGCTCTTGATGTTCTGCGCCAGGTTCTGGTCCACGAGCCGCTTCATCACGAAGGGCTTGAACAGCTCCAGCGCCATCTGCTTCGGCAACCCGCACTGGTGCAGGCGGAGCTCGGGCCCGACCACGATGACCGAGCGGCCCGAGTAGTCGACGCGCTTGCCCAGCAGGTTCTGACGGAACCGGCCCTGCTTGCCTTTCAGCATGTCCGAGAGCGACTTCAGCGGGCGGTTCCCTGGTCCCGTGACGGGACGTCCGCGACGGCCGTTGTCGAACAGAGCGTCCACGGCTTCCTGGAGCATCCGCTTCTCGTTGTTGACGATGATCTCGGGCGCCTGGAGGTCCAGCAGCCGCTTGAGGCGGTTGTTGCGGTTGATCACACGGCGGTAGAGGTCGTTCAGGTCCGAGGTCGCGAACCGACCGCCGTCCAGCTGCACCATGGGGCGCAGATCAGGCGGGATCACCGGCACGGCGTCCAGCACCATGCCGATGGGGTTCGACTTGCCGTCGACGAAGTTCGAGACCACCTTCAGGCGCTTGATGGCCTTGAGGCGTTTGGTCCCCTTGCCGTTCTCGATCACGTCGCGCAGGCGTTCGGCCTCTTCGGGGACGTCGTAGTCCTGCAGGAGGCGCTTGATGGCCTCCGCGCCCATGCCGCCGTCGAAGTAGTCCCCGAAGCGCTCGCGCAGGCTCCGGTAGACGTTGTCATCGGCGACGAGCTGCTTGACAGAGAGCGACTTGAAGGCGCTCAGGACGTCGTCGAGGTGCTGGACGTCGCGCCCCGCGGCCTCGTGGATGCGCTCGACGTCGCGCTGTGCCTCACGCTTGGCCGCCGAGAGCTGGGCCCCCTTGGCCCCTTCGGCCTCCAGCTCCTTGAGCCGGTCCTCCAGCTCGTTCAGGCGCTTCTTGACGTCTTCGTCGCGCACGGCCTCGATCTCGTGCTTCTCGGTCTCGATCTCGGCCTCGATCTCGGGTAGATCGTCGTGGCGGCGGTCGTCATCGACGCGGGTGACGACGTAGGCGGCGAAGTAGATGATCCGCTCGAGGTCCTTCGGGGCCAGGTCCAGGAGGTAGCCCAGGCGGCTGGGGACGCCCTTGAAGTACCAGATGTGGGTGACGGGCGCGGCCAGCTCGATGTGGCCCATGCGGTCGCGGCGCACCTTGCTTCGGGTGATCTCGACGCCGCAGCGCTCGCAGATGATGCCCTTGAACCGGACGCGCTTGTACTTGCCGCAGTGGCATTCCCAGTCCCGGGTGGGCCCGAAGATGCGCTCGCAGAAGAGACCGTCCTTCTCGGGCTTCAGGGTCCGGTAGTTGATGGTCTCCGGCTTCTTGACCTCGCCGTTGGACCATGCGCGGATCTGATCCGCGGTGGCCAGGCCGATACGGAGCTCATCGAAGTAGTTGACGTCCAACACTTACGCGCTCGCCTCCTCGCGTGGCTCGCTTCTCACAACGTTCAACGCCCGCGTGTTCCCGATCAATCGAAATCGGCGCCTGCGGGCTCGCGACGGCTGAGGTCGATACCCAGCTCCTCCGCGGCTCGGAACACGTCCTCGTCGGTCTCCCGGAGCTCGATCTCCTCGCCCGAGCTGGAGCGGACCTCCACGTTCAGGCACAGGGACTGCATCTCCTTGATCAGCACCTTGAACGACTCGGGGATGCCGGGCTCGGGGATGTTCTCGCCCTTCACGATGGCCTCGTAGACCTTCACGCGACCCAGCACGTCGTCCGACTTGATCGTGAGCAATTCCTGCAGGGCGTAGGCGGCGCCGTAGGCCTCCAGGGCCCACACCTCCATCTCGCCGAACCGCTGCCCGCCGAACTGGGCCTTCCCGCCCAGCGGCTGCTGGGTGATCATCGAGTAAGGGCCGGTGGAACGAGCGTGGATCTTGTCGTCCACCAGGTGGAGCAGCTTCAGGATGTAGGCGACGCCCACCGTGACCGGCTCCTCGAACGGCTGACCGGAGCGCCCGTCGAACAGCATCGACTTGCCCACCTCGTCGACCATCTTGTTGCCGTCGCGGTTGGGGTGGACCGAGCGGATCGACTCCAGGATCTCGGACTCACGGGCACCGTCGAAGACCGGGGTGGCCACGTACGCAGGACCCTCGTGGTCGATCCCGTCCTTCTTGAAGCCCCACAGGGCCGCCAGACCCAGGTGGGCCTCCAGCACCTGACCGATGTTCATCCGGGACGGGACGCCCAGCGGGTTGAGGATGATGTCGACCGGCGTGCCGTCCTCCAAGAACGGCATGTCCTCTTCGGGCAGGATGGTCGAGATGACGCCCTTGTTGCCGTGGCGGCCGGCCAGCTTGTCGCCGTCGGAGATCTTGCGCTTCTGGGCCACGTAGACCCGGACCAGCTGGTTCACGCCGGGCGGCAGCTCGTCGCCATCGTCGCGGTTGAAGACGCGGACCCCGATCACCTTGCCCGACTCGCCATGGGGCACCTTCAGCGAGGTGTCGCGCACCTCGCGCGCCTTCTCACCGAAGATCGCGCGCAGGAGCCGCTCCTCGGGCGTGAGCTCCGTCTCTCCCTTGGGGGTGACCTTGCCCACCAGGTAATCCCCGGTGGTCACCTCCGCGCCGATCCGCACGATGCCGCGCTCGTCGAGGTCCTTCAGGATCTCCTCGGATACGTTCGGGATGTCCCGCGTGATCTCCTCGGCACCGAGCTTGGTGTCGCGGGCGTCGACCTCGTGCTCCTCGATGTGGATCGAGGTGAGGACGTCGTCCTTCACCAGACGCTCGGACAGGATGATGGCGTCCTCGTAGTTGTGACCCTCCCAGGGCATGTAGGCCACGATCAGGTTCTTGCCGAGCGCGATCTCACCGCCCTCCGTGGAGGGGCCGTCGGCGATGACTTGGCCCTTCGCCACCCTGTCCCCGGCGTTCACGATCGGCTTGTGGTTCTGACATGTGCCCTGGTTCGAGCGCCGGTACTTGAGCAGCTTGTAGGGGCGCAGATCGCCCGAGCGCTCCTTGATCACGATCTCGTCGGCGGAGACGTCGTCGACGATCCCCCCCTCCTCGGCGATGACCACGTCGCCCGCGTCCACGGCCGCGCGGAACTCCACGCCGGTACCCACGAGCGGGGCCTCCGAGCGCAGGAGCGGCACCGCCTGCTTCTGCATGTTGGCGCCCATGAGGGCGCGGTTCGCGTCGTCGTGCTCCAGGAACGGGATCAGCGCCGCGGCCACGGAGACGAGCTGCTTCGGCGACACGTCCATGTAGTCGACCTCGTCCGGCGGGACGGACTCGACCTCACCGCCCTTGGTACGGGCCAACACGGTGGCCTCGGTGAACCTGCCGGTCTTCTTGTCGACGGACGCGTTGGCCTGTGCGATCACATGGCGGTCTTCCTCGTCGGCCGACAGGTAGTCGATCTTCGCGGTGACCTTGCCCTTCTCCACGCGCCGATACGGGGTCTCGATGAACCCGAACTCGTTGATGCGCCCGTAGCTGGAGAGCGAGCCGATCAGGCCGATGTTCGGACCCTCCGGCGTCTCGATCGGGCACATGCGGCCGTAGTGCGATGGGTGCACGTCGCGAACCTCGAACCCAGCACGCTCGCGCGAGAGCCCGCCCGGCCCGAGGGCCGAGAGACGGCGCTTGTGCGTGAGGCCGGACAGCGTGTTCGTCTGGTCCATGAACTGGGAGAGCTGCGAGGTGCCGAAGAACTCCTTGATGGAGGCCACCACCGGGCGGATGTTGATCAGCGTCTGCGGCGTGATCGCCTCGACGTCCTGGGTGGTCATCCGCTCCTTGACCACACGCTCCATGCGCGAGAGGCCGATCCGGATCTGGTTCTGGATCAGCTCGCCCACGCTGCGCAGGCGGCGGTTGCCGAAGTGGTCGATGTCGTCGGGGTCGTAGCCCTCGTCGCCGGCGTGCAGATGCACCAGGTAGCCGACGGTCTTGAGCATGTCCTCGTAGGTCAGGACGGCCTTGTACTTGGGGCCACCGGGGCCTTGCTCCTCCTTCAGCTGGTCGCTGAAGACGCGGTACTTGAACTGCTCCCAGGCCTTCTTGTCGGGGTTGTCGAGCTCGCCCAGGGCCTTGTGGTGCGCCTTGAGCTGCTTCAGCAGATCACCGGTGGCCGGCCCGAGCTTCTTGTCGATCTTGTGGCGCCCGACCTTGGCCACGTCGTAGCGCTTGGGGTTGAAGAAGAGGTTCTCCAGGAGGGTCTTCGCGCTCTCGGCCGTGGGGGGCTCGCCCGGACGGAGCTTGCGGTAGATGTCCTCGAGCGCCTCTTCCTGCGTCTCGACGTGGTCCTTCTCCAGGGTGTTCTGGATCGACTGGGCGTTGCCGAAGAGTTTGAGGATCTCGTCGGAGGTCCATCCCAGCGCCTTCAGGAGCACGGTGACGTTCTGGCGGCGCTTGCGGTCGATCCGCACACCCACCGTGTCCTTCTTGTCGACGTCGAACTCGAGCCAGGCCCCGCGGCTCGGGATGATCTTCGCGATGAAGATCTCCTTGTCGGTCGTCTTGTCCATCTCCCGGCAGAAATAGGTGCCTGGGGAGCGGACGAGCTGCGAGACGACGACGCGCTCCGTGCCGTTGATGATGAAGGTGCCCCGGCCCGTCATGATCGGGAAGTCCCCCATGAAGACTTCCTGCTCCTTGATCTCGCCGGTGACCTTGTTGACGAAGGTTGCCTCGACGAACAAGGGCTGGCTGTAGGTGGCGTCCTTGTCCCGGCAGTCTTCCTCCGAGTTCTTGACGTCCTTGAACTGATGCTTCCCGAAGTACAGCTGGAACTGCTCGGTGAAGTCCTCGATCGGGGAGACCTCTTCGAGGACCTCCTTGAGCCCTTCGTTCAGGAGCCAATCGAACGACTCCCGCTGGATACCTACGAGGTCGGGAAGGGGTAGAACCTCGTCGAGCTTGGCGAAACTGACACGTTCCCGAACAGGGACGAGCTGGTCAGGCAAGAAGGATCCCTCCCAGGGAATCTAGACGACGCACAGCAGCGCGCGGTGGACGGCACGGCAAACGGATACTGTACGCACAGATCCGGGCACCGTCAAACGGCGCCCGCTGCGGCCGCTCTCCGGCACCCCCTGGCAGGGACCGAGGAAGGGTACGACCGCTCCGGACCGAGGTCAACCCATTCAGGACCCTAGATCCGCCGACGATCGGGACACGGCCGGGGCCAGGATCCGCCTGACGCGGTCCGGCGTGGACCGGTAGGGTTCGGCGCGTGAGCGATCCCCAAGCCTCCACCCGGCGGGCTCGGCCGCGACCGGCGTGGCTCCCCGCACGATCCGCCGGTGATAGAAGGTCGACGAAGACACCGCGCTCCCGAAGCGAACGCCGCGCCCGCAGACGCGCGATCATCTTGGGGTTGCTGGCAGGGATCCTCGCGGCCGCGATCCTGTTGGGCATCGACGCTGCCCTGTCCGCCCGCTCGATGCTTCGTGGTATCGCGGCAGCCCGCAACGAGCTGATCGACGGGGGCAACGCCCTGGTGACAGGCGACCCCACCGCCGCGACCCGATGCTTCCTGGCTGCCCAGGTCGAGGCCGACGACGCGGTCGCCGCGGCCGATCACCCAGGCGTCCGGGCGGTGACGTGGTTGCCACTCCTGGGCGACAACATCGACGCGACGAGAGCCGTGGCTGTGGCCTCCGGCGACGTGGCCTCAGCCGGCCTCACGATGGCCGATGTCGCGACCTCGCTGGGCTGGAACGACATCCTGATCCCGTCCGCGGCTTCGATCGGGGACGTCGACGTTCGGTCGATCCGCTCCACCGGGCCCTCCTTCACGAAGGTGGCGGCCCAGCTGCATCAGGATCTGCTGCGGCTGGAGGCCGCGGGAAGCTCCCATCTCATCGGGCCGGTGGCGCGGGGCTACGCGGAAGCCCTTGACAATCTGGCGCGCGACGCCGCGCTCGCGGCCGACGCCCGAGACCTCGTCCACCTGGTGCCGCGGCTCTGGGGAGGCAGCGGCCGGTCCCGCCTGCTGGTCGTGGTCGAGCGCCTGGGGCAGCCCGGGCCGCTCGGCGGCCGTCCCGGGCCTATCGGGGTGCTCACGGGCTCGGGAGGGCACCTTCGGCTGGAGCCGCTGACCGCCGCCGACGCCACCGTGGCCGCCGCGGCCGCTTCCCCGGATCTGCCTACCTCCGCCCCGGCGCTGATGGCGGCGTTCGAGGCGACCGGGCAGGAGCCGGTGAACGGCGTGCTCACCGTGGACAGCGTCGGGCTGGAGGACCTCCTATGGATGGCGGGGGACGTCGAGGACGTTGGGCTGGAAGCAACCGCTCTCGCAGAACAACGCGGTCGATGTTGTCGAGCACAAGACCCAGGAGGGACCATCGCCCCAGGCCGCCGACGCGCTGCAGGCCCAGGTCGTGACCGGGTTGTTGCAGGGCGTGCTGGGCCGCAGGCCCTCCGTGGAAGCGTTCGGCACCGGGATGGCGCAACTGATCCGCGACCGCCATATGGCCTTGTACGCCGCGGACCAGCGCACCCAGACCCTGCTGTCACGATTGGGAGCCACAGGTGCCTTCCAACCGGCGCAGGATCCGCTCGCGCTGGTACTCAACGCCACCGGTGACAACCGCACCGGCACGTTCATCGAGCGGAACATCAGCTCCAGCGTGACGCTCGACGCACAGGGCAACGCGAAGATGAAGACCGTCATCGACGTCGAGAACCGGGCCCCATCGGGCCCCCCCTCGACGCTGCTGGGCCGGGCGTTCGCGTCCACGCCCATCGGGTCCTTCCAGGCGGACGCCCAGCTCTGGCTCCCCAAGAGCGCCGAGAAGATCGCGATCGAGACGAGCTCGCCCACGAGCACATCCACGACGGAGATCGATGGGATGCCCGTGGCCCAGGCGCCGATCTCGGCGGACCCCGGCGGCGGCATGGCGATGATCGTGACCGCCTCGGTGCCCGGTGTGGCGGTGCACCAGGAAGGCGAGTGGCTCTACCGCATCCGTATCCTCCCTCAGACGGCCGTCACCCCCGCGACCGTGAGGTTCAGCGTGCAGATCCCCGACGGCGCCCGCATCCTGAGCTCATCGCCGGGTCTGGTGCCCTACGGCACGAACCTGCGGTACCGCGGGGCCCCGCAAGGGCCGACGGTTCTGTGGGTCCGCTACGCCTGATCCGCACCGGGCGCCGCTACCCCGCGTACGAGGGAGGCTCGCGCATGACCTCAGCCAGCGAGGGATTCGAGCGATCGCGCTCGGACAGAACGGGGTCGGCCGATGGCCACGGGATCGCGAGGTCGGGGTCATCCCACGCCACCCCGAACTCGTCTTCTCCCGTGTAGTACGCGTCCACGAGGTATTGGAGGCTCAGGTCGGTCAGGGCGAGGAACGCGTGTGCCACGCCGGGGGGGATGTAGATGCCCCGAGGCGCTGTGTCGCCATCCACCACGGCGGTCCACACGCGCCCGCTAGTCGGCGAGCCATCGCGCAGATCGATGAGCACCACGAACGCGCGGCCCGACAGGAAGCACCAATAGTCGGTCTGCACCCGATGGAAATGCGGGCCTCGCAAGACGCCGACCCGGCTTCGACTCAGGTTGGCCTGCACCGCACCACGCGCGTCATCGGGCATCCACGACTGCCGATACGTCTCGACGAACGCTCCCCGGTCGTCGGCGAACACCCGGAGGTCGACCAGGCGCACCCCCTCAGGCGGGTCTGGCATCCTCGAGGCGATCGTCAGGGTCCGGAGCCTAGCTCATGGCCGACGTGTACGACGCCGCGCGCTCTGCCGGGTCCGCGGCCGGTCCGGCCACGGCCTCGATGCCGCCGAGGGCATGCACCATGTCGGCGACGGCCTCGGCGAGACGGCGACCCTGTTCCTTCGACGTGACCTGCACGCCGCGCTCGTTCAGGACCTCGAAGAAGTCCTCGAGCACCGCCCTGCGGTCGCCGAGGAGCGAGGCCTCCGATACGTTCAGCGCTCGAGAAAGCCGTGCGAGGGTCTGGATCGAGGGCTCGACGTGTCCGTTCTCGTACCGGGACAGTCGGGCCTTCGGGATGCCGGAGAGCTCTTCGAGCTCGGACTGGCTGAGCCCGGCGGCCAGTCGCGCCTCCCGCAGCCGATTGCCGAAATGCTTGCCGTCGTCCGCATACATAGCGCTCTATGGCCCCCTCGGATCGTCACTGCCAGAAGTGCGCCGACCCTAGCACAGGCGGACGAGGAAGGCTGCCCCGTTCCACCACGCGGAAGGGGGCGGGGCCGAAGGCCCCACCCCTTCATCCGGAGCGCGTTCATCCAGGTCGGGCCTACTTCACCTCGACGGTGCCGCCGGCGGCCTCGAGCTGCTCCTTGGCCTTGTCGGCAGCTTCCTTCGTGACCTTCTCCAGAACGGGCTTGGGGGCGCCGTCCACGAGGTCCTTGGCCTCCTTGAGGCCGAGGCTGGTAAGGGCGCGCACCTCCTTGATGACCTGGATCTTCTTGTCGCCGCGCCGCGGTGAGGACGACGTCGAACTCCGACTGCTCCTCGGCGGCCTCCCCGCCTCCGCCGGCGCCACCCGGAGCGGCCATCATGACGGGCGCGGCCGCGGCCGCGGTCACGTCGAAGGTCTCCTCGAACTCCTTGATGAAGTCCGAGAGCTCCAGGAGGGTCATCTCCTTGAACTGGTCGAGCAGGTCCTCGGTGCTGAGCTTCGCCATGGTGGGTTACTCCTCCTTCTCGTCCGAGGACTCGGCCTCGTCGGTGGTCGTCGTATCGGTGTCGTCGGCGGGCGCCTCGGCATCGGCGGTTCCCTCGGTTCCGGCCACTTCAGGCACGGCTGTCTCCACCTCGCCGGCATCACCCTCCGGGCCGCCGGCTCTGGCGCCGACGGAGCCTCAGCGGGCGCAACCGATGCCTCGTCGGGTTCCTCCGCCGCCAGGGCCTCTGACTCGGGAGCCTCAGCCGATCCCTCCTCGGGGAATCTTGGCCTTGAAGGCCTCCAGCAGCGAGAGGAACTTGGACTGCGCGCCCACGAACAGCGCCGCCGCCTTGGACATGTCGGCCTTGAGCAGGCCGGCGATCTTGCTGAGCATGACCTCGCGCGACTCGAGATCGGCGAGGGACTTCGCCTCGTCGGCCGAGAGCACGTGACCGTCCATGTACCCGCCCTTGAGCACCAGGGCGGGGTAGAGCTTCTGTGCCTTGACGACGGACTTCGCCGCCGCCACCGGGTCGCCGTCGACGAACGTGATCGCGGAGGGGCCGATCAGCATGGCCTCCAGCTCCGCGATCCCGGCGTCGGCGGCGGCCCGGCGCATCAAGGTGTTCTTGACCACGGCGAAGCTCGCGCCGCCCTCGGCGAGGGACCTGCGGAGCTCGGTGATCTCGGACACCGTGAGGCCGCGGTACTCGGTGAGCAGCAGGGCGGCGGATCCTTCGATCCGCGCCTTCAGCTCAGCGACCCGCTCGACCTTCTCCGGCTTGGGCATCGCGCCTCCTGACATGAATGAACGCGTCCCCGCAGACAGCGGAGACGCGCCGCGGAGCGCGAAGCGTCTTCGTTGCTCAGCCTCGGCAGGTACCCGCGAACGGGATTATGCGGACGTGCCCCTGCTGTCTGCGGCTCGAGAAGGATACGGAGCAGGGTCAGGCGAGGCGACAAACTCACGGTGTGGAGCTCGGCGAGGATGGGCCTCCGGCGATCGCTGGCGGTGCGTGACGCTCGGCGGCGACGGGCGTCGTGGAGAGGCGGCTCGCGAGCGTGGGATCGAGTCGCCAGGGCTTCGTTGATGTACTCGTCGCGCCTACTCGGTCTTGCCGGCATCGCTGTAGGAGGAGCCCAACGTTGAGATAAGCTGCGGCGTAGTCGGACTCGGCCGCGATGACCCTGTGATAGAGATCGATCGCCTCCTGGGTCGCCCCGGCCTGTGGTCCGAAGGATCGCGAGGTTGAAGAGCGCCGGCACGAACGTCGGATCGGCGTCGAGCGCGTCCGGTAGTAGCCCTCGGCGAGCACCGGACCGCTGCTCTGCTCGATGCACGCCGAGGTTGTAGTTCGCGTACTTGTCGTCGGGTCGAGCATCCAGCACCAGCTGGTACTGCTCTGCCGCAGCCTCGAGGTTCCCCGCCTGCTGCTGGGCCAGACCCCTCTGCGAGGGCTTGGTCGGGATCGACGGCACTTGCTGCAGGCACCGAGGGTCACGAGAGCACGCCGGCGAGGGCCGAGCGCCATCGCGCGATAGGGTCGCTCGCATCGGGGCGATGCTACCCGCGCGCGGTCGACGCGGACGACAACCGGAACGGAGGAGGCGGCCCCTGCTGGGACCGCCTCCTCATTCCGCTGGCCGGGACCGCGATCACAGCGCGCAGAGCGCGTACGCGGTGATCGTCCAATTCGAGTTGTCGTTGTCGAACTCGACGCCCGTGGCCGTCCACACGGTGGTCGACGATGGATAGCTCGCCGTTAGACCCACCTGCTTCGCGGTGTCTCCCGACGATGAGCCGCCACCACCGACGAACTTCCTGCCGCCCGTACAGGTCGCCGTGATCGACTTGCTCGTCGAGGACCCGGCCGAGGCATTCGACACTATGGTGACGTTCGCCGTCCCCCGCCGGGGCCTGTGGGCCCGACAGGACCCTGGTTGCCCACGGGACCCTGGTTACCGAGCGGACCTGGTTACCGGTGGCACCCATGGAGCCTGTGGGACCAGACCGCACCCGTGCGGACCGACCGCACCCGTGGGACCAACCGCACCCGTGGCGCCCACGGACCCCGTTCCGCCGGCAGAGCCGGTCGGCGCCGGCGAGTCCAGACTCCCTGTGGCGCCGGCCACGCCGGTCGGTCCGCTGGGCCGGTCGGCCCGACCGCTCCCGTAGCACCTGCGGCGCCCGTGGCGCCGTCGAGACCGTTGAAGCCGTTCGTCCCGTTCGTCCCGTTGGAGCCGTTCAACCGTTCGCACCGTTCGCACCGGTCACGCCTTTCGCGCCGGTCGCGCCCGTGGCACCCTTCGCGCCCGTGGCACCGGTCGGGCCGGCCGCGCCGGTGAGTCCGCCCGCAGGTCCGGTGGCCCCTGTCGGCCGCCGGTCGACGCCGGTCGCGCCCGTCAAGCACCGGCTCGTCCCAGGGGCTGCCCTTCGACCCCTTCTTGTTCCATACGACGGTCAGCTCGGTCTTCTTGCAGTTCTTGCTGGTCGTGATGATCCTCACCGCGCGCGTCTTCTTGTTGACGCACCCCTTGATCTTGTTGTTGCTCGTGGCTCGCCTCGCGCTGCTGCCGAGCGCCGACGCGGAAGCCATCGTCGCACCCAAGATCGAGCGCCACGAACGGCGAAGACCGCGAGCGGTGTACTCCTGCCGGGACTTCCTGTGCACCGTGCAGCTCCCTTCGACGGCATCTGAATCCGCCGGCTCGAGACCGCCCGAGCGCGTCGCAGCGGAGTATCGACACAGCTCGGCGACGGACAAAGCACCTCCGCCAAGATTCCGAGGTCGGCTCTATGGGCCATCTCACCTACCGGCTACGTCGGTAGGTTCCTCGATCCTCGACGTGGAACGAGCCCTCGGCGTTCCAGCGAACCACAGACCGAGGATCGCGCGCGAACCCCACGACGAACAGCCAGATGTATCCCGGGTACGGGTGGTAGACGAGACGGACCCGGTGCTCCCCAGCCGGGACCGGGAAACCCACGAGCGCGGGCGCGAGCATCTGGGTGGGTACCTGGGCTCCGTCCACCGTGGCAACGAAACGCGGGTCGTATGAGGCCTTGACGAGAACGACACCGGGCCGATCCATCCGCACGCTGGCTTCGAAGACGCCGTCGGCGGGCTCGGCCGAGGCATCCATCACCTTCCCCGGCGGAGGGGCGAGCTCGTTCGGTCCGAGGGCGGGGGAGGCGGCGGCCCGTCCACCGAACGCCAGGGTCGGCACGTAGCGCCTCGGGTACAGCCCGGATGTCAGGTAGGAGGACATCTGAGCACCGAGGTTCGCACGATCTGCCTCGATCGGTGCGATCGTGTTCACCACGTCGAAGTAGGAGGTGTCGGGGAACATCCACAGCACGTGACGGCCCGACCGGGCGACCCGTTCTCCGCCGACGACGGACTGGCCCGCCGGCGCGATCACGTAGCGGACACCGAACAGCTCGCGATCGGCCTCACTGCCCGGCTGATACCGATATTCCGAGGGCGAGGCCAGGGACCAGGTGGGTCGGGTGAACCCGACGGCATCGACCTGGAGGTTGAGCAGGGCGGCGAATGCGGGCACCTGGCCGATCCGATAAGGAGCGACGGCGGGACCCCGCAGGCCGGCGAAGACGCGCCCCGGTCCCAGGCTCTGCGCACGCTGCACGAGAGCCGCGAAACCCACCCCGTCGATCGCCTGGTCCCGCGCCTGCTGCACGATCCAGGCGCCACCCCGACCCTCATAGCCGATGCGTTCCCACGCTCCGGGGAACACCAGGATCGCAACGAGTGCGACCCCCACGGCGATCGCGGGCGCGGGTGAGTAGCTCCAGCGCCTCACGAGCCCCATGCCCCGGTGCGCCAGGTAGACCATGCCGAGGCCGATCAGGTAGATCCCGGCCAGGTGCACCCCGCTGATGAACCGCCGGTAGAAGAGGTCGGCGCCACCCGGTAGCACGTCCAACGCCGGCCCCAGCGTCGGGCGACCGAAGAAGAGGAGGAGCGAGACGGAACCCAGGCCGAGCAGCACGCGGGGTGGCTCGAGCTTCCGCGCCTGGATCAGAGCGATCACGACGCCCACGGCCAGGATCAGCGTCAGGACCGGCAGGCGCCGCGCGTCGAACAGGCCGCCCGTCACCAACCAGCGCAGGACCCGTTTCGCCCCGAAGGAGTCGTAGTAGAAGGTGCCGCGGCTGAACTCGTCGTTCACGGTCCACCCCGCGTCGTGCACGAGGGGCACCAGCATCCAGGCGGCGGCTAAGAGGGCGCCGGCGGCGATGGCGGCCCCTCGGAGCAGCCGCCGCCAGATCTCACGCGGCGCCGCGAGCACGAAGACCGCGAGTGAGACGAGCGCGAGGTAGCCGGTCAGCAGGTGCAGACAGATGGTGACCCCGAGCACCAGGGCGGCGAGCCAGAGACGTCGCCCTTTCGCGATCGCCTGCCAACAGAGGCCCCACGCGAAGGGGAGGGCCCACATCCCCCACAGCTGCGCCCAGGTCCCTGATCCCCGCCACACGTAGCTCCCCCATTCGTACCCGAGGCCGGGAGCGCTGGACAGCAGCGGGCACACCAGCGCCGCCGCGGCGGCCGGCCACCGGCCGAGGCCCAACAGCCTCCCGCCGGCGTAGACGGCGATCGGCCAGGACGCGAGGAGCAGGTAGAGCGACCACCGGAACGTCAAGTCTCCCGCGACGAGCGAGATCAACGCCGTCGTGATGTGCGGAAGCGACTGATAGTGGTGGAAGCGGCTCGCCCCGAGCGAGAGATACGGGTACCAGCCGTCGAAGGGCAGGTGGCCTGCACGGATCCGGTCCGCCGCCCACCGCACCATCGACTGGTGCACCGACGCGTCGTTCAGGTACCAGACATCTCGGTGCTCGGGCCAAAGGACGATGACGCCGAAGAGCACGGCGACGGCCACGACGTAGAGAGGCAGCCGGTCCGGATCGTTCCACCGCGTGCCCCGGATCGCCACGGGGCGGAGTCTACGCGGGCCCTACGCGTTCGCGCCCTCGGTGTCCTTCGCGTGGGCAGCGTCGATCTTCACGCTCGGCCCCATCGTGGTCGAGACCGCCAGGTTGTGGATATACCGCCCCTTCGCACTCGCCGGCCTCGCACGCATGACCTCGTCCACGACGGCCAGGTAGTTCTCCAGGAGTGCTCGCTCCTCGAACGACTTCTTGCCGATGATCATGTGGATGTTGCCGGTCTTGTCGGCGCGGTACTCGACCTTGCCGCCCTTGATGTCGCTGACCGCCTTCGCGATGTCGTTCGTGACCGTGCCAGTCTTGGGGTTGGGCATAAGGCCGCGCGGCCCGAGGACGCGGCCGGCCTTGCCGACCGACGCCATCATGTCGGGCGTGGCCACCGTGGCCTCGAAGTCGATCGTGCCCTTCATGACCTCTTCGACGAGTTCCTCGCCGCCTACGACGTCGGCGCCGGCCTCCTGCGCCTCCCGCGCCTTCTCTCCCGTGGCGAACACGCCGACGCGGACCGACTTGCCCGTGCCGTGGGGCAGGCTGACGGTTCCGCGAAGGGCCTGGTCGGCCTTACGGGTGTCGAGACCGAGGCGGAACGCCACCTCGACCGTCTCGTCGAACTTCGCGTCCGGGAGCTCCTTGATGATGTTCATGGCTTCAGCGGGCTGGTATTGCTTCTCGGGGTCGAAGAGCCGCAGCGCGGCTCGATATCGCTTGCCACCGGCCGCCCTCATGCGTCCACCTCCACGCCCATGCTGCGCGCCGTCCCGGCGATGATCCGCATCGCCATGTCGACGTCGTTCGCGTTCAGATCCGCCATCTTGCGCTCGGCGATCGTGCGGAGCTGTGCCTGGGACAGCGTCCCGACCTTGTCGCGGTTCGGGATGTCCGAGCCCTTCTCGATGCCGGCGGCCTGCTTGATCAGCTCGGCGGCCGGGGGCTGCTTGGTGATGAACGTGAACGAGCGGTCCTCGTAGATCGTGAGCTCGACCGGGATCACCTGGCCCGCGTACTGCTGCGTCGCCTCGTTGTACTGCTTGCAGAAGTCCATGATGTTGACGCCGTGCTGACCCAGCGCTGTGCCGACGGGCGGGGCGGGGTTCGCGGCGCCGGCCTTGATCTGCAACTTGACCAGGGCCATGACTTTCTTCTTCGGAGCCATCTGCCATACCTCCTGCGGTACGAACGGCCTCACGGCCTCCCGCGTCCTGCTCGGGACGCTCGCCCGGACGGGCGGCGTCGCGGACTCAGACCTTGGACACCTGGTCGAAGCCCAGCTCGACCGGGGTCTCCCGGTCGAAGATGTTGACCAGCACCTTCAGCTTGCTCTGGTCCACGTTGATCTCGCTGATGGTGCCGTTGAAGTCCGCGAAGGGACCGGAGATGATCCGCACCACGTCACCCTCCTCGAACCCGAGGCGGAACGCGGGCTTCACCTCCTCCTTCTTCACCACGAGGATCTTCTCCACCTCACGCTTGGACAGGGGCGTTGGCTTGGATCCCGTTCCGGCGCTGACGAATCCGGTGACGCCGGGCGTGTTGCGCACGACGTACCAGGAGTCGTTGTCGTAGAGCATCTTCACGAGCAGATAGCCCGGGAACACCTTCTTCTGGACGACCTGCTTCTTGCCGCCCTTGATCTCCATGACGTCTTCCATGGGGATGTGCACACGGAAGATCTTCCCCTCCATCTGCATCGTGTGGATACGCGATTCGAGGTTGGTCTTGACCTTGTTCTCGTAGCCCGCATACGTGTGGACCACGTACCAATCGCCTGGGCCACGGAACGGGTCGTCGGATGCCGGTGCCGCAGCCTCCTCGCTCGCCGATCCGGACTCGGCGGATCCCGCCGCGTCGGTCCCGTCGATGTCCTCGATCGTGGGGGTGGGGGCGTCCGAGCCGCCGCCCGAAGGGGCAGCCTCGACGTCGATGGGCAGTTCGCCGTCGCCCTGCGCGGCCTCCATCTCGAGGTAGGCCTCCTCGACGATCGCCTCCTCCTCGACCGCGGCCTCGGCGACGAGTTCCTCGCCGACCTCGTCGGCGGCCTCCTCGATCACCACGGCCTCGATCGCGGCCTCGGCAACGAGCGCGTCCGCGGTTGACTCGCCGGCCTCTTCGACGGCGATCGCCTCCTCGAGCCCCTCTTCGAACACGGCCTCGGCGGCGGCGTGATCACCCATGGCATCGAGCACGTCCGCCTCGACGGCGGCCTCATCGAGGATCTCCTCCGCGATCTCGTCGGCGGCCTCCTCGACGGCCGCGGCTTCCTCGACCGCCTCCACCAGCGTCTCAGCGGCGGCCTCGTCTGCGATCTCGTGCACGTCGGCGGACGCCTCCAGGGCGTCGGCCAGCGGGGTGGCGTCGTCGTTCGTCGGGTTCAGGTCTTCGGTCACAGGGTTCCCTCTGGTCTAGCTGCCGAGTAGCTTCACGATGGTCTTCGTGAACGCATAGTCCAAGCCGAAGACGTAGCTCGTGAGGACCACGAGGGTCACCAGCACCACGGTGGTGTAGGAGACCAGCTCTCGGCGGTTCGGCCAGTCAACCTTCTTCAGCTCGAGACGAACCTCGCGCAGGAACTGCCGGACACCGGTGCGCTTACGCTTCTCCTGCTGCTGAGCACGGCGTGCGGTGGCGGCCGGTGCCGCCTGGCGATCGACCCCAGCGCCCTTCTTCTGGCGCTCGGCCTTCTCCTGCATCCGCTTCATCTGCCTGTTCATGGTGCTCCCTTGCAGGCGCGGAGGGACTTGAACCCCCAACCGCCGGTTTTGGAGACCGGTGCTCTACCAAATTGAGCTACGCGCCTCCGCCGATCCTTCGCTCCCCGGTCTTCGGGGGGGTGAGGAAGACTCAGTATAGGGTCCCCCCCAGGCCACGGCAAAGACGTGCCCCGGGTGCCGATGTGCAAGCAGATCGCCGCCACGAGGTTTCCATGCGTGCTTGCGTGTATCGGCGCAGGTCGTGACCTATGCTCCGCGAGACGTGTCCGCGGCGGCCCCGGATCGCGAGTGACGTCATGGATGAGACCACCTATCAGCCGGAACACGCCGGCGGCCCCCGGCGTGGGATGTTCCGCCGTAACGAAGCTCCGATACCGACCGCGATGACCCCCGACGAGGAGCGGTTGGCCGGAGAGCTACAGCGCACGGTCGACGCTCGCCTGGAGCGGGGCCTCGCCGCGCTGGACGAGCATGCCACCGCCCTGATGCGTGAGATCGCGACGGAGCTCTGGCGGGCGTCGGCGGCCGACGCGCGTCCCGAGCAGGAACGTATCGTGACGCTTCTCTCCCGCGACCAGGCCATCCGTAGCCTGATCGCGTCCAGCGACGAGCGGTTCCAGTCCCTGGCAGTGAAGTCCGCGCGACTGGAGGACCACATCGGCGAGATCGCCGAGAGCGGCAGGGCCACCCGCGAGGCGATGGAGGCATCCGCGGCCGCCATCCGCGAGATCGCGGACTCCCCGAGCCTGCACGGGGTGGAGACGGTTCGGACGCAGCTGGAACAAGTCGAACAGCACATCGCCGAGACCTTCCATCATCTCGACGAGCGTGACCGATACCTCACCGAGACCATCATCGGCCAGGTCCGCGAGCACGGGGACCTGATCAGCCGGGAGACCGCCCGGATCGTCGAATCCATGCAGGGCTACGTGCAGGGCGGGACGGAGGCCATGGGCCACCTCGCGCAGCGTGTGGAGCAACATGCCGAGGCATTCGCGACCCAGGACATACAGATCGCGGAGGACGTTCGCGCCTCGGTCGCTGCCGAGACCGAGCCCATCCAGCAACAGCTGGACCTCATCAACGAGCGGGTGGGTCTCCACGGACGCCACCAGGATGAGGTCCGTCTGGCCCTCGAGCACCTGATAGAGGCTCGGATGAGGGGCATCGCCGAGTTGATCCGCTCGGACTCCATGGCGATCCGCCGGCTGATCGAGGATCGGGCGGCTCTGGGCGGAGGCACGATCGTCCAGTCGGACCCCGTGGACACGGAGGCCATCGCGGAGGCGGCCGGCCAGCAGGTGGCGATCCGCCTCACTTCGGCCGAGCTCCGGCTGGAAGACAAGCTCGAGAAGATGATGGATCGTCAGGTGCTGCGCATCGGCGAACAGCTCGAGGCCAGACTCCAGGAGACGTTGGAGTCACGCTTCGGCGCCCTGGCAGAGGTCGTCGCGCAACGCGCGGCCGAGTCCGCGGACATGGCGATCGCGTCGTCGTTCGGGTCGAGCCTGGAGCGGATGAACGTGAACACCGACGCCATCGAGGGGATCGACGCGATGATCGCCGAGGGTCAGGCGGCAGCGGAGGACCGCCTGATGGGTCACATCGACGACCGCATGACCGCGATCGCACGGCTGATCCGCTCCGACAACCAGGCCCTCGCCTCTCGCCTGGGGGACGCAGCCCCGGCCGCCCCGCCGCTGGACCCCGAGCTGCTCCGCGAGACCCTGCGCACGATGAAGGAGCTGCAGGCAGGGCTCGCGAGCGAGATGGTCGGGTCGGTGGACGCCCGCTTCAGAGCTGTCTCCGACCAATTGCATGTCGAGTCCCAGTCCACCGCCGAGGCCCTGGTCAAAGTGGCAGAGGTGCTGGGCGAGAAGATCGACCGGCTTTCGGTCCGCATGGACGAGGGCTACGGCAACGACCTCCAGGTCGTCATCGACCGGATGGGCGAGGCGATCCGCGCGATGTCCATGACGGGCAGCTCGCGTCGCTACGACGTCGGGTAGGGATCAGTCCAGCCGGACGGTGGCCCCGCCACGCTTGATGGGCCAGACCTCCGCGCCGTCTCGGTCGACGCGCACCCAGAGGTCCAAGGTGGCCGTTCGCATCGACCCGTCGATCGCGCGGACGCTGCCGCCCGCCACCAGCTCCTCCCCCATGAACACGGGGGCTCGGAACAGTGCGGAGATCGCCGTCACGGCCGCGGGGTCACCCGCCCAGAGCCCGGCGCACGCGGCCATGTGCCCCATCGTGAACATGCCGTGGGCGATGATCCCGTCGAAGCCCACCGAGCGAGCGAAGGCATCGTCCTGGTGGAGCGGGTTCTGGTCCCCCGAGACGTCCGCGTAGGCCTTCACGGCCTCGCGGGTCACGACGCGACGTACCTCGGGTAGGACATCACCAGCCGAGACCGACTCGAAGGCCCGGGTCATGCCGGCGTCCGCTCGATCATCGTCGAGGTCGAGACGCACACGACGTCTCCGTCCTCGTCAACCAACTCCATCTCGATCGTGAGGAACCCGTTGGGTCCCTTCGTCTTGATCGATGCGATCCGGGGCGTCACGGTGAGACGGTCGCCGATCCGCATCGGACGGCGATGGTCGTACGCCTGGGAGCCGTGGACCACGCGGGAGAAGTCGAGGGCCAGCTCGGGGTCGTCGATGACCTGAGGGATCGCGGCGAATTCGGCCGCGGCCGCGAACGTCGGTGGCACGCCGTCGGGACCCCCCACGACGCCGTGGAAGGCGGCCACACGGGCCGCCGTCACCTCGAAGGAGACCGACGGATACACCTTGCCCTCGATCTCGGTGTTCACGCGGCGCACGCTACCGGTGCCCAACCTCTCCGACAAGTTGGCCCAGGATGCGTGAATCCTGCGGGCCCAGGACCTACGATGCGCCTGCATGTCCGAGCAGGTGACCCGCGAACCCATCACGGTGGTGATCGCCGACGACCATAGGTCGTTCGGCGAGGCGCTCGAAGTTGCCCTGGATCAAGAGCAGGATCTCCGGGTCATCGAGGTGGTTACCGATGGGACGGCGGCCGTGGAAACGACCTCGTCGCGTCACCCGGACGTCGTCCTGCTGGACCTGCAGATGCCTGGGGTCGACGGCATCGAGGCCGCACGGAAGATCCACGAGGACAACAGCGGCACCGCGGTCATCATCATCACCGGCCAGGGCGACGACGAGGTCGCGCTCGCTCGGGCGATCCAGGCGGGGGCCCGCGGCTTCCTTCCGAAGACCGAAGCGATCGTCGGGCTGGCGGAGGCTATCCGCCGTGCCTATCGGGGCGAGCCGCTCCACACCAGCGCTGAGGTCGAGGCGTCGCTCCGTCGGCTCCGCAAGCGACGGGCCGCCGACGGAGACCTCGCGCAACGGATCGACCGCCTGACTCCGCGCGAGCTACAGATCCTGCAGCGGATGGCCGACGGCGTGCCGCCGGAAACCATCGCGGAAGAATTGGGGATGAGCCGCCACACGCTCCGCACCCACACCCAGAACGTCCTCACGAAGCTCGGGGTCCACTCCAAGCTCGACGCCATCGTGGCCGCCATCCGCTACGGGAAGGTGCACACCACCGAGGTGGGTCCGGGCGAAGACCTGGAGGATGACCTCGATGACGACGCCATCACGACAGAGGTCTAGCGCGTCTCACGGTGCAGGGTGTGGGCCCGGCACCAGCGGCAGTACTTCTTGAGCTCGATGCGGTCCCGGTCGTTCACCTTGTTCTTGACCGTGTTGTAGTTGCGCCGCTTGCACTCCGTGCAGGCGAGCGTGATCTTCGGGCGGTTGTCGGCCTTGGCCATCTTCGGGTCCTAACTGGTCTGGTTGGGTGGGTTCACTTGATGATCTCGGTGACGCGGCCGGCCCCGACGGTGCGGCCGCCCTCGCGGATCGCGAAGCGCAGGCCGTCCTCCATGGCGATGGGGGCGATCAGCTCGACCACCATCTCCACGTTGTCCCCCGGCATCACCATCTCGACGCCCTCGGGCAGGTTGGCGGTGCCGGTGACGTCGGTGGTGCGGAAGTAGAACTGGGGGCGGTAGCCCGTTGAAGAACGGCGTGTGGCGTCCGCCCTCGTCCTTGCTGAGGATGTAGACCTGCGCCTTGAAGTTCGTGTGGGGCGTGATGCTGCCGGGCTTGGCCAGGACCTGGCCACGCTCGACGTCGTCCTTGTCGATGCCGCGCAGCAAGATGCCCACGTTGTCGCCGGCCTGGACCTCGTCCAGCAGCTTGCGGAACATCTCCAGGTCGGTGGCGGTGGTCTTCGTCGTGGGCTTGATGCCGACGATCTCGACCTCCTCCATCTTCTTCGAGCACGCCCTGCTCCACGCGCCCGGTCACCACGGTGCCGCGCCCGGTGATCGAGAAGACGTCCTCGATCGGCATCAGGAACGGCTTCTCGGTGTCGCGCACCGGCTCCTGGATGTAGGTGTCGGCCGCCTCCATCAGCTCATCGATCTTGGCGTTCCACTCCTCGTCGCCCTCGAGCGCCTTGAGCGCGGAGACCTGGATGACGGGGGTGTCGTCCCCGGGGAACTCGTAGGAGCTGAGCAGCTCGCGGACCTCGAGCTCCACGAGCTCCAGGAGCTCGGGGTCATCGACCATGTCGCACTTGTTGAGCGCCACGATGATGTAGGGGACGCCGACCTGGCGCGCCAGCAGCACGTGCTCGCGCGTCTGGGGCATCGGGCCGTCGGCGGCCGATACCACCAGGATCGCGCCGTCGATCTGGGCCGCACCGGTGATCATGTTCTTCACGTAGTCGGCGTGCCCGGGCATGTCCACGTGGGCGTAGTGGCGGTTCTCGGTCTGGTACTCGACGTGGGCGATCGCGATCGTGATGCCACGCTCGCGCTCCTCGGGCGCCTTGTCGATCTCGTCGAACGGCGTGAAGTCGGCAAGACCCTTCTCCGCCTGGCGCTTCGTGATGGCCGCGGTCAGCGTGGTCTTGCCGTGGTCGATGTGACCCATCGTGCCGATGTTGACGTGGGGCTTCGTGCGCTCGAACTTCTGCTTGGCCATCTCGTGGATCCCTTTCCGCTCGCACCTTCAGGTCCGACGGTCGTTGATGGTAGCGGCGGGTGGACTCGAACCACCGACACAGCGATTATGAGCCGCTTGCTCTGCCCCTGAGCTACGCCGCCGCGCGGCACCGAGTCTAGCGGCGGGAACATGGACGCGGCACGCGGATCGCGGATCGCGGTGGATCCTCCCCGCTCACGAGACTTCAAAGCTTCGGCCGAGTCTCGAACTTCCGTGAGCGTCCCCTCGGCCGGCCCAGCCGGCGAGAGCCTCACGCCCGGGACTGCGCCCGGGGCACCGAACGAGCGTCCGGCGCGAGTTGCCGGTTCGCCTCAGCCGGTGTCGGTGAACGCGTCGCCGCCGACGGCCGCCCCGGAGCTCGGTCGGCCGTCATAGCGTGAGCCGTCCGGGCGGAACCACCGAACGCGCCCGTCAGGAGCGCGCAGGATCGTCCACCCGTGCTCATGGACGAGCCGGTGGTGGAACCCGCAGATCAACAAGAGGTTGGCGAGATCGGTCGTGCCTCCACGAGACCACCACACGATGTGGTGCGCGTTCGCGAACGCCGTGGACCCGCACCCTGGGAACCGACACCCGCGGTCGCGATGACGGAGCTGCCGCAGCATCGACGCCGAGGGCTCCCGCCGCGTCCGCCCGAAGGCAACCGCATCACCCCCATCGCCCTCGGCAACGACCTGAACGCGCGCGTCGCAAGCGAGGCGCTGCAGTGCCTCGGGCGGCATCACGGCGCCGTGCTCGGTCTCGACGTTCCGCCGCCCGGCGAGGGCCTCGAGCGAGGCATGGACGACCACGGTGGCGCGATCGGCGTCCGCATCGGACGCGATGCGCTGCGAGCACAACGCCAGGAGGGCGTCGGCACGGCGAGCCTCGATGCGGGCCCCGTCGTGCTCGGCCGGCATGACGGGGATCTGGTCGACGACCCGCGCCAGCGCCTTCGCGACCACGGCTCCTTGCGCTGACGGCATGCGAGCCTCGAGACCGAAACGGCGTCCGCCGTCTTCGTACCAATAGCGGAGGGAGCGGTCTCGCTCGAACTCGGCGGTTTCGTCCTGGGCAGCCCTGACCTCGAGGTCGGCGCGGCGGCGGATCGTCGCGCAGGTGACGTCGCCCGCCCATCCGATGAGCTCGCCCTCGCTCTCGGGCGTGGCGAACCGGGACAGCTCCACCGCCTTGTCGATGCCGAGCACGCCGTTCGCGAGCGCGTCGGCGATAGCGGGGAGATCATGCAGGGAGCCGGCCGCCTTGATCCAGCGATCGGCCTTCCACCACGACACGCCGTATCGGATCGAGAGCCAGTGCGCGAGGTCCCGAGCGCCCGAGTCGCGCCACACCCCGCGACGGTCGATCTCGGCGATGACCCCGAGCAGCGCGCTCTGCGCCGCCGCGACGTGACGGTTCAGCGCATCGGCCACCTCGACGAGACCGTCATCGTCGAGATCTGCGCTCGCGAACGACCCGAACATGTGTTCGACCCTAGCCAAGGGCCGGACCCCTAGCTGTGACGAGGGTCACATCCGGTGTCCACGTCGAGGCCCGCACCACGACAAGAACTCAACACGCACTGGCGTGGTCCAGGAGATCGCAGACCCATATCGTGGCTACGACGCGCCGCGCCTGAAGGAGGCGACATCTCCTACTTCCAAGCGATCTTCATCGGCATCCTGCAGGGGATCACCGAGCTGTTCCCGGTGTCGAGCCTCGGGCACAGCGTGATCCTTCCCGCGCTGTTCGGCTGGGATCAGGTCGTGACGCAACAGTCGGCGAGCGAGTCCTCGTTCCTGGCGTTCCTCGTGGGACTTCACGTCGCGACCGCGATCGCCCTGATCGTCTACTTCCGCGAGGACTGGGCGCGGATCGTCAAGGCCTTCTTCCACACCCTGTCGACACGCGAGGCGACCACGCCCGACGAACGCCTGGCGTGGCTCCTGATCGTCGGGACGATCCCGGTCGGCATCACCGGGCTGTTGCTGGAACACGTGCTCCGCGTGCTGTTCGCCAAGCCGCTCGCGGCGTCGTTCTTCCTGACGCTGAACGGACTGATCCTCTTCGCGGG
Source organism: uncultured Actinomycetes bacterium (assembly GCA_963796725.1). Classification (GTDB taxonomy): domain Bacteria; phylum Actinomycetota; class UBA4738; order UBA4738; family HRBIN12; genus JAOUEA01. The sequence goes on from CAWCMT010000009.1 coordinate 400,909, forward strand.
TGAACGACTGCGGCGGCGCTCGGAGGTCCGCGCGCTCGCGACGGCACATGGGGGCGAGGGGGTCGAGCCGGCCCGCAGGCTCGAGACGCTCGAGTACCGGGAAGCCGGCTACGTCGGTGTCTTCCAGGCCTTCGCCCTCCTCGCGGGGATCAGCCGCTCGGGCATCACGATGGTCGGTGGCCTGCTCAGGGGTCTCGATCACGAGGACGCGGCCCGGTTCTCGTTCCTGCTCGCGACCCCCGTGATCCTCGCTGCCGGGGTCTACAAGCTCCCGGACCTCATCGGCCCATTGGGCAACGGGATCCGAGGGCAGGTGCTGGCTGGGAGCCTCGCGGCGGGGGTGACGGCCTACCTGTCCGTCAGATTCCTGATGCGGTGGTTCGAGACGAAGACCCTGAAGCCGTTCGCGATCTACTGCGTGTGCGCCGGGACGGCGGCGATGCTCTACTTCGGTGCGATCCGCTAGGAGCGGGTGCACACCGGGTCGACGCAGCACAGCGGATCAAGCTCTTCCTTCGTGGAGCTGGAGCGGGGAATCGAACCCCGGACCTCCTCCTTACCATGGAGGCGCTCTGCCGACTGAGCTACTCCAGCGGCGGATGGATGATAGCAACGCGCTCGCCCCACAGGTCCGCACGCCGGACACGACCGGTGTCGGGCATTCCCAAACCGTGGAGAGGGTGCGACACTTTCACGGGCTCCGCCGCACGACCGTGTTCAGCTCCCGCGGGCGAACCGGCCGAACGATGCAAGGAACGTGGTCGAAGGAGCGGTGGAAGGGAGCACGGATGGCCGGCAGGTCGGTTTCGGTGTTGGGCATGATCCTCGCGAGCTGTTGCCTGGCGGCCGTGTCGTGCAGCAGCAGCGGCGGCGGCGACGAGCAGCACCAGCAGTACGGGCGTCGCGACGGTTCAGGTCGGTGGTGGCTCGAGCACGGCGGCGCCGACGTCGCCCGCCGGCACCGGCGGGGGCTCCGGCGCCTCAGCGGTCGACGGCTCCTGGAGCGGGACGTGGACCAGCACCGCCGGTGACGGCTCATCCGGTACCTTCACCGTGGTCCTGGCGGGTGCCGGATCGGCGGTGACCGGCACGTTGAAGATCTCCGAGCCCTGCCTCGACGGTGCGAAGGTCACCGGCAGCTTCAGCGGTGGCGCGATCGACTTCGGAGCCGTGCAGGGACAGTGCCAGGTCACCTACAAGGGCACGGTCACCGGCGATCAGATGTCCGGCACCTACTCGCTCGGCCCCGCGGGAGGGACCTGGAAGGCGACCCGGAACTAGCACGGGCTCCGACGCCACGGCTTCCCGGGGGAGCCTGGCACCATAAGGGGATGCGCCGCCCGCTCGTCGTCTTCATCGTCGTCGTGGCCACGCTGTCTGCCTGCACCTCAACCCCGGATTGCCCTGGCGGGTCCGCCCGCGGCAGGATCTCGTTCCAGAGCGGGGCGGCCCTGACGGTGGCGATCGCCTCGGACGATGCCGCCAGGGCAGAAGGTCTGATGGGGGTGTCGTCGCTCCCGTCCGATGAGGGCATGGCGTTCGAGTTCGGCGGCTCCACGGAGGCGACGTTCTGGATGAAGGACACGTTGATCCCTCTCGCGGTGGCCTTCGTCGACGGCGACACCGTCGTGGCGATCCGGGAGATGACGCCCTGCCGTGCGGATCCGTGCAGGTCGTACTCGGCCGGCGCGCCCTATACCCTGGCCGTGGAAGCGAACGCGGGGTGGTACCGCGATCATGGGATCGAGGTTGGGGATCGTGTCGACGAGTTCAGACAGCCGAGATGCTCCTGAGGCGCCGTCATGCCTGCTGTGCTCGGCCGAGCGCGTGACGGACTGGTACCACGAGGACGAGGACTGCTGGGTGGCCGAGTGCATGGTCTGCCGCACGCCCATGGTGGTCTGGCGGACCCACGGGCTCCCCGACCCGGCAGATGAGGCGGTGCTGCTCGCGCACCTGGAACGCGTCGCCGCCGCACGCTACGGCGAGGAGGGTTACTGGATCGACCCCGAGCGGCGCCGGATACCGGACCACTGGCACGCTCACGCTCGCCCGGCGGGCGAGTTCTTCGATCCGAAGAGCGCCCTGTACGGGCGGCCGTGACCCTGCGACGCCACTAGGCGAGCGACAGCAGGAGGCGTTCGAACTCGGCGACGTCGGGGGCGTCTTCGTCGGACAAGCAGTGACGCATCCCGGCCGCGATGACGGCGAAGCCAGCCTTGTCGAGCGCCCGGGACACCGCCGCCAGCTGCGTCACGACGTCCCGGCAGTCCCGCCCTTCCTCGAGCATCCGGATCACGCCCGCGACCTGTCCCTCCGCTCGGCGGAGCCGACGGATGACATCGGATCGCTCCTCGGGTGCGAGGGGCACCGCCGGCTGCGCGGCGGCGTTCACGCTCGAGCCTCTTCCGCGCGCGCTTGCTCGGCTACCTGCCTGTGGACGTCGTCCATGTCCAGGGCTCTCACGGCCGCGATCACCTGCTCCAGCGCGGGCTCGGGGAGGGCGCCCGGCTGCGCGAAGACCAGGACGCCCTCGCGGAAGGCCATCAGCGTCGGGATCGACCGGATGCCCATCGACGCCGCCAGGGTCTGTTCGGCCTCCGTGTCGACCTTGCCGAACACGATGTCCGGATGCGTGTTCGACACACCTTCGAACACGGGCGCGAACATCTTGCACGGGCCGCACCAATCGGCCCAGAAGTCGACGAGCACGATGCCGTCGCCGAGGATCGTCTCCTCGAAGGTGGAGGCGGTCAGTGTGGTGGTTGCCATGATTCGGTTTCCCTTCCGTCGTTCGTGGTTAGCGCGCCCGGGCGATGGACCCGAGCGCGAGGCGGATGTCGGGCGCTTCTGCCAACGAGTTCGTCACGGTGCAGTGTTCGACGACCGCCCTGAGCCGTTCGTCGAGTCCATCGGACAGAGGCGGCGTGCGGACCTCGAGATCGATGGCGGCGACGCGGGAGGGGCGTTGACCCATCGAGAAGCGATACACGACCTCCAACCCCGCAGGGTCCACGCCGTGGCGCCGGAGGAACCGGCCCGCGTAGAAGGCGGAACACGACGCGATGCTCGCAACGAACAGATCCGTCGGCGTGGGTCCCTCGTCCGTTCCGCCCGCCGAGACCGGCTGATCCACGACGACCTCATGGTCGCCTAGCAAGATGCGGAACCTATCGCCTTCCTCGTGCATCACCCGTAGCTCGTCCATGCCATCCTCGCGCTCTCTGGCCATCCCTTATACCCAGGGGGGTATCGTACACCGCCTTGTAACCACGCGCAGAGCCGGGACATTCCCGGCCGGGCCAGGTCTCAACGCGCCGCCACGAGGCGGTACACGAAGAAGGCGAGGCCGGAGGCGATCAGGAACCAGCCGAACGCCCCGCGTAGGCGCACGGCTTCGACCCTGGGCGCGAGGCGACTGGACACGAAGCTCGCGGGAACGGCCCCGGCGGCGAACGGCAGGGCCACGCTCCAGGACACGTGCCCCAGGGCCCAGTGCGTGGCCAGCGTCGGCACCGACAGCGCCGCGACGACCAGCAGGCTCGTGCCGGCGGCCTCCCGGATGTCGAGCCCGAACAGCAGGAGGTACATCGGTACCAGTAGGAACCCGCCTCCGTTCGCCAACAGCCCGGTCAGCAAACCCACGAACGCGGCCGAGGCCACCAGGAGCGGCCGGTTCATGCGGCGTACACCGCCGGCTCGCCTCGATGCCTCCGTGATCGGCCGGAGCACCCTCCACCCGATCACCACCAGCACGAGGCCTGAGGCCAGCAGCAGCGCAGGTCCGCCCACGACGTGCGACGCGAGCGCGCCCAGGATCGCCGCCGGAACGCCGCCCAGGAGCGACCACCCGGCGGCCCGCCACCGCGCCTCGCCCCGGCGCACGTAGGGTGCCAGCGCCGCCAGGGCCGACGGGACCGTCGCGGGAAGTGGGGAGGCCACGGCGACGATGGGAGCCACGCCGATCACGGATAGCAGCGGCGTCGCGATCGAGGATCCGCCGACCCCGAACAACCCGGTGAGCGTTCCGATCGCGATCCCAGCCAGCACCAGCCAGAGAGGATCTGGGTTCATGGCCGCATGGCGGTCACCAGACGCCGGGCCAGAAGACGTGCTGTACGCGGTGGCGATAGTCCTCGTACCCCTCGTAAGCCTCAACCAGCCAGATCTCCTCCCGGCGGCGCTTCCGGTCGAACAGGGATGCGAGCAGGATCGTGGGGAGCAGCGCCCAGGGCGAGTACCAGGCCGAGACACCGCATGCGGCGAGCAGGATCCCCCCGTAGATCGGGTGCCGAACGAGCCGATAGATACCCTCGACGCGGAGCGTCGCGTGGGCGAGCGGGCGTGGGTAGGGCGTCAGGGCGGTCCCCAGGTGCCTGGACCCAGCGGCGGCCAGCAGGATCCCGGAGGCGAACAGCAGAACGCCGAGGATCCGCAGCGCCGGACGAACGAGCGCCGGCCAGGGGGCGCCGAAGAGGGCCGCCAGCCCGACCGCGACGAACAGCACGACCTGGAGCGCGACCCATCCTCCCCCACGGGCACCGAGCGAGCGAGGCGATCGAGGCACCATCGCGGTCAAGCGTAGCGCCCCAGGGTGTCCGCGCGACGAGGACCCGCGGGAACCTCGAGTGGGTGATAACGTTCGCGGGTCCTGGGCGCGGATGATGTTGATGACGGTCGGCCGAACCGGAGGACGCGGCATGCAGATGGATCAGCGACCGCCCACCACCGAGTCGAGTCGAGTCTCGTCCTTCGGCGCCCTGCTGCACAACGGTCGCGTCGAGCTCGTGGATCTCGACCTCCTGCGAGACAAACTCTTCTTCGACCGCGAGGGCGGCCGCGACCCCTACGTCAGGTTCGTCTTGCTGATGATCCTGTCCGTCACGATCGCCACGGGGGGCATCGTGACGGATTCCACCGCCACGGTGATCGGCGCCATGATCGTGGCGCCGATGATGACGCCGATCATGGCGATGGCGTTGGCGGTGGTGACCGGCGACGGTCCCAGGATCGGCCGGGCATTCCTCACCGTGCTGGCCGGTGTCGCGGTCGCGATCGGACTCTCCTGGATCTTCGCGGAGCTGTCCCGAACCGTCGTCACCGTCGCCACGAACAGCCAGGTGTCCGGACGCATCGCTCCCAGGACCGCCGATCTGATCATCGCACTCGCGAGCGGCGCGGCCGGAGGCTTCGCCCTGAGCAGGGAGAACGTCTCCGATGCGCTGCCCGGCGTCGCTATCGCGATCTCCCTGGTGCCGCCCCTCAGCGTCGTGGGCGTGATGCTCGCGAACGGCGATCCGGGCGCGGCGGCCGGTGCCATGCTGCTGTTCGTCACGAACTTCCTCGCGATCCTGGTCGCCGGTGGAGGACTCCTGGCCATCATGGGGTACGGGCGCGCCGCGATCGGTCACCGCCCCTCTCACGAGCGCCGCCGAGCCGCCGTCCTCATCGCGCTCGCCACGCTCCTGGTCTTGGTCCCGCTCTCGGTCACGGGGATACGCGCCGGGACGCGCTCGATCCTCGAGACCTCGGTGACCCGACAGGTGAACCGGGCCATCGCGGGGACGCCGGTCGAGCTCAGCAGCGTCACGAGCACCGACGGAACCGTGCAGGTCGTGCTCGCAGGGGATCGACAACGCGATCAAGGCCTGGTCAAGACCCTGATAGGCGCTCTGCACCGGGATCATCCGGGGAACACCGTCCGTGTGCTCCTGGTGCAGACGGACGTGACCCAGGTCCCCGGAGGGTGACGCGTCGGCTCGCGGGTAGCCTCGGACCTCGGGAGCCCGGCTAGGCTGGACCCATGCTCGGCTCCATCCCCTATCGCACGTTCCCCGTGATCCATCTCGGGCCCGTGCCGATCCGCGTGTTCGGTCTGTTCGTTGGGCTGGGGATCGGGGTCGGGATCTACGCGTTCCTGCGGTTCGCTCGGCAGCGCCGACTCGACCCCGATGCGCTGTCGTCGCTCGCCTGGCTCGTGGTCATCCTCGGGATGGTGGGGTCGCGGCTCCTCTTCGTCCTCACGCACCCAGGCGACTTCGCGGACCGACCGCTCGCGGCGTTCGCCGTCTGGCAAGGCGGTCTCCAGTTCTCCGGTGCCTTCCTGATCGCCATCATCGTGATCGCGTGGTGGTCTCGAAGGCATCCGGACGTGCCCACCCTCACGCTGACCGACGGGATCGTGCTGGGGCTGGTCCCCGGACTGATGATCGGGCGCGTGGGCTGCTACGCGGTCGGCGAGCACCTCGGGAACACGACCAACTTCTTCCTGGGCGTGCGCTACCTGGGGCGGAGTCACACGCGAGGGCCCGATCGCGGTCGGGACCGTGGTCCACAACACGGCCCTCTACGAGATCCTGCTGCTGGTGCCCCTCGCGGTGATCCTCTTCGCCATGGCACGGCGGGGAACGGTGTCGGGGGCCATGACCGCGACGTTCCTGCTCTGGTACGGCGTCCAGCGTTTCAGTACGGACTTCCTGCGGGCCTACGACCGAACGTTCGGCGGGCTCACGGGCGCACAGTACCTCTGCATCGGGATGGTGGCCTTCGGTGCCGTGCTCTGGATCCGCCTGCTTCGGGGTTCCTTGGCCGAGGGCGCGCGGACGACGGTTACCGCCCGCCAGGGTTAGAGGCGGTCCGCCACCGCGGCGCCGCGGCCCCACCACATCGCCTGCGAGAGCGAGCGCAGCAGGATCTCGGCGGAGGCGAGGTTCGTGGCGACCGGCACGCCGTGCACGTCACACACCTTGAGCAGGGCCTGGATGTCGGGCTCGTGGGGGTGGGCGGTCAGCGGATCGCGGAGGAAGACCACCGCGTCGACATCCCCGGCGACGATCCGGGCTCCGATCTCAAGGTCGCCGCCCATCGGGCCGCTGTGGACGCAATCCACCTCGATCCCGAGCTCTTCAGCGAGCCTGGTGCCCGTGTGTCCCGTGGCGATCAATCGGAGATTCCCCAGCGCGGCCCGGTACCGGGTCGCCAAGCGGAGCAGGTCGTCCTTCTTCCCGTCGTGGGCGACCAGCGCCAGCACCGCTGCGCCGGCGTCGTCTCGGCTCGGGATCCCCATGGAGTTGCTCACCCATCAAGGCTACGAGAGCCGCAGACGTCAGACGGGCTCAGGACGTTACGGTCACGTGAAGCTTTCGCCCCGTTCAGAACGTCTTCGGGAACGACAGCAGGAAGCCGATGCCCACGGCAAGCACCACGGTCGCGAGAGCGATCATCGCCACCTGGATCGGGTAACTCCTGGACTTCGGAGCGAGCCCAGCGAACAGGAGCACGGAGGCGAACAGCACCGCCAGCAGCACGTAGTTGTCGGAACGCTGGTTGTCCTGGAGCGCCTGTTGGAACTTGCCCTCGGCCTGCTTCTGCAGCTCGTCCGACTGCTGAGTGGCCTGGAGGTGGTACTGCGGCATCTGGAACGGCGTGGGCGGAGCGGTGGCCGAGTTCTTGATGGGCTTGAGGGCGATCCACGCATCCAGCACCGGACGGAACTCCTTGCGCGCCCGCTCGCGGTAGAAGTCCGCGAGCTTCACGTCGCCCGCCCGATAAGCGTTGACGAACTGCATGAAGACCGAGACGTCGATGATGGTCTCCTGACCGGCGAGGGTCGACGCCCGAACGGACTCCTGTCTCGCGCTGCTGGCCTCCGCGTAGGAGGTCGCCTGCTCTCCACCCCACTTCGCCGACTGGAAGGCGGACCATGCGGCGAGCACGGTCGCGATCGAAAGCAGCAGCGCGCTGGCGATGTCGATGCGGCGCTCCCGATGGTCCGGGGCCGCCGGTGCCGGCATGTCGCTCGCTGGAGCCGGTACGTCACTCATCGGAGGCCTCCGCGGGGCTAAGGGCGTGCATGAGGGTAGCGGAAGATCGATCCTCGAGACCGGGACCGCCACCGGTCGGATCGTGTGGATCGAGAAGAGCACGAGTACCTTAGGCAGGTGCAACGCAGGACCTTCCTCCGGCGCTCGGCGGGCTGGCTGCTCGCCGGCTCATCACTGGGTGCGATCGCGGGTGCCTGCACTCGGGCTTCGACGGGATCGACGCCGACGCCGCCGGTCACGACGCCTCCGCCGAGCCCCACGACGGCCGGCCCCATCCCGTGGAGCGCGTTCGCCGATCAACTCCAGGGTCGCTTGATCCGCCCCGGCAGTTCCGCCTACTCGGACGCGAAGCTCGACTACGACCCCCGCTTCGACACGATCCACCCTCGCGCGATCGTCCTGGCCGCCTCCGCACGAGACGTCGCCCGCTCCATCGCGTTCGCGCGCGATCACGGGCTGGCCTTCTCGGCGAGGAGCGGCGGCCACAGCTATGGCGGGTACTCGCTGAGCGAGGGGCTCGTGGTCGACGTGTCCCAGATGGCCCAGGTCCGCGCGGCCTCCGGAACAGCCACGATCGGCGCCGGAGCCAAGCTGATCGACGTGGCCGCGGGGCTCGCTCCCTCAGGCGTGGTCGTCCCAGGGGGAACCTGCGCCACCGTCGGGATCGCAGGGCTCACCATGGGCGGAGGACAGGGCGTCACCGGGCGGATGCTCGGGCTCACGTGCGACTCCCTGGTGGCCGCGACCGTCGTGACAGCGGACGGCCGTGTGATCATCTGCAACTCCCGGCAGGATCCCGACCTCTTCTGGGCCCTGCGAGGCGGGGGCGGTGGGAACTTCGGGGTCGTGACGTCCTTCACGTTCAAGACCCATCCCCTCGCGTCGCTGACGATCTTCAACCTGTCGTGGCCGTGGTCGGCGGCGTCATCCGTGCTGCAGGCGTGGCAGGCCTGGGGCCCTTCTGCCCCGCCGCCGCTGTGGTCGAGCTGCAGGTTGAGGTGGGAACCGGGGTCGGGTCCGAGCGCATCGGTCGGCGGGACGTGGGCGGGCCCTCCGGGGGCGCTGACCGCGCACCTTACCTCGTTGGTCAACGACGTCGGGAGCGAGCCGGCGCGGTCAGTCACCACGATGTCGTATCTCGATGCCGCCCTCGACCTCGCCGGCTGCGCGGGGTTCCCGGTGGAGGACTGTCGACTCTCCACGCAGGCGCCGGGCGGACGTCTGCAACGTCAGGCCTCCATCGCGAAGTCGGACTTCTTCGATCGACCTGTGGGTGGGGACGTGGCGAAGAAGGTACTCGCGGCCGTGGAGGCCCGCGGGTCGTCGCCGGTGCTGTCAGCTCAGGAAGGCGGCATCCTGTTGGACGCCTGGGGAGGCGCGATCGCATCGATCGATCCTGAGGCGACCGCGTTCCCGCATCGATCAGCCGCGTTCCTGGCACAGGAGTTCGTGACGTTCGGATCGGATCCGAGCCCCCGAACGCTCTCAGCCAACAGCGAGTGGCTCGACGGCCTGTGGCAGGACCTCCGACCGTCCGCGAGCGGCTTCGCCTACATCAACTACATCGATCCCACGCTGGATGGGTGGCAGCAGGCGTACTACGGAGCCAACCTGCCACGTCTCGTCGATGTGAAGGCGGCGTACGACCCTGACGACGTGTTCACGTTCGCCCAGAGCGTGCCGCTCACGCTCAGCTGAAGGCCGTCGGGCCCTAGGCGGACTGGAGGTGCGCCTCCAGGAACCACAGGTCCTTGTCCACCTGTCGTGAGACCTCGGTGAAGAGATCGTTCGTGCTCATGTCGCCGAGCTTGTCCGACTCGTCCATCGCGCCCCTCGTGCCGGCGGCGTAGGCGGCGAAGTTGTCTGCCAGCGCCCGCACGGCATCCATGCCCTCGATCGCGCCCTCCGGGTATTCCCTGAGGGTCGAGGCTCCCGAAGCCATCCGCGCGGTCCCGAGGGCGGTCCCACCGAGAGCGACCGCCCGCTCCGCGATGGTGTCGGCGAACTCCAACAGACGGCCTGCGAGCCCGTCGAAGAGCTCGTGGAGCTGGATGAAGTCGGTGCCCTTAACGTTCCAGTGCGCGTACTTCGTCTGGGTGTAGAGGTCGAGCGTATCGGCGAGGCGGCGGTTGAGGAGGTCGATCAACTCTCCCCGCGTGGCCTCCGGGATATCGATCCGCGTCTCGTGCGTCCGTCCTGCTGGCATGGCCTTCCCCCTTCGACGCTGGCTTGACCCTCGAACCCAGTCTACGCCGGAGCCCTGCGAAGGCCGCCGGGAGGTTCCCGCTCCAGCCCCTTTGGGGCGATCGGGGTCCCTCGATAGGGTGGCTCCATGAGGGCAGCCGTTCGCACGAGCTACGGACCTCCCGACGTCGTTCGGGTCGCCGAGGTCACGGAACCACAGATCGGGGATCGCGAGGTGCTCGTGAACGTGCGCGTCGCGACGGTGAACCGTACGGACTGTGGCTTCCGGGCTGGGAAGCCCTTCATCGTTCGCTTCTTCGCCGGGCTCCCTCGGCCCAAGATGAGGATCCTGGGGAACGAGTTCGCGGGCGTGGTCGACGCGGTCGGTCCGGGCGTCACGACCTTCGAGGTCGGCGACGACGTGTTCGGGTACAGCGAGGACCTGTGGGGCGCCCACGCCGAGTACCTGGTGATCCCCGAGGATGGACCGCTCGCGCCGATACCGAACGGCATGTCCTACGAGGAGGTCGCCCCCAGCACCGAAGGCTCCCACTACGCCCTCCCGATGATGAGGAAAGCGAAGATCCGAGCCGGTCAGCGCGTGCTGGTCAACGGCGGCACCGGGGCGATCGGCTCAGCGGCGGTCCAGTTCCTCAAGCGCCTCGGAGCGAGCGTGACCGCCGTGTGCGACGCAGAGCACGTGGAGCTGGTGAGAGGTCTGGGCGCGGACCGGGTGATCGACTACACGGCCGAGGACTTCACGGAGGACGGAGACGACCTACGACGTGGTCCTCGATGCCGTCGGGAAGAGCTCGTTCGGGCGGTGCAGGCGGGTGTTGGCGCCACACGGGATCTACGTCTCGACGGATCTTGGCCCATGGAACCTGAATCCGATCCTGGCGCTGGTCACGCCGCTGTTCGGCGGCAGGAGGGTGATGTTCCCGATCCCCCCGAAGCACGACCGGCAGAGCGTGATGGAGCTACGGGAGATCATGGCCTCAGGGGACTTCAGACCCGTCGTGGACCGGCGGTATCCGTTGGAGCGGATCGTCGAGGCCTATCGGTACGTCGAGTCGGGGGCCAAGATCGGCAACGTCCTGATCACCGTCGACCCGGCGCCCTAGCGCGTCCGGGGATCCAACGCCCGCTCCCCCACCACCTCGGTCCGAGGGGACGGCGGCGCGCCTGCGAGCGCCGACGAACGCATCGAGCGTGCGTTCCAGACCGGGCAGCATGGCATCCACGTGGCGAGCGCGGATGATGAGGTCCCACAGTGGCTCGAACTTCTTCCAGCCGCCCGCATAGGCGAGGTGCCGAGCCCTGGCTTCGAGCGACCCCTGCCCGGCGGCACTCTTCCAGATGGCCGACCATCGGTAGAAGTCGCGGTACGCCCGCCAGTAGCCTGCTTCGAGCTGCTCCGACGTCATCAGCCTCGGCTCGAACACCACGTGGCGGGTGTCGTAGAGATCCCAGTCGTCGGTGACGAGCCGTCCATCATCCGCGAGACGCCGGTGCAGCGCCGTGCTCGGATACGGCGTCATGATGTGGAACGTGGCCGTCTCGAGGCTGCGCGAAACGCCCCACTCGACGGTCCGCTCGAACACGTCGGGGCCGTCGTCGTCGAGGCCGAAGACGAAGCTGCCGTTCACCATCACGCCCAGATCGTGACAGCGGCGGATCGCCTCGTCGTAGCCGCGACCGAGGTTCTGTCGCTTCGCGTGGCGGCGCAGATTCTCCGGGTTCAGCGTCTCGAAGCCGACGAACACGCTGCGCATACCGGCCTCGGCGGCGCGCTCGATCAGGTCGCCCCGCAGGATCGCCTGCACCGTGCTCGCCCCCTGGAACAAGCGGCCCATGCCGCGCATGCCCTGGAACAGCCCTTCCGCGAACCGTCGGTTGCCGAGCAGGTGATCGTCGAGGAAGTAGAGGTGCCTGCCTGGGAGACGCTCGATCTCCGCGAGGGCGCCGTCGACCGTCTGCGTGTAGAACGAGCGGCCGCCCTCGTAGAAGGCGTCCTTGTAGCAGAAGTCACAGTGATGCGGACAGCCGCGAGAAACGACGATGGAGTTGGGGCAGAGGTAGCGACGGCGTTCGATGAGCTCGCGGCGCACGGGTGGGACCGCCTCGATCGTTCGCATGCTCGGCGCCGCCTCGTACCGTTTCCCCGGACGCCCCGCTCGGAAGTCGGCGAGGAATCGCTGCCACGCGCCCTCGCCGGGACCGATGAACACCGTGTCGGCGTGCAGGGCCGCCTCCTCCGGCAGCGAGGTCGGATGCAGTCCCCCGACGCAGACGTGCGTCCCCCGCGCGCGGTACCTGTCGGCGATCTCCCAGGCGCGTCGCGCAGAGGTGATGTAGACGCTCATCACCAGCAGGTCCGGCGCGTCGTCGAGCTCGAGCGGCGCCTGAACGTGCTCGTCGAGCAACTCCACCTCGTCATCCGGATCCAGGTAGGCGGCCAGACTCGCGAGCCCGAGCGGCGGGAACAACGCGTACTTGATCCGGCGGTAGCCGGGGGCGCCCGCCTCGATCAGCGCCGGGAGGATCATCTTCACACGGAGAGGCCCACGAACCGGCCGCGTCCGCTGCCCTGACGTTTCCGACCGCGTCGCGTCGCCACCACGTCGTCCCTCCACTCCGTCGGTGTGACCGCAGCATCGGCCGGTACCGATCCGCCGGTACAAGGCTCACCACCGGGTCGTCATCGAGGCGTCACAGCGACACAACACGAGCTCGGACGGGCCACTAGGATGCGGATGAGGAGGAGGCCATCGGTGAGCGAACCCCACGAGGTCGAGCCAGTCGCCGCGAGCGTCACGGTCGTCGCCGAGCGCCGTTGGCCGGTCACGCTCGCCGTGCTCATCGCGATCCTGCTACAGGTCGGGACGCCTCGCCGCGGAAGGGTGCCGGGGTGGTGGCTGTTCCCGGTGCTCGAACTCGCGCTGCTGATCCTGTTGATCGCATTCGATCCGGGGCGTGCGGACGACCGCAGCCGTCGTGTTCGCGGGATCACCATCGCGATGATCGCCGTCATGACGATAGGCACGATAGGTGGCGTCGTCGTGCTACTCGACGAGATCATCCGAACGGGGCTAGGAGAACACCTGACCGCCACCAACCTGCTCGGGCGAGGTGGAGCGCTGTGGCTCACGAACGTCATCGTCTTCAGCCTGTGGTTCTGGGAGCTGGACCGTGGGGGACCTGCCGAGCGCGCGGCCGGGTCGACGTTGCCGGCTAGCTTCGCCTTCCCGGAGAACGCCACCCCGGAGCTCGCTCCCGAGGGGTGGTTCCCGAAGTACCCCGACTACCTCTACCTGGCGTTCACGAACGCCACGGCATTCAGCCCCACCGACACCCTCCCGGTGAGGACGTGGGCCAAGATGACGATGCTGCTTCAGTCGGTGATCTCTCTCCTCACCGCCATCCTGGTCGTCGCGCGGGCGATCAACGTCCTTCCCCGGGTGACGACAGCGACCGTCAGCTCCGTGCAGCTTCAGCGGCGGTAGACGCGACGAGACAGGATCCAGACCTCACTCCACGTCCTTCATCGAGACCCACGCTCGCACCACGTCCTGCAGGGCTTCGCGCATCCGCCGCACCTCATCCCCGTCAGCGAACCGCATGTACCTGGCGGTCGTTCCTCCACCCTCGAGTTCCGGGTGCCGCCCGGGGATCGGTAGCCATGAACGGCTTGGTAGCACCGAGTCGCCTCTCGTGCAACACGAACGTGGTACGGGCCCAGGCGTTCGGTGAGCTCGCTGAGATCGACCTCTCCGACGTGGAGAACGGCCGGCAGCTCCTGCCGGACTCAGCGGTTGCCTTCCGGCAGAAGTTGATCCCGTGCGAACCCCACCAGCAGCTCTCTGACTCGGTCGACGTCCACTTCCTCCGAGCCCATCAGCACCTGGATCACGAGGCCATCCATCATCGTGAGGAGCCGCAGCACGAAATCGCGGGGCTCGACCGGCTCGAAGACACCGCGCGCCTGCCCGTCCTTCACGATCCCCTCGACGAGGTCGAGCCACAGACCGTAGGAGTCCGCGTTGAGGAGGCGGAGCGGCGGACGCACCGACGCCTCGTTCCAGAGCTGGAGCCAGATCATCCATTCGGAGCGGCCCAGCCCCTCGGGAAGGTGCGCATCGACGACCGCCACGACGCGCTCCCATGGATCGGTGAGGCCCGCGATCGCGTCCTCCGAGCGCCGCCGGGAATCCGCCACGGCGAATCGGAAAGCGGCATCGAGGACGTCCTCCTTCGTCTCGAAGTAGTAGTGGATGGTCCCGGTGCTGACGCCGACGCGCTCCGCGATATCGGACACGCGCACGCGGCCGTACCCCACCTCGGCGATCAGCTCCCAGGTGGCCTGCAGGACCTCTTCCCGCCGTTTCTCCTCGACGCTGGGGCGGGGACTCATGGCGCGTACCTCCGAGCTTCGTCGTGGACCCGGGCCGGTGTGCATCATATTGACTGGCGCGTCAATTATCACCTACAGTCCGCATCATGGTCGAGGGGGCCCGCGTGGCGGCGAAGCGGTTCGTCGACGACGTCGTCCGTCCCTCGGTGCGAACGTGGGAGCGAGACGGCTCGTACCCGCGTGCCGCCGTCGAGGCCTCGGGGCTCACGGGGATGTTCGCGCCGGCGGACGACGGTGGGCTGGATCTCCCCTACGTCGAGGCCGTCGGCGTCTTCGAGGAGCTCGGTCGCGGCGACGCGGCGCTCGCGTTCTCGATGTCGATGCACAACGCCGTGGCGGCCGCCATCACCAGGGCCGGCGATGACGGGCTCCGATCCCGATGGGGCCGAGCGCTCGTGGAGGGCCGGGCCCTGGGGGGCTTCTGCCTCACCGAGCCGCAGGCCGGGTCCGACGCCGCGGCGATCTCGACGCTGGGCACGCTCGGACGGGACGGCTGGACGCTGCGGGGCCGGAAGGCGTGGGTGACGCTGGGTGGGGAAGCGGACGTGTTCCTCGTGATCGCGAAGACCGAGGACGGACCAGGGCACGCCAGCATCGCGATGTTCGCGCTCGACGCTTCGGCCGAAGGGGTCCGGTTCGACGAACCCTACGCGAAGGCCGCGGCCGACTTCCTCCCGATCACCGAGATGGAGCTCACCGATGCGCCGGCACAGCTGCTGGTCCCGGCGGGCCAGGGGCTCCGCGCCGCGCTCGCCGCGATCGACGTCGCCCGGTTCGACATCGCGGCCATATCGAACGGTTTGCACGCCGAGGCGCTCGACGTCGCCGTCCGCTACGCCGCTGAGCGGACGACCTTCGGGAGGCCGATCCTCGAGCACCAAGGGATCGCGTGGCCCCTCGCGGACGTCGCGACGGAGCTGGAGGCCGCGCGCGGACTCACTCGCCGCGCCGCGGAGGCTATCGGCTCGCCCGCAGGGCCCGTGGCGGTCGCGCACGCCAAACGGTTCGGCCCGGATGCGGCGCTGCGCGCCGCCATCCAGTGCAGCGAGACGCTGGGCGCCTACGGGTGGCTACATGACTATCCGCTAGCGCGCTTCATCGCGCTCGCCAAGATGCTCCAGGTGGTCGACGGCACCGCGGAGATCCAGCGGATGGTGATCGCTCGCGACCTCCTCCGGCGCGCATCGGAGGTATGAGCTCGTGAAGAGCTCGATGATGCGCCACGAGCTCACGCTGGTCGACGTCCTCGAGCGCGCGGAGCGCTACTTCGGCGACCGTGAGATCGTGTCCAGACGCCCGGACGGCACCGTCGCACGCTCCACGTACCGGGCGGTGGGCGAGCGGAGCAGGCGGCTGTCAGCGGCGCTCGCATCCCTGGGGATCGAGCGTGGGGAGCGCGTCGCGACGCTGGGATGGAATCATTCGGAGCACCTCGAGGCGTACCTGGGTGTGCCCTCGGCGGGGCGGGTGCTCCACACCATCAATCCTCGGCTGCATCCCGACGACATCGCCTACGTGATGCACGAGGCGGACGATCGAGCACTCCTGATCGACCAGAGCCTCCTGCCGGTGATCGACGACCTTCCCTCCGCGGCACGCCCTCGCCACGTGATCGTGTGGCCGTCGGATCCGACGACCGTGCCCGGTGAGGCGATCGACTACGAGGAGTTGCTCGCCGCCAACGCCCCCGTGTCCACGTATGAGGCGCTCGTGGAGGACGACGCCGCCTCGATGTGCTTCACGTCGGCCACCACCGGCCGACCGAAGGGCGTCGTCTACTCGCATCGATCCCTGGTGCTCCATTCGATCGTCTCGGCCACGCCCGATGCCTTCGACATCTCCGGGCGCGATGTCGTGATGCCGGCGGTGCCGATGTTCCACGTCAACGCCTGGGGTCTGCCGTTCACGGCGGCGATGGTGGGGGCCGGCCTGGTGCTTCCGGGACCTCAGCTCGACGCCGCCAGCCTCCTCGAGCTGATCGCGACCGAGCACGTGACCTTCACGGCGGGGGTACCCACCGTGTGGCTCCGTGTGCTCGACGAGATCCACAACGCGCCCGGACCCACCGATCTCTCGAGCCTGCACACGGTGCTGATCGGTGGCTCCGCGGCGGCGCCCGCGGTGATCGAGGCGTTCGACGAGCTCGGCGTGTCCGTGCTGCATGCCTGGGGCATGACCGAGACCACGCCGATCGGCACGGTGTCGAGGTTGAAGCCGAAGCTCCTCGACCTGCCACGCGACGAGCAGATCCGCTACCGCTCGATGCAGGGGATCGCCTCGCCGCTCGTCGAGGTCCGGGCTCAGGGAGCGGAGGGACCCACCCCCTGGGACGGGCAAGCGATGGGCGAGCTGGAGGTGCGGGGGCCCTGGATCGCGGGTAGCTACCTGAACGGCGTCGGCGAGGATCGCTTCACGCGGGACGGCTGGCTGCGCACCGGGGACATCGTCGCGATCGATCCCGAGGGCTACGTTCGGATCGTGGATCGGACCAGCGACCTGATCAAGTCCGGCGGGGAGTGGATCAGCTCGCTCGACCTCGAGAACGCCCTGCTGGAACATCCCGCGGTCGCCGAGGCCGCCGTCATCGCGATCCCGGACGAGGTGTGGACGGAACGCCCGCTCGCCGTCGTCGTGCCGGCAACCGAGGTGAGCGCCGACGAGCTGCTTGGCTTCCTCCGTCATCGGTTCGCGAAGTGGCAGGTGCCCGACGGCGTGGTGTTCGTGGAGGAGATCCCCAAGACGGCCACCGGCAAGATCAGCAAGCGGCAGCTGCGGATCCGGATCGAGGCGCCAGGGGCCGCCGGCGGCGAGGGCTGAGATGGACGCGGTGATCGTGGATGCGGTGCGCACGCCGGTCGGTCGGCGCGACGGCTCCCTGGCAGGCGTGCATCCCGTCGACCTCCTCGCGACGCCGCTGGGGGCGATCGTCGAGCGAACCGGGGTCGATCCCGCCACGATCGACGACCATATCGCCGGATGCGTCAGCCAGGTCGCCGAGCAGTCCCTGAACGTCGGACGGAACGCGTGGCTCGCCGCCGGGCTCCCCGAGACCGTGCCGTCCCTCACGATCGATCGACAATGTGGATCATCGCAGCAGGCGGTCGCGTTCGCCGCCCAAGGTATCCAGGCGGGCGCCTACGATCTGGTCGTCGCCTCCGGCGTGGAACACATGACCACGGTCCCGATCTACTCCTCCACCACCGGGAAGCAGGCGTTCAGCGACCGGTTGGTCGCCGCCTACGACGGCCGGCTCGTTCACCAGGGCATCTCGGCCGACCTGATCGCCGAGCGATGGGGCATCTCCCGGGACGATCAGGACGACTTCGCCTACCGGTCGCACGTGCGCGCGGCGGCAGCGATCCGCGCCGGTGCGTTCGCCGACGAGCTGGTTCCGGTCCAGACGCCCGATGGACCGTTCGAGCGAGACGAGACCGTGCGGATGGAACCGGACCGCGACCGTATGGGGGCGCTCGAGCCCGCGTTCCGCCGGGACATGTACGAGAGGCTGTTCCCCGGGCAGCTCGGGTGGACGATCACCGCGGGCAACGCCTCGCAGATCTCGGATGGCGCGGCGGCCATCCTGCTCGCATCCGCCGAACGCGCTCGGGATCTGGGGCTGCGCCCGCTGGCACGCGTGGTTGCCTCTGTGGCGGTCGGCGATGACCCGGTCCTCATGCTGACCGGCCCGATCCCCGCGACCAGGAAGCTGCTGGCCCGAACCGGGCTCACGCTCGAGGACATCGACCTGATCGAGATCAACGAGGCCTTCGCGTCGGTCGTGCTGGCGTGGCAGCGAGAACTGGAGATCGACCCCGAGTGGTTCGAAGGCTGCGTGAACGTCCACGGTGGGGCGATCGCGCTCGGACACCCTCTCGGGGCCACCGGCGCCCGTCTGATGACCACGCTCGTGCATGCGCTGCACCGCTCAGACGGGCGGTACGGCCTGCAGGTGATGTGCGAGGCGGGCGGCATGGCGAACGCGACGCTCCTCGAAAGGCTCTAGATGCCCGCTCGCAACTACGCGGACTCCCATCCCGCGATCCGCGTCAGCTCGAAGCGATTCGCCGTCTCCCCGTTCCAGGAGCGCTACGCGAACGACGACACGCTCTACGGCGTGTACGCCGGTCGCCTGTATCCGCTATCGATCGGGGACGACCCGCTCGAGGGTTACCGCCGCCTGCGGGAGCAGGCGGCGCTGTTCGACGTGCCGGAACGCCCGGTGCAGGTCGAGGGACCGGATGCAGAGCGCCTCCTGGACCTGATCTTCACCCGGGACGTCGGTCGTCTCGCTCCCGGCCGAGCCGGCTACGCGATCGCGTGCGACGCCGACGGCGGGATCCTGATGGACGGGGTCCTGATCCGCTTCGCGGCAGATCGGTTCTGGTACGTGATGGCGGACGGCGAGTTCCTGGGGTGGCTCCGCGCGCACGCGCTCGACATGGACGTGACCATCTCCGACCCCGGCTCGTGGGTCGCGCAGATCCAGGGGCCGACGTCGCTCGACGTGCTCGCCGACGCCACCGACGACGGGCTCCCCGACCCCTTCCCCTACTTCGCGATGGCACGGGTCCGCATGGGTGGGCAACAAGTCGTGGTCACCCGGACGGGGTGGTCGGGCGAGCTCGGGTTCGAGGTCTATACCGACCGCGAGGTGGACGGACCTTCGCTGTGGGATCACCTGCTGGCCGCCGGTGCGACGCACGGCCTGGCGGTGCAGGGCCTGGGCTCCCTCGGGATACGGCGGATCGAGGCGGGCATCCTGGACAACGGCACGGACATCGATCCGACCCTGACTCCTTACGCCGCCGGCCTCGGCCGGTTCGTGGACTTCGACAAGGGACCCTTCATCGGCCGCGACGCCTTGGCGCACGCGGACCGGTCGCCCCTGCTGTTCGGTCTATCCTGCCCCTCCGCCACACCGGTCCCGGGCGACCCGGTGCTGGAGGATGGCACGATCGTCGGGCACGTGACCGTAGGTGCGTGGTCTCCGTTCCTGGACCGCGGGATCGGCTACGTCCGGATGTATCGGGCGGGCGAATGGGTGGGCAGGCCCGTGACGCTCGCTGAAGAACGGGCAACCGTGGTGGAGCTCCCCTTCTACGATGCCGAGCGTGCGATCCCGAGGGGGCAGCCGTCGGGCTTCGGTCCCGAAGACCGAGCGACCCCTATCGGTTCCTGAGCTTGGGGTTGAGGATCTCGTCCAGCGCGTAGCCGCACAGGGTCACGGAGAGGCACACGAACACGATCGCGAGGCCAGGGGGGATGAACCACCACCAATACCCTGCGGTGAGCGACCCGGCGTCGTAGGACTGGTTGAGCATCGTGCCCCACGAGACGCTGGCCGGGTCGCCGATCCCGAGGAAGCCGAGCGCCGCCTCCGACAGGATCGCGATGGCCACGGTCAGGACGGTGTTCGCGAAGATCACGGGCATCACGTTCGGCAGCACGTGCCGGGTCACCAGGTGCCAGTTACCTCCGCCCAGCGCCCGAGATCGTTCGACGTAGCCACGCTCTTTGACGCTCAGCGCCTGGGCACGAACGAGCCGCGCCGTCCCGGCCCACGATGTGATCGCGATGACCAGGATGACGTTGCCGGTGGGGGGTAGTTTGAACGGGTTCGTCGAGGCGATCACGATGGCCAGCGCCAGCCACGGGAGCACCAGGAACCAGTTCGTGACCGCTCCCAGGATCGAGTCGGTCCTGCCGCCGTAATAGCCTGCTGCGATCCCGATGACCGAGCCGATGAGCATGGTGCCGATCGTCGCGGTGAAGCCGACCAGGAGGGAGATCCTCGCCCCCCAGCACACCATGTCGAGCACGCTGCGCCCGAAGATGTCCGTCCCCAACGGGTAGGAGAAGTTGGGGGGGTGCAGGACGGGCCCGGTCGCTGCCGCGGGCGAGATGTCCGCGGGGGTGATCCAGAGCGGGGCCGTGAGCGCGATGATGACGAACACCAACAGCACCGTCAGCCCGATCACGCCCTGTCGGCTGCGCCGGAACGTCCTCCAGTATCCGGCCAGCGACTGGCGCCGGCTGGCCCAGAGCATCTTGCGGGCGCCCGCGACAGACGGCTGTTCAGCGTCCGGGAGGGAAGGACCCAGCTCCGGCTCTTCCAGGAACTCAGGTGGCAGCTTCGACACGTCAGCCCTCCCGGATCCTCGGATCCATGTAGCTGTAGGTGACGTCGGCGATCAGGTTGAACAGGATCACGGCGGCGCTCGATATGAGGAACAGACCCTGCATCAGGGGATAGTCGAGTTCCTGGATCGCCTGGTACTCGAGCGATCCGATACCGGGCCATGAGAAGACCACCTCGATCAGGATCGCGCCGCTCAACACGAATCCGAAGCTCAGGAAGATCAGGGTGAACGTCGGCAGGAAGGCGTTGGGCACCACGTGCCGCCTGCGGACCATCTTGTTCGGCAACCCTTTGGCGCGGGCCAGGGTGACGAAGTCCTCGTTCATGACCTCGATCAGCGATGACCGCATGATGATCGTGTACTCACCGAAGTACGCAAGGGTGAGCGTAAGTACCGGCAGGAACAGGTGGTTGGCCAGGTCCGTGAAGTGCGCGATCCCGGCGGGGTTCCCGGGAGACTGGTACTGCCCCGCCGGGAACCATCCGAGCACACTGCTGAAGATCACGATCAGCAGCATGCCGAGCCACGCCTCCGACATCGCCCAGAACACCTGGGAGGTGAACAGGGTGGATGTGTCGAACGTGCTGCCCCGAGACCACCCTCCCCTGATCCCGATCCAGATACCCAGCAGCGTGGAGAAGATCGTCCCGAGGCCGAGCAGCCACAGCGTCGGAGGGATGCGTGCCGCGATGTCGTCCCACACCGCGCCTCCCGAGCGGATCGAGCGACCGAAGTTCAGCCGTAGCGTGTCCGCCAGGTACGTGACGTACTGCCGAGGGATCGGCTGGTCCAGCCCGAGCTCCCTCCGGAGCTCGGTCACATCGGCAGGGCTGAGCCGCTGGCTCCTGGTCATCGCCGCGACCGGGTCGCTGGGCAAGATCCGGAACAGCACGAAGTTGAACGTGATCACGAACCACAGGGTGAGGAGGGCGTAGAGCACCTTCTTGACGACGTAGCGACGCGCTCCCACCTACTGCCCCTCCCCCTGGGACCCGAGATGCCGGCTCAGACCCCCTCTTCCTCTTCCTTGCCACGCCTGGTGCGAGCCACGACGAACGCGATGATAGCGATGGCGGCCACGACCACGATCCAGATCCAGGCAGGGACCCCCTGTGACGAGGCGGTCGTGGCGTTCGACGCGACGGTCAGGTTGAACAGGGAATCGTGGTTCCAGCCGAAGATCAGGTCCCCGCTCTTCACGTCCGGACTCGGTAGGTACCCCACGAAACGATCGTTCCTGTAGGCCTGGAGATCGCTCCAGTTCGCGAGCGGCTGGGTGGGGAGCTGCTCGGCGATCATGTCGACCATCTGGTTCACGGTGGCCTCCCGGTCCGCCCGGTTCAGCTGCGTCTGCTGCAGCTTGTAGAGCTTGTCGTACTGGGGGTTCGAGTAGCAGCCGTCGCTCCATCCGAGACATTGGCTGGTGGTGAACACGGAGAGCATGAAGTCCGGATCGGGGTCCGGGCACCAGTCCCAGATGTAGGCGTCCCATTCCCCGGAGTACCACAGGTCGCCGGCCTTGTTGGTGTTCACCGTCGTGAAGTGCGAGTCGATCCCGACGTCCTTGAAGAAGCCCTGGAGCAGGAGGCCCGTGTCCACCGAGCCCTGCACGTCCGTGATGCGCAGCAGGTTGAGGTCGATGTTCTTGCCGGTGTTCGGGTCCTCACGGATGCCATCGCCGTTGGAGTCGACCACGTCGATCGAGTCCAACATCTGCATGGCCGTCTGCGAGTCGTAGTTGAACTGCAAGTTGTTGGGGATCGGTTTGTACCAGGCGCCGTTAACGCCCGGCAGCAGGATGCTGGATCCGGCGGTCGAGGTCCCCAAGTACACCTTGTCGATGATCTTCTGCTTGTCGATCGCGGTGGCCATCGCCTGGCGGAAGGTCGTGTCCTGGATGATCGGCGCGGGATCCGACTTCGGTCCCTGCCCGCCGAAGTTCCAGGCCAGGTTGCCCCAGCATCCTTCGTCGGCGACGTGCTGGGTGATGGTCTGGTCTCCCTTGAGGGAGTTGAAGAGCGTGGGCTTCAGGTTATCCGCGAAGTCGATCTCACCGGACTTGAGCGCGCCGGTCATTGCCTCCTGGTTCGAGTAGATCCGCAGGACGATCTCCTGCACCGCATCGGGTTGCCCACCCCAGTAGTCGGAGCGCACCTCGAAGCGGAGGAACTGGTCCTTCTGATACTCGGCGAGCGTGAAGGGGCCCGAGCCGATGGGGTTCGAGTTCTCGAACTGCTTGGCCGCCTTCTTCGTCGCTGAGGGATCACCCGGGACGACGAACTTCTCCCATACGTGCTTGGGGATGATGGGGATGTACGCGGGCACGTTGGGCGCGAAGGTCGGCTCCTCGGCCTTCCAGAGGACGGTAGTGGGGTCCACGACCGCGAACGTGGGGTTGAACGGCAGGTAGTCCTTGTAGAAGGGCATCGCGTTGTCGACGATGAACGAGAACGAGAACGCGACGTCCTCGGCCGTCACGGGAGTCCCATCGTTGAAGGTCGCGTCATCGCGGATCTTGAGCGTCCAGGTCATCGAGTCGGAGCTCGGGGTCCAGGAGGTGATGATGCTCGGCGCCGCTTTGAGCTGGCCGTCGTACCCGAAGGCCGTGTCATAGACGTAGGTGAGATACGCGTAGTCCGGCCCACAGCACAGGTTGAACGGGTTCAGACTGGTGACGTCGGAATCCAGTCCGATGTTGAGCGTCACCTTCCCCGAACCCGTCGCGCTGGCCGAGCTCGATGGACTCGTGCTCTGCGCCACAGCTGTTCCGCTGATCACGATCGCCGCCAGGACCGCGGCGATGAGCGCCGCTCGGACCAGGTTCTTCACGTGGTGTCCCCCCTCGTCGCTCTGCGTGTTGTACGCGCGGAGCCACGCCCGGGAGCCCCCGCACCCCAGATAGTTGACCGCCGCGTCAAACTTGCCCCTATGTACACCATGTACGGGCGGGCATTCAAGTCAATGGACCAGATCGACGGATCGGGCAAGACACCGTTTCCGCTGCTCAGAGGCCAAGCGACGGCCGCACGGTACCTATCGAAGATCGTCGAGGACGAAGGTCTCGAACGACCCGGTGCAGGGGTGGCCGGAGGCGATGGTGAGTCGGCGACGGTTCGGTTCGGCCACCATCGAGAACAGGATCGTCGACCCCTCGTCGCCATCGGCGGGATCCGGGTGAACGCAGATGCCCTGCGGTTCCGCCGCGTGGTCCGCGAGGATCTCGACGACGCCCTCCACGGTCGATCCGGCGGACATCGCTAGTGCGGCCGCGCGGGCGAAGCGGGACAGGCTCCCCGACGACGGCGGGAAGGTAACGTCCGCCACCGAGGGATCCAGCGCATGGTTCGTGTGCACCTTCGCGTCCACGACCGCCGCTCGCGACCCGGTGGTCTCCACCACGAGCGCCTCGCCATCGGGGAACGCGAACTGGTACGAGTAGCCTCCGGCCCGCCCCGGTCGCGTGGCTCGCTCGATCGCGTCGTCCCGATCCCGGGCGTCGAGCACATCGCGCGCGACGAGCGCTCGCGGGATGCCGACCCGCTCGTCACGCGCCGACAGCGACATCGCGCCCACCGCGACGCCGTGCTCGTTGATGCCGACCAGCGGCAGCGTGCCGGCTACCACAGGGGCCAGCACCGCAGTGCCGGCGTCGGGAACGTCGATCACGATCCCCACCGCGCCCTCGTCGCCCGTGTACCACTGCTCCGTGTGACCGAGCAGGGGTCCATCGACTCCCTGCATCACCACGATCCGTGCATCGCTCGAGCGGGACCTCGGATCCCACGGCGAGTTCGACATGCCCGTAGATCTCCTCGAACGCGTTGGCCGCCATGATCATCGAGAACGGCTGTTCGGCGCCTGCGGCCAACCCACGCAACTGCTCCACGAGATGCGGGACGGCCACCTCGGATGCCGTTACGTACGGGGCGAGCAGTCGGTCGAGCCGGCCAGGTCCGACGCCGTGATGATCCAGGTAGCGCTCCACGGATCCCAGCGAGTCATGGATCGCCCCGGCCAGCCCTGCGCCGATCGCCCTCCCGCGTTCGAACGGGGTTCCCGACGCTCGAACCATCTTGAGGCCCACGAGGAGATGATGGCATCTTCCGGCGGCCGGTGCGCCGAACGCCTGGATCTGGCGGTGCTCGGCCCCCGGTTCCCCTCAGCGGGCGAGGACCTTGAAGACGTCGTAGACCATGAAGGCGGGCCAGAACACGCCCTGGAAGAAGGCGAGCACGTACCCGAGGAACGAGTCCGCCTGCTGGAAGAACCACACCCAAGCGCCGAAGATCCCGAGGGCGTAGATGGCGCCACCACCGGCGGCCGCACCGTTGTTGCTGCTCATCCCTGGTGCCTCCTCCTCGATCGCGTACCTCTCATCCACCGTCGCCTAACGGCGGTCGATCCGACACCGGCCACTAGCCCTCAGGTCGTAGGGACCTCGAGGGCTGAGCAGGCTCGGCCGGTCTCCGACGAGGGCGGGCCACGAGCCGAAGGGCCCACCTTCAGCGGGTCCGCGTGCGAGTCGGCACGCACCGCAGGCGACGGTCCTACGATCGAGTCGTCGGTGCAAGGAGGGCCGAGGAAGGCGGCGGATATGGCGGGTTCCGTCGCGTTCGACCGGTGTCGCGAGTTCATCGACGCACAGACGCAACCGGCACGTAGACCAGTCTCGTCCGACGCGCCGCGGCGAGCCATCACGATCTCCCGGCAGGCGGGCGCGGGATCGCACGCGGTGGCCCGGGAGCTGATCGCGACCTTGCAGGCGAGGACCCCTGAAGGTTCGCGGCCCTGGACGATGTTCGACCGCGACCTGGTGGAGAAGGTCCTCGAGGACCATGAGCTCCCTCGGCGCCTGGCCGAGTACATGCCCGAGGATCGCGTGTCGGAGATCTCCGACTCGATGGACGAGCTCTTCGGGCTCCATCCCGCAACCCGGGTGCTCGTGAGGAAGACCGCCGAGACGATCCTGCGTCTGGCGGAACTCGGCAACGTGGTGCTGATCGGGCGAGGCTCCAACATCATCACGATGGACCTGGGTCACGTGTTCCACGTGCGCCTCGTGGGCTCGCTGCCGAACCGAGTGCAGCATGTCATGGAGTACGAGGGGCTCGGACAGGAGGAAGCTGCAGCGTACGTCCGCAGCCACGACCTGGGACGCAGGCGGTACGTGAAGAAGTACTACGGGAGCGACCTTGACGACGTGCTCTCCTACGACCTCGTCATCAACACGGACCGGGTCGCGTACGACGAAGCCGCCCGGATCATCGCCGTCGCGTCGTCGGAGCACCATCCGGCAATGAGGAGCGGCGCCGCACCCTTGCAGTGACGCAGGATCTCGCCTAGGCGCGACCCCGGTCCGGCGGCGCCCTTCCGTCTCGTCTCCCCGATTAGGATGTGGCCGCAGGTGGACGGGGAAGATGGCATGACCGCCTGGTACCGCATCGGAGGGAGCGGCCACGGCTCAGGAGCAGGGCTTCGACGTCATCGTCGTCGGTGGAGGCGCAGCCGGGTGCGTGGTCGCCGCGCGTCTGGCAGCGTCTGCATCTCGGTCGGTCCTGCTCCTCGAGGCGGGCCCCGACCTGCGGGAGAACCCGCCTGATGACCTCCGCGACGGCTGGCACATGACCCGGGATCACGACTGGGGGTACAGCTCCGAACCGGATGAACGTGGCGAGGTCGAGCCCCTGCGGAGAGGCAAGCTCTTGGGAGGGACCTCGGCCGTCACCAGGTTCGCGGTCCGTGGGTCGCCCGCCGACTACGACGGGTGGGCAGACCTCGGGAACGAGGGGTGGGGCTTCGAGGACGTCCTCCCGTACTTCCTACGACTGGAGTCCGACGCCGACTTCGGTGGCCGGCCGTGGCATGGGGACAACGGGCCTATCCCGATCGATCGCTACCGCGAACGGCAGCCGACCGACGTCGGGGCCGCCGCGCTCGAGGCCATGCGGCAGGTAGGGTTCCCGCCGGTCGAGGACCACAACCGGCCGGGTGCCGTCGGAGCGGGCCGCATGCCGATGAATTCACGCGACGGCATCCGCGTGACCACGGCGGACGCGTATCTCCCGTTCGGCGGGACGCCGCCGAACCTGACGATCCGGTCGGACACCTTCGTTGCTGAGGTCGTGTTCGATGGGGTGCGAGCGCGTGGCGTGAGGCTCGTGGACGGGACGATCATCGATGCGGGCTGGGTGGTGCTCAGCGCGGGAACCTACGCGAGCCCTTCGATCCTGATCCCTCCGTGCCCCGGGATTCCCCACGTACCCACCATCATGATCGCCGAGCGCCTCTCGGAGCACCTCGACAGCGTGGCGTTGCTAGCTGGGCCGGCCGATCACCCAGGCCTGAGGACACGCCCCACCGGACCGGTGGTCATCCATCCCGATGGACGACGATCCTGCCCTCGACACCCGGAAGGGGCAGCGATGCGGCTTCGGCCTCCACCGCATCGCGCGCCGCGCGCGAGAGGCGACGCCAGGTCTCGACGGTGACGGTCTCCCGGGCACGCCGCCACGTCCCGACGATCTCGCCATCCACGAGGACGGCGCCCGGCCAGACCCGAGGCGTCCAGAGCGCGCGGCGATGCTCGGCATCGGGAAGCAAGAGCTCCCGGTCGGTCCCCTGGAGGAGGAAGTACGGGTCACCGCTCGGGATGAGCCGTGCCGGGGCCACGGGCCCCGCCGACGCGCGCAGCATCGGTTCGTCGCGGGTGAGGATCCATGCGTCACCTATCTCTGTCACTACCGGGGTTAGCGACCTGCGGAGTCCTTCGAACGCCGCGACTCCGTGCCGCGGGGCGAGCCCCGCCCACCGAGCGAACGCCTCGGGCGTCGCGGGGCCGAAGACGTGCAGGTAGCGGCGGGCGAGTTCGAGCCGTGCGTCGCCCGGCTGAAGCTCAGGCGGCGGCACGGTCCACACGGTCGGCTGCCGGGCCCCGTCCCAACGGATCAGGACGGTCCCGGTCGTCGCGGCGTACCTGAGTCGGTTGGGGTGTTCGCCGAGCGCCCCGCCGGCCTCGCCGTACGTCATCCTCGCGTCGCCGAGGAGGGAATGCAGGCGAGCGGCCAGGTCCTCAGCGATCCGCCGCGGGGCCGCCTCATCCGGGAGCCTCCCGAGCGAGAAGACAGCGAGATCACGCGCCGCCACGACGTACGCGCTGTACCGCGGCCCCCACAGCTGGACGAGCGACGGGTCCTCCCAGGTGGATGGACGGGTCCCCTCGACGCGAGCGTGGATCGACAGGAGCGCCGCGCGAGGCATGCTGTCCTGCAGGCCGGCCCACGCAGCACGCCGGAGCGAGCGTCGTCCACTGGGGAGCCGCTCATCGAGCGCCCCGACGCGCCTTCGGAAGGAGAGGACCTGCGTTCGTGTGAGATCGAGTCGGGCCATCGTCAGAGCATCAGGGCGTGAGGCTGCGGGTACTCCCAAGGAGGTCAGCATGTATACCGGTCGGCGACGCCTCCGACAAGCGAAGCCTGGATCCTGTGGGAGGGAATACGAGGAACCTCACAGCGGTTACCCTGAATAGGATACCCCCCCCGGTATAGGAGGAAGCGATGGAACACCTGGTTAGATGGATGAACGGGACGTCAGGACGAGCGCTTCGCGCGGTGGCCGGCCTGGCCCTGCTCGGCGGCGGTGTCGTGCTCGGCGGTGCGATCGGCGTCGTGCTTGCGGCCGTGGGACTCGTGGCGTTGGTGGCCGGGGTTTCCGGGTTCTGCCTGCTGGCACCGATCGGTCACGTGGGGCTGCGAGAGGGAGCCCGCTGATGCCCAGACGGTGCGGACAACGACGTGTGTAGAGCGGTCACGTGCCGGCGCTGCGGGCGGCCGACCTGGAAAGGATGCGGCGCCCACGTCGAACAGGTGCTTCGAGGCGTGCCGTCCGCGGAGCGCTGTCCGGGTCACGCCAAGGACCCGAAGTCCAAACGCAGATCGTGGTTCTCACGCTAGCCGAATCACCCTCCGGCCGCTTTCGGTTCGAGGACGACGACCGCCGTCTCCCGAGGGCGTCGCGCAGCATAGGCGTCGAGGTTCTCGTCCAGTTCGCTCCAGCGCTGCCACAGCCGGTCCCGCTCCTGGCCGACCGCGGCCCTTCCGAGCACCTCGCGCCGAACCCCACCGGCGAGCTCGACCACCGCCTCCGGATGGGCCTGCAGGTTCAGCCACCATGCCGGTTCGGCCGCACCCCAGCCATTCATCGCCATCGAGACCAGGTTGGGGCCGTCCTCGAGATAGCCGAGGATCACGCTCCGCGGATCGCCACTGCGCCGGCCCACCGTGGTGAGCCGCAAGGCGCCCCACTTCCGAGCGCGCGGACGCCAAAGTCCCTTACGGCCCCCGGTAGCCCTGACGAGCCGCCGGTGCACGTGCCAGAACGTCACGACGAACCACCTCGGCGGCAGATGCGCCTTGCCTCCGCCGACATGCGACTTCCTCTCGCGGACGCTCACGGTTCCTCCTTCCTCCTCCACCGGTCTATCCGCCTCGCGTCCGACGGGGCTCAGCCGCCGACGGTGACCGGATCCCGCACGGTCGCAGGGATGGACGGCGTCACGGGTACGTCGAACCCTTTGGCGATCAGCCGGACGGCCAGGACCATCTCCTGTACGCCGAGCGGGATCGCCAAGATCGTGTACGTCGTCAGTCCGTTCTGCGTGAACAAGGCCAACAGGCATGCCAGGAACAACAGGACGATGGCGGCGATGCCCCAGCTCGACAGCCATCGTGGTACGAGTCGTGATCGGAAGAAGAGGTAGGAGTAGAGGAAGCCACCGACGGTGAAGGCGAACACCCCGACGAGAGCCGCCTGCTCGCGCACATCGAGGAACGAATCCCCGAGGGCTCGGAACGACACTAGGTCTGCGGCCACGCCAGAGGTGAACCGCTGGCTCAGCGCCAGCAACGACAGCAAGCTCACCACGCTGATCATGTACATGGCGGCCTCGACCGTCCTGAACACGACGGACCCGAGGGCCATGCTCGCGCTCCACTTCTTCAATACCGGGTAGAGCGAGATCGCGATGCCGGCCGAGGCCCCGGCCGCGATGATCTCGAGCAGGGCTCCCGCCGCCACCCGGTTCGGGTGGGCGGCCACCGCGACGAGGTAGTCCGGAGCTTCCAGCAGGGATCTCGACAGTCCCGTGCCGATGACGTTCGCGACGGTCGCCGCGATGAACAGGACGCCCGCGATGACCGCCGTCCGTCGGTTGGAGGGGTCTCGGGTCCCCGTCTCCAACACCGCCGTCGAAGGGCCCTCTCGCATCCGTGTCACCTCGGCCGATCCGATGAGCGGATCCGCGCAGTCTTTCAAGAACACTCTCGTACTTGGGATGACTGCGGATCTCGGTCCAAAGGCCCTGGCGATCCGGGACCATGGCTACGCGATGACGTCACCGAGCCGCGCCTATCATGGCCTTCACGCGCAGACCCACCCCACATCCACGGCTAGCACTGAACGACACGGAGGTGCTTCGCATTGGCTGAGAAGGAGCAAGAGAAGAAGGCCACGCAGAGATCCGCCAAAGGCAGCACCGGGGATGCCGCGGGTTTCTCGGCCGAGGAGCGAGCCGCGATGAAGGCTCGCGCCCAGGAGCTCAAGGCGGAGGCGCGAGCGAATAAGAACCGGGCGGAGGGGGAACGCGCCGTGCTCGAGGCGATCGCCGCGATGCAGGAGCCGGATCGCGCTATGGCCGAGCGACTCCATGAGATCGTCCTCACCAGCGCGCCCGACCTGTGGCCGAAGACCTGGTACGGGATGCCCGCGTACGCGAAGGACGGCAAGGTCGTCTGCTTCTTCCAAGGTGCGGACAAGTTCAAGGCGAGGTACGCGACCTTCGGCTTCAGCGACGAGGCGAACCTCGACGAAGGCGCCATGTGGCCGACCAGCTTCGCCCTGAGGGAGTTGACCACCTCCGTGGAGGCGAAGATCCGCGCGCTCGTGAGGCGGGCCGCTAGCTGAGTCGGTTGGTCGATCCAGCATCGACTTCATCCATAGGTTGGTCGGAGGTCACGGTCGCTGAGCACCTTCGGGAGAGGCGTCGCCGTCGTACGCAGACCGGTAGACCACCTCGTAGCCGTGCTTCCGAGTCACCGTGATCCGTTCCTCCGCCTCATCCCAGCGCCGTTACGAGTCGACCCGTGAACATCGCCTCGAGTTGGGGCACGGTCGCGACATGGCCGGCGAGCACCAGCTCGCCGTCGATCAGGAGCGCAGGAGTGGCGAGGATCCCCATCCGGACGATCTCCATGGGGTCATGACACTCCTCAACGGTCGCATCCATCCCTGATGCCCTGACCGCCTCGCGCGCGTTCTCGGCGAGCGTCGCGCAACGAGCACAGCCGGAGCCTAGTACGCGGATCTCCATGGTCATCTCAGCCTCCTTAGCTCAGCACAGCGTTGAACAGGTATCCGACACATACGATCCCGGCGGCGACGACGCCGACGAACCCGGCGATCAGCGGCGGCTTCAGCACGCGCCGCAGCAGGATCATCTCGGGCAGCGACAACGCGACCACCGACATCATGAAGGCGAGCAGCGTGCCCATCTCCAGCCCCTTCTGGTGCAGCACGTCGACGAGTGGCATGACCCCCGCCGCGTTCGAGTAGAGGGGTACGCCGATCAGTACCGCCGCCGGCACGGCGAGCGGGTTACCCGACCCAGCGAAGCGGAGGAAGAAGCTCGTCGGTACCCATCCGTGGATGATCGCACCGAGCGCGATCCCGACGAGCAGGTATGGGAAGACCTTTCGCAC
Organism: uncultured Actinomycetes bacterium; assembly: GCA_963796725.1. Classification (GTDB taxonomy): domain Bacteria; phylum Actinomycetota; class UBA4738; order UBA4738; family HRBIN12; genus JAOUEA01. The sequence goes on from CAWCMT010000009.1 coordinate 432,221, forward strand.
GATCGAGACCACCTCCACCCGCCCGAGCTCGACCCGGTCCCGCCAGGAAGGTTGCACGCCGGATGCCACGGCAGCGCTCACCTTCGTCTCGAACACGAACGGCTCGACCCATCGCTCGACGTGCGCGCGACCGAGCGCGTATCCGGCGATGACCGCGATCGTGAGTCCCGCGACCACGTAGAGCAGCGCGATCTTCCAACCGAAGAGCGTGAACAACATCCCGAGCGCGATCTCGTTCACGAGCGGACTCGCGATCAGGAACGAGAGCGTTACCCCGATCGGAACCCCCGCTGCGACGAAGCCGATGAAGACGGGCACGGCACTGCACGAGCAGAAGGGCGTCACGACACCCAGACCCGCGGCCGCCACGTTCGCCACACCCTCGCGTCTGCCACCGAGCAGCGCACGTGTGCGTTCCAGGCTCATGAACGAGCGCAGGATGGTGACGATGAAGATGATCCCTGAGAGCAGGAGCAAGATCTTCGTGGTGTCGTATACGAAGAAACGGATCGTCTCACCGAGCCGACCCTCAGGCGCAAGACCGGCCGCGTGGAACAGCGCCCAGTCCCAGAAGGGTCCGTTGACGCGGTAGAGGACCCACCAGAGGATCGCGGCGCCGACGACACCGGCAACGATCGAGGCATCTGGCGAGGTTCGGCGGTCTGCGGCCTTGAGGCTCACCGCTCCCCCACTCCGCCGATCGCCTCAAGCTCGGCGCATAGCGCTTCGAACCCCTGAGGCTCGATCCGGTAGTCGATGCGGCGCCCGGTTCGCCGGCCGCTCACGAGACCGGCCTCACGGAGGATCCGCATGTGATACGAGAGCAGGTTGGGAGCCATCCCCAGGTCGTCCTGCATCTCGCACAGGCACCGAGTGTCACGTCGTAGGTGTCCCAGGATCGCCAGGCGAGTGGGGTCCCCGAGGGCAGCGAAACGCCGCGCTCGCTCGGTCGCTGATCGTTCAAGAATCGTTGAACGGTTCATGTCTCGAGTGTCCGGCGTAGCCGGCTGCGGGGAGGGGCCCATCAGGCCCGGGACCCAAGGGCCGGACAGACCCGGATCAGGGTCTGGTGCGGCGGAACGCGAAGGGTCACGACGTGCACTACTGGCTTCGCAAGACGGGATTCGACACCCTGCCGGCGGTCTGGTTGGGCAAGATCACTCGTCGCGCTCCACGGAGGGGCAGGTCGTCTGGACCGAAGGCCAGCACGAACCGGTCGACGCGATCTGACTGCGACGCGATGACGGTGCAGGAGCCGCCGCGCGTGATCGCGCTCCCGATGTCCACGCCCGAACCGTACCGCCGTGCGTCCGCGTGTGGGAGGTCCCGGCAGTGCCCCTAACGGCTGGGTCTCGCGGACATCGCATCTCAACTATGTTCAGGTCATGAGCGGATCCGAGGATGCCCATCGAGGTCTGAGGCGGGCGGCTGCGGTCGCGTCGATCCTGATCATCTTCGCCGTGGCGGCCGTAACCCTCGTTCGCGTCCTGGCGGATCCACTCCGGGTCCTCTTGGAGTTGCTCATGCTCGCGATAGCCTTCGGTGCCGGCTGGAACGCGCTCACGAGGGCCGGGACGCGGCGCGTGTTGGCGACCGTCACGGGGGGCGGCACTCGTCGCCATGGTCCTCAGTATCCTGAACGCTGAGGGCCGGGTCGTCATCTCGCTGCTCGCCAGGGCCGGCGCGCTCCTGGGCGCCGTCGCACTCGCCAACTACGCCCTCCGCACCTCCGTCACCGCGCTCAAAGAGAGCGAGACGCCGGGGAAACCGGTACCGCCGGCAGGTCGCGGGGTGCTGTTCATGAACCTGAAGTCCGGTGGCGGCAAGGCGGAGAGGTTCCACCTCGTCGAAGAGTGCAAGCGGCGCGGGATCGACCCGGTCGTGCTCGAGCCGGGCATGGACTGGCTCGAGACCGTTCGTGGGCCGAGCAGCTAGCGGCGACGTGGACGTGCTCGGCATGGCCGGAGGCGACGGATCGCAGGCGATGGTCGGCGCCGTCGCGGCTGAGTTCGGACTCCCCATGGTCGTGGTCCCCGCAGGCACGCGGAACCATCTGGCGCTTGACCTCGGCCTGGACCGCGAGGACGTGGTCGGCGCGCTCGATGCCTACGGGGAGGCCGGTCGAGCGCCCGATGGACCTCGCCGAGGTGAACAGGCACGTGTTCGTGAACAACGTATCGCTGGGTCTGTACGCGGCGATCGTTCGCTCCCCCGAGTACCGGGACGCGAAGGTCGACACGACCCTGGCAACCCTGCCGCAGGTCCTGGGACCCGACACGCAGCCGTTCGACCTCTCGTTCGTCGGACCCGACGAGGGCGGAGCATCGAGGCGCCCACCTCGATCCAGATATCGAACAACCCGTACGGCACCACGGCGCGGGGCATGGGTAGCCGGCCCCGGCTCGATACTCGCACGCTGGGCGTCGTCGCCCTGGTGCTGACCGCGGAGGTGGGGCGCGGGAGCGCTTCCTCGCCGCTCTGGCGACCGGACACCCGCGAACGCTTCGAGGGACTCACGTCGTGGGCGACGCCCACGTTCGAGGTGACGGACTCGCCGATCGAGATCGGCCTGGATGGAGAGACGCTGGCGATGGACTCGCCTCTCCGATTCTCGATCCGAAAGGACCCCGTGCGGGTCCGACTGCCGAAGCACGCGATCGGCTACTCTCCCGCCGCTCGCTCGATCACCTGGCGCGCTGAGGCGCGGGAACTTCGGGGGGTCGCCCTCGGACACTCGTCGAGGTTCGACACCGGATCGTGACAACGCACGTGATCGGGCGGGGCCGACTCGGCTCCGAGGACTCAGCCCGTTCGCTCCCTAGACCCGGCGGCTCGTGCGCCTACCTCCGGAGAGCCACCACGGGTACGACATCGAGCGGCGAAGGTCGAGCAGCGTCGGATCAGGAGACGGCTCGCGGAAGAGCCACGTCACCGTCGTTTGAAGGACACGCTCCAGCGTCTCGGGTTCACCGGTTGCCTCGAGGCCGAGCGTCCACCAGCGACGACGGCCGCGTACGACATCGGTGAGCTCGATCGAGCACCCCGGGAGCTCCGCCTCAGCGAGCGGTCGCTCCACCACCCCGGCATCGCCGATGCGGAACGAGCGCCGCTGCCGCGTCTTCTGGATCGAGATCCATCCGGCGTCGCCCGGTGACGGCGCGACCCCATCGTGGAGCGGGAAGGACCATTTCTCCCAGCGTTCGAGGTGTCCCCGGCCCACGCCCGGGATCGTGATCCTGCCGACGCGCCCCAGGAGCGCCTTGACATCGAAACGGACCCCGTCCTTGATCTTGACGCCGAGGTCGGGGCCGTCGACCAAGTATCGATCCTCCCGCCGCTCGATCCAGTCATCGAACGGTCCGAGCCACCCGACCATCGCCTCCGGCACCGAGCCCGGAAGGATCCACCGGATCTCCAGCGTGGTCATCATGGTGGTCTCGGCCTCTAACCGACCGAGGATCGCCATCTGGCTTCCGTGAACCGACATACCTGCGCCCCTTGCGCCCGATGATACGGGGCTTCTCGATGCCCGCCTCCGCAGTCTGTCGGAGCGGAGTCCCTCCGCGCAAGACCTAAGGTGGAGTCGTGATGCCCGGGCCAGTTCCGAGATGTCGGGGGCGTCAGTCATGGGTTACGCCCTGGTGTGGGTGGGATGAGGTTCACGACGAACCGATCACCCCGGGCTGGCGTTCTGGCTCCACGCGGGCCGATGCGGTCTGCGGGCGCCGATGCGATCAGGCTCGCAGCGCGGGAGCCATGCGTTCAGCGAAGAGCCGGGCGACTCCCGCATGACTTGGAGGTCCGTGCCCGGGTAGTACAGCCGGGCGATGTACCGAAGCCCGGGGTCGAAGAGATCGGTGAGCGAGGCAACCTGCTCGATCACCTCCTCGGGCGTGCCGCAGATCATCGGTGCGCGGATCGCCGCCTCCGTCTCGGCATGGGCGCTGGAGGCGACGGCACGGGCCAGCCGGCCCTTTGCCTCGTCGGAGTCGTCGTGCTTCCCTGTTCATCGGCGGGCGGCTCGAGCAGGCAGCGTCACTCGCGGAGATGGTCCTCGAACACCAGCCGAACAACCTCGAGGCCCTGATGGTGCTGACGGCGGCGCAGGTCGAGCTCGGACTGGCCGATCGATGACGACCTAGCTCCTGCTGTGCGCGCCAGAGTCGGACACTCCGCGGGATGAACTCATCAGCAACCGCGATGCCGTACCGGCGCCCGACCCTCCTACACGCGTCTCCTCCCGGTTCGCCACCGGAACGTCGCCTCGATCCCGAACGACAGCGCCACCATGGCACCAAGGAACGCAGCTGATCTCAAGCTGCTGTATGCGATGAGCGTGACCAGTGCGGCGGTGCACGCCGCGGCAGCACCGAGCGAGATCCAAGCCTTCGACTCACGCTCGCTCGAGGTCCGGGCCTCCGACACATTCACGACGGCGAAGATGATCAGGAAGCCCGCGCTCCCCATGGTGGAGATGCTCCTCAGGTTCAACAGGTTCGCCAACACGAGCGTGGCGCCGGCCGTGATGAATAGGCCTTCAAGGGGCTCGTTCCAGATGGGTCGCTCCAACTGGGCGGGCAACTCCTTCGACTTCGCGATCGTGTAGGTGAGGCGAGCCGAACCGTAGAGGGTGGCGTTGATCGCGGAGGCGGTCGAGAGCATCGCTGCGAGTGCGATCATCACGAACCCGGCCGAGCCGAGCGAGGGCCGGGCGGCGATCGCGAGCGCATAGTCTCGAGCGTGCACCAGCGCAGCTGTGGGAACCGACCCCACCGCCGCCACGGCGACCAGCACGTACAGCACGATCACGAACACCACGGAGATGTAGTAGGCCCTCGTGAGGGTGCGAGCCGGATCCTGGACATCCTCGGCCGCGTTGGCGATGAGCTCGAAGCCCTCGTACGCGAGGAAGATGATCATCCCTCCTGCCACCAGTGCGGCGGGAGAGCTCCATGTCGCCGGAGCGAGCCGCGGCGCCGAGATGCCGGCCAGGCCCACCGCGACGAAGAGCAACAAGATGGAGATCTTGATCCCGACGACGTAACGCTCGGCTCGGGCCACGGTCGTGGCGCCCGCCACGTTCAGGGCGGCGATGGCCACGATGACCACGCTGAGGAACACGTGCTTGGCTGACCCGCGTAGCGCCGAGGGAAGCAAGCCCGCCGCATAGCTCCCGAACGCCTCGGCGTACAGGGCCAGCATGACGATGTAGCTGAGCCACAACAGCACATTGATCCCGCCGGCGAACAGCCCAGTACCGAACCCGCGGTTCACGAACGTGACCGTGCCGCCGCGACTGGGATAGGACCTCGACAGGAGCGCGTAGGACCTGGCCGTCAACAGCGCCACCATGCCGGCGAGCAGGAACGCGATCGGCGCACCTCCCCCTGCGATCTGAACGGATAGCCCGAGGACGGCGAAGATGCCTCCTCCCACCATGCCCCCGACGCCGATGGCGACGACTCCCCACAACCCGACGTGTCCCGCGTCACGGTGTCGAGGCACTACCGCCCTTCCCCCTCTCAGATGCTTGCCTGGCGGCGAGGATCCACGGCTCGATCGATCGGCTTCCCCGAGGGCCAGGATGCCGTTGCGGCTCGCGATAGTGCCGACACCCTGCGGGATGAGTCCATCAGGATCTCATCCTTTCATCTCGAGCAGATCGGGCCGACGTGGATGCAGGATCTCAGCGGGTCGACGCCCTTGCCGGTAGCCGCGATCCGGTCGTTCGAGTTGTCGAGCGCGAGACAGACGTCGTGCCCGTGCGAACTGATCACGGGGGGAGCTGCCAGCTGGTGATGCGACTTGAACCCAACGGAGTCGGCGGAATTGAGATCGGGCAAGGTCGTTGGGCAGCTGGAGATCCAGATCCTTTCGTGGTGGAGACTCACCTCCCCCTCGGCCTGACGGATCCGATATCGCGATCGAGAGGACGCTCGCATCTTGTTGCGCTGCGCTCCGAACTCACGGGATGGCCGCGGCGGATCGGCGTACTCGCCCTCGAGGCGGACGATGCCGTCCTCGACGAAACGGTCCGATGACGTCGTTGGCATTCAGGTGTCGGCCGCTCTGCGGATCAACGTCGGTACCACCTGAAGGTTACGCCCCGGCAGTCATCAGCACCTTGAGGGCATTCGTCTCCGCGGGGTTCGCGAAGGTGTCGTAGGCGTCCATCGCTTTCTCGAGTGGGAACTCGTGCGTGGTGAACTTCGTCGGGTCCATCTGGCCGCCCTGGATCGCCCTGAGCAGCGTCGGGATGGTGAAGCTATCGACGAGACCCATGGTGACGGTGAGGTTCTTGATCCACAACGTCTCCAGGTGCAGGGTCGCCGGCTTCCCGTGCACGCCCACGTTCGCCACGCGCCCACCGGGCCGCACCAGCTCGGTACATTGCTCGAAGGTCTGAGGAAGGCCGACCGCCTCGATGGATACGTCTGCTCCCAAGCCGTCCGTCAGATCCGAGATGGTGGGCGGCCGCCTCTGCGGGATCGACCGCGATGTCTGCGCCGAACCTCAGCGCCGCTTCCCTCCTCGCGGGGGTTGGATCGATCGACACCACGTGCGAGGGCGAGTACAACTTCGAGCCGAGCACGGCAGCGAGTCCGACGGGACCTGCCCCGACGATCGCCACGGTGTCGCCGGGCTGGACCTTGCCGTTGAGGACGCCGACCTCGTAACCCGTGGGCAGGATGTCGGAGAGGTAGAGGACCTGTTCGTCGGAGAGGCCCTCAGGGATCGCGTACGTGGAGGTGTCGGCGAACGGCACGCGCGCGTACTCGGCCTGAACGCCGTCGATGGTGTGCCCGAAGATCCATCCTCCGCCTCCCAGGCATTGCCCGAACTGCCCGAGACGGCAGAACCGGCAGCGTCCGCACGCGGAGATGCACGACAGGAGCACACGGTCTCCTGGCCCCACCGTTCGAACTGCCGGACCTACCTCTTGGATGGTGCCGACGGCTTCGTGGCCGAGGATCGTACCCGGGCGGTCTCCGGGACGTCACCCTTGAGGATGTGGAGATCAGTACCGCAGATGGTGACGGCATCGATCCGTACCACCGCATCCGTTTGCTCCTCGATCTTCGGATCGGGGACCTCGTCCCAGCTCTTCTCTCCGGGACCGTGGTAGACGACTGCATACAAGGTGTGCTCCTTCGTCTTCGAGGGCGAGACGCCAGCGATGTATCGGCGTTTCGTCCGGGCTCGCCTGTCACCTCAGGATCGGGAACCGCTTCACCAACGGCAGCCGCTCCCAGTAGCGTTGCAGACCCAGGTAGCGGCCAGCACCGACGTAGGCGATACCGGCGAGGACGATGATGTACACCAGGTGCTCGTCGAGGAAGGGATTGTTGTCCGGCCAAATCGCCGTCGCGGTGTAGAAGATCCCCATCCAGGCGATCCCGCCAAGAGCCGCGAGCCGAGTCCCGATCCCGAGGATCAGCGCCGTGCCTATCAAGAGCATCGAGACCATGTAGACCCACTCGATCCAGCTCTGACCGATGAGTCCGCTGTAGAGCCCCTTGAATGGTCCCCGCAGGGCGAACGTCAGTGCACCGTCCGTCGGGGAACCGCCGTGGATCCAGGCTGCCTTGCCGAAGAAGTCGATCGCTCCGGTGTCGGGGTTCCTGCCGGTGGCGAACCCAAGGGCGAACGCCTTGTCCAGGAAGGCCCAGAGGAACGTCCATCCCATCGCGATGCGAAGGAGGCCCCAAACCTTGCCCGCCCTCGCATCGGCTTCGCGGGGACGAGCTACCAACTCCGCACCGATACGGTCGTGGTGATCGTTGTCGGTTTCCCGGAGATCCTCCCGGTTCAACACTTTCGCACTCATGCATCCTCCTGCCGTTGCAGACCGCATCGCCGTGGAAGGTCCCCGCAAAGGTGGACAGCTTCCCGAGCGAAGACTTCAGAAAGGCACGGCGCCATTCGGGGCCGGGGGAGCGAAAGGTCGCCGAGCCCGTCGATTCAGACCGGGAACACCGGGGGATCCGGTGAGTCGTTAATCTCCGACTCTACACCTTTGCGGCCGCGCTCGTTCCCGGACGGAGAGCCCGCGCGCCGGCCGGTGTCATCTCGGGTCGAGGCGGACCGATCGCCCAGCCAGCGACCGTGACGATCGAACCAGCGGTAACGACTTACTGGCTGGTTGGTTGGTTGGTTGGTTGCTTGGTTGGTTGGTGGGTTGGTGGGTTGTGCAGGCTGTGTGTAGGCGTCGTCACGTCACCTCCTGAACGAGGCCGCCGGCAGCCGGTCTCGAACCTTCGCCAGGGTTGGATCCCTCGCCCGGGGAGACACCGCGAACCGAGGAGGGTTTCCCACGACGACCCACGGTGCTCAGCTCCCCATCGTCCCTCGAGACGACCGACGGTGCTCTCGAGGGAGCTCTGCAGCTTCTCGGCTGCACCTTCGACGGCTTCCTGCACGGTCGCCGCCTCATCGCCTACCGCTGTCGGCTGGCGACCCGCTAGGCGGGCCTCCAGCAGGCAACGCTTGTCGTCGGCGCCGAACTATTGGCCGTTTAGGTCGCTGAGGTGAACTTCCACCCTTGTGATCCGATGGGCGAACCGGCCCACCGCGGCTTCCAACGCGGCCTCGACCTCGTTGGCGAGCTCTTCGTGGCCCTCGATGTTGCGATCGGTGTTGATCTGGATTTGCACTCGAGATATCCCCTGCAGTCTTCGACTCCGACTCAGTACCGGTAGATCGCGGCCAGCCCCGTCGCCGTCGGCATCCGCTCGGCCGGAACGCCACCACTCGACCACCCATGGCTCGCACCAGCTCGCCCAGGTCGTCGAGGAGTCGTCCACCTCCGGGTCGCCAGCTCCAAGCTCGACGCGCCCGTCGCGCCGTCGAGGCGTCCGGGAATCTGACGGTCGGCCTCGATGAGCAGCGTCGCGACCCGGCCGGCCACGGCCGCTCGGCAACCTGCGCCAGGTCGTCGCTGCCGAGGCCCTTCGCCTGGGCTCCGCCGAACTCCTCCGCCAGCGGCCAGCCGCGCCTGATACCGCGGCTCGACGACCCGCCAGGCGGCTGCGCGGAGCTCGTCGATCGCCAGCGCATCGGGATGATGTCGAGCCCTTCGGCGATCAGGAACGGGTTGTGGCTGACCTGGCGAAAGAGGTGATGGTGCTCGGGCAGCGCCGCCAGGATCAGCGGCAGACCGGACGGCCGGGAATGGTGTTCCAGCACCGCGCGATCGACCGCGCGGAAGAACCGCTCCGCGTCGATGTCCGTCTCGTCGCTTCTTCCCGCCCTGGCCATGTGCATCGCCGCGGCCCCGCCGACGCCTCCGTAGGAGGCGACGGTCTGATGGGGCTCGGTGAGCTCGTCGCCCAGCGCTTCGGTGATCGTCCGCGGAACACCCGGCGCGAGCTCGACCTCGTCGAGCGCATCGCGGTTGCCCTCGAAGAGCCGAATCCTGTCGAGGCTCAGGCCGAGGATCTGGTAGCGGTCGGCCGACTGGAGGAAGCGCGCAAGGGCTTGGTGTGGAAGCTGTCCGCGACGACGGCCAACTCGCCACCGGCCGCTGCAGTCGAAAGACCCGGAACATGTCCGGCGCGCCGAGCACCGCCAGTCCATCGAGGGTCTGGTTCCAGAACGCCGCGATCGTCGGCGAGGGCCTCGAAGGGTTCCAGCAGCGGCCGGGTCTCCCGCGTCGGATACTTCTGGCGCAGCGACTCTTCCAGCGCTTTGACCAGGTTACGAAACCGGATCGGATCCTGCTGGTTCTCGGGATGATGCCGATGGGTCGGCTGGTAGAGCGAGATGCGCGGCGGCTCGTGGGCCAGGAGTATGTCGGTCGGGTAGTCGTCAACGAGTGAATCCATCTACATGCCCTCCCCAGGCTGGTTGCCCGGATGCACATCACGGATTACGCACGCAGCGATCGATACTCGCGATGTTCGGGCCTCGTACGTATACGTTACAGGGTGGGCGCCGAGGAACACCTGGCTGCGGTTGCTCCGTCGATGGACCCAGGAGTCGCCGAAGTCGAACTCGGATCCGAACACCTCTCCGGATGCACAGCGATGCGCTCTCGGGTCGGCTTCCCACGCATGGGCTTGCTGAGGCGCCGAACCCTCTGCCCCTCAAGGTCGGGACGAAAGGCCCTCTGGATGTTCGCCTAAGGCCCCTCGGTCCCTTCGACGTGCGCATGGATCGACAGGAGCGTGGCTCGGGGCATGGGAACTTCTCGGCGACGATCAAGACCTGGAAGTCCAAAGGGTCGGAGGCTCTTCACCTTTGAAGCGACCCGCCGTTTGCGACTCGGGGGAGTGAACGCACGCGCCCGGTTCGAACGGTGGGCTCAGAGCCCCTCATGCACGTCGAGTGCATCCGCTCCTTCAACGCAACGGACTCGCTACCCCAGGGCACGCGTCGCCATGGTCGTGAAGGGCAAGCGGTCGCCACCACCAGCATCAGCACTCCGATGAGCCGTGCGACGCGCACCACGCGAGTTGTCCCCGATACGCATCATTGTGCGCCAGCGAAATCAACGACGTCCCGTCTCGCTCCGCCGCCCAGACCATCATCTCCTCGTCCGCGATAACCGCCTCGACGTCCTGCGTCTGCTCGGCGCGCCAGTCCGGTCAAGGGTGGAGATCCACTTCTAATGATCCGCCCGGATAGGTCCGAGGAGATGAACAGCTCGTCGACCTCAAGCTCCCGGTACTCCCGGATCGTGAGGCTGAACCTCCACGCCATCCGTCCGATGCTCAGGCCCAGACGCTCGCGGTCGGCTGGAAGCTGGGCGACGAGCTGGCAGGCCATAGGGAGAGTCGGTCGGGGGCCACTAACCCCGAACGCGTGAAGCCCCTGGATCTGCAGGCTCGTCCCGACGGAGGGACGCCGATCGTAGCGACATCCGACGATGAGACCTTCGATGAGCCCAACGGTCACGCCGATGACCGCTCCAGCCTCAACGCCCCACGAGGTCCGGATCATCATGGCCCCGGCCATCATCCCCAGCGCGAACCCATCCAGGGCAAGCATCAGGGTGAGACTCGGCATCCGACCCGGTTCGGTTCGGATCGGTTCGCGTGAGGAGTTAGAGGCTCAGATCCGCGCATGGTCATCTCCCGAGCGGACCGGCGCTAGGTCAAGCTCCACAACTCATGGCCCGGATGCCTCCACCACCCCGAGATCGGGGGAGCACACCCTGTCCTGGTCCGGCCTCACCGGGGGATGATTGCCGGATGTCAGGCACGCAGGGACGTGCGAACAGATCCGCCGCGGCGCTGTGGATGGGGACCGCGGTGCTCGGGGCCGCCGGGCTGGCCCTGACCGTCGTCTCCTGGGGAGACCTGTCGGGGGGCGACCTCCTGAATCCGGTAACCGCGGTGGCCGGCATCGTCTACGCGACCCTCGGGGCACTGATCGTGCGCCGCGTCGGCAACGTCATCGGATGGATCTTGTTGAGCGCGGGGTTCGGCTTCGTGCTGCTCGCCTCGGCGTCCGCCTACGCGGTCGTCGGGATCGCAACCTTTCCTGGATCGCTACCCGCGCCGGAGGTCCTCGGAGCCATCTCGCAATGGGCCTTCGTCGCCAGTCTGCTCCTTCTCGCGTTCATGCTGTTCCTGTTCCCGACCGGATCGCTCCCCTCGCCCCGATGGAGGCCGATCGCCGGTTTGGAGATCGTCGCGAGCGTGGTCACGTTGCTCCTGTGGGTCGTGAACCCCGTGACGTTCGGAGCCCCCGCCCCCGGAGGGTCATGGACGTTCCAGAACCCCGCCGGGATCGCGGCGTGGGGAGGCGTGATCTCAACGGTGCTCGTGGCGAGCGTCTGGATGGTCGCATTCACCGTGGCGGCCGGCTTCGCGTCACTGGTCGTCCGCTACCGGGTGGGCGGGGGCGAGGTGCGCCAGCAGGTCAAGTGGGTCGCGTTCACGGCCGCCATGGCGATCCTCTGCCTCATCGGCGCGTTGTTGGCGCTGCTCGGGTGCAGCTGTGATTCCTCGCTCCTTGCGAACGTGTTGCTCGATACCAACGCATTGCTGGTGCTGTTCGGCGTCCCGGTGGCGATCGCGATCGCGATCTTGAGGTACCGGCTCTACGACATCGACGTGATCATCAAGCGCGCTGTGGTCTACGGGCTGCTCGCATCGACGCTGACCGCGATCTACGTCGCGGTCGTCGCCGGCGTGGGGACGCTCGTCGGTAGCCGAGGTAGCCCGCTGCTCACCATCGTCGCGGCCGTCGCGATAGCCCTGGTATTCCAACCCTTGCGGCGCCGGGCACAGGCGCTCGCGAACCGCGTGGTGTACGGAGATCGTGCCACGCCTTATCAGGTCCTATCTGACTTCGCCGAGAAGATGGCGGGAACGTACGCACTCGAGGACGTGCTCCACCAGATGTCGTCGATCCTGGCGGAAGGGACCGGAGCCACCCGCGTGGACGTATGGCTGCGGAGCGGGGATGGGCTCCGTCCGGTCGCGACGTGGCCCTCCGACGCAGAGGTGCCGCCTCCCGTCCGGCTCACGGGAAATGGAGACATCCCGGCGTTCGGAGACGTCACGCGGGCCGTCCCGGTCCGACACGGCGACGAACTGCTGGGGGCGCTCTCCTTGGAGAAGCCGCGGAACGAACCGCTCTCGGTTACCGAGGACAAGCTTCTCCAGGACCTCGCGGCACAGGCGGGACTCGTCTTGCGCAACGTCGGCCTCACGGCCGACCTCCAAGCAAGCGTCGAGGCGCTGCGAGCGTCCCGACGCCGGCTCGTGCATGCGCAGGACGAAGAGCGACGGAAGATCGAGAGGAACCTCCACGACGGCGCGCAGCAGCAGCTCGTGGCGCTGACGGTGCAGCTCGGCCTGCTCGCACGACTCGCCGAAGATCCCGAACGCGTTCGAGGCATGTCCGAGCAGCTGCAGGCTGCGCTCCATGACGCGATCGAGGATCTGCGCGATCTCGCGCGAGGGATCTATCCTCCGCTGCTCGCGGACAAGGGCCTTGCGGCGGCGCTCGAGGCGCAGGGGCGTAAGGCCGCGGTCCCAACGAAGGTCGAACCGAGCGGGATCGGGCGGTATCCGCAGGACGTCGAAGCAGCGGTCTACTTCTGCGCGCTGGAGGCGATGCAGAACGTCGCGAAGTACTCCCAGGCGAACGCAGCGGTCGTGCGGCTAAGTGAGGACGAGAGCGAGCTCGTCTTCGAGATCCATGACGACGGCCGTGGATTCGACCCAGCCAGCACGAACTACGGCACCGGGATGCAGGGCATGGCGGATCGCCTGGATGCGATCGGCGGCCACCTCGAGATCCAGAGCGAACCCGGGCACGGCACGCTCGTGCGCGGCAGGGTCAGGTTGACTCGGACGGGTTAGGGAACGGAGGGACGAGATGAAACGCAGGTTCCTGAAAGCGCACTGGGTGGTGGCGTCACTGATGCTGGCTGGGATCGTCGCACAGCCGTTCCTGATCGGCCTGTTCCTGTTCGGCGTCGTGCGCACCCCGGATCTGCATGCCGCGACGGGCTACACCTTGTTCGAGTTCGGTATCCCTCTCTTGCTCATCGCGGCCCTGCTCGCTCGTTTACCGAAGACCGAGACGCTCTTCACGCTGCTTCTGATCGGGGATATCTTCGTGCAGATCCTGCTCGTGAACCTGCGCGATGTGTCCTCTGTGCTTGCTGCGCTCCACCCCCTCAACGCCTTCGCGTTGCTGCTGATCGCGATCACGGTGGTGAAGCGCGATCGCGTCCTCCTGCGGGAGCCAGGGACGGCCGCTTGATTGGGTCGCGGCTCCACCGTTGACGCTGGCTGAAGTCCGAGCCGGAAGGAAGCACTCTTCTCGAGGAGGTAGTCAGGACATCGCAGTCAGAGGTCCATAACGGCTTCCGGTCGCGACATTCACTGGTGAGTGGTTTCGGTTCGGTTTGTTTGGTTTTGGTGGGGTGTTCTCAGAACCCCCTGACCTACACGAACGCTCCCGATCTAGAGGAGTACCCACAGGTTGATAGCGGTAGTACCCACACCTGCCCCGCAAGACGTCTGGGCGGGCTGGCGGCCGGCTCCCCGCTGCAGTTCACGAAGCGCCGTCCACCGGAAGCATCGAGTCGGCAACCTTCACAAGCTCGCGATCGTATGTGAGGAGCTAGTCAGCCGGATACGAGCACCTGATCGACGAACTCCAGCCACGAAGGATCCGTTGCAGCTGCATCGGTCCCGCCCTCGACGGCGAGCGCGGGACCACCCAGGATCGTTATCACGAGCCGTTCGCGCCTCCGGCATCTACCACGCCTTGGTAGTACACCTTGGGGGTCGAGTAGAAGGGGACGTCTTCCAGAAGATTCACGGTCCCTCCGCCGAACTGCAGCGCCACCGTCTCCTCCGACGTGTTCACCCATGCGCCGTCCAGATTGCTCCTATTGGCCAGGTCGCTGTTCGGAAGCTCGAACCTTGAAGTCCACACTGGAAACTGCGGTGTTATCGGTGCGCTCACCCCCAGGAAGAAGCGGGACAGAGGGAGTCGCGAGCTGGATCGACTCGCTGGATGATGGGGCGGCCCCAACTTGGGCCGCCTTCGTGTGGGCTGCACAGCCGGCAAGTGCGCAGAGCACCACCACGAGTACGTACTTCGTGCGTCTCATCTCGCCTCTCAGCACGCTCCGGTTCCCGCTAGTGCGTGTTCCACCGTCGCGCTGTCTCGGATGAAATCCCAGTCGTTCGTCTGATTCATCGCGCAGGTCAGGTAGTCGTACGGGCCTCTTCCGTTGAGTTCTGGAGTGTCGCCGGCGTCGCGTGGGCCGGGATCGCGGCCCGCGCACCTCGACATCTTCGACTTCACCCTCACCGACGAGGAGACGGCCCAGATCGCCGCCATGGACACCAGATGTGGTGGATCGGGGCTTGACGAATGGTGTTGTTGGGCATATGACTTAGGCATATGCTCAAACAGGCACGGAATCGTCGGAGCGCTCGACACGGGAACGCATCCTGGAGGCGACGGTCGCACTGATGGCGGAAATCGGGATCGACCGGGTCCGGACCAGGGCGGTTGCCGAGCGAGCCGGCGTCAACCCGGCGCTCGTCCACTACCACTTCGGCTCGATGTCGGCGCTCGTCCTGGAGGCGGCCGAGCATGCGCTGATCCATGAACTCGGACCCTCGATCGACGCCTTCGCGTCAGGCTCGACGATCCAGGATGGGATAGTGGCGATCCTCGCGTGGATCGAGGACGAAGGGCGCACGCCGGGCTCCACGATCCTGGCGGAGGCGATGGTCAAGTCGACGCGCGACCCGGCGTTCCGCGACTGGTCGATGCACGCGTCTCGGCGTTTCCGCGCACTGATCCTTGAGCGGCTCCAGATGGCTCTAGATGCGGGCGAGATCGATCGAAGCCTCGAACTCGAGTCGACGGCGGTGCTTCTTGCTGCCGCCCTCGACGGTCTGCTCTTCCATCGGCTCGTGGACCCCGGGCTCGAGGTGTCGCAGACCCATGCGCTGTTCGAATCGATGCTTCGACCCCCGGGCGCCGGCCCGCCCGGCGGCGTCACCCGAAGCACTGAAGCCCACCCCGCAGAGGACGAGGATGATGCACCGACACCGTGACGCGCTTGTGGGGCAGGGGCGCGTCCGTCCGGATGGGAGGGATAGATGGACCCAGCAACATCTATCGCGGTCGCACGTTCGGTCACGAAGGCTACGGCCGCACAGGTCTTGCGAGATGGGGACCTGGAGGTGCCGCCGGGACGTTCGTGGCGGTCCATGGGGCGTTCGTCCTTGATCCGAAGGAGAACCGATGACATTAAGACAGCTGCCGGCGATCGGCGACACGGATCCTGTGATCCGTACCGAGGGGCTCACCAAGCGTTTCGGCGCGTCCAACGCACTCGACGGGTTCGACCTCGAAGTGTTGCCCGGTGAAGTGCATGGCTTCCTCGGCCCGAACGGCGCCGGGAAGACGACGACGATCCGGATCCTGCTGGGCCTGTTGCGAGCAACATCAGGTCGGGTCGAGTTGTTCGGGCGCGACCCGTGGACCGACGCCCTGAGGCTGCATCGTCGACTGGCGTACGTGCCCGGTGATGTTCCGTTGTGGCCAGGGCTCACCGGCGGGCAGTGCATCGACATCTTGACCTATGCGCAGGGCGGTGGCTCCACTCCCCATCGCGACGACCTCATCGAACGGTTCGATCTCGATCCGACCAAACGCACCCGCGAGTACTCCAAGGGCAACCGCCAGAAGGTCGCTTTGGTCGCTGCTCTGTCGGCCGATGTGGATCTGTTGGTGCTCGACGAGCCCACGGCAGGGCTCGACCCGTTGATGGAGCAGGTCTTCCAGGAGGTCGTTCGCGAACGTCGGAGACGCCGGATGCACCGTCTTGCTGTCGAGTCACATCCTCGGTGAGGTCCAGGCGCTGGCGGACCGCGTCACGATCATCCGTTCGGGCCGAACGGTCAAGACGGGCTCGCTCGCCGAGCTCCGGCGCGACACGAGGGTGGCGGTTCACGCACTGACCAGGACCGAGCCCGCCCTCACGCAGCACACATCGACGCTGTCGGGTCTCGAGATCGGTCGCGCCGACGGCTATGTCGATACGAACTTCAAGGTCGACCCGAGCGAACTCGACCACGCCGTCGGCGAACTGCACCGGGCGGGGATCCACGCGCTCACGGTCACGCCGCCAAGCCTGGACGAGCTGTTCCTGGAGAACTACCGCGCGGGCGGTGTCGCGCGATGAGCGTCATGGCCAGCTCGATCAGGTTCACGAACATCCAGTGGCGGTTCCGCCGGCGTCAAGTGGTGATCTGGGTGTTCGTGCTCGCGGTCGCGCTCGCATCGACCGCGCTCGGCGTCGCCGGGCTCTACAAGACCTCCGCCCAGATCCAGGACTATGCCGACTCGGTGTCGGGCGGCGCACTGTACGCGCTGAACGGCAGGTTCGAGGGGATCAACACCCTCGGTGGGGTGATCCAGGACGAGTTCGGTTCATCGGTTCGTTCCTGCTGCCCTTCGCCGGACTCGCCCTCATGGCCAGAGCGACCCGCGGCGAGGAAGAGGAGGGCCGGCTCGAGTTGCTCCTGGCGCGACCGCTCGATCGGCGGGCGCCGACGGTCGGCGCGTTCGCCGTCACGACGGGCACCATCGTTGCGGCCACGATCCTGATGGGCGCCGGCATCATGTTGTTCGCGCCCGATGTCCCGACCTGGAGAGGGTTCCTGTACGCGATATCGCTCGGGGCGCTCGCCTACTGTTTCGCCGGCATCGCTGCCGTGGCAGCGCAACTCGTCCGACACACCCGCGGCGTGTACGCCGTCGGATTCGTCCTCCTACTCGTCTCGTACCTGCTGCGCGGCATCGGCGACACCGCCGACATCTGGATCACGTGGTTGTCGCCGCTCGGCTGGACCGAGAAGGTCGGCGCGTTCGGTCCCGCCCGCTGGTGGGTGCTTGCGATCCCGATCACCGTCGGAACCGTCGGCGTCGTCGTCGCCACGGTGCTCGCCGGGCGCCGCGACCTCGGCGACAGCACGCTGCAGTTCGGCAGTCGGCGGACCGCCCACCGCGGGACCTCGGATGCGTCGGCCGGTGGGGACCGCGATCCGGGTCCAGCGACCGGCGATGATCGGCTGGACGCTCGGCGCCGTCGCGTTCATGGGGATGTTGGGCGGGCTCGCGCAACAGGCCGTCAGTGCCATCGCCGACAACAAGTCGCTCGCCGACGCACTCAACACATCGATCGGTAACCTGGCCGACGGGTTCTATGCGATCGGCCTCGTCTACCTCGCCCTGATCGTCATCGGCTACATCGCAGCCGCGTTCGCGGCCGTCCGTCGCGAAGAGTCGAGCAACAGGATCGAACCGGTCGTGGGCGCCTCGGTGGCTCGCTCGCGGTGGCTCGCGGCGAACACCCTCGCGGCCGCGGCCGGCGCGCTGGTCGTCTGCCTCGCCGGCACGCTCACGTTCGCACTCAGCGCCGCCGCCTCGATCGGCGACGCCGGCCTGATCGGCGAACTCGTCCGTGCCGGCCTTGCCTATCTGCCCGCCTACCTCGCCGTCGTCGGCATCGCATGCGCGCTGTTCGGCCTTCAGCCCCGCGCCTACCCGCTCATGTGGGCTGTCGTCGGCGCGATCGCCTTCATCGCGTTCCTCGGGCCGGGCCTGAACATGCCCACCTGGGTGGCGAGATCTCTCACCGACCCAACACGTTGGCGATCCACCCGGCAGCGACGTCGAGGCGTTCGGCCTGATCATGCTCACGCTGATCGGTGTAGCGCTCGTTGTTGCCTCCTTCGTTGGCTTCCGGGAGCGCGACATCCCGCACCCGTAGAACGATCCAGCCAGGCCGGTTGGGTGTAGCTTGCTTCTCGAGCTGACGTCATCGCGTTGCCATGTGGTTTCGAAATCGGCACTGAGTGGCGCAATCATGCTCGTGCAGATCTACAGATCGGGTCCTGCACCGCCTTGCAGCACAGGTTCGCCAGCCGTCCCGCAACTGCCCTGGCCAAGGCGGGGACCGAAGCAACGCAGAGATCGGCGCCATCCCTCCTACGGTCTTTCGCGTCTGCGCTGATCACACGCCGCCTTCACCGAAGGGGTCGGTCAGGGGTGGCCTCGCACCCTCGACAGCCGAAACGAGCCATGTCCATGCTGGTGAAGGCTTAACCTCGACGTCTTGGTTGGTTGGTTGGTGGGGTGGGTCGGTCGGTCGTCGGTTCGTGGGGTGTTCTCAGAACTCCCTCACCACACGGTTTCCGGCCCTTCTTGCGGAGTGCCCACAGGTTAAGAGGGGTAGTACCCACAGCAGGTCAGAGGCCCTTTTCGCCCTTCCGCGCCCCGCCGGGCGTACGCTCGAACCTTGAAGAAGGTGGTCGGCATCGCCGCTCTCGTCGCCGTGGCGATCGCCGTTGGGGTGTGGTGGGTGGCGCTCCGCCAGGGCGCTTCGGTTTCGGTCGCTGCCTCCGACATCCGGGCGATCGAGTTCCACCCCTTCCCCGAGGGGCCGCCGCAGATCGCGTTCACCAGCGGCGTGCCGGATCGCACGCATATTCGATCCAGCTCGTCGAGGGTGCGATCCCGATCCCCCTTCCGGGACCGCTGCGACAAGGATCTCGTGCGACGCCGGCGCTGAGATCGTCTTCCATCTCGTGGACGGTCGGAGCATCACGTACGGGCCGTGCCGGATCCCCGCTTCGATCGTCGCCTTTCGCGCGGCCGCATCTGCGGCGATCAACGACTACATCTCGAAGGACCCATCGGCAGACGCCGTCGGCGCCGGCATGCTCGCACTCGCTCAGGCAGGACGGTTCCAGCATCCTCCTGATGGCATGCGGTATGACACGCCGACCGAGTGTCGGGTCGATGAGCCACATGGCTTCGACGGGCACCCGGTCTACCTTGCGCCATCTCGATCGCAGGGGAAGGCCCGGCGGGGGGGCCACCTCTGGGAGTGGGGAGCGCTCGTCGATGGCACGGTGCACACCCACAGGACGGATCCTGCCCAGATCCCAACGATCACCGGTCCCTGGGATCCACCGTGGCAGCCGAGTTGAAACCCATCGCGGCGACGTTCGCGGGATACTCGCCGGTGTGCAGCCACCGGAACCGCGCGAAGTGAAGTCCCGCGCCTGGCTAACCCCGGCAGCCGGATCCATCGGGGTCGCGAGCTTCCTGTCCGACGTCGGGCACGAGGTACCAACATCGTTGCTCCCGAGCTTCCTCACGGCGACGCTCGGTGCCCCGGCCTCGGCTCTGGGTCTGATCGAGGGGATCGCCGACGGGGTCGCCGGGGTCTCGAAGCTCGCCGGCGGGGCCCTTGCTGACGACCCCCACCGACGCCGCACAGTCGCGATCGGCGGCTACACCACCACCGCGGTGCTGTCGAGTGCGGATCGGCCTGGCGACCACACCGCTTCAGGTGGCGGTACTACGCACCGGAGCATGGGCGGCTCGGGGGATCCAGGCCCGTCCCGCAACGCACTCCTCGCCGACCTCGTCCCGGCCGAGGCCTACGGGCGCGCCTACGGATTCGAACGGATGATGGACAACTTCGGCGCCGATCATCGGGCCGCTCCTGGCGCTGCTGCTCGTGTCGATCGTCGGGGTTCGCCAGGCGATCGTGGTCGATCGTGCCTGGGCTGCTCGCGGCGGTCGCGATCGCCTATGCGGCGCGCCACGTGTTCGCCCGACCGTTCGGGAGCACCGTCCGTCAAGGGCTGCAGGTGCGACCGGTGCTGCAGGGCAACTTGGGGAAGCTCTTCATCGGCATGGGGGCCTTCGAGCTCGGCAACGCGGCCGCGACGTTGATGATCCTGCGGGCGAGCGAGCTGTTAACACCAGCCACGGCGAGCACCGCGCCGCACAGCTCGCACTGCTGCTCTACGTCGGGTACAACGTCGCGGGAACGCTCTCGAGCCTGCCGGGCGGGCACCTGAGCGACCGCCGCAGCGCCGTGCATTCCCTCGTCGTCGGCGCCGGCGCGTTCTTGGTCGCGTACCTGATTCTTCGCCTCGGCCGGCCCGAGTATCGTGCTGTTGCTCGCCTCGTTCGTGCTGGCGGGCGTCGGGGTCGGGTCGCCGAGACCGCCGAGGCGGCGGCCGTTGCGTCGATGGCGGATGAGTCGGTTCGAGGCTCGGCCTTCGGACTGCTCGCGGGCGCGCAGAGCCTCGGGAAACTCGCCGCGAGCGCGATCGCCGGGGTCCTGTGGACCGCGGTCTCCCCCACCGTCGCGTTCCTGTGGCTGGCTGCATGGATGGCGATCGCGTCGTGGCCTTCCTCACGACGAAGACGGACCGACCCTGAGGGGCGCTCGACGGAACCGCCCGACGGGTCGAACACCCCGCGAGCGATGCGCCGCATCGCCCGTCACTCGATCCGAGCTGCTGGGTACGCTGGTCCTATGACCACCTACCACATCGATGAGGCGCCCGAGGAGGTCACCATCCGTGTGACCGAGGCCTCGGGTCACGAGCAGGAGCTGCTCGAAGCCTTCGAGGAGTGCCGTGACGGCCGTTGCACCTGCCCAACGGACGAGTACCAGAAGCTCGCCGGTATGGACGTCGCAACGGCGGAAGACAAGATCTCGCTCCGGCTCGTTCCGAAGGCCGGCGAGCGGTTCGACGTCGAGGAAATCCGCCCTCTGCCTCGAGCACACTACCTCGAAGCTCCATGGGAGTAACGAGCACGGCCCGACGGGCAGGCTAGGGCCGCCTCGCTCAGCGTGTGCGGTGTTCACCCTGTCCTGTGCGGGTGCGCTGAGCTCGCAGGGCGAGCGTCGCAGCCGAGCGGACGCTCCGCTCGTCGGAGCGAGCCGGCGGCCCGCTCGATCAGGACGCTTCGTAAGCACGAGGGGATGCGGCGTGGATTCCGCCCGAGAGGTCACGCGGCCAGAGAGGGTGTTCGTGATCGTCCCGAACTGCAGGATGTTCCGATGGAGCAGGTCAAGCCGGTGGAGGGGCTCGTCCGTCTCGATCGTCAAGACGTAATGCGCGCGCGAGATCCGCGCGGGCGCCTCTTCCCTCGTGAGCTCAACGCTCACGTCGGCGCCGCTGTAGGCGAACGGCAGCATCCCCGAGAACCGGTCGACGTTCTTCAGGATGCAGGCGGCGAGAGCTGCGGCCAGCAGATCCCGCAGGTCCAGGCAGTTCCGAACCCGGCGCAGCCGCGCCGTCGAACACGATGCGGTTCTCGCCGATGATCAGTTCGGCGTCCCCGCCCGGGAAATGGTGACCCTCAGCGACGTACGGGAGGGATGACGCCGAGATGTCCTGTCTTTGCTTCCCATCAGACATGCGCACTCCTTTCGGACGACCTCACTCCCCCGCTCCCCCGATAGCCTCGAGCTCCGCGCAGAGCGCCTCGAACCCTGCGCGTTTGACCCTGTACTCGATGTGGCGCCCGTTGCGCCGGCCGCTCACGAGCCCCGCTTCGCGGAGGATCATGTGGAGGAGAGCAGGTTCGGGGCCACTCCGAGGTCGTCCTGCATCTCGCACACGCAGCGGGTATCTCGACGGAGGTGCTCCAGGATTGCCAGCCGACCGGGGTCTCCGAGGGCGGCGAAGCACCTCGCCCGGTCGGACACCGACCGTTCAAGGTTCGTTGATATGTCGATACCCGGAGTTTCGGCTGCGCCGTCCGGGCCTGGCCGGGTCGAAAGGACCTTCCCGTGTGGGCCTGTCGGCGCTCGCTCCCACGGTCCTTCCGTGATCGTCGATCGGATATCGCTCGTGGTCGTTAGACCCACGGATGATGGGTCGGATGACCTCTCACCCCCGAGACCCCGACAGCACACTGGATTCAGACATATCAAATTTCGTTCTACGGGTCGGCGAGGTCGTCCAGGGAAGGAGCGAACGATGGACGACATGAAGTCGCTAGAGGGGCCGTTCGGCTTCCATGGACACCGGTGCTGGGCGAGCACGGTCGGCGTACGCGCCGGCGGCCGCGCTACGGGCCCTGGTGCGGAGCCGAGCGGTGGAAGTCCCTGCACGCGATCGTCGAGATCGGGGAGCACCATGGCGCGATGTGCTTCGCGGACGGAATCCAGCACATTACCCAGTGCACCTTCGGGAAGGGAAACATCGAGAAGTCCCACGCGGCAAGCTCGCGGTGACGCTGATCGACACGGCCGCCGACCGGAAGGTCCGCGTCTCCTACAAGCCGACGCTGCAGCCGAAGATCAAGGCCTCGGCGTTCATGCAGAAGCGGGCCGCCGGAGTCACGGCGAACGATATCCCCGAAGCGGAGCAGTGGGAGCTCGTGCAACCTGATCCGGGGCGCGCCGGAAGACGACATCCTCAGCATCGGCGCCGGTGGAGCCCGCCGGGTGGCGCCCGGTCGAAGAGGTCGTGCGCTTCGCGGCCTGTGCGCGAAGTGCGAGGAGCTGGTCGCCGAGCCCTACCTGCGCGTAGTGAACGGCGAGGCAGCGCTCCTGGATTGCTCCGGGTACGTGGGCTGGAGGCCCAGGGACCCGGGAAATGCACGTACGTGGTGATCGGCGATCATCGTCTTCGTGTTCTCCGGGCGTCCTGGCGATGGCGGGCCTGGGCGCCGCGTTCCTGTTCGTCCCGATCTTCTACTGGCTGGGCGTCCCCCTGCGGGTGGCGACGTCGACCGCGCTGCTGCTGAACGTGGTGAGCCTGTCGTTCGCGAGCGCCACCTATTGGCGGGCCCACCTCGTGAACCTAGCGCTCGGGATCCCGATCACGGTCGCCGCGGTGATCCTGGCGCCGTTGGGGGCCCGTGCCGCGCCGCGGGTGGACACGAACAT
>CAWCMT010000010.1:0-94865 GCA_963796725.1 uncultured Actinomycetes bacterium
ACCTACGACCTCTGGGTTATGAGCCCAGCGAGCTACCGGACTGCTCCACCCCGCAGCACGATGCTAGCGGAGAGACGCGGCAGCGCCAAGACGGAGCACGGACAGGAGATAGGGGCACGGCGGAGCGCGCACGACCCTGATGGGATAGCGAAGTGCGGTTGGAACGCCGTCTATCCAGTACCGCTCGGCCCGGCGGTCTCGGTACGATCGGGCGGGCCGTCGAGCGGCTCGATCACGGCTCGCTCCCGACGCGGAAGATCACGCCGGCGTTCGCGACGTCGCCCGGGTTCCCCTCGCGGTGCGGGACACCGGCGGGGATCCGTACGAACCCGCCCACCCTGGCCTCGATGCCGTTGCCGTCCGCGTCGAACTCCACGCGGATGCGGCCCTGGGTCACGTAGCCGTACGTGTCGTGGCCCGGATGGACGTGCCAGCCTGACCACGTGTGCGGCTCGGTTGCGATGGTACCGACCCACACGCCGTCGTCCGCGAACGCCTCACGCCGGTCGATGCCGGGCGTGGTCAGCTCCGGGACCGTCAGTTCCTCCGGCGCGCGGGACTGCGGTTGCGTCATGCCGGTCTCCTTCGTCGGGGTTCGAGCCTACTGCGCTCCGATCGGAAGGGGGGACGCCGCCCCGCCGGGGCCGAGCCAACGACACCGGGACTTCGACAGGGGCCGGCGTTCCACCGTGGTCTATCTTCATCCCTCAAGACGGAACACGGTCCGGCGAGGTGTGCGAGGGTGGGGCGAGATGTGCTTCTCCGCCCAGGCCGACCTCGCCGCGGGCGTCTTCGTGACCGCGGTAGGCGTGGACGCCCTGCGACGCGTACGAACCCCGAAGGAACTGCCGCTGGCGGCGTTGCCGTTGTCCCTGGGGATCCATCAGCTGATCGAGGCCTTCGTGTGGTGGGGGCTCGCCGGCTCCGTCTCGCGGATCGCGGGTGATGCGGCCATCTGGCTCTACCTCGCCATCGCCTTCGTCCTGCCCTTGTGGGTGCCGCTCGCCGTGCGCGAGGTCGAGCCGTCCCCTTCCCGGAAACGGCTGCTCGCGTTGCCGGTCGGCGTCGGCACGCTCGTCACGGTGATCCTCGTCGGGGCGCTGGTCCGGGGGCCCGTGAGCGCCCACGTAGAAGGGATGCACGTCTCCTACCTGGTCGACCTCCCCGGCGGGCTGGTGGTCGGCGCGCTGTACCTGGCCACCACGTGCGGAGCGCTGCTCCTGTCTTCCGACCGATGGATCCGCGCGTTCGGCATGGTGAACCTGACGGCCGTGGGATTGCTCGTCTGGCTCGTGGTGGGCAACCTCACGTCGCTGTGGTGCGTCTGGGCCGCGATCACGAGCGTGGCGATCGACCTGTTCCTGCGCGAGACGGGGCGTCGGCCCGACCTCGCGTTCGCCTGAGCTCGCCCAGGCGATCGCGACCGCCCCAAAGTGGCGCCCTTCGAAGAGGCCCCGATCACGAGGCGGGCGCTGTGGATGGCGCATCCGCATCACCACATCGCAACGAGGTCCTCACGGGCACGATGACACGCGGTCCCCCACCCGTCGCTCGACGTGTCCCTGCTCGTTCGCGGCTGAACAGATCCGGCCCCCGACCTTCGATACCTCGCCGAGAACGCGCAGACACTGATTCCCTTGCTGGCAACCATCGCTATCGATCCTCGAGGTATCGCAACACCGCGAGCACGCGGCGATGATCCGTCTCGACGGGCTCCAGCCGGAGCTTTGCGAAGATGCTGGTCACGTGCTTCTCGACGGCGCCGTCGGTTATCACGAGTCGTCGGGCGATCCCGGCGTTCGACAGTCCTTCGGCCATCAGCGCAAGGACCTCGCGCTCACGCGGGGTGAGTTCGTCGTGCGGGTGCCGCCGGGCTCTCGCCAGGAGTTGGGCCACCACCTCAGGATCGAGCGCGGTGCCGCCGCGGGCCACCCGCTCGAGCGCATCGAGGAAGTCGCGCACGTCGGCCACCCGCTGCTTCAGCAGGTAGCCGACGGCCGTCGTGTCGTCTGACAGGAGCTCGGTCGCATAGCGTTCCTCGACATACTGCGACAACACGAGGACGGGGGTTCCCGGCCAGCGCCCGCGGATCTCGAGTGCGGCGCGCAGGCCCTCGTCCTGGAACGACGGCGGCATCCGCACGTCGACCACGCACACGTCGGGGCGATGTCGCTCGACCGCCTCCACCAGCCCCAACGCGTCGCCGATCGCGGCGACCACATCGTGGCCCTCGTCGGAGAGGAGACGACCGAGGCCCTCGCGCAGCAACACGCCGTCCTCGGCGATCACGACGCGCACGGAATCTCCACCATCAGGACGGTCGGACCACCCTGGGGCGAGAGCAGGTGCAGCTCGCCGTCGAGCGTCCGAACCCGGTCGCGAAGCCCGGCCAATCCTGACCCCTCCACCACGCGCGCCCCACCGACGCCGTCGTCCTGAACCTGAGCGGTCAGGCGATAGCCGCTCCGACGGACGGTCACGACGGCCTTGGACGCGTCGGCGTGCTTCGCGACGTTCGTCAACGCCTCGGAGACTACGAAATAGGCCGCCGCCTCCACGGAGGCTGGCGGGCGCTCGGCGACGTCGACGTCCAGCTCGACCGGGATCGTCGAGCGCGCGGCGAGAGGATCGACAGCGCGGCGTCGAGGCCGCGGTCGCTCAGCACCGCGGGGTGGATCCCGCGGGCGAGGTCGCGCACTTCGACGATCGCGAGCTTTGCCTCCTCGTGCGCTTCGGCAACGAGCTCCTTCGCGCGACCCGGATCGGTGTCGAGCTCTCCCGGGCCCGCCCGAGGCCCATGGCCACCGACACCAGCCGCTGCTCACGCCGTCGTGGAGGTCACGCTCGATCCGGCGCCGGTCTTCCGCCGCGAGGTCCACGGCCGTCGCGCGAGACTCGGTCAGGGTTCGCTCACGCGCGAACACATCGCTGCCGATCATGCCCCGGACGAGGTACCGGTTGGCCGTCGCCAGTCCTCGCACGATCCACGGTGTGATGAGGATGATCGCTGCACCGATCAGAACCACGGCCAGGTACTCGACGGGCGTATCGATCACCCAGGCGTGGTTCTGGTTCGTGGTGAAGCCCACCCAGCCGACCTGGAACCCGTCCGGCACGGCCCATCCGTAGATCGGCGAGGTCAGGAACCCCAGGCCCAGGCTCCACGCCGTGACGACCACCGAGAACGTCAGGATGCCGAACGGCAGGATGAACAGGTGGTAGCCGACTTCGAGCCACGTCGCCGGATCGGAGAGGCGCGCGACAGGCACGCGCCACCAGTTGTCGGACGGAGGATCCGGCCGGTACGGGCGCGGCACGTCGATCGCGAGGAGCCCCCTGGCCCGAGCGCGTTCGACGGCCCCCATGGCTCGCGAGACGTAGATCGTCAGGAAGAGGATCGGGATGCCGACCAGGGTGATGAGCGAGCCGAGCCCCGTCGCGAACCCAGTCACGATGATCGTGAACGTCGCGATCCCAACGGGCAGGTTCAGGAGCAGATGAAGCGTTCTCACGCCAGGTTCGCGCCTCGAACGGGGCGCGGAGCGCCCGCGCCACCGGATTGCGGGTCGCTGCCTGAGCGGGAGGAGTTGGGAACGTCATCGTGGTATCCATGGTCGCAGCCTAAGATCGCCGCCGGCCCACGGCGATGGCGCCAGCGGGCCTCTTCATGGTAGGGGTATCCCGAGGATCGACGCATCCGCAGTCAGGGCGGAGCATCGGATCGGTGGGCCGTCACCTCCTCCGCCTCGGGTCGTGGGAAGAGATCCCTATCGTGTGTGTCGACGGATCCAGGGCGCGGTAGTGCTCCTCGCTCGTCCCCCACCACGGCAGCGCCGACGAGCCGCTCGATACC
Source organism: uncultured Actinomycetes bacterium (assembly GCA_963796725.1). Classification (GTDB taxonomy): domain Bacteria; phylum Actinomycetota; class UBA4738; order UBA4738; family HRBIN12; genus JAOUEA01. The sequence goes on from CAWCMT010000010.1 coordinate 3,854, forward strand.
TGTTGAGCAACGGACTCCTCGAGCTCGAGGGCTCGGATCGGCTCCGCCTCATCGTGGGTCAGCAAGTCGAGCGATCCCCACGCGGAGAGGTCGTCGGAACCCCGACGGGCCCACTGCTGATCCGAGGGGCGGACGGAGGATGGGCGAACTCGGGCGGGGCACGCCACACGCGTGTAGGGTCAAGACCCGGCAACGCCACCGACAGGAGGACCCCCTTGACCCGCGCCCGCCTCACCGTTCTGATCGTCGTGCCGCTGGCCCTTTCGATGTTCGCCGTTACACCGGCCATTGCGGGTACACCCGGTCACTGGGAGAAGCTGGGGGCCGACGTCGGCTCGCCCCTGTACCTTCCGGGCCTCGTCAGGGCCACCAACGGCAGCCTCCACGTCGTCTGGGAGAAGACCGTGGGGAGCAACAAACAGCAGTACGTGCATGTCACCCTCTCCAAGAACGGAGCCTCGGGGCCGGCCACCAACGTGCTCGGGACGACGTGGAGCACGCTCCACGAGGATCCGAAGCTGGTCCGCAACGGCAGCGGGATCCGACTGCTCTTCTCGGGGCTGGACGGAAGTGTGAGCTCGGGCTTCTTCTACCAGGCCACCAGCGCCAACGGGTCGTCGTGGACCTCACCGGCGAAGTCGGCACAGTGGGGCACGGCCTACGGCGCCTACGGCGTGGGTGCGGACACGTTCGCAGACGGCACCCCGATCGTGGGCGGCGTCCTCAACTCCGACGGCTACTGGCACGTCGGCACGAACGCGGCCGACGCCGACGGGCACTTCAACGTCTCAGGGGCCTCGATGCTCGATGCCAACCTGGCGGTCGATCGCGGGACCGATGCGGCATGGATGGCCTGGTACGACCAGAGCAAGGGAGGGGTCTGGGCACGCCAGGTCTCGCCCACGCTGGGAGGCACCGCGAAGGCTCCGTCCTCCACCGCCGGTGGTGGCAACTCCCTCGAGCCGGGTCAGCAGCTCCCGCTCGCCGCCCGACCGGGCGGCGGCGTGTACACGGTGTATTGCTCCACGTACCCCTACTGCAAGACGGCGAAGCTCTGGAAGCTCGGCACCACCAAGACCGTGACGATCAACGTCACCGACAACACCGACCGCATGACGCTGGGCGTGGGTAGCGGAGGGCGCATCTGGCTCCTCACGCACGACAGCAGCACCGGACTCCTGTACGTCACGCGGTCCAACAAGGCGGTGACGAAGTTCGGGCCGGTCAAGAAGATCAAGCCACCCGCGAAGACGTCGAGCGTCTACCGGATGGCGATCGACGGATCGGTGGGGCGCGGCGACATCGTCGCGGACGTCGGAACGACGACGGGGGTCGACAACATCTGGCACACGCAGGTGATCCCCGGGCTCACGATGACCGCTTCGGCGAAGAAGTGGAGCGGCAACTCCGCGAAGAAGGTGACCTTCTCCGTGAAGGATGCCGGCGACGCCGTGAGCGGCTCCAAGGTTCGGGCCGGGACCCGTTCGTGCACGACCGGAGGCAACGGGACCTGCGCGATCACGTTCCCGAAGCTCCCGCCTCAGAAGATCACAGCGACCGCCACCGCTGCCGGCTACGCGAAGGCCAAGGTCAAGCTGACCATCACCTAGACCCGTCGAGGGCTCGAGGGAGGCAGAGGACCGAGACCCCGGCTTCCGGCTACCATCCGTGGCCATGACGCACCCCGTGGCATCCCTGATCGCCGGGCGGCCGGTCTCCGGTGCTCCGGGCGGAGCCCTGTCCATATCCAACCCCGCCCGGCTGGACGAGGTCGTGGCCGAAGCGTCGTTGGGCGACGCGGCCACGTTCGCCGAGGCCTGCCGTGTCGCCCGGAAGGCTCAGCGGGGCTGGGCCGGCACGCCCGCCCCCGTCCGTGGCCGCGCGATCCAGCACTTCGGACGTCTCGTGGAGTCGAACTTCGAGGCGCTGGCGCGGCTCATCACCCAGGAGATCGGCAAGCCGATCGCGGAGTCGCGCGGAGAGGTTCAAGAGGTCGTCGACACCTGCAACTTCTTCCTGGGCGAGGGGCGCCGACTCTACGGGCAGACGGTGCCGTCGGAGATGCCGGACAAGCAGCTCTTCACGTTCCGGGTGCCGGTCGGCGTCGCCGCGATCGTGACGGCAGGCAACTTCCCCGTGGCGGTCCCCTCCTGGTACATCGTCCCCGCCCTCGTGTGCGGGAACGCCGTCGTGTGGAAGCCGGCCGAGTACACACCGGCGACCGCGGAGGCATTCGCCCAACTGCTCCTGCACGCCGGGCTGCCCGACGGCGTGTTCAACCTCGTGCTGGCCGACGGGTCACATACCTTCACGGGGCTTGAGCAGGCGCTCGACGCCGGGCTCGTCGACAAGGTCGGCTTCACGGGCTCGACCGAGGTGGGGCGGCGCATCGGGGAGCTCACCGGCCGCCATCTCCAGACCGCCTGCCTCGAGCTCGGAGGCAAGAACCCTCTGGTGATCATGCCCGATGCCGACCTGGACCTGGCGGTCGAGGGCGCACTGTTCAGTGGCTTCGGGACGGCGGGCCAGCGGTGCACGTCGCTGGGCACGGTGATCGTCCACGAGCAGGTTCACGACGAGTTCCTCAGACGATTCGATACCGCGGTCCGAGAGGCGGCGGTCGGCGATCCCACACAGCCCGTCCTCTATGGACCCATGATCTCCGAACGGTTCCGCGCTCGCTTCGAGACGTGGCTCGAGCTGGTTCGCCCACATCACACGGTGACCGGCTCGACGGCCACGGGCCGCATCACCGCCGGCAACCCCCGCGAGGGGTTCGTGGGTGACCCCGACCGCGGACTCTACGAACACCCCATCGTCGTGGACGGCGTGACCATGGAGGACGACCTCTACCGCACGGAGACGTTCGGACCGATCGTGGGGGTCGCGAGCTTCGCCGACTTCGACGAGGCCATGGCGCTGGCCAACGGCCACGGTTACGGACTGTCGTCCTCGATCTACACCACCGACCCTCTGCACGCGTTCCGCTTCAGGGAGCGCATCTCAGCGGGGATGGTCAGCGTCAACAACTCAACCAGTGGAGCCGAGGCCCACCTGCCGTTCGGCGGGAACGGTCGGAGCGGCAACGGCTCGCGTCAGTCGGGCATCTGGGTGCTGGACCAGTTCACGCGCTGGCAGGCCATGAATTGGGACTACAGCGGCCGGCTCCAGAAGGCCCAGATGGACGTGACCGACATCGCTGCCGAAACGGATTTCCGCCTTCCGGGCTGACGGATCGCCCTAGGGAGAGGGCGAGGGAGAGGGAGAGGGCGAGGCCGAGGGCGTCGCAGACGGCGTGGGCGTTCCGCTGGGCGCCGTGCCGCCGGTCTGGGAGGCCGAGAGCTTCGCGGCCTTGGCCACCGCGTCCTTCGCCTGCTGCAGCTCGGACTGATAGAGCGCGAGGTTGCCTGCTCGAAGCGCCGTGTCGGCCTTCTGGAAGTGGTCGAGCGCCTGCAGGAGCAGCGCATCGATCCGGTCCTGCGTGGTGCCACCGCCGTTGCCGCCGTTGCCGCCGTTGCCCCCGTTGCCCCCGCCTCCACCGATCTCGCCCGTGATGGAGTTGGCGAGGGCTTCCGCGAAGGTGTTCCCGAGGCCGATTGCGTCACCGTTGGCGACCACCACCCGCTTCAGCTCGGGCACGGCGGTCGTCTGGGTGGAACGCACGTAGACGGGCAGGACGTACAGGAAGGAGTTCTCCACCGGGACCGTGAGGAAATCGCCGAAGAGCACCTCGGAGCCCGACTGCCCCAGCAACGACCGCTGGGCGGAGAACGTGGCGTCCTGGTTGATCCGGGAGAACACCTGCGAGGGACCGTCGATATTCTCTCCCGAAGGGAACCGGAAGGCGGTCATCTGCCCGTACTCGCTCGGATCGGAGTCGGCGGCCATCCACGCGACCATGTTCTGCCGGCCCTGCGGCACGAACGGCATCGTGAGCTCGAAGTGCTCCGTGGATTGTCCGGGGATCCGTATCAGCACGTAGTACGGGCGGAGCTTCGGCGTGACGCCGGAGTCGATCGGGGCGGCGCCGGACGCCGAGGCGGCGGCCAGCGTCGGGTCGTCGGGGATCTCCCAGAAGTCGGTCTTGCGATAGAAGGTCTCGGGGTCCGTGACGTGGTAGTTCGCGTACTGCGTCGCCTGCACCTGGAAGAGGTTCTCCGGGTACCGGAAGTGGGCCGTCAGGAACGCATCCGCCTGATCGCGCGACTGGAACAGCCCAGGGAACGCGTTGTTCCAGACCTGGATGATCGGATCGGATAGGTCGGCGTAGTAGGTGATCTTCCCCGTGTAGGCGTCAAGCACCGCCTTCACCGAGTTGCGCATGTAGTTGACCGTTCCCGACATCGCCCCGTCGGTCGCCGTCGACAGTGGCACGGCCTGCGAGTACGGGTACTGCGACGTCGTCGTGTACGCGTCCCAGACCCAATCCATGCCGTCGGGGGTAACGACGAGGTAGGGATCAGCGTCGAAGGAGAGGAACGGCACCGCCTTCGGCACGCGCTGCGCGAGGTCGCGGTTGATCATGATGCGGCTGTCGGACCGGATCTGACTTGAGATCAGCAGGTTGATGTCGCGGTAGCGCCACGCGAAGAGCGCACGCTGCAGGGCGTTGCCCATGGGGATGCCGCCACCGCCGGTGTACGACACGGGCGGGCCTCCCTCGTAGTCGAGCTCGGGGGTGTTCGTGTTGGTGACGACGAACGATGTGTCCCCCTGGACGCCCTCGCCGTAGTAGATCCGCGGCTGCGCCGTCATCGGCTCGCCCACCGGCGGGATGTCCTTGAGGATGAAGTTCGGTGCGCCCTCGGTGGTGGCCTGATTCACGGGGGCGGCGACGGCGCCGAACCCGTGCGTGTAGACGAGGTGCTGGTTCTGCCAGGTGCCGCCACCCGTCGGGATGCCCGCCTGCGTGACCTCTCGGCCGGACACCATCACCACCCGCTGCGGCTGTGTGGCGAGCTGGTAGCGGTCCACATCGACATCGCGGAACTCGTAGTACTGCCGGATCCGCTGGAGCTGCTGGAAGTTCTCGCCCATGATCGACGGGCGCCACAGCCGGATGTTCGACACGGTCTGGGGGTTGTTCCGGATGTCGGCCGCCGAGACGCTCGGATCGACCTCGCGCTGTTGCAGATCGACCTGATCGAGTGCGAACGCGGCCTGCGTCCCGGCGATGTTGTCGCGGATGTACGGCTGCTCCCGCTCGAACTCCTGGGGTTTCACCTGGAACTGCTGGACGAACGCCGGGTAGGCCGTTCCCAGGAGCACCGAGACGACCGCCAGCAGCCCAACGGCGATGATGGGCAGCGCCCAGATCCGCACGCGGATGTTGACCAGGAACAGGATCGCGCATATCACGGCCACGATCGCGAGGAAGTTCAGCGCGGGCAGCTGCGCGTGCACGTCGGTGTACGAGGCGCCCTCCACGACGCCTCGCTTCGAGGTCAACAGGTCGAACCGTCCCAGGTAGTAGCCCCAGGCCTTGACCAGCATGATCAGGCCCAGCAGCACGGACAGATGCGCGCGGACGGCCGGGTCCACCTTCTGCGCGAGTCCGCCCGGCGCCTGCGGCGTGATCCCGCCGAAGAGGAAGTAGCCGATCGTGGTGAGGAAGGTGACCCCGACCAGGGTCGAGAAGAGCCATCCCTGGAGGAAGCGCAGCCATGGGAGCGTGAAGATGTAGAAGGCCGGGTCACGGTGGAACAGCGGCTCGGTGGTCCCGAACGTGACGCCGCCCGAGTTCCGCCACAGCAGGAACGTCTGCCACTGGCCGGACACGCCGATACCCACCAGAAGCGCCAGGACGGCTGCCCCGAGCGGCAGCAGCCATCGAAGGTACGGCTCGAAGCCCTGTCGGATCCGCTCGATGGCCTCCTGGTCCGGGGTGAGGATCCTGGTCACCGGATGCACCCGGCGAACGATCAGCAGGTTGGCGTAGAGCACGGCGAAGAAGAGCAGGCCGAACACGACCCCCAGCACGACCTTGGTCCGGATCGTGGCCCAGAAGACGCCGCTGAAGTCGACCTCCTTGAACCACAGGAGATCGATGTAGAACTGGGACATCAGCGTGAAGAAGATCGCCAGCAGGACGAATCCGACGATGAGGATCAGCGGCCAGCGCCGGCGATGCGGTAGCGACATGCGAACGGTCGACACGCCGCCTCCTCCCCTCATCCCCACCGGGGCGCGCCCCACCGGCGCGCCGCGAGCCAGCCTACTTCATGCCCCCGAGTTCGACGGAAGCGCCTTCAGGGCATCGACGGCATCCTGGAACGAGCTCACCTTGATCAGTTGCATGCCGCCCGTGTCCACGTTCTTGAGCTCGTCCCAGTTGTCCTTGGGCACCAGGAAGACGGTCGCGCCCACCCGTTCGGCGGCGACGACCTTGTCGGTGATCCCGCCGATCGGCCCGACCGTGCCGTCCAGAGCGATCGTCCCCGTCCCCGCGATCGTCCGACCATGCGTGAGATCGCCGGGCGTCATCAGATCGTAGAGCCCCAGTGCGAACATCAGCCCCGCAGAGGGCCCGCCGATCTCACCTGAGTTGATCTTCACGGGGAAAGGGAAGGCGTCCACGATGTTGATCCCGACCAGCGGATCTTTCGAACCCTGACACTTCCCCTTCGCGACATCGATGTCGTGCGTCTGCCCCGCAGCACGGATCTTGAAGTCGAGCGGGTCCCCGGGAGCGGCGGCCGAGATGATCTTGGACGCGTCGTGCGCGCTACGCACCGGGGTCCCATCGATCGCGACGATCGTGTCGCCCGCGAACAGCTTGCCGTCCGCGGGACAGCCGGTGCCCGTCGCCGCGATCAGTGCCCCCTTGCCGTGGTCCTTCGGATAGCCGTCGACCGCCGACAGCGCCACGTAGGCGGCGTCGATCTTGCTCTGATCCATGTCGGAGATCGCGCGCGCCTGCTCGGTCTGCGCGTCGCTGCCCGGCGGGATGATGAGATCCTTGGAGACGAGCTGGACGTGCGGGTCCAGCCAGGCGCGGAACGCATCGATGGCCGTCACCTGCGACTCGGTGACCGTGGTCATGATCAGCTTCCCGGAGCTCGGATACCGCGTCTGCCCACCGAGGTCTATCAACGGTTCGACTTCCCTCGCCGGGCCCGGGCCGATCGCGTAGTAGGGCAGCGGCACCGTCCCCGCCGCCACGATGAGCGCGAGGACGAGCACGAACCAGGCGACGGTGAGGAAGCGTTTCACGCACCACACATGGTACGGGGGAGGGTGGGGAAGCAGGCGGCCCTCTTCCGCTCACCGGGGGTTGACGCTACGCTCATCTCGCCGAGAGGAGTTCGATTGCTGGGTTATGTGTTGGTCGCGGCCATCGCGGCTGCCGTGGGGTGGGGCGTCTACCTGCTCGTGATGCGGTTCGGCCCCGGGGAGCCCACCCCGGCGACGGCGCAGGGCATGCCCCCCTTGGGGTCCGACGCCGACGAGTGGCGTGGGGGCGGCGGCCAGCCAGGAACCGGCGGAGCAGGCGGGGGTGCCGGTGGAGGGATCGTACATCCCCGTGGGCACCTCATCGCCGTCGTGGCACAGCCGGGCCGCGGGGTTGATGGGCCTCGTGATCTCGGTGGTCGTGGCCGCTGCGGCGCTCGCCCTCGCCCTCTATTCGATCGGCCATCTCATCGCGAGGCTGATGTCGCATGCCGCCTCGGGCTGAGACAGGCCCAGCCGTCCGAGACGGCGGCCCGCTAGCGGCGGCGCGTGAGCTGGAAGGCGGAGCGGTAGTCGTCCAGGTGCTCGAGCATGTGGCCGGCCCCGAGGGCGACCGTCTCCAACGGCCGCTCGGTGAGGTGCACGGGCACCTCGCACTCCTGGGCGAGGAGCATGTCGAGCCCCCGTAGGAGGCTCCCTCCGCCCGTGAGGAACATGCCCGTCTCCAGAACGTCGTGGGTGAGCTCGGGAGGCGCCTCGGCGAGGGCGTAGCGAGCGGCCTCCACCAGCGCGACGATCGGCGGCGTCATCGCCTGGCGGACCTCGGCCTCGGTGATCCTGACCTCGACGGTGTTGCCCGTGGCCAGCTCGCGCCCCACCACCACGGCCGCCCGCCCCGAGGGCGCCGGGAAGGCCGAGCCGATCGCGATCTTGATCTCCTCCGCGGCCGTCTCGCCGATCGCCACGCCGTACTCGTCGCGGACGTGCCCGGCGATCGACGGCATCGAGGTCGAAACCGCCCACCGTGATCGCGTGGCCGCTCACCACGCCGCCCATGGACACGACGGCCATCTCCGAACGTCCCCCACCGATGTCGACGATCAGGTTGCCGACCGGCTCGTGCACCGGGAGCCCCGCTCCGATCGCTGCCGCGAGCGGCTCCTCCACCAAGGTGACCTGCCGCCCACCCGCGGCACGCACCGCCTCCTCGATCGCTCGCTTCTCGACCTCGGAGCTGAGGGACGGCACGCACACCAGCACCCGGGGACGGCTCAGTCGACCCGCGCCCACGCGCCGCAGCACCACCTCGAGCATCCGCTGCGTGATGTCGAACTCGGTCATCGTCCCGGCCCGCAGCGGTCGAACCGCGATGACGTTGCCCGAGTCGCCCCCGATCACCTGCCAGGTGTCCTCACCCATCGCCACGACCTCGCCGGTACCGCCATCGAGGGCCACCACCGTCGGCTGATCGAACACGATGCCGTCCCCGATGCGGTAGACGAGCGTGTTCGCGGTGCCCAGATCGATCGCGAGGTCGCGGGACATCTAGCTACCCATCACCCAGTGGGACTCGCCGCTCACGAGCCCCTCCTTCTTCCAGATGGGCACGTCGTCCTTGAGCCGCTCGATCCCGAACCTGCATGCCTCGAATGCCTCGGCGCGATGTGCGGAGGAGACGGCCACCACCACGCTGGACTCCCCGACGGCGAGATCGCCCGTGCGATGAAGGATCGCCGCCCGCCTGATCCCCCATCGTTCGAACATCTCACCGGCGATCGCCCGCAATCGGGTCACGGCGAGGTCGTCCCAGGCTTCGTACGAAAGGCCGGTGACCGCGCCGGCGTCCGATCGGTCACGCACGGTCCCTACGAATACGCAGCTGCCGCCTGCCGCGGGGTCGGCGATGAACGCCAGCGCCTCGTCTACGGAGATCGGCTCGGCGGTGATGCGCACCAGGAGGGGGTCGGACACCGCGCCATCTTACGCAGCCCCGGTCGTACGATGACTCGATGAGCGGCATACCTCCCGGCTTCGGCTTCCCGTTCGGGGACGATCCCGAGCAGTTCAAGGACGCCCCCCTCTTCCGCGAGCTCCAGCGGGTCATGGCCTCCTCCAGCGGGCCCGTGAACTGGGAGCTCGCGCGGCAGGTGGGCGTGGCCAGCGCCGTGGAGGATGGTGCCGAAACGATGCCGAGCGACGCAGACCGCATGGGGTTCGAAGACGCGGTGCGGCTGGCCGAGCTCCACGTGGCCCGGTTCACGGGCCTGGAACCGCCCACCGACGTCGTCCAGGTCCGCGCGGTGCGCCGCGCCGACTGGGTCACCTCGAACACGGAGAGCCTCAAGAGCCTGCTGGAGCCCGCCGCCCAGCGGCTCACGGCCGCGATGGACGAGGCGGCCCGCGAGCAGCTCCCTCCCGAAGCCCAGGGCATGGGCGGCTTCATGGCGCAGCTCTCTCCCCTGCTGATGGGCACGCAGGTGGGAACGGTGCTCGGGTTCCTCGCTCAGCGGGTGCTGGGGCAGTACGACGTCGCCGTACCCCGAACCGGCCCGGGTCCTTGCTGTTCGTGGTGGGCAATATCGCGGCGTTCGAGAAGGACTGGTCGCTGGAGCCCAACGGAGTTCCGAACCTGGGTGGCCCTGCACGAGGTGACCCACCGGTTCGAGTTCGCGCAGCCCTGGGCACGAACGCGCTTCGCCGAGATCCTCGACGACTTCCTCTCCACGCTCCGGATCGACATGGAGGGCATGACCCGTCAGCTCCAGATGATGGACGGCGCGGACCCCGAGGCGCTCCAGGCGCTGATGGGCTCCGAGCAGGGCCTGTTCGGCGGCGAGCTCGACGACGAGCAGCGGATCAAGCTCGGGAGGATCCAGGCCTTCATGGCCGCGGCCGAGGGCTACGCCGATCACGTGATGCACGCGGTCGGTCGCGAGCTGCTGGGCTCCTACGGCCGCATCGAGGAGGCCATGCGCCGCTACCGTGAGGAGGAGGACTCCGACCCGGTGTTCGAGCGGCTGCTGGGGATCGAGATGAAGCGCGAGCAGTACGCGCAGGGTCGGGCGTTCTGCGACGCCGTCGTGGAACAGACCGACGAGGCCACGCTGTCGGGGATATGGACCTCCGCGGAGACGATGCCGTCGCTTCCGGAGATCCAGGAACCCCGCCTCTGGCTCGCCCGTTCCGTCTAGCGAACCCCGGGGGCGGTCAGGCGCCGGCGAGGTCGCGGTGCCCGAACGCCACGACGCCCGCCGCGGCGGCCAGGAGGCCTAGGCCGACCAGCCATGCGCCGGCCACCCAGTTGGGATCGGCGGCGGGGGCCGGCGTGATGTGAGCCAGCGGCGACGTATCCCCCAACCAGTGACCGGATGTCGTGATGGAGGACACGGTCTCGGCCACGAAGGACCAGACCACCAGACCGTAGGCGATCGCGATCGCCCACCGGGGAACGAGACCGAACGCGAGCGCACCGACCCCGAGTACGAAGAGCGCGGGCGGCGTGACGTTCAGTCCCGCCTGGAGGAGCTCGCCCAGGCCGAGGCCGCTGCTCTGGGTGGCGGCCCCGACCCAGGCAGCCAGCCCCGCCACCAGGCCCGCCACGACCACCGAACCGGCGGCCACTCCCAGCCTGACGGCGAGCCAGCGCCAGCGCGCCACCGGCCGCACCAGCAGGTTCTCGAGGTGGCCGGCGGCCTCCTCGTTGCGCAGGGCGGAGACCTGGCCGGCCACCGCGATGGCGACGAGTCCGGCCGCGACCACGAACACGAGCCCCAGGTACGAGGCCGCGCCCGCCCTCTCCCCGCCCATCCGGGCGATGGCACGCTCGATAGCGGGCGAGCTCCGGACGGCGCTGCCGGCCGCCTGGGCGACGAGTCCGAAGATCAGGCCCGTGGCGGCGAGCGCAGCGACCCAGGCGACGACCGAGACACGGGTGAGGCGCAGGGTGAGACCGGCCTCGCCCCCGAGGAGCCGCGTGTGCGGTTCGGGAGTGTCCCCACCGGCCAGGGCACTGGCCCCCAGGTCGCGTGTCGCGGCGAGGCGGATCGCCGCGACCACCAGCACAACGACCAGGACCACGATCGGGAGGAACGCCAGCGGATCCGATCCCGTCAATGCCCGCAGCTCCTCGATCCAGCCCAAAGGGGTGACCCATCGGAGCCACGCCAGCCCTGGCGAAGAGTCAGCGGCCATCCGGACCAGGTAGGAGGCCGCGAGCACGCCGGCTCCGATGACGTTCGCGTGGTGGCGGGTCGGCGCCAGTTGGCCGACCAACATGCCGACCGCCATGAACATCGCTGCGCTCGCGACGATCGCGCTGGCGAGGAACAGCGAGGCTCCGACCCCCAGGTCGATCGCCGGTCGGGCGCCGGCAGCAGCCGTCACCAGGGCCGTCGGCGTCCACATCGCCACCAGCCCGACGCCAAGCCCGATCGCCGCCTGCACGGCTGCCCGGCCACGCGTCGTGTGCCCCGATAGGAACAGCTCCCAGCGGCCCTCATCCTCCTCGCCACGCGTCAGCCGCGTCGCGAGCAGGAGCCCCCATATGGCTGCCAGGATGACCATGTACGACATCGTCTTGTAGGCGGTGTATCCCGCGAGGGTGTCGACCTTGATCGGCCCGAACAGCGCGGTGAGACCCACGTTGCCCTCGACCGACCGGGCGAGCGCCACTCGGGAGGCGGCGCTGGGGAACACCGACGGGTAGGCGGAGGCCGTCGCCGCGATCAGGATCCCGAACGCCAGACCCCAGACCAGTCCGGGACGGCCGGCGCGCCTCGCCGTGGTCGCGGTGAGGACCCTGGCGGCATGGCCCTCGTCGTAGATCTCCTTACGCCGCATCGGGCGAGCGCCCCTCCGGACCGTCGCGCGTCCCGTAGTGGGCGAGGAAGAGCTCCTCGAGTGACGGCTCCCGGCTGGTCAGTTGACTCACACCCGCGCCCACCAGGGCGGTGAGCAGCGGCTCCACCGAGCCGGTGACCTGGCAGCGTAGCCGTCGCCCCTCCACCTCCACCGCGCTCACACCGGGGACGGACGACAGGTCGGGCACCGTGCCGTCGAGCTCCGCCTCGACCTGCAGGGCGGAGAGATGGCGCATCTCCGCGAGCGTCCCTACCTCGACGAGCCGGCCTGAGCGAAGGATCGCGATCCTGTCGCACAGCGCCTCGACCTCGGACAGGATGTGGGAGGACAGGAAGACCGTCTGCCCGCGATCGCGCGCCTCCGCGATGCAGTCGCGGAACGCGCGCTCCATCAGTGGATCCAGGCCGGCCGTCGGCTCGTCCATCAGCAGCAGCTCCGCCCGGCTCATCAACCCCGCGATCAGGATCAGCTTCTGCCGGTTGCCCTTCGAGTAGGCCCGCACCCTCTTGGTGGGATCGAACTCGAATCGCTCCAGCAGCAGATCCCGGTACGCGATGTCGACGCGGCCCTGGATCCTCCCCAAGAGATGGAGCGTCTCGGTCCCTGTGAGCGAGGGCCACAGGTTGGTCTCGCCCGGCACGTAGGCGACGCGGCGATGGGCCTCGACCGGATCCGACTGGCAGTCGACCCCGAAGATCTCCGCTCGCCCGGACGTGGCACCGATCAGCCCGAGCAGCAGACGGATCGTCGTCGTCTTCCCGGCACCGTTGGGCCCCAGGTAACCGATCACCTCACCCTGGGGCACCTCGAGGTTCAGTGACACGAGGGCCTCGGTCTGCCCGAAGGCCTTCGACAGGTCCTCGGTACGGATCGCCGTCGCCAACCCGTTCCTCCCCAGCGATTCAGGACGTTGGAGTCAGCTTACGTCGGCTATCCTCTCCGGCGATGGAACCCATCGGAGAGCTCGTCTCGGCCGCGGTCGTCGACCAGCGCGTGTGGGAGCACGACGGCAACACGGCCGCCGACGGCGTGTACCTGATCGGCCAGCCCGGCCCCGCGCTTCCGTTCGTGGTGTTCCGCGCCTGGAAGGTGCCGGTCGGGTTCGTGACCGAGGAGATCAGGTTCATCGGACCCTCGGGGCGAACGATCTACCGTTGGGGCCCGCAGGTGCGCAGGATGGGCGGCGCGATGGACCTCACCACCGAGGTCGACGTGATCCATGACGCGGCCTTCGACGAATCCGGCAACTACGTGGCCTCGTTCATCCTCGATGGCCAGATCGTGGGCGAGCTGGGGTTCCCGATGTACGTCCAGGCCGCGGCCGCGAAGCTGCCGAAGACCACCGAGGACAGCCTGAGGAAGACCGACGTGATCTGGGTGGGCCACGAGGAGTACGGCCGGCGCACGACCGCGCCGGTGTGGTTCGCCTACAAGAACGGGAAGATCTACGTGGTCTCCCAGCGGGAGCCGGGGCCCCAGGAGCAGACCGTGCCGGGGGTGCCCGACGCCCGGGAGCTGGTCGTCGTGACGCGCCGCAAGGGCCGTGATACCTCGATGCAGGAGTTCACCGCGGCGCAGCGGAAGCTGGAGGGCGCCGAGTGGGAGGAGGCGGCGAAGCTCCTGGTGGACCGCCGCCGCAGCCGCGTGGGTCCGCCCGGGGACTCGATCGCGCGCTGGCGCGGGGCCTGCGACATCGTCGAACTCGTCCCGAACGTCGGCCGAGTAGCCGCCTAACCGTTCATCGGCCGGCCGACGGCCTCCGCAACCCGTGCGAGCTGCTCACCCAGCTCCTTCATCTCCTCCGGAAGGAGCGCCTGCGGCCCGTCGCACAGCGCCTGCTCCGGGTCGTGGTGGACGTCGATCATGACGGCGTCGGCGCCGGCCGCCACCGCCGCCAGCGCCATGGGTCCCACGAGGTGCCGCTTGCCGACGGCATGGGAGGGATCGACGATCACGGGCAGGTGCGACTCGTGCTGGGCCACCGCCATCCCGGCGAGGTCCAGCGTGTTCCGGGTGGAGGGCTCGAACGTCCGGATGCCCCGCTCGCACAGGATGATCTCCGAGTTGCCTCGCTGGGCCACGTACTCGGCCGCCTGGAGCCACTCGTCGATCGTCATGGCCAGTCCTCGTTTCAGCATCACCGGCTTGTCGGTGAGGCCGACCTCCTTGAGGAGCTCGAAGTTCTGGGCGTTCCGCGTGCCCACGCGGATGCAGTCCGCGATCTCCGCCACGTGCTGGACGTGGGAGACGTCCACCACCTCGACGATGATCGGCAACCCCGTCTCCCGCCGGCACTGGGCGAGGATCTCGAGGCCTCGCTCACCGAGCCCCTGGAAGGAGTACGGCGAGGTTCTCGGCTTGTAGACGTCGCCCCGCAGGATGGTGGCGCCGGCCGCCTTGGCCGCCTGCGTCGCGATCACCGCCTGCTCCTCGGACTCCACGGCGCAGGGCCCGGCGATGATGGTGAACGACCCGCGACCGACGGGCGTGGGGCCAACGTTGCACGGTGGTGGCCTCGGGGTGAAGGTCCCGCGCGACCATCTTGTAGGGCTTGCCCACCTGGATCACGTGATCCACGCCCGGGAGCTGGGTGAACGGGATCGCCTGGAACCGGGCGGTGTCGCCCACCAGCCCGATCACCGTGTGGACCGTCCCACGGGAGACGAAGGCCTCGCCGCCCGCGTTGCGCACCTTCTCGCAGACGACCTCGATGTCGGCGTCCGTCGCCTCCGCTGTCATCACCACGACCATCGATCTGCCCTCGCCTTCCTCCGGGCCCAGGCCCGTCCCTCCTCGGGCACCGTCCCGGGGAAGGAAGAACCCCGGGTGTCGGGCCCGGGGTCGCTGTCTGCTGTGCGCCTACAGGAGACTACGCCGGGCGTCGCCCGAAGTAGGTAAACCAGGAGCCGTAGATGCGCTGCATGAGGCAGCCATTGTGCGTGCTGAGGCGCCTGTGTGGCAAGCGCCCCTCATCGCGGCGCGGCCCCCAACGGGAAGCGTAGGATGCGCCTCATGCCTATCTTCACCGTGCTCGACCACCCGTTGGCCGGCGACCTCCTCACGCGCCTGCGTGACCGCGATACGGGCCCCGCCGACTACCGGTCCCTCACGCGGCGCCTGGGTCACCTCCTGGTCGCTGAGGCGACCCGCGACATGCCCGTCGTGGCACACGAGGTTCGCACCCCCCTGGAGCCCTTCGCCGGCACCCGGATGGCTGAGGGCCTGGTGGCGATCCCGGTCCTGCGCGCCGGTCTGGGCCTGCTGGATGCCGTGGTGGACCTCTACCCCGACGCGGTGGTCGGATACCTGGGGATGGAGCGCGACGAGGACACCCACGAGCCCCGGGACTATTACGCCAAGCTCCCGCCGCTCGAGGGACGACGCGCGCTGGTGGTGGACCCCATGCTCGCCACCGGGGGCTCGGGAACCGCCGCCGTTCGCTACGTGAAGGAGGCGGGCGCCACCGACATCGTCTTCGTCTGCGTGGTCGCGGCGCCCGAGGGGCTCGCGCGGGTGCACGGCGAACATCCGGACGTGCCGATCGTGGCCGCCGCGCTGGACCGGGAGCTGAACGACCGTGCGTACATCGTGCCCGGGCTGGGCGATTTCGGCGATCGACTCTACGGCACCATCTAGTCTGGGTCAGACTAGATAGGGGGCACGCTCCTCCGGGTCAGAGTGCGGTGCCGCCCTCGTAGGCCTGGCCGGCCGCCGCCGGCGGCCTGACCTTCCCGACGAACCCGGCGATGGCCACGATCGTGACCACGTACGGGGTCATGCGGATGAACTCATCGGGCAGCAGCCGGATGATCGGTGCGTCGTTCAGCCAGTAGGGGACGGCCTGCGCGAATCCGAAGAGCATCGCGGCGACGATCAGCCGCTTGGGGTTCCAGTTCGACAGGATCAGGGCGGCCAGCGCGATGAACCCGAGGCCCAGGGTCTGCCCCTCCCGCCAGTGGTCGTTGACCTCGAAGGCGAGGAACGCACCGGCCAGGCCCGCGAAGCCGCCGCTCAGCATCACGGCGGCGTAGCGGATCGGGGCCACGCGAACGCCGAGCGAGCGGGTGGCCTCGGGGTTCTCGCCCGCCGAGCGCAGCCGCAGCCCGAAGCGTGTGCGGTACAGCACGAAGGACACGGGGAACACCATCAGGAACGCCACGATCACCATGGGCGACATGTCCTGGAAGGCGTGGCCGAGTCCTGCCGGCAGACTCGACAACAGGGGGATGTTCCACGGATGGAGGTGCGGGGCCCCCGGGTCCGACTGCGTCGCCTGCTGGAAGAAGATCTCGGAGAGGAACCGCGCCATGCCGACCGCGACGAGGTTGATCACCACGCCGGACACGATCTGGTCGACCTTGAACGTGATCGTGGCCACGGCGTGGATCAGCGCGAACAGCGCCCCGCATGCGCATCCGAACAGCAGTCCCCCGACCGGCCCGAAGTGCGCGACCCCGTAGGCACCGGTCACGGTCCCGATGATCATCATGCCCTCGAGGCCGATGTTCACGATGCCCGACCGTTCGCTGAACAGGCCGCCCAGGCCGGTGAGGTAGATGATCGTGAAGTACGAGAAGGCCGTGGCGATCGCGCTCCCCAGGTTCCCGAACATCAGGCCGCCACCTCCTCGCTGGAATCCTCGAAGTCCTCCGTGGCCCCGGCCGCGCGGAGCTCGCGGTGCGCGATCCGGCGCCTCGCCACCTGGAACGCGATCACGACGGTCAGGATCAGGAGCGCCTGCAGGATGATGATGATCTCGCGGGGGACGTCGGTCTCGATGAGGATGGCGTCCTCCCCTCTGGAGAGCACCGCCCACATGATCGCGGCGGCCACCATCCCGAACGGGTTGTTCTGACCGAGGAACGCCACCGCGATCCCGGTGAAACCGAGCTGCGCCTCGTAGTTCAGGGGCAGGTACCCGTTCAGCCCGAGGATCTGCTGCATACCCACCAGGCCGGCCAACGCGCCCGAGATGAGGAACACCTTGATCTGCACCGCCCCGATGCTGATCCCGCCCGCGCGTGCAGAGCCCGGGGACGAACCCACGGCGCGCGCCTCATAGCCCAGCCGCGTCCGCTTGAGCAGGAACCACACGAGCACCGTGCAGATGAGCCCGATGATCAGCAGCCAATTGAGCGGCACCGCCTCGTTGACGCCGCAGGTAATGGCCGAGGTTCGGCGCGAGCGCGTTCTTGGGGAAGATGTCGGTCCGCAGGTTGATGTTGAACGTCCCGCCCTGGGAGTCCGTGTACTTCAAGGGTCCCTTGAGCAGCCACGCCACCAGGCTGATGGCGACGCCGTTGAGCATGATCGTGGTGACGACCTCGTGAGCGCCGGTCTTCACCTTCAGGACCGCGGGGATGGCGGCGTATGCCATCCCACCCAGCATCGCGAACACGAGGACCACGATGAAGTGGAAGGGCCCGAAGAACCCGAGGTGCACGGCGGCCCAGGCGGCGACCGCCATGGCGACCAGGTACTGACCCTCCACCCCGATGTTGAACATCGCCGCCTTGTAGCAGACGGCCACCGCGAGGGCCGAGAAGATCAGCGGCGTCGCGATCACCAGCATCCGCGCGAACCCGTCCATGGATCCGAAAGAGAAGTCGAGGACCGCCTTGTAGACCTTCAACGGGCTCTCGTGGTAGGCGAGGATGATGAGCGACCCGATGATCAGAGCGATGCTCACCGCGATGAGCAGTGCCGCCACCTGGGTCCCGAAGTTGGCGAGCCGCTCGCGCGAGCGGGACGGGATCTCGGGCGCTTTCATGGCCACCGGTGCGGCCGCCGCCATCAGGAAGCCTCCGCCTCGGTTCGGGCCCCGGTCATGCCGACGCCGAGCTCCTCGGGCGCGGCGTCGGGGGTGTACTCCCCCGTGATCCGACCGTCGTACAGGGTGACGATCCGATCCGACAGCGCGTAGATCTCGTCCAGCTCCGCCGAGATCAACAGCACCGCGCGCCCTGCGGCCTTCTGTTCGAGGATCTGCCTCCACACGAACTCGATCGCACCGACATCGAGACCCCTCGTGGGCTGGGCGGCCACCAGGAACCTCGGATCGGTCTCGAGCTCGCGGGCAAGGATGAGCTTCTGCTGGTTGCCGCCCGAGAGCGTGGCGGCGGTCACGTCGATGCTGCGCGCGCGGACGTCGAACCGTTGGATGAGATCCGTCGCCAGGGCCTTGATGCGCGCGATCGAGAGCATGCCGAGACGGTTCGAGAACGGGGCGTCGTCCTGCCGGCCGAGCACCGCGTTCTCCCACAGGGTCATGGGCAACACCAGCCCCTGCTCGTGACGATCCTCGGGCACGAACGCCACCCCCGAGTCGCGTATGCGGTCCACGGACCATCCGGCGATGTTCTGGTCGCCGAACTCGATCGTGCCCGCGTCGGGGACCCGCAGACCCATCAGCGATTCCGCCAGCTCCCGCTGACCGTTCCCCTCGACGCCCGCCACGCCCAGGATCTCCCCGGCGTGGATCGTGAGATCGATGCCCTTGAGGCGACCCGCGGCCAGCCCGACGATCGTGACCACGGGCTCGCCCAACTCCACCTCAGGCTTCTCCAGCCGGAACAGCACCGGGCGGCCCACCATCATCTCGGCCAGCTGCTGCTTCGAGGTCTCGGCCGGCGTCGTGCGGCCGACGACCTTGCCCCGGCGCAGGACCGTGATGCGGTCCGCGATCGCGAGCACCTCATCGAGCTTGTGGCTGATGAAGACGATCGTCTTGCCGGCCTTGCATAGCCGTCGGAGGTTCTCGAACAGATCCTGGGTCTCCTGGGGCGTCAGGACCGCGGTGGGCTCGTCGAGGATCAGGATGTCGACCCCCCGGTACAGCGCCTTCAGGATCTCGACCCGCTGCTCCTCTCCGACGGAGAGATCCTCCACCACGGCGGTGGGGTCGATCGCGAAGCCGTAGGACTCGGCCAGCTCAGCCACCTTGGTGTTGGCCTCGTCGATGTGAAGCACCCGAGCGTCCTCGTCGCCCAGGATCACGTTCTCGGTGACGGTGAACGGGTCGACCAGCACGAAGTGTTGGTGCACCATCCCGATGCCGTTCGCGATCGCGACCCGCGGCGAGGAGACCTTGACCTCGTTCCCCCGTACGAGGATCCGCCCGCCGTCGGCGGGGTACATCCCATACAGGACGTGCATCAGGGTGGATTTGCCGGCGCCGTTCTCCCCGATCAGCGCGTGGACCTCTCCGGGGAGCAGATCGAGGTCCACGTCGTCGTTCGCGACCACCCCCGGGAACTTCTTCGTGATGTGCTCGAGCACGACGAGCGGGGCGCCGACGCGCCCCGCTCGCTCGTGCTCCATGATGCGATCCTCTCGGTCGGTCGGTTGCCCGGTCGGATCAGCTGCCCTTCGGTGCGTCGGGCACCGTGATGTCGCCGTTGATGATCTTCTGCTTGGCGGCTTCCATCGCATCCACCATGTCCGGCGAGAGTGCGTCGTTCGAGGTCGAGAAACCGACCCCGTCCTCGGCGAGGCCGAAGACCTGGAACCCCGCCTGGAAGTTGCCCTCGCCGACCTGCTTGATGGCGTTGTAGGTCGCCGTGTCGACCCGCTTGATCATCGAAGTGAGGATCCACTTCTTCTGGTCGGCACTGGCGGTGAGGTACTGGTCGGAGTCGACCCCGATCGCCCACTTCTGCTGTGCGGCCGCGGCCTGGAAGAGGCCCGCGCCCGAGAGCCCAGCTGCGTGGTAGATGATGTCGGCGCCGTTGTTGTACATCTTGTTGGACAGCGCCTCGCCCGCCGTGGGGTTCACGAAGGCCTGCGTGTTGTCGCCGATGTACTCCACGAGCACCTTGATGCTCGGGTCCACGCTCGCGACGCCCGCCTGGTACCCGGCCTGGAACTTGCCGATCAGCGGACCTGTCTGCCCGCCCAGGAAGCCGACGATCTTCGACCCGTCCTTCTGAGCCTGCATCGCGGCGGCGATGCCCACGAGGTAGGAACCCTGCTCCTCCTTGAAGGTCAGGTCCGCCACGTTCGGGGCGTTCTTCCCGCCCTTGAGGAAGGTCGCGTAGCCGTCGATCACCCCGAAGTCCGTGTTCGGGTACTGCGACGCGATCTTGGCGATGCCGGGCGAGAACGAGAACCCGACACCTTCGACGTAGTTGTAGCCGGCCGAGGCCAGCGCCTGCGTGTTGTCGTCCAGGTTCGAGCCGGCGTCGTTCGCCGGGACGAGCTTGGTGTTCGACTCGCAGACCAGGCCGTCGGCGATCGCCTGCTGGAGTCCGCGGTTCGCGGCGTCGTTGAACGACTGGTCCCCGATACCACCCACGTCCAGCGCCAGCGCCACTTTCAGGTCCGGCGGACAACTCGGAGCACTGCTGCTCCCGGTCGCCCCGCCGCTCGCCGCGCTGTCGTTCGAGCTGTTGCTGCACGCTGCGGCAACCAGACTCAACGCGACCGCGGGCAGAGCAAGCTTATGAAGCCACTTCGGCATTGCCTCCCCCTCCCGATACCGTCCAACGCCGGTCGCGTCCCGGCGCGACCGCCCTGGATTGTCCTTGTGGTGCCTCAGGGCGTCAAATGACGACGTCCCTCGTGGGAGACTACGCAACCGGAGGGGCAACCGGATGGTGAACGAGGGACGGAGCGATCCGACAGCGGATCTGGAGGCGAAGATGGCGGCCTCGCCGTTCCATCGATGGATGGGGATGCGGCTGCTGGAGGCGGGCGGCGGCGTCGTGGAGGTGGCGCTGGACGCTCAGGATCACCACCTGAACCTTCAGGGGCTGTTGCACGGGGGCGTGCTGGCCACCCTGGCGGATACGGCGGCGGGACTCGCGATCCGCACACGGTTGGCGCCCGGCCGCCGCCACGTCACCGTGAACCTCGACGTCCAGTTCCTGTCGGCGGGCGGCCCCGGCACGATCGTTGCGCGAGGGACCGCCGTTCGGGTGGGTCGGCAGATCGCCCACGCCCAGGCGGAGATCCACGACGCGAAGGGGAGGCTGCTGGCCACCGCACACGCGACCGTGGCCGTGATGGCCGATCGGCGGAGCTGAGCCCCGCTCGGGAGCTCAGTACTCGACGTCGATGCCGGCCATCACCTTGGGCAGTTCGGTCAGGGCTCCCTGCAAGCTCAGGAGCAGCCCCATGTTGCCGCCGATCTTGATCTTGCCCGTCATGAAGGCCGTGACGGGATTGATCTCGCTCTTGGCCATCTTGACCGCCGTCTCGTAGCTCTGGGTGATCGTGGCATCGGCGCCCTCGATGTCGCCGACGCCCATGTCGATCGTGCCGTCGCTGAACGTGATCCAGTAGTGCGTTTCAGGCGCGTCGCCCGTGATCACCTGCTGGATACTGGCGGACTTCCCGGCGGCGGCCTCGCGGAAGGCATCGTTGGCGTTGAGCGCGGTGGTCAGCGAACCGGCCCACTCCTCGGATAGGAACTTCACTGGCACGTGCGATCACTCCTTACGACGTCGGTCGTGGCGAGTATATGCGGAGGAACCGCCGGAACCGGACCCCCACGTGGCCGGTGATCACCCTGCGTCGAACCACTCGGGGTTCGTGAGGTGCGCGTCGTCGGAGAGGAACCAGACCGCGCGCCGGTCGCCGTCCAGGACCACGGTGTTGATCGAGGTGTTGGCGGGCAGGAAGAACATCTCCTGGCCGCGGATGCCGAGGATCGGCGCGAGGTAGGCGTTGATGACTCCCCCGTGGACGAAGAGGTGGAGGTCGCCCTCAGGGTGGGCGGCGACGATCGCGTCGATGGTTCGGTTCACGCGGGCGGCGAAGTCGGCACCGGTCTCCGCCTCCGGCGCGAGGTGCCACGCGGGCTGCTGGGTCCGGAACAGGTGAACGGCCTCGGGGTGCTCGTCGAAGATCTGCGAGAAGTCCTTGAACTCCCACCCCCCTCCGTACCACTCCCCCAGGTCCTCGACCTCGTTGACCTCGAGGCCGGCCGGCTCGGCGTAGGCGTGGGCGGTCTCCCGCGCCCGCGCCAGCGTGGAGGTGTAGACGGCGGCGGGCGCGGGCAGGTGAAGCAGGCGCTTCGCGAGCGCGGCGGCCTGCTCTCGACCGGTGGCCGACAGGGGCGGATCGAAGGCGACCCCACGGGGCGTCTCGAGCCGTGCCGAGGACGAGTAGTCCGCTTGCCCGTGGCGGATCAGGTACAGGCGGCGGCTCACGTCCCCTGGGTCCTTCGTGCGTGCCACTGGGCCGCGTAGGTCTCGACGTCCTCGCGGAGCCAGATCCGTCCCGATGCCAGGGAGGTGATGGGTTCCGGGAACGAGCCGCGGTCGATGTAGGTGATCACCCGGCGCTTGTCCCAGCCCATGATCTCGGCCGCCTCCGCGACGCCGACGACCTGCGGCACCACCTCGACGGTCAGCGGGTCGCCCTCGACCAGGGTCTCCAGCGCCAGCATGCACTCGCGGCGGCTGATGCCGGTGACCTCGATGTAGGCGGGGGCGTCGAGGATCCGTGCGTACCAGCGCCCGCCCGCCTCCCACATGCGCGCGCGGACCGGATCGGGCATGGCTATCGGCCGCGGACCCAGGGAGCGTCGTGACGGAACGGGCACCGGCGGCGAGCCGTGGAGTCGTTCATGCCACGGGATGCTAGTCGGTCCCGCGGCCTACATGTCAGGCGGGGGTGGGCGGTAGAGGCCCAGGCGGCGGAGCTCGCGCCTCCAGCACTCCGTGTGCCAATGGCGGCGGGCGTCGACGTCGTCGGTGGGGACCACCACGAGGTGGGTGATGCCGGCGCGCACGAGGTGATCGCAGCCCGGGCAGCGGTACTCCTTCTGCCCGGCCACGCCCCGCACCTCGTAGCCTGGTGCCTGCGCCCACATCGGCGTGTCTGCACCCCGCGACGGTGAGGTCGGCGCCGGGGGCGGCGCGAAGTACTCGGGGTTCCGCCGGTTCTTGCGCGGCATCAGCGCGGCTCCCGCATGAAGTCGGCCGCGATCGGCGCGAGCGCCGAGGCCGTCGCTCTGGGGTCGTCGCGGCGGGATCGTTCGAACGAGTGGCCCCCGCCCTCGATCGTGTGGAGGGTCGCACGCGCACCCAGCCTCTCGATGACCGGTCCGAGCACGGCGGGCGTCGCGAACGGATCCTTCGTGCCCTCCAGGAACAACATCGGAACCTCGATCCCGTACAGGTGCTCATCACGTACTCGCTCGGGCTTGCCGGGCGGGTGGAGCGGGTAGCCCAGGAACACGAGACCGGCTGCGGGCAACCCCTCGGCCACCGCCAGGGAGGCCATCCGCCCACCGAAGGACTTCCCACCCGCCCACACCGGCTCGCCGTCGACCGCCCGCTTCGTGGCCGCGTCGAAGGCGGCGCGCCACGCGGCGATGGCCACCGGCGGCCGGTCGGGGCTGCGCCGGCCCCCCTCCATGTACGGGAAGTTGAACCGGAGCGTGGCGACACCCAACTCGTTGATCGCGCGGCTGAACCCTGCCATGAATGGGTGGTCCATACCCGCCCCGGCTCCGTGCGCGAGCACCAGCGAGAAATCCGCGTCGGGCGGCCGGGCGTAGGCGGCGCTCACGGTCCCCTTCTCCGGGACCTCGATCGCGAAGCGTTCCTCGGGCGCGGGCATGCGTGCCATGATGCACGCGATGGCGGGCAGCTTCTACCTCGGGACGTCGGGATTCGCCTACGACGAGTGGCGCCACGGCATCTTCTACCCCGAGGACCTGAAGAAGGACGACATGCTCGACTACTACTCGTCGCAGCTGTCGTCGGTGGAGATCAACTACTCCTTCCGCCGCTGGCCGAGCGAGAAGACCCTCGCGACCTGGCGCGACCGCGCGCGCCCCGGGTTCGTGTTCACGCTGAAGGCGAACCAGCGCATCACCCATTCCAAGCGGTTGCAGGATTGCGACGACGACGTCCGGGACTTCCTCGAGCGCGCGAAGACGCTGGGCGACCGGCTGGGGTGCATCCTGTTCCAATGCCCCCCGAACCTTCATTACGACCGAGCGCTGATCGAGGGGTTCGTCGGCTACCTGCCCCCCACCGGGAACGGGAACCCGCGGTTCGCGATGGAGTTCCGGCACGCGTCCTGGCTCGAGGCCCGGGACCTGCTGCGAGACCAGGGCGTGGCGTGGTGCGTGGCGCAGACCGACGAGAAGGATCCGACCCCCGAGGAGATCTCCTGGGACCCCGCCGGCTACTTCCGCCTCCGCAAGACGGAGTACGCCGACGATGAGTTGAAGCCCTGGTCGGATCGGATCGGCACCGCGCTCGGCGCCGGGGCCGACGTCTTCTGCTACTTCAAGCACGAAGATCTAGGGGCCAGCCCCCAGATGGCGAAGCGTCTGGAAGACATCGTGCATCCCAAGACCTAGCGACGGGCTCCTTGACCAGGTCTCCCTTCCACCCGTCAGGCAACCTCGCCCCCGACCTTCGGTTCACTGAACCCAGGGTTGATCGAGCAGCATGCCCCAGGCCGGGTTGTACTGATAGTTGCCCACTCGAACCGATGTGAAGTCGGCGAGACGCAAGCCGACGAACGAGCGTCGTCGGCAACGGGGCGCAGAGCGCGAGCGCCCGCACGTGCTCGGGGTGGGTCGCGGCGAGGGCCAGCGCCAGCGAGGTCGCGTTCTCGCTCCCGAACACGCAGGCTCGGTCCAGCCGTGCTGCATCCATCACCCCGAGCGCATCGTCGATGTGCGTTTCCAGCGGCTCCGCGGCGCCGGGAGCCAGCGGATCCGAGAACCCCATCCCACTGCAATCGATCACGATCACCCGGCCCAGCGCCCCGAGCCTCTCGCACACGTCTGCGATCTCGGGGGTGTCCCAGTTCCCGTCGAGGTGCGTGAGGTTGCCCTTGATCACGGGCAGATCGAGGTCGCCGCCACCGAAGGATCGGTAGGCGATATGCGCGCCGTCCGGCTACCCCTCGTCCTGGTTGGTCTCGAACAGGCCCAGCGTGTTGCCCTCGCTGTCCTTGAAGTAGGCGAAGGCGCCCATCCCAGGGATCGGGGTGCGGGGCGTCACCACGCTGCCACCGCTGGCCTCGATCTTCTTGATCGTGTCGTCGATCGAGTCCACGCCGATCGTCACCACGGGTCCGGGGGTCTCCTTGCCCTTGGTCGTGAACCCGCCGTTGATCGCACCCGGCTCGGTCGGACGCATCTGGTCGTCGATCGGCACCGTGGTCGCCGTCGTGTAGACCATGTCGTTGCCCATCGGCACGTCGGTCAGACCCCAATCGAACACCGATGCGTAGAAGTCCTTGGCGCGCGCATGGTCGTCGTAGGTGATCTCGAAGTGCACGACCCCGTCCATCGGCTCCCCCTTCGTGTCAGGACGCACCCACGCTACCGCGGTTCGGCGTTTCCGATAACCCTCCGCGTCCTCCGGCCTGCACCGGTGCGCGGCGACGGATCCGGACCGGCGGCCAGCATCGGCGGCACAGATGGCACCCTCGTTCGCCGCGAGTGCGACTCGTTGGGCCGACCCAGCACCGTTGTCCACGACGCTGTCGGTAATCTCTTCCACGTGACAGATGCTGGTTGGGCACCCCTGATCGAGCGTTCCGACTACCCGACGCTGAGGGAGTGCGTCTACCTGAACCAGGCCTCCCTTGGCCTGATCTCCGACCCGGCCGTCGGGGCGATGCACGAACTGCTCGACCGGGTCGTGCGCCACGGCAACCTCAACATGACCGACGAGGACGAGACGGGCTTCCTCGACGACCTGCGCGAGCGTGCGGCCCGGCTGTTCTCGGTCGACGAGGCGCAGGTCGCGCTCCTGTCCAGCGCGAGCGAGCTGTTGGGCCAGGCTCCCTTCCTGCTGCCGCCGCGGCCGGGGTCGGAGGTGATCGCCGTGGCGACCGACTTCCCGGCGATCACGCGACCGTGGTTGCGTCTCGCCGAGCGCGGCGAGTGCCTCGTCGGCTTCGTCGAAGATCGCCCCGGGTCCGACCTGACGGAGGACCTGATCTCCCGGATCGATGCCCGCACGTCGGTGGTCGCTGTCGGGTGGGTCCAGTACGCGACGGGGACGGCGATCGATGTTCCGCGTCTGCGGGCGGCCACGGAGGAGGCCGGCGTCAGGCTCGTGCTCGACGCCACGCAGGCGGCCGGTGCGATGAAGTGCGATGGGGGTGCCTGGCGCGCCGATCTGATGGTGTCCAGCGGTTACAAATGGCTCGGCGGCCCCGGCGGAGTGGCGATCGGGGCGCTCGCCCCGGATGTCATCGACCAGGTACCTCCGCTGCCGGGGTGGATGGGCGCATCCACTCCCTTCGAGTTCGACGCCACCCGGCTGCCCCTGGCCGAAGGCGCTCGACGATTCACGCAGTCGACGATGTCCTACCTTTCGGTGATCGGCTTGACCACCGCGATGGACCAGCTCCTGGCGATCGGCCTGGACCGGATCGAACAGCAGGCGTCACGACTGCGCGACCTGTTGTTCGAAGAGGTCGAGGACAGTGGCTGGGAGCCGTTCCGGCATCCCGCCGACGCTGCGGCCGCGCCGCACATCGTCTCGTTGGGACGTCCGGGAACGGACTCCGCAGGCACCATGACGCGACTGCGCGACGCGGGGATCGTGTGCAGCCTTCGCGGAGACAGGCTGCGGATCTCGTTGTCCCCCTACAGCGATCGGGACGACATCGCCGCCCTGGCGGAGACCCTCCAGGTCGTGGCGGGCTGAGGTCCACCATGAGCGCGCCTGACGCATCCTTGGCTCCACCGTTCCAGCAGAAGGTTCACTCGTACAGGTCGGCGACCTCCTTCGCACACCGCTCGACCGCCTGGAACATCTCCTGCCGTTCCTTCTGAGGCAGGTTCGCGTCCAGCAGCGGCTCGATCTGCTCGTCGCCCTCTGCCAGATGGGCAGCTAGGACCATGTGGAGGCTGTAGATGATCCTCCTGAGCTCACGATCGAAAGACATCGACGGATCCCTACGTGCCCCGGCGAGCAGGCCGTCCAGCTCGTCGACGAGGCGGCTGAGCTGAACGTGGCACTGCGTCATCCGAACGCCGATCGTGGGCTCCCCACTCTTCTCTCGGACGATCGGGAACACGACGACACCTTCGGCCACGGCGTGCGGCATCACCGTGTGCGCCATGAACTCGTGGATCTCGACCGCTCGTGACAGGGCCTGTTCGGTCGGGATGTCCCCGATCGAGTCGGCCAGTTCCTTCATCTCGTCGAGTTGCGCATAGAACGGTTCGTGCTCCTCGTGGGTGGTTCGAACCTCGGGCTTCATGCTCTCCGCCTCCTCCTACTCGAAATGGTTCCCTGCCAGTGGCTGGACGAGGGCCGCCCCCACCGGCCGAGGGTCTCCGACGCGGCGATCCGGTCCGGGGTCATCCGGGTCCACCTCGCATGCGCAAGATCGCGAGGGCGACGGGCCGATAGATCGCGTGCGCGAACTTCCCGAACGGCGCCAACAGGATCAGCGCCATCGACGTCGCGACGTGGAACAGGAACATCGGGTACCCCCAGCCGGGTGCCGTAGGGAGGTAGAGCGCCAACTCGAGCGCGAAACCGGTCACCCCGGCCACCCAGAGCATCCACAGGAACGACCAGTCGGCGATCGTGGAGCGTCCGGACGAGGATCCCGAACGACGGAGCCGACGGACGATCGATACCGTCGTGCCGTAGACGAGGAGCAGCCCGGCGACCGTGCCCAGGAGCCGGACCGGGTACCAGATCGGTACCGCGGTCCCGGTCGCCTTGATCCCCGCGAGCGCCAGCGCCCAGTCCAGGAGCGTGGCGACCAGGAGCCCCAGGAACCCCCACATCGTCGAGGCGTGGATGAACCACCGCTGCCTGAACCACGGGCGTCGCTCGGCCGCAGGATCGTCTGAACATTCCTGTCGCATCCGGCCGTGACCGAGCGATTCACGGGCCGCCGCGTACCAGAGAGCATCGCCGACGGTCCCGACTGAAGCTCGCGTCCTGCCCTCACCCCGCGACCGCCCGCCGAGCCGTCGGCTCATCTCCACGAGTCCGGCGATCGCCCCGATCAGGAACAGGCCGATCACGACCACACCCAGATCGTGCACGAACGGCGCCGGCACGTACTCGAACAGCGAGATGGTCGGCGCGTCGACGACGTGGTGCTCGTGGTAGAGGAGCCCGGCCAGCAGGGCGATCAGCGCCCCGATGGCAACCACGGCGAAGGTCACGGACGTCGCCAGGTGTCGCGCGAAACCCGTGCGATCGTAGCCCGCGACCGCGTACCGGCGCGCCGCCCCCATGAACCCGGCGGGGTCCGCCCCGCGCGGGCAGGTCTGCGTGCACTCACCACACCCGTAGCACGCCCATAGCTCGGGGCTCGAGAGGAGCTCGTCGCGCATGCCGAGCTGCGCGAAGCGGATCACCCGACGCGGGAACGCCCCATCGTTCGACGAAAGCGGACACGCGGCGGTGCACTCCCCGCAGTTGAAGCACGCGGAGACGTCGACCGCGCCGAAGCGCGCCAGTTCGGGCACGAGGCTCTCCTCGACCCGGATGCGCGGCCGGTCCTCGACGCGTGTGCTCATGCTCTCGGATCCTTCCCGCTGAGGGCGTAGCGGACGTAGCCGTCGACCTCGCCTTCCTCGATGACGGCGCCGTACCTGCGGAGGGCCATCAGGGTCCAGAAGGCCTCGCGTGGGGAGACGCCTGCCGCTTCCGCCACCTGAGGGGGCGTCGCAGGCCCATCGGCGAGGGCGCGACGGACCGCGGCCTTGACGTGATTGCGAACGCGTACCCGCTCGATGAGCTCCGCCGACGCCGTACCTCCGCGCGCCTTGTAGGCCGCCATGGTTCCGGACCCCCGTCCTTCGGTCGATCGAACGCTCATGCCGGTACCAGCTCTCCACGCTCGGGCGACCCTCGACCGGATGGAGGGTCGGCCACGATTGCGTCGACCATCGCCAGGTACTGGGTCATCTCCCATCCCTGGACGTCGACGGCCCCGTTCGGACAGACGGCCACACAGGCGCCACACCCCTTGCAGGCAGCAGGGTTCACGTACGATCGCGTCTCGAAAACCCCCTCCTCCACCTCGACCTCCTGGAGTCCGATCGCGTCGTAGGGGCAGGCTTCCAGACACGCTCCCGTCCCCTTACAGCGGGACGGGTCCACCTTCGCGACGAAGGGATCCATCTCCACCTGGTCGTGTGCCAGCAAGGTGGCCACCTTGGCCGCCGCGGCAGATGCCGAGGAGGTGCTCTCGGAGATGTCCATCGGGGCTCGCGCACTCCCCGCGAGGAAGATCCCCGGGATCGCGCTCTCGACCGGGCGGAGCTTGGGATGGACCTCGAGCAGGAAGCCGTCCGCACCCGTGGGCATCTTCGTCATCGAGACGAAGTCCGCGCCCCCACCGGGCTTCATCCCGGTCGCGAGCACCACGAGGTCGACGGGCAACTCGAGCTCGGAGCCGAAGGTGAGCGCGTCGCGGGTACGGACCACGAGCGGATACGGATCGCCGGGCACGGCGGCCTCAACCCGAGCGCGCTCGTCTTCAGGCACCCGGACGAAGAGCACGCCGGCGTCGGACGCGGCCCGATAGACCGCTTCCTGGTCCCGAGCGTAGGTCCTGAGGTCGCGGTAGACGTCGACGACGTGGACGTCGGGGAAACGCCGACGGGTCTCCGTCGCAGCGCGCAGGGTGGCCGTGCAGCAGACGCGCGAGCAGTACGTGTTCAGTTCCCCGTTCGGTCTGTCGAGACCTTCGACCTGCCGGCTCCCCACGCAGTGCAGGAAGGCGACCGAACGGACCGGGCCGTCGAGACCGAGCGCCGACCCGAGGTCGGACCCGGTCTCCGCGTCATGCAGGCGCGCCTGGAACGAGGCGAGCGTCGCGACCCGGGGACCGCCGAACCCGTATTCGCCAGACGCCGGCTCATAGTCGCGGAACCCGGTCGCGATCACCATCGCGCCGACCTCCACCTCTTCCGTCGCCTCGTCCTCGTTCTGGTCGGGACCGTTCGAACGCAGCGTCACGCGGAAGTCACCGACGAAGCCCGCGACGTCGATGACGTCGGTGCAGAGCCGGACATCGACCAGCGGCTGGTCCCGTATCTCGGCCAACAGACGCTCGATGAGCACGGAACCGGATTCGTCCGTCGGGTACGTGCTTCTGAGCCGAAGGACGTTGCCGCCGAGCTCCTCTGAACGCTCGACCAAGACGACCGGCATGCCCCAGCGAGCGAGATCGAGGGCGGCGCGGAGCCCCGCCACCCCGCCGCCCAGGACGAGCGCCTTGTGGACCGCGTCCACATGCACCTGTTCGAGGGGATGGAGGGAGGCGGCCTTCGCAACGGCGCCTTGCACGATCCGGTACGCCTTGTCGGTAGCCGCGGCGTGGTCGTGGACGTGCGCCCAACTCACCTGCTCCCGGATGTTCGCGTTCTGGAAGAGGTAGGGGTTCAGGCCGGCTCGCGCGACCGTCCGCCTGAACGTCGTCTCGTGCAGGGTGGGCGTGCAGGCCGCGACGACGACCCGATCCAGATGGAACTCCTCGATGTCCCGTTGGATCGTCCCTTGGCCTTCGTCTGAGCACATGAAGGGGAGGTGACGCGCGATGACCACGTCCTCGTCCTCGCGGATCTGGTCGGTCACGGCTTCGACGTCGACCACATCGCTGATGTTGCCGCCGCAATGGCAGACGTAGACGCCGATCCGCGGACGCGCCGGACGCTCGAGCTCGTCAGACATACGCCACCTCCCGCTGGAGCCCGGCGCCACGCTCCATCTCGCGGAGGTGATCGGCCACCCGGATGGCGACGGCGCTCGCCTCGGCCACGGTGTCGACGATGTCCTTGGGCGCGAGCGCGGTGCCCGCTGCGAACAACCCCGGCACGTCGGTGGACGTCACGTCGAGCGCGGGGTCGGCGGAGCGGACGAATCCGTAGGTGTCCGTGGCGACCGGCGCGAACCGCCGTACGTCGGCGCCGGGCTGTAGCCCGACGGAGAGTACGACGAGGTCGTGGGTGGCCTCGACGATCCGTCCGTCTTCCTGCTGTTCCAGGCGCAGGGCGAGGTCTCCGTTCGGCCGTTCGGCGATCCGGGCCACCTTCGCCTTCACGAAGTTGACGCCCATCGAGCGCGCCGTCTGGAAGAACTCCTCGTAGCCCTTCCCGAACGCACGGATGTCCATGTAGTAGATCGTGATGTCCGCGATCGGGAGGGCCCCCGCGAGCAGCATCGCCTGCTTGATCGCGTACATGCAGCAGACGCGCGAGCAGTAAGGCACGCCCAGCGTCTCGTCGCGCGAGCCGGCGCACTGCACGTAGGCGATGTCGTCGGGGATCTTCCCATCGGAAGGGCGCAGCACGCGCCCGTACGGGCCGTTCGGCGCCAGCAGGCGTTCCATGTCCATCCCGCTGATCACGTTCGTGTGCCGGCCCTCGCCGTACTCGCGCTTGGCTCCGGTCGCGGTCGGTCGGAACCCTGTGGTGAGCACGACGGCGCGTGCGTGCACCACGAACGTCGCCGGCTCCTGGAGGAAGTCGATCGCGTCCGTCGGGCACGCCTTCTCACACTTGCCGCAGAGGATGCAGTTCGGCAGGTCCAGGACCGCCTTCTGCGGGATCGCAGTCCCGAACGGCAGATAGACGGCTCGGCGAGCCCCGAGGCCTCCGTCGAACTCATGGGGCACATCGACCGGGCACACGTACTCGCAGAGCCGGCACCCGATGCATGCGTCCTCGATCCACGTAGCGAGGTCGCCTGACGATCGTCGCGTCGAACCCGTCGGCGACGGGGGCGAGCGAATGCACGTCCGTGTACGTGAACATGGTGACGAGGTCATGGTGGGCCGCGGAGGACATCTTCGGTGTCGTGATGCAGCTTGAGCAGTCCATCGTCGGGAAGACCTTCGACAATGCGATCATGTGGCCTCCCACGCTCGCCTCCCGCTCGACCAGCAACACCCGGTACCCCTGATCCGCGAGGTCGAGCGACGCCTGTAGTCCGGCGATGCCGGCGCCCACCACGAGGACGTCCGTGTCGATGGCCCCCTGGGCCTCACCGACGGGAAAGGTGGGGGCGACGGCGTTCATACGGCCGCCTCCGCGTCCGCTGGAACCACGGGTCCGAGCTCGTCCACGACCTCCGCGAGATCGCCGATCTGCTTGACGAACGCCTTCGTACAGACGCTGCAGATGGCCGTGAGCTTGAGTCGCCGGACGTCCAGGCCCCGCTGCTTCATGGCCTCGTAGACGCGGCCGATCCTGGCAGCCAGCTGTTCGTACGTGCCCTCGTAGGGGCTATCGGTGCCGCAGGAGGCGATCAGGATCCCATCGATCCCGTGCTCGAAGCAGTACAGGTAGAACGATTCGGGGAACATCACGGGGTCGGGGGTCGGCAGGACGTAGGTGTTCGCCGGGTAGTCGAGATGGGCCTGTCCGGTCGAGTCGATGCCGGGGTAGCCGCACAGGAGCGAGGCGAGGACGAGGATCCTCGTCCGCTGCTTCACCGCACCTGCCGCAACCGCGGCCATCCCGACATCGCCTTCCGATCGTTGGGCCCCAGGGGCTCGTCTGGATTCACTTGGCTCGACGGATGAAGACCCGGTCGTAGCCATCGGCCGCTCTGTAGCCGAGGAACCCGTGGCCGACCTTGTTGGCCCACGCCTCGACATCGCCCTTCGTCTTCGGGTCGCTCGACCAGATCTCGAGGACGCTGCCGACCGGAACTGAGCCGATGCCCCTCTTCGCTTCGAGGAGAGGGCCGGGGCACGCCGATCCTCTTGCGTCCACGATCGTCTCGGGAGCCAGGCTCTCGAGTTCACGCTCTTCGAGCACCACGGTCATGGCGCTTTCACTCCTTCCTCATGTCCGCTGATCAGTAGACGAGGCTGTTCGTGGCGGAGGTGATCTCTGCGACGAACCGACCGGCGGCAACCACTTCGGCCCCCTCGATCAGTGCCTCTTCCGGGATCTGCCGGCTCTTGATGCAGGGGTTGCACACCAGGAACTTCCCGCCGAACTCACGGACCGATGAGAGCAGCTCGCGGAGCGGCTGGAACTCCGGTGCCTCGACCTTGTCCGCGATCCCTTCCTGCACGAGGCGAACACCCTCGCCCTGGAAGCCCATGACGACCCCCACGTCCGACGCGACGGCCGCCGCGGCCATCACGAACGGGATCGTCGCCAACTCGGCGTCTTCGGGTCCGTGCGTCACCATGATGACCAACTTCTCGGTCTCCATCTTCCGTTCCTCCTCTCGAAGCTCTTCGCCTACGTTAAACGTAGGTCCGCGGCGCGCGGTCCCCTCAGGCCGTTGGTCCCTCCCTCGACCTGCCACAAAACATGCGCAGGTCGCTACCATCGATGCATGTGCCACGAGCCCGACGCCAGACCGCCCGCCCCGCCCGTCTCCGGTGAGGTCGCCGGCGCCGAGCCGCTCACGCTGACGGCGGAAGACGGCACCGAGTTCACCGCGTTCGAAGCGGCGCCCGCCGGCGATGCCAGGGCGGCCATCGTCGTCCTGCCCGACGTCCGAGGGCTCCATCCGTACTACCGCGCCCTGGCGGAGCGGCTGGCCGAGGCCGGCTATCACGCCTTGGCCATCGACTACTTCGGCCGCACGGCGGGGACGGAGGCCCGTGGCGACGCGTTCGACCATCAGCAGCACATCGCGAGCGTGACGCCCGAGCACGTCGCGTTGGACGCGGCGGCGGCGATCGACCACCTCTCGACGGACTTCGCTCGAGCGGTGTTCACGCTCGGCTTCTGCTTCGGTGGCGGACGGTCCTGGGCCTTGGGTGCAGATGACCTGGCGCGCGAAGGGCGGCTCGCGGGCGTGATGGGGTTCTACGGACGTCCGCCCATGCTGGTCGAGCGTGCTGCCGACATCGCCGTGCCGATCCTGATGCTCGTTGCGGGCGACGACCGCGCCACGCCGGTCGCCGAGAGTCTCGCCGCCGCCGACGCCGTCCGGGCTCACGGCGGTGACGTCGAGGTCCATGTGTACGAGGGCGCCCCCCACTCGTTCTTCGACAGGTCGTTCGCGGAGCACGCCGAGGCGTGCGCCGACGCGTGGACCCGCATCCTGGCGTTCACCGATCGCGTCGCCGGCTGACCGCGAGCCGCCGCCGCGGACCGTTCACTTCCGACCGGTGCCGGTCCTCGAGCGCGTAGGTCGTTCGAAGACGCAGCGACCCCTCCCGAGCTCTCGCAGCTGGATACCGTTAGCGTGGTGCCCGCATCGGCACGTTCGGATACGCACAGGCGGGGAGGATCCAGATGGAGCAAGTGTCGTTCACGCGGATGCAGGACGGGACCGCCCAGGACTGGGCGTTGCTCGAGCGGTTCGAGAGGGAGTTCAACGCAGGCCTTCCGGACCGGATCCTCGACGCCGTCGACAAGCTGAACGGCTCCTACGGTGGGTACCGCGTGAGCCGGTACACACACTCGCTGCAGGCCGCGACGCGCGCGATGCGCGACGGCAAGGACGAGGAGTACGTGGTCGCGACCCTCGTTCACGACATCGGCGACGAGCTGGCGCCCTTCACCCACGGCGAGATGGTGGCATCCGTGCTGAAGCCGTTCGTGCGGGAGGAACTGTGCTGGATGGTCCGGTACCACCCGGTGTTCCAGCTCTACTTCTTCAGCGATCTCAGTTTGGAGGACCGGAACCGTCGTGACGCATGGCGCGACCACGCGAACTTCGACATGACGGCGGAGTTCTGCGAACGGTACGACCAGGCGTCCTTCGACCCCGACTACCCGACCGAGCCGATCGACGTGTTCGCGCCTATGGTCGGGCGGGTCTTCGCCGAGCCCCGCTACCTCCCGCCGGGCTGGGTGTGACGCCGGTGTCCCCGTCTCGAGACGGGGGCTCAGGTCTCGCGGAGCGCGGTCCGGCCCTCCGTGGCCCACCCGGCCGCATCCCCGGCAAGCGCTCGCAGCCGGTCCTCGAAGTGGGCGATATCGGCCGGCTCCAGCAGGGACGCCCAGTCCCGCGTGCCCCCGGAGCGGAAGAATCGCTCGGGCGAGACCCACACGTCCGCGTGCGCCTCGGGCGCGGTGTGGGCCGCGCGCGACCGCATCGACGACAGGCCGGCCGCATCGACGAAGCCAGGCCACCGCTCCTCGTCGATCGGGACCTCGAGCGCCTCGGCCACGCGGCGCATCTCGCCGTCGAGGTCCGTCCACATGTCGGCGTAGTGGAACAGGTGGACGTTGGGCGCGCCGCGAGCATCCCAGTACGTTCTGATCTGTTGGCAGTAGTCCTCGAGGCCGTGGGGTCCGCTCCCGACCGGCGACTCGTGATTGTCGATGAACCATCGGAGATAGGCATGGGGGTCCTCGGGTGGATCCTCCACCTCGTGCAGATCGGCTTCGGGCTCCCCCGAGGCGGCGATCCGCAGTTCGACCACGCGGTCGTCGAGTTGATTGTCGCTGTGGTCGCGGTCGGAGAGCGCGACGTCGAGCGGATGCCGTGCTACCGCGATGTAGGTGACCGACGCGCGCCGCGGCACGCCGTCTAGCGGTGTGTGGGTCTTGATGAAGCGCCGGTGCGTCTGGGCGTCGAGCAGGCCGAACACCTCCTCGTCGCTGCGGATCAGCATGTCCAGCCATGGCGAGATGGTGCTGATGGGCGCACCCAGGTCGACCCGGTCCAGCAGCAGCATCCCGACGATCGTCTGCATCCACGTCGTGCCGCACTTGGAAGGTGTCGAGATCACCACGTCACCGGGCCGGAACGTGAACCGTTCCCACCTCGCGCTGTCGGCGATGAAGCCCCGATAACGGCGCGGCCCGGGGCCGGGACCGGCCGTCATCGGATCTCGTCTCCTCGCTGATCGCCTGCGCCGAGGTCGACGGAGCCTACCGCGATCGATGCGGAGCCCGGACCCGCGACCATGCGAGGGTCGGCGCGGCCCACGCCGTGCAGGGCCCACCATGCGACCAGGGCGCCGACGGAGGCCACGGCTGCCGCGCCCGCGAACAACGTGGGCGGTCCGAGCGCCACGTACACGAATCCCCCCACCGCCGGACCCACCACCGGACCCACGGACCACTGGGCCATCTGCATCAACGTCTGCCCCGTGTTGCGGAGATGGTTGGCGACCAGCCGGTCGGTGACCACGACGAGCGCCCCGTACTTCAGCCCGAACGCCGCGCCGGCGAGCATCCGGAAGGCGGCCACCTGCGCCGGTGACCGTGCGAGCGAGTAGCCGACCAGCGTCACGATGGAGACACCGGCGCCTGCCAGGAAGAGGTTCCGCATCCCGAACCGTCTGCCCAGCGCCGCAGACCACGTGAAGAAAGGGATCTCGATGACCGCCGCGACCCCGGCGGCGAGTCCGATGAGGAACGGTCCCCCGCCGGCCCCCAGCATCTGCAGCGGGACGAACCCGTCGGTTGCCGAGGTCGCGACGCTGAGCAGCAGGAGCCCGCCCAGGAAGGGCGCCAACCTGGGCGACGCGCGGAACGCGGCCCCGACCGAACCGAGCCGGCCCGGCCGCTCATCGCCCTCCGGCGTCCCGCGGTGCGCGGGGAACCTGCGGGCGAACAGCGCGTAGATCAGGAGCGCCGCGGCGTACAGGGGCAGGACGGGCCACAGGCCGACGGCCTGGTAGAGAGCCCCGAACGCCACCACCGCCACCGCCCAGCCCAGACTGGCGAACCGACGGATACGCCCGTAATCGTTCTCTCGCCCGGGGCCGAGGACGGCCAGGGCGAGCGCGTCGCCCAGGGCCGTCCCCGGCGCCGATGCGGCGGCCATGAGGATCGCCGTGACCGCGATGGCCCAACCGTTCGACCCCGTGGGGATCATCAGGAGCGCGCACCCGGCGGTGGCGACGGTGGAAAGCACGAGCGCTCGGGTGGTCCCCAGACGTGTGTCCGCCTCGTGGCTCCACAGCGGCGCCGCGACGAGGCCGGCGACCGCCATCGCGGACAGGACGAGCCCGATGCGGTCGGGACTCAGGCCACGGGAGCGGAGGAGTGGGCTGAAGAACGGGAGCAGCGCTGCGGTCGCTCCCCCGCCGAGGAGGAACAGCCAGCGGATGTCACGATCGAGGCGTGCGGTCGGCGCGGGCTCCACCTCGTTCGCGGCCTCCGTCACGTCGCTATCCTCCTCGAGGTCAGCTTCCCAGACGCGCGCTGAGCCAGCCGCGCCACAGAGGCCTGGATGGCGGGGATGGAGCGCAGGTACGGGGGGATCGTGCTCGGGGCGCCCGTTCAGGTGGCGAGGACGGTTGGGGCGACCGCGGCTTCGCCCTCGCCCCCCAAGGTGAACGGGATGGCGACGACGTCCACGTGAGGTTCGTGCGCGAAGGCGCGCGCGATCCGCCGTCCGGTCCGGTCATGCAGGAGCAGATGCCTGCGGCGATGGAATTGGCGTCGAGGCAGGACCAGCGTGATCTCGGTGGCCCCGTCCTGGAACTGTTCCACGTAGCGCCGCAGGCTTCGGACGACGTTGCGGTCGGGGCACTCCTCGACGTCGAGAGGGATCCCGGCGAGGTAGCCGAGGGAGAGCCAGTCCTGGATCAGCCGCTGCGTGCCGTCGGGGTCGGACCCGGCGTGGACGGCGCGCACCATCTGGGCGTCGATACCGCGGGCGAACCGAGCCGCTTTCAAGACGGCGCGATCGAGCCGCTCGACCAGCACGATCTCGATGTGCCGCCGACGAGGACCGACGTTGACCCGTCCGCGGTCCACGCTATGGCCGGTCCCGCCGTGGGCGCGCACCACCACGAGGGCGGCGTTGGGGATGCCCCGGACGGCGGTCGCGAGGGACGACCAGCGTCGGGAGTGGCGCACCTGCGACAGGAACGAACCGATCGGCGGCGCGGGCGCGATCACGGTGACCTGATCGTCCTCGAGTGCGCGTTGCCGGATGTATCGGGCGAGGCACCGCTCGCGCTCCCCTCCCGGTCCGCACGCGAGGAACGCGAGCGGGATCCTCAGCCCCGCGGAGGACCAGCGCTCGGCGAGACGCTCGTCGTGGGCGCCGAGATGGACCGCGTAGGCCGCGCTCGGACGGATCGTCAGAAGGTACTGCGCCGCATGCAGCGTCTCCTCGTCGAGCTCGTCCACGAGCACGATGGCGGCGTGCGAGGGGCTGTCCCCTTCCATCACCGATCGGTCACCGGATCCGACGACCAACGCCGCCTCCTCGTCCACGTAGGTCTTGTTCACGCGTACCAGGACGGCAACCAACACGGGCACCGCTATCATGATCGCCCACGCACCGCCCGCGAACTTGACGACCGCGATGATCAGCGCGACGACGAACGTGGACACGGCCCCCAGACCGTTGATGAACAGCCCCGTGCGCCATCCCTTCTCGCGGATGCGGAGGTGGCGTTTTGCCATCCCGGTCTGCGACAGCGTGAAGGACGTGAACACCCCCAGGGCATAGAGGGGGATCATCGCCGTCACGCTGGCCCGGAAGACGATCAGGATCAGGCTGGCGACCAACGCCAGGGCCACGATGCCGTTGGAGAAGACCAATCGATGCCCACGCTTGGTGAGCTGGCGAGGCATGAAGGCGTCGTCGGCGTGGAAGCTCGCGAGCCTCGGGAAGTCGGCGAAGGACGTGTTCGCGGCGAGGATGAGGATCAGGGTGGTCGCGACCTGCAACACGAGGAACAGGGCGTGGCCGAGGACCCCCTCGCCGTAGACGGCCTGGGCGATCTGGGCGAGCACCGACTTGCTCTCGTTCGCGACCGGGATCACGTGCAGCCGGTGGGCGAGGAACGACACGGTGAGGAAGGTCGAGCCGAGGATCATCCCCATGTACGCGAGGGTGATCTGGGCGTTGCGCCACTCTGGCTTGCGGAAGGCCGGCACGCCGTTCGAGATGGCCTCGACCCCGGTCACCGCGGCACCGCCCGATGCGAAGGCCTTGAGGACCAGGAAGACGGTGACCGCGCTCGCGCCGATCGGCACGCCACCCGAGGCCTCCTGGGGCGCGATAGGGAAGGGCGCGACGTGACCGCTCACGACCTGGTAGACGCCCACGACGCAGGTCAGTCCCAGGCTCGCGATGAACACGTACGTCGGGACGGAGAAGATCCGACCGGACTCCCGGACACCGAGCAGGTTCCCGTAGGCGATCAGCCAGACGAACACCAGCGACAGCAAGATGCGCGTGGGCACCGAGAGCGGCACGACGGAGCTCAACGCCTGCACCCCCGCGGCCGTGGACACCGACACGGTCAGGATGTAGTCGATCAACAGGGCCACGCCGGCCAGCTGGGCCGGGAGGAGTCCCAGGTTGTCCTTGGTGACGATGTACGCGCCGCCCGCCGTGGGGTAGGCCTTGATCGTCTGGCGATAGGAGAAGATCAAGATGGCCTCGATCAGCACGATCACGCCCGAGATCGGCATCACCAGCGCGAACGCGGTGATCCCCACGGCGGGGATCAGCACGCGGAGGATCTCCTCGGTCGCATAGGCGACCGAGGACATGTTGTCTGAGGAGAACACCGCGAGCGCGGTGGGCCGGCCCAGCCGTTCGTGCTCGAGGCGTGAGGTGGCGAGGGGCCGGCCGAGGAGGACCCGCTTCGCCGCGTATCCAACGCCGAGATCGACGGGCCGGGCCATGATCCGAGTCTATGGATGAGCGGATACCCGCTTGGGGGGCGTGCGCAAGGGCCACGTCAACGTGAGGCCGCTCCGCATCAAGATCCCGTCAAGACGCGGAAGAGCCGCCCTCGGGGCGGCTCTTCCGACGTCGTGGTCTCTGTAACGAGGATCAGACGCTCGCCGACGCCATCTCCTGCTTCGGCTGCTCCACCTCGACGCGCTCCACCTTCCTCGCGTGGCGGAACCCGAGGATCGCGAGGACCAGCAGCGCGATGCCGGCGGCGATCATGAACCACCCGGCCCACAGCGCGATCGTCGCGACCGTCCACCAGCCGTACGCGTTCAGCAGGATGGAGCGGAGCGTCTCACCCTTGAACAGCGTGTCGGCCTTCGCGGAGAGATCGGCGACCGTCTGTGCGTCCAGGCCCTCGGCCCGCGCCGCTGCGCTGGTCTCGGAGTAGGTCTTCCCGTCGTTGACCTCGGCGAGGTGCCCCTGGATGTAGCGGGCGAACGCCTCCGCCTGCGGCCCGGTCGTCACCGTCTGGCCGGCGAAGGCGCCGACCTCGGTCTGCTCGGTGGCCGTCATCGCCGAGTAGGGAGGGAACGCCACCCGCTCGGGCGTGAGGCGGTCGGACACGCTCTGCCGTCCGAAGTTCCCGCCGTACACCGAAGCGCCTCCCACCACGATCAGTACGATCGCGATCACCAGGGCCGCCCCGCTGACGAGCTGATCCCAAACCTTGCGGTTCATCTTCGTACCCCTTCCACTCATCGTTTCCATCTCGCGTCAAGCCTCCCGCCTAACTGGGGCCGAGGTATCAGGCGTTGGGTCCCTTTCGCCCGGGATTCTGCCCAGGTCCGACGGGACGTTCGGGTCCGAGGGACGGGACCTTCGGCGCGCGGGCGGGGCCGTTCGGCCCATCGGAGGGGACCTTCGGCCCCCGGGTGTGGGCCGTTCGCCCCGTGCAATGCGACGCGAACCTCCAGCCGTTGGATCCGCAACCGGGAGAGTCGGCGCGCTCAGCCGCGCCGGGCGCGGCGGCGGCGGGAGATCTCGATGCTGGCGAAGGTGGTGACGGCGATGGCCACGAGCGCGATCAGCAGGCCGAGCCAGATCGAGGTGTCCCCCGGCAGCAGCCGGAAGATGAGGAACCCGATCATCACCCCGAGCACCGGACCGACCAGAGGAACCGGATCGGGTCCGGACGCCTCAGGCGGTTCCTCTGCGTCACCGTCGGCAGGGGCGCGATGCTCCTCGAGCGGTTCGCGGTCGTCGTCCATCGCTGCAGCCTACCCCTCGAGACGAGCCCGAACGGCGGTTTCGATCTCGTGGATCTGCCCGGGATCCACGACCTTGCGGCCCAGCCCGTCGCGGACGTAGAACGCGTCCACCACCCGTCCCGTATACGTGGTCACCTTGGCCAGGTACACGTCCAGCCGGAGATCGGCGAGCTCGGCGGTGATGTCGTAGAGCAGGCCGATCCGGTCCGGGGCCCCGACCTCGATCACCGTCGAGAACTCCGACACGCGGTCGTCCACCGTGACCGTTACGGGCGCCCGGGACCTCAGCGGGTAGAAGCGGCGCTTCTCGGCCACCCGCCGCTCGAGTGAGATACGGCCTTCGATCGCGCCCCGCAGCGTCGACCGGAAGTTCCGCCACCGCGCAGGATCGACCTCCGTCTCGAACGCGCCCTCCACCTCGAAGAGATCCACGGCAACGCCGTCCTGCGTCGTGAACACCTGCGCGCTGAAGATCGACAGGCCCTCCAACGCGAGCGCCCCCGCGATCCACGAAAGGAGGCCGGGCTTGTCCCTGGCGACCACGAGGACCTCGTACGTGCCGGGGCGCGAGCCGGGCGAGGCCAGCGAGCGCACGTCCTTCGTGCCGATCTCCGGCGCGATGGCCGGGAAGTGGGTGGCGGCCCTCGCCGGCTCGACGGAGAGGAAGTAGCCCCGTGGCATCCGCAGGACGAAGCGCTCGACCTCCGCCTCGGGCTCGCCTTCCAGGAGCGTGCGGAGCCGCTCGATCCGATCGGCGAGCCGTTCGGCGAGTTCGGTGCCCATCTCCCCCCGCTCGAACGCCCGCTGGACCTTGCCGACGAGCTCCCGGATCAGCGTCCGGCGCCACGGGGTCCACGCCGCGGGCCCGGTGGCGGAGGCGTCGGCTCGCGCGAGGAGGTACAGGGCGGCGAGCCGCTCCGGCGTGCCGACCCGCGCGGCCACGTCCATGATCAGGTTCTCGTCGGAGAGATCGCGTCGGGTCGCCGTGTCGGGCAGCAGGAGGTGCTCCGCCACCAAGAAGGCCGCGAGCTCGCCGGTGGGCGTGGGCACCCCCATCCGCCGGAGGACGTCCGTCGCGATCCGGGCGCCCGTCTCGACGTGGCCTCCCGACCCCACCTTCCCGATGTCGTGCAGGAGCGTGGCCAGCAGCAGGCCGTCGCGATCGTCGATGCTGGCCACCGCCTGCGGGGCGATAGGGTCGTCGTCGTCCGACCCTCTCAGGAGCCCACCGAGGGCGCGCAAGGCGGACGTGAGGTGCACGTCCACCGTGAAGCGGTGGTAGGGATCCCGCTGGGGCCGGCACCGCACGTCGGCCCACGCCGGCAGGTAGCGCGCCAGGAGATCCGCCCGGTCGAGCGCCTCCAGGGCGTCGACGCCCGCGTCCCCCGCGCGCAGCAACCGAAGGAACCCCTCCAGCGTCTCATCGGTCCATACGACCTCCGTCGGCACGCCCGCCTGGTCGATCGCATCCAGGAGCGCGGTGGTCGGTCGGTCGCCGGACTCCGCCACCTCGGCGAGCGCCGTGAGGATCTGGGCCGGGTCGAGGTCCGCGCTCGCGGGGGCCGCCCCTGCGTCGGGCTCCCGATCCAGGTACCGCGCGAGCACCGAGCCGCTCGCGTGCGCCACCTGCCGCGCGTGTTCGAACACCGAGCGCATCAATCCGTCCTCCGCGACCAGGCCCGGCTCATCCGTGAACCCCATGGCCCGGGCCACCGCGGGCTGCAGGTCGAGAGGGAGCTTGTCGGTGCGCCGCCCGGTCTCCAGGTGCAGCGCGCTGCGCACCCGGGTGAGGAACTCGCCGGCGGCCTCCAGCGCCTCCTGCTCGCGAGCACGCAGCAGCCCCAACTCCTGCAGCGGCCGGTCCAGGGCTGCGGCGCACCAACCCACCGAGGTCACGTCGCGGAGCCCGCCCGCCCCCTCTTTCAGCTCGGGCTCCAGGAGGTAGGTCGTCCACCCGAACCGCTCATGGCGTCGGGCGGCGGCCTCGAGCAGCGCCTCGAAGAACGCCCGCGGGTCGTCGCGGATGGGCGCCCGTACCCGTGCGCGCGCCGCCGCCGAGAGCCCCGCGTCACCGCTCAGATGCCGCAGGTCCAACATCGCCGTGGCCGCGTCCACCCGCTCCCGCGCCACGGCCTCGCACTCCTCGATGGTCCGGACGGCCTGGCCGACCGTGAAGCCCGCGTCCCAGAGCGGATAGAGCAGCGCGTCGGTCAGTTCGGCGAGTCCCTCGGCATCACGGCCGTCGTGCAGCAGCAGCAGGTCAACGTCCGAATGGGGGCACTGCTCCATCCGCCCGTAACCGCCGATCGCGGCCAGCGCCGTCCCCGGCACCGCCGTGGCGCGCTCGAACAGCTCGACCAGCGCGGCGTCGATGAGCTCCGCGCGCCGGTGCGCGGACCAGCGGCCGTGGTGCCCCGGGGAGTAGGCGCGTTCCAGCACGGAGAGCTCGTCTCGCAGACGCGCGACCGGGTCGCTCACGGGATGGGCCGCCACGGGCTCAGACGGCGTCGGGGCCCATCTCGCCCGTGCGGATCCGGATGACCTGCTCCGCCTCGGTGATCCAGAGCTTGCCGTCCCCGATCTTGCCGGTGCGCGCGGCCTTCACGATGGCGTCCACCACGCCCTGCGCGTCGTCGTCGGCGACGAGAACCTCCACGCGCACCTTCGGCACGAAGTCCACCTGGTACTCCGCC
This sequence comes from uncultured Actinomycetes bacterium, assembly GCA_963796725.1. Classification (GTDB taxonomy): domain Bacteria; phylum Actinomycetota; class UBA4738; order UBA4738; family HRBIN12; genus JAOUEA01. The sequence goes on from CAWCMT010000010.1 coordinate 47,324, forward strand.
CCCCGATAGACCTCGGTGTGGCCGCGCTGCCGGCCGAATCCCTCCACGTCCGTGGTGGTGAGGCCGTTGACGCCGAGGTCGCGCAGGGCCTCCTTCACCTCCTCGATGCGGTGGGGCTTCACGATGGCCGTCACGAGCTTCACGAAGGGTCCTCCTCGCGGATGAGGTCCAAAGCCTAGCCGGTGGGCACCGCCGGGCGCCGATCGCCGTGCGCCGGCGCGGCGGCGTCCGCCGGGGACGGTGCGGCCAGGAGGACCTCGGGATCGGGCGCCTCGTGGCGGGTCGCGGCCCGTCCACCGTTGAGCCCGAAGAGGCGCTTGCGCCAGAGCAGCCACAGCAGGATCGCGAGGTTGATCACCAGGGCGCCCACGCGGATCACCGTGATGCGCTTCGTGAGCTCGATGATCTCGAACGGCATGAGCCCCACGATCGCGACCGCCGTCAGGTACTCGGCCCATCGCCGCTCCCGCCAGAGCCCCACGGCCTCGACCGTCTCCAGGACGAAGTACGCGAGGGAGGTTGCGACGAGGATCCGCAGGGTGGACTCCCGCAGGTTCAGCACGTGTTGGAGCTCGGACACGATCAGGCCGTGGCTGCTCACGGTGGAGTTGGCGGCCAGCGACCGCAGGCCGTGGAGGGCGTCGTTGGCCTGGCGTCTGGAGCCCTCCGAGCCGCAGCACCAGCCACGTGCCGATGATGCTCAGCAGCCCGAACAGGACCACGTGGACGATCCGGTCGATCGCGATGATGCGCAAGATGATGGCCTCTTCGAGCGCGGCGCCGCGGCGCGGGATCGCGATCTCGGCGAGCGGCGGGAGCGTCTCGGGAGCCTCGGCGTCCGGGTGGGAGACCTCGCGCCAGGAGTCGCACCGCAGGCACCGGGCGAGCCGGCGGCCGTCCTGGAGGTCCACGCCGACGCCGCCGTCGGCCGGCCGCAGGTTCCGCACCTGGGCGGCCGGCAGCATGTGGCCGTGGCGCGAACAGACGAACGTCTCCGGATGCCAGTGGGCGCCTCGGACCTTCCGCCCGACCCTGCGGAACCAGTTGATCACGCCGCAAGCCTAGCCGCGGCGGGGAGGGTTCACTCCCCGACGGCCTTCTTCCGCGCGGTGGCCTTGCGGGCCGTGGCCTTCTTCGCCGGAGACTTCTTGCCACCTGAGCCGCGCGCCGGCTTCGGCGCGTCCTCGTCCGCTCCCTCCGACGCGCCGGCGGGCTGCTTCTTCGCCGCCGCCACGCTGGCCTTGAGCGCCTCCATCAGGTCGACGACCTTGGCGGTGGGTTCGACCTCCACCAGCTCGACCTCCTCGCCGTTGATCTTGGCCTCGACGATCTTCATGAGCGCCTCGCGGTACTCGTCGGTGAACTCCTCCGGGCTCCAGTCCGCGGTGAGGCCCTCGATCAGCTGGCGCGCCATCTCGAGCTCCTGGTCGCGGACCTTCACGTCGACGTCCACGTCACCGAACTCGGCCTCGCGGATCTCGTCCGGCCAGTACATGGTCTCCAGCACGAAGGCCTCGTCGCGGAAGCGCAACGCCGCCAGGTGCTCCTTGTCGCGGAAGCTGACCTTGGCGATCCCGACCTTGCCGTCCTGCGTCATGGCCTCTCGCAGCAGGGCGTAGGCCTTCGCGCCGGTCTCGTCGGGGATCAGGTAGTAGGACTTCTTGTAGAGCATCGGGTCGATCTCGTCGAGGTCCACGAACTGCACGATGTCGATGGCGCGCGAGGATTCGACTGGGACGGCGTCGAAGTCGTCATCGGTGAGGATCACGTAGCGGTCCTTCTCGTACTCGTAGCCCTTCACGATGTGCTCGTAGTCGACGATCTCGCCGTCCTTCTCGCACACGCGCTTGTAACGGATCCGTCCAAGGTCCTCGTCGTGCAGCTGGTTGAAGCGGAGCGTCTTCTCCTCGGTGGCCGGGTAGACGGCGACCGGGATGGTCACGAGGCCGAAGGAGATGGCCCCCTTCCACATGGATCTGGGCATGGTGTACCCCCCGGAGTGCGTCGAGCGCTGCCTGCGCAGCGGAACGATGATTCTATCCTGCGAGGCAGACACGAGAGGGACCGCGATGCTGACCGATGACGAACTCGCCGCACTGACCCCGGAGGAACGCCTAGATCTGACGCGCCGGTTGGGCGCGCTCGATGACCTGTTGCCACGGGAGACACCCACCACGCGGCGACGCCGTCTGAGTGTCATGGGCACCATGGTGGTCGCATGCCTGGTGCTGATCCCCTGGATCGCGTTCCTGGCGGCCGAGCTGCCCCGCCGGTACGCGGCCCGTCACTGGGACGTCGCCTGGGCGGGCTTCGACCTGCTGCTGCTGGTGGGGCTCGCGCTCACCGCGTGGACCGCGTGGCGCCGGCGGCAACTGATGATCGTCACGGCCTTCGTCACGGCGACCCTCCTGGTCTGCGATGCCTGGTTCGACGTGCTCACGTCCGCCACGCACAGCGACCAACTCCTGGCGCTCGTGTCGGCGTTCCTCATCGAGCTCCCCCTCGCGATCCTGCTGTTCTACGTGGGGCGGAGGGCCTTGCTGCTCACGGTGCGGGCCGAGCGCGAGCTCGCGGGCATGCACGACCTGGACCTGCCGCTGTGGAAGACCCCGTTGTTCGGCGCGGACCCCGAGGAATCGCGCGTGGACCGGGACCGGCCGGCTAGCTCAGGAGGCCCTCGTTGAACGGGAACGGCGAGAGGACCTCGATGCCGTCCTCGGTGACCAGGATCTGGTCCCCGAGCTTCACGCCGTGGTCGGCGCCGACCTCCCCGGCGTAGAGCTCCACCACCAGGGCCATGTTCGGCTCGATCACGCGCTCGCCGTTGGGCTGGGGGTCGACCGGGTAGCAGACGCTGGGGCTCTCTTCCTCCAGCCCGATCCCGTGGACCATGACCTCGTAGCGGAGCGGCATCCAGGCCTCGGGCAGCGCGGGCGCGGTCTCGGCCAGCTCGGCGCACGTGATCCCCGGCCGGATCAGCGCCGTCGTCTCCCGGAGCCAATCATGGGCGATGCGGTAGGTCTGCCGTCGTTCCGCGGCCACCTCGGCGCCCGGGACGGGGAACGTGCGCGACACGCATGAGAAGTAGCCCTCGATCCCCACGGTGTCCGTGTCCACGAAGACCAGCTCCCCCGCTTGCAGCACGCGATCCGTCGCCTCGGCGCGCCAGGGGTTGGCGTTCGTCCCCGAGCACACCGTGCTGGTGGCGAGGTGCTCTCCGCGACCTCGCAACATGACGTCGGCCATAACGGCCAGCAGATCGCGCTCCCGCACGCCCGGATCCACCGCGGCCTCGAACGCCGCCAGCATCTCCACGATCAGCTGCCCGTTCGCGCGGAGCGCCACGATCTCCTGCGGTGTCTTCACCTCGCGGGCCGCCCGCATCGCCACGGAGGCATCAACGATCGGCACGCCGAGCTCCTCCAGGGCCAGGAAGCCCGGGGTCCCCAGCCGGTCCACCGCGATCGGCGATCCCGTGACGCCGAGCTCCCGCGCCGCCCCGACGATCTGCGCCGCCCAGGCATCGGCCATCGTCGTGGTGTCGTCCCAGAACTCCCACGCCACCATCGGCCGCACGTCGGCGGTCGCCTCCTGCGATCTGTGGATCGAGTTGCCGTGCTCGAACAGGATCGGTTGGCCCTCTGCCGGGACCATCGCGGCACGCACGGAGGTCGTGTTGCTCCAGATCGGCATCGCGCTCGCCCCCGTCGCGTACCGGATCGCGGGCTCGTTGAAGAAGAGCGCGAGGTCTAGCTCCTCCGCCCGCATGGCGGCCTGGAGGCGGGCGAGGCGCTCCTCACGCAGCGCGGGGATGTCGATCACGTGGGGCACGGGAAGCCTCCAGGGGTGGGATCTAGTCTCGTGCGGGCGGGGTCCGGAACGAGTACAGGGCGCCGGCGACGGCGATCAGCGCCCCGACGATGAACACGATGAGCCCGAAGCCGAACGACGCGGTCAGCGCCCCGGAGTCGAGCCCCGACTTCACGGCGTCGTTGGCGTTCTGCATCGTGGAGCTGAACGCCATCGTCGACATCGTCTGGGTCGTGGCGAACTGCGCAGCCACGAAGTCGGTGTTGAAGATGCCGAGCGCGCCGATCACGAGCAGCACCAGGCTGATGAGGAGCTCCACGGCGGCCCACGCCTTCCTCCCACCGCCGGAGGACACCAGCACGAAGACCGCGAAGATGATCACCAGGAGCGCGACCAGGAAGATCGTCTGGCCCGAGACCACGTTGAACGCCCGGACCGTGGCGCTCGTCCCCTTCGCCGGCTGCTCGATCTTGAACCAGGCGAGGAACGTGGACACCATCATCACCGCAGCGCCCAGCATCAGCCCCCACACCGCCGGGTTCTTCTTCAGCCGTTCCATCCGTCGCTCCTCATCGTCTCGTTGATGCGCTCTCGTACCACACCCAGCGCACTCGCGCACCCCCCTGGCGACCGCGGAACCCCTCGACGTCCGCGGATGTGGCTACCATCGGCCGCATGCCGGCCAGGAAGCGGGGCGCCGGACCCGCCTTCACCGTGGAGTTCCCACGCCCCTTGGAGGCGCGGCGCGACGGCGACGCGTGGTGGTTCCAGGCCGGCGAGCGCGAGCTGCGACTGTCCAACCTCAACAAGGCGTACTGGCCCGACGACGGCTTCACGAAGGGCGACCTGGTCGCCTACTACCTGAACGTCGCCGAGCTGATCCTGCCGCACCTGTCGGGTCGGCCGCTCACGATGAAGCGGATGCCCGACGGCGTCGGCGGCGAGTTCTTCTACGAGAAGACCGCACCCTCACACACGCCCGAGTGGATCCGCCGGTGCCAGGTCCACTCCGACGATGCCAAGGGCGGCATGATCGACTACCTGATGGTGGAGGACCTCGCCGGGCTCCTCTACGTCGCGAACCTCGGGTGCATCGAGTTCCACCCGCTCCACTCCCGCTGTGCCGACGTCGCCCACCCCGATTACCTCTTCTTCGACCTCGACCCCTTCCCCCCCTACACCTACGAGGACGTGCTCGACGGTGGCGCGGCACATCAAGGTGCTGCTCGATCAGCTGGAGCTGACGGCCTACCCGAAGACCTCGGGCGCCACGGGGCTGCAGATCTTCATGCCGATCGAGCGCGGCGCCTACTCCTACGAGCTGGTCCGCGCGTTCGTCGGCGCGTGCGGGCGGCTGATCCGGGACGCCGACCCGGAGCGGGTGACCATGGCGTGGAAGATCGCCGACCGCACCGGCAAGATCTTCATCGACCACAACATGAACCGCAGCGGCGCCAACATCGCGGCCGCCTACTCGCTCCGCCCCGAGCCCCGCGCACCGGTCTCGACCCCACTGACCTGGGATGAGGTGATGGAGGGTGGGTTCGAGCCCCAGGACTTCCGGATCGACAACGTCTGGGAGCGCTTCGCCCGCTGGGCGACCTCTTCGCGGGGGTGCGCGAGGGGCCTTTCATGGATCTGGCGGCGGCGGTCGACTCCCTCGGGGTCGCGCGCGGAGGAGGGATCGGAGGCGGTGCCGGACGGACCGCTCCCCCGCACCGCGGCGCGCGCGGCGTGCCGCGAAGACCAGCGAGGAGATCGCCGCGGCCTCGAAGGATCCCAAGCTGATGGAGTACGTGCGGAGGCGCGACTTCGAGGCGACGCCCGAGCCCGCGCCGGGCGAGCTCCCCGAGGCCGCCGCGGGCAACTCCTTCGTGATCCAGAAGCACCGCGCCACGGCCCTGCACTACGACGTCCGCCTCGAGCACGACGGCGCGCTCCCCAGCTGGGCCGTGCCCAAGGGTCTCCCGGTCGCCAAAGGCGACAAGCGACTCGCCGTGCGCACCGAGGATCACCCGCTCGAGTACGGGACGTTCGAGGGGACGATCCCGGAGGGGCACTACGGGGCCGGGGAGGTCCGGATCTTCGACGACGGCTGGTACGAGCCGATCGAGTGGACCGACGCCAAGGTCTGCTTCAAGCTCCACGGCCGGCGGTACCCGGGCCTGGAGTTCCACTTCGTCAAGACCAGGCAGAACTGGCTGGCGTTCCTCGCGAGCGCGCAGGACGCCCCGCTGATCCCGACGCCGCCGAGGTACCGGCCGATGCTCGCCGAGGGTGGGTGGGAGCCCTTCGACGACGAGCGCTGGTGGTTCGAGCCGAAGTTCGACGGGATCCGATGCCTGGCGGAGCTGGGCACGGGGCAGAGCGTCCTGCGGACGCGCACCGGGCGCGATGCGACCGCGCAGTACCCGGAGCTCCACATGATCCACGAGCTCGTCGACCAGGTGAACGCGGTGATCGACGGCGAGATCGTGGCGTTCGACGCGGAGGGGCGGGATTCCTTCCAGACGCTGCAGCAACGGATGAACCTCGCGAACCCGCGCGAGATCGCCAGGGTGGCCAAGCAGATCCCGGTCGCGTTGGTGGCGTTCGACCTGCTCTGGCTGGACGGCCACGAGACCATCGGGCTGCGGCTGGAGGAACGTCGCGAGCTGCTGGAGCTCATCGTCGAGACCGACCACCGGCTGCAGGTCGTGACGCACGAGGTGGGCGATGGGACGGCCTTCACGGAGGGGGCCGCGGCCCTGGGTCTCGAGGGCGTCATGGCGAAGAAGCTCGGATCGAAGTACCAGCCGGGACGACGCACCGCCGACTGGCGGAAGATCAAGCTGCGCACCACCCAGGACTGCGTGATCCTAGGTTGGACGCCGGGGCAGGGCGGGCGGAAGGGGTCCTTCGGCGCCCTGCTGGTGGGCGCCCTGGACGAGGGCACCTGGCGGTGGATCGGCCAGGTGGGCAGCGGCTTCACGGATCGCGGGCTCGAGGAGCTGCAGGCGCAGCTCGCGCCGCTGGTACGCACGACGCCCCCGATCGAGGACCCCGAGCTGGCCGCCGTGAAGGGCGCCACGTACGTGGAGCCGGAGCTGGTGTGCGAGGTCGACTACCTGGAGATCACGAAGGGCACCGGGAAGATGCGCGCCCCCAGCTTCAAGGGCCTGCGTCCGGACAAGCCGCCGGAGGAGTGCGTGCTGGAGCGCCCGCGCCGCGCCTGAGCGTCGCATGGGCCTGTGCCCTAGACTCCGGCGGCATGAAGCGCGCGCTCACCCCGACGATGCTGGTGCCGCTCGTGGCGCTCGCCCTGCTCGCCGGTGGCTGCAACAGGTCAACGAATACGGCGGAGACCTACTGCACCACCCTCACCCAGTACGAGACGGGTATCCAGGCGTTGGTGGATCTGGATCCCGCGAACGCCAGCCAGGGCCAGTACCTGACCCTGTGGGACAACGTGCTCACCACCTACAACCAGCTGGCCGAGATCCAGCAGGACCAGGCGCAGGCCGAGCAGAAGGCGTTCCAGCAGGCGCACCAGGACCTCGATACCGCGGTGAAGGCCCTCCCATCCTCCGCGACGGGCGATCAGGCCATCGCCGTGCTGAAACCGCTGATCCAGAAGGTGGACGATGCGGAGAAGGCGCTGTCCACCGCGGCCTGCGCGCCGGCGTCCTAGTGATCGTCAGAAGGGCTCGTACCCCGCGCGCACCAGCAGCGCGCGCACGTCCCGGTCGTGGAAGCCACGGTCGATCAACTCGCGGTACAGGCGCACGGTCGCGAGCGTGCGCCCGCACGTGGGGCAGAACGCGTACTCCTCACCGAAGGGCGTCTGGCACCAGGGGCAGCTCGTGACCTCGATCCGGCGGTCGGGCTCGAGCCCGGCGTCGGCCACCGCGTCGATGTAGCCCTTCCCGTAGTCCCACAGGATGTACTCGTCCTCGGCGATGTCGAACGCCGGCTCGTGCATGCGGGGCTCGCCCGTGCTGAGCATGTGCTGCAGGTTCTCGCGCAGGAGCTCCCACTCGTAGTAGTGATTCGCGCCGCAGTCCTGACAGGCGATCACGACGCCCTTCACGGAGCGGGGCTCGAACGTCAGGCGCATCTGCTCGAGGTCCAACAGGTCCGCCTCGATGTCGTGGCGCTCCTGCGGGGTCAGCTCGACCGGCTCGTCGTGCTCCATGTCCATCCTCTAGTCCTCGTCGTGGTCCTCGACGAGCTTGAAGGTCCGGAAGCACTCGGCGTACTCCACGCCGGCGCGTTCCCCCAGCTCACGGGCGTGCTCACGGACCCACGGCGCCGCCGCCTCCGCTTCCTGCGACACGTGGCGTGCCAGGGCCTGGAGCTTGCGGTCGATCGTGCCCGTGATGTCGATCAGCTCGTCGCCCTCGTCCGAGGAGAGCCAAAGGTTCGGCACCTCGAACGGTTCGTGTCCCTCGTCGAGGAGCTCGGGGAACATCGGGCGGCTCGGCGCGTCGGGCATGATCGCCGTGAGGGCCAGCGTGCCCGCCGCCTTGTGGTCGGAGTGGTTGATGTAGCCGCTGCTCGACCACAGACGCGAGGGATCGGGGGCCACCAGCACGTCGGGACGGAGCCGGCGGACCTCGCGGCACACCTTGCGCCGGGTGTCCAGCGTCACCTCCAGCATGCCGTCCAGCTCACCCAGGATCGTCACGCTGGCCACACCGAGGGCGTCGGCGGCGTCCCGCTGCTCCCGCGCGCGCGTCACCCGCATCTCCTCGCGGGTGACCCCAGGCACGTTGGAGCCCGCCGAGCCATCGGTGCACAGCACGTAGTGCACCGCGGTTCCCTCCTCGACCCACCGCGCGACCGTGCCACCGCACATGAAGTCGGCGTCGTCGGGGTGCGCCACCAGCACCATCGCCACATCGAACGTCATGAGCGACGAGACTACCGGCTCCGTCCGAACACGTGCGCAGCCGTAGCGGTCGGTTAGCCGGCCCCTCGGGAGACCGCGGTCATCGCCATGCCGTAGCGAGGCCGTAGGGTGATCACCGGCTGCAGCGCCACCCGGGCCGCCGGGTCGAGCTCGAAGCGCCACCGCTGCGCCAGGGTCGCGAGCAGCAGCCGCGCCTCCATCCAGGCGAAGCCCTCCCCGATGCACATCCGCGGCCCGGCGCCGAACGGCAGGTAGGCGTGGCGGGGGCGGTCCGGATCCTCCGGGAGCCACCGCTCCGGTCTGAACGCACCGGCCTCGGGCCACCACCTGGGGTCGTGATGCAGGATCCACGGCGAGACGATCGCCACCGACCGCGCCGGCAGGATCGTTCCGACGCCCAAGTCGTGGTCGCGGACGGCCTGCCGCGCGATCGCCCAGGCGGGCGGGCGCAGCCGCATCGACTCCGCCACCACGGCCTCCGTGTACGGGAGGTCGGGGAGATCGGCCACCGTAAGGGGTCGCCCGCCCAGGACCGCGTCCAGCTCCGCGTGGAGGCGCGCCTCGGCGTCGGGGTTGCCCGAGAGCAGCCACCAGGTCCACGTGAGGGCGTTGGAGGTGGTCTCGTGACCGGCCAGGAACAGGGTGACGGCCTCGTCCCGGACCTGGCGATCGCCCATCCCCTCACCGTCCTCCTGTGCCGTGAGCAGCAGGGACAACAGGTCGTCGCCCTGGGCGCCGGCGGCGCGTCGCTCGGCGATCTTGCGTTCGATCATCCGATCGAACACCGCCACCGCCCGGTCGAAGCGGCGCGTGGCCGGGAGCGGCAGGCGGCGGGTGATCGGCAGCAGCGGAGAGAACTGCCGACCGAACTGCGACAGGACCTCATCCAGCGCGGCCGCCACGTCGCGCGCGTCCTCGGATCCGACGTCGGTGGCGAAGATCGTGCGACCCACCACCGCCAGGGTGAGACGCATCATCGTCGCGTGGACGTCGAGCGGCCCGGGCCGCAGCCGTTCCGCGGTCCGCTGGGCCTCCTCCACCATGGCCTCGCCGTACCCCGCGATGCGGGCATGGTGGAACATGGGTTGGATCAGCCTGCGCTGGCGGCGGTGCAGCTCGCCCTCAGAGGTGAGCAACCCCTCGCCCAGCACCATCTTGGCGTTCTGCAGGGTGGGGCTCTTCACGAAGTCCCGGTTGCCGGTAGACAGCACGTCCCAGGCCAGGTCGGGGTCGCTCACCTGGAACACCCGGAGGCGGGGCAACGGGACCCGAACCACGTCGCCCATCGCGGCGGCCCGCTCCAAGAGCGCGATCGGATCGCGGCGGAGCGCGCGGAGTCCCTGGAGCGAGGACTGGGGCACCGTCGGCAACGGCGCGGCGGGGCGGGAGCGGCCATACGCGCCCAGCGTACGTCGCTCGCGGGAGTGGCACGGGGTCCGCCGCCTCGTATATCGTTGCCCTCGAGGGTTCGTCGCACCACTGGTTCATGCACTGGCAGGTCATGCACTGGAGCAGTTCCCTCCCGGCGTCCGCGCCGGAGGCCGACGGACATGCACGGCGCACCAGGTCCGCAACGGCCGAGGAAGGAGGGGAGCGCCAGTGGCAACCGGAACCGTGAAGTGGTTCAGCCCGGAGAAGGGCTTCGGCTTCATCACCCAGACCGACGGACCCGACGTCTTCGTGCACTTCAGCGCGATCGAAGGCGAGGGGTACCGCAACCTGGAGGAGGGCCAGACCGTCGAGTTCGAGGTGACCCAGGGCGACAAGGGTCCGCAGGCATCGGGCGTGCGCGTGGTCTGAGCCGTCGTCGATCACCGGCACCTGGGGGCCCCGCCCGAAGGGCGGGGCCCCCCGCCGTCCGGGCGCCGCCTCGCTCGTTGCTGGCGCGCATAGGGTTGCGCCGGGTCGCCGCCACGCCGCGCTCGTACGGTAAGAGGCATGGACCGCTCCCCCTCTCACGCCAGGTCGTCGGATCGATGATGGGCTGGCGCGATCTCGCCGACGAGGTCCTCGAGCTCTCGGTCATCGGGAGCTTCACGAAGGTGGGGTACGAGGCCCGCCGCCGGCTCTTCGGGTGGGAGGACCTCGCCGATCTCCGTATGGACGGCGACGTGGTGCTGGTGACCGGCGCCACCTCCGGGCTGGGCATGGAGGCCGCCACCACGTTCGCGCGGATGGGCGCCTCGGTGCGCATCGTCGGTCGATCGCCCGAGGGGACGCGGGCCACGCGCGCCTCCATCGCGTCGGAGACGGGCAACGACGACGTGGTCGCCTACCTCGCCGACCTGAGCGACCTGGACGCCACCAGGAGGCTGGCCGGCGAGATCCTCGCGACCGAGACGCGACTGGACGTGGTCGTCCACAACGCCGGCGCGCTGCTCACCGAGCGCCGCGAGACGCCGCAGGGCCACGAGGCCACGTTCGCGCTCATGGTGCTGGCGCCCCAGCTCCTGACGCGACGGCTGCGTCCGCTGCTGCGCCCCGGCTCGCGCGTGATCTGGGTCACCTCGGGCGGGATGTACGCGCAGGCGCTCGACGTCGACACCCTGGAGATGGGGCCGGAGGACTACCGCGGCTCGGTCGCCTACGCGAAGGCCAAGCGCGCCCAGGTGGTGCTCACGCAGGAGTGGGCGCGGCGCCTGCGGGACGGCGGCGTCGCCGTGCACGTGATGCATCCGGGCTGGGCCGACACGCCGGGGATCCACCAGAGCCTTCCCACGTTCTCGAAGGTGATCGGCCCGCTCCTGCGCGACCGCGCCGAGGGCGCGGACACGATCGTCTGGCTGGCCGCCGCCGAGGAGCCCGGGCGCACCACGGGGAAGCTGTGGCTGGACCGCCACCCGCGCTCCACCGAGAAGCTGCCGGGCACCCACACCTCGCCCGAGGAGCGCGCGCGGCTGTGGGAGCTGGTGGAGCGGCTCACCGCGGACGACGCCGCCTGATCGGCGGACCGCAGCGCCGCGACCGTGCGGGCTACGGGTTGACGGGGCGCTTCGCGAGCTCCGCGGTCACCGCGACGGCCTGGGCCCGGACGCTGGCCGCCGAGGGGCCACCCGGCATCGTCCGCGCCGCGACGCTCGCGTCGGGGTCGAGCAGGCTCGCACCCTCCTTCACGCCGAACGCGGCCCACTCCCCGTCGTCGAGGTCGGCGAGCCCGCGTCCTCGCCTCGGCGAGCTCCTTCAGCAGCTCGCCCGTGCGCCGGTGCGCCTCGCGGAACGGCACGCCGTCGCGGACGAGCGCCTCGGCGAGATCCGTGGCGTAGAGGCCCTCGTTCGCGCAGGCCGCGCGCATCGCCTCGGCGTCGATGCGGATCGAGGCGACCGCGCCGGTGAGGGCCGGCAACACCAGCTCCAGCGTGTCGGCGGCGTCGAACGCCGGCTCCTTGTCCTCCTGGAGGTCGCGGTGGTAGCCGAGCGGCAGCCCCTGGAGCAGCGCGGCCAGGGCCGCGAAGTCGGCGCCAACCCTGGCCGCCTTCCCGCGCGCGAGCTCGGCCGTGTCGGGGTTCCGCTTCTGCGGCATCATGCTGGACCCCGTGGAGTAGGCCTCGTCGAGCTCGGCCCAGCCCAGCGCCTCGTCCGTCCACCGGGCGAGGTCCGCGGCCAGGCGGGAGAGGTGCGTCGCGCAGATCGCGGCGTCGGCCACGAACTCCTGCACGAAGTCGCGGTCGCTCACGGCGTCGATCGAGTTGGCGAACGCGCGGTGGAAACCCAGCCGCGCCGCCGTGAGGTCGGGGTCGAGACCGAGGGTCGAGGTGGCCACGGCGCCGGCGCCCAGCGGGCGACGTCGAGGTCCGGACCGCCCACGAGCCGAGCCGATCGAGATCGCGCAGGAGCGCCCACGCGTGCGCGAGCAGGTGGTGGCCGAGCGTCACCGGCTGCGCGGAGCGCGCGTGGGTGGTGCCCGGCATCACGCTGGACGCGTGCTCGGCGCCGCGCGCCACGAGCGCCTCGATCAGCGTCGGCCAGCGCCGGCGTCGATCCGGCGCCCGGCCGCCAGCAGCCACAGCCGCAGGTCGGTCACCACGAGGTCGTTCCGCGAGCGGCCGGCGTGGAGCTTCGCGCCCGAGCGTCACCGAGCCGCTCCGTGACCGCGCGCTCCACCACCGAGTGGATGTCCTCGTCCGCCGGCTCGAACCTCACGCGCCCGCGGTCGAGGTCCTCGCCCACCTGCGCCAGCGCCTCCTCCAGCGCGCCCGCCTCCGCCGGCGTCAGCAGCCCGGCGTCCTGGAGCGCGCGGACGTGCGCCACGCCGGCCTCGACGTCCTGCTGCGCGAGCCGGGCGTCGACGTGCAGCGAGCGCCCCAGGGCGGCCGCCTCGGGCGCCGGCGGCTCGGAGAACCGCCCCGCCCACAGCGGCGACCCGCCGGCGTCGTCCCGGCTCACGTCGCGTCCGTCCCCTGCTGCTTGGCGGCCCACACCTTCAGCCCCATCCCGTAGAGGCGCACGAAGCCCTCGGCGTGGGACTGATCGAACGCGTCGCCGCTGCCGTAGGTCGCGAGCGACAGGTCGTAGAGCGCGTGCGGGCTCCGCCGGCCCACCACGGTGCACGAGCCCGGCTCGAACCGCAGCCGGACCTCGCCCGAGCACGTGGGCCTGCGTCGCGTCCACGTAGGCGTCGATCGCCGCGCGGAGCGGGCTGAACCACTGGCCGTCGTAGACGAGGTCGGCCCACCGCTGCTCCAGCAGCGGCTTGTGGTGCGCCACCTCCCGCTCCAGCGTGAGGTCCTCCAGCGCTTGGTGCGCCCGGATGATGGCGAGCGCGCCCGGCACCTCGTAGAGCTCGCGGCTCTTGATGCCCACGCGGCGGTTCTCGATCATGTCGACCCGGCCGAACCCGTACGATGCCACCCAACGTGTCGAGCGCGCGGACGATCTCGGGCAGGGTCGCCGGCCACGCCGTCCAGCGCCACCGGCAGCCCTCGGTCGAAGGTGACGGCGACCTCGGTCGGCTCGGTCGGGCGCTCGGCCGGCGGCGCGGTGCGGGCGAACGCGTCCTCGGGCGGCGCCACCCACGGGTCCTCCAGCGGGCCGCACTCGGCGGTGCGTCCCCACAGGTTCTCGTCGACGGAGTAGGTGGTGACCACGCTCGACGATCGGGATCCCCCACTCGGCGGCCAGCGCGATCGCCTTCTCGCGCGGGATGTCGGCGTCGCGGATCGGCGCCAGCACCTCCAGGTCGGGCGCGAGGACGTAGAAGCCCACCTCGAACCGGACCTGGTCGTTGCCCTTGCCGGTGCAGCCGTGCGCGACCGTGGTGGCGCCCGATCTCCCGGGCGACCTTCACGACCTCCTCGACGATGCACGGGCGCGCGAGCCCGCTCACCATCGGGTACTTCTGCTCGTACAGCCCGTTCGCCTTGATCGCGTGGGTCAGGAACTCCGCCGGCGTAGCGGTCCACGGCGTCGATCACGCGCACGTCCGCGGCCCCGGCGGCCTTCCCACGCGCGACGATCTGGTCGAAGTCCTCCTGCTGGCCGACGTCGACGGCCACCGCGGTGACCTCGTAGCCCTCGTCGATCAGCCACCTGATCGTGACCGAGGTGTCCAGCCCGCCGCTGTAGGCGAGCACCGCCTTCTTCGTCATCAGCTTGCCTCCATGATCTGGTTGAGCGACCGCTCGAGTGCCGCGGGCTTCACGCCCTCACGGCCGAGGATGAGGATCGTGTTGTCGCCGGCGATCGTGCCGGCGACCTCCGCGAGCCCGACCCGGTCGATGCCCTCGGCGAGGGCCGCGGCCGCGCCGGGCGGGGTTCGCACGAGGAGCCCTGCATCCGCGCGGACGAAGCTGAGCGCGAACTCCTCCAGCAGGCGCCGGAGCATCGCGAGCGGCTGGGGCGAGGTGCGCTCGCCCGGTATCACGTAGCGGATGCCGTCGGCGCCGTGGATCCGGGCCAGGCCCAGCTCCTCGATGTCGCGGCTGATCGTGGACTGCGTGGCGTCGATGCCCATGTACGACAGGCGGCCGCGGATCTCCTCCTGGCTGCCCAGGTGCTCCCGCGTCGACCAGGGCCAGGATCGCCTGCTGGCGCCTCGACTTCGACGGCGCCGTTCGACCGGCTCATGCGGCGGCCCCCGTCACGGCGGCCAGGGCCCGACCGAACGCCGCCGGCGGCCTCGTCGCAGATCCTCGTCGGAGGCGACGAGCGGCGGCGACATCCGCACCACGTCGGGACCGGCGGTCGAGGCCAGCACGCCCTCGTCGATCATCGCGAGCACGACGTCGTTGGCCACGGCGCGCGCCCAGCTGCGACGCCCAGGAGGCACCCGCGGCCGCGGACCTGCACGGTCCCCGACCCCGCCTCCGCGGCCGCCGCCGTCAGGCCGGCGGCGAGGTGCTCGTGGATCGCGACGCGCACGGTCGAGCAGGCCCTCGTCCTCGATCACGTCGAGCACGGCCAGCGCGCCGGCGCACACGATCGGCCCGCCGCCGAAGGTGCTCCCGTGCTCGCCGGGGCCGAACGGAGATCGAGGCCGGCGCCACCAGGGCGCCGATCGGCAGCCCGCCGCCCAGCGCCTTGGCGAGCGTCACGACGTCGGGCACGACGCCCGCCGCGCAGATCGCGAGCCAGTCGCCGCAACGCCCCATGCCCGACTGGATCTCGTCGCCACCAGGAGCGCCCCGCGCTCGGTCGCAGAGCGCCCGCGCCGCCCGGAGGTAGGCGTCGCTGAGCGGACGCACGCCGCCCTCCCCCATCACGGGCTCGAGGATCAGCCCGGCGACCTCGGGTCCCATCGCGAGATCGAGCGCGGCGACATCGTCGGGCGGCACGAACCGGACCCAGTCCACGAGCGGCTCGAAGGGGGCGCGCTTGGCCGGCTGTCCCGGTGGCCGCCAGGGCCGCCAGGGTCCGCCCGTGGAACGAGCCCTCGAGCGCCACGATCGACCGGACGGCCCTGGGGCAGCCCCCACCTGCGCACGAGCTTGATGGCCCCCTCGCTCGCCTCCGCCCCGGAGTTGCAGAAGAAGACGCGCGCGTCGGGGATCGGCAGCAGGTCGCCGAGACGGCGGGCGAGCCAGGCCTGCGGCTCGGTGGTGAACAGGTTGCTGACCAGGTCCAGCCGGTCCACCTGATCGTGGACCGCCCGCCGCCACGCCGGGTGGCCGTGCCCGATCGCGGAGACCCCGAGCCCGCCGGCGAAGTCCAGGTAGTCCCTGCCCGTCCTCGTCCCACACGCGGGTGCCCTCGCCTCGGACGAGGGTCAGCGGGTAGCGGGCGTAGGTGGGCATCACGGCGTCGGGTCCGGGCAGGCTCACGGCGCCACCTCGCCCGGCGGGATCGCGGCGTCGGTGACGCTCGCCGGGGCCGGGCTCACGTCCGGGGTGATCATCGTGCCGACGCCCTCGGGCGTGAACAGCTCCAGCACCAGCGCGTGCTCGACGCGCCCGTCCACCAGATGCACGCGGCCGACCCCCGCGCCGAGGGCCCGCACCGCGCTCTCGAGCTTCGGGATCATGCCGCCCTCCACCACGCCGCCCCGGGACAGGAGCTCGACGCATTGCGAGGACGACAGCTCGGACAGGAGGTCGCCGGCGGGCCCGATCAGCCCCGGCACGTCGTTGATGAAGACCAGCTTCTCGGCGCCCAGCGCGATCGCGAGCTCGCTGGCCACGACGTCCGCGTTCACGTTGTAGGCCTGGCCGTGCTCGTCCACCGCGATCGAGGCCACCACGGGCACGAACCGCCGCTCCGTGAGGGTCTGGAGCACCTCGACGTTGACGTGCACCACCTCGCCCACGAACCCGAGGTCCGGGCTCGCCTGGCGCTGCGCGAGCAGCAGGCCCCCGTCCACGCCCGACAGGCCCACCGCGGGCACGCCACCGGTCACCAGGGTCGCCACGACCTCCTTGTTGAGCTTGCCCGCCAGCACCATCGTGGCGACGTCCAGCGTCTCGGCATCCGTGACCCGCACCCCGTCCACGAAGGTGGTCTCGATGCCCAGGCGCGCGCTCACCTGCGTCACCTGGGGGCCGCCGCCGTGCACCACCACGGCCGTGACCCCGGCGAGCGCAGCAGCGCGATGTCCTCCGCGAACGGCGCGGCCAGACCGGCACGGTCCATCGCGGCCCCGCCGTACTTCACGACGATCACCTTGCCGTGGTGCTCGCGCATGAACGGCAGCGCCTCCAGGAGGGTGCGCGCCTTCGCCACGGTGCGCTGGCGGATCTGCGGTGCGAGCTCGTTCACGTCGTGTACTCCCCGTTGATGCGGACGTACTCGTAGGAGAGGTCGCAGCCCATGGCCCGGCTGCGGCCGGAGCCGTCGCCGAGCGACAGTCCGATCGCGCACCTCGTCCCCCGCCATGGCCGCCCGCGCCGCCTCGGCCAACGCGCCGTCATCGAAGTAGGCCGGGGGGATCACGCCGTCCCGCGCCACCTCCACCTCGCCGACACGCACGCCCAGCGTGGCGGCGTCGCACGCCCTCCACCGTCCCCGCCGCCTGCAGGATCCGCCCGGGGTTCGGGTCCCCGCCGAAGACCGCCGTCTTCACCAGCGGCGAGTCGGCCACCGCCCTCGCGACGGCCCGGGCCGTGCCCTCGTCCCGGGCGCCCGGTCACCTCCACGATCAGGACGTGCGTCCCGCCCTCGGCGTCGGCGGCCAGCGCGCGGACGAGCCGGTCGCCCACCTCGCCGACGGCGCCCGCGAGGCCGTCCCAGGTCTCGGCGAGCCGGGCGCGACCGGTCGCGCGCCCGCGGCGCCGCTCGCGAAGAGCAGCACGGTGTCGTTGGTGGACGTGCAGCCGTCGACCGTGAGCGCGTTGAAGCGCGGTGCGAGCTGCTCCGCGGCGAGCCGCCGGAGGTCGGCGGCGTCCACCGCCGCGTCGGTGGTGACGAACGCCAGCATCGTCGCGAGGTTCGGGCTGATCATGCCGACGCCTTTGGCGCAGCCGCCCACGCGGATCCCCCCGCGGCGTCGGCGCGCGCCTGCTTGTCCACGGTGTCGGTGGTCATGATCGCGCGCGCGAACGCCGCGCCGCCCTCGGGGCCGAGCGCCTCGACCAGCGCCGGCAGCGCGCCCAGCAGCTGGTCGACGTGGAGCGGCTCGCCGATCACGCCGGTCGAGCAGGGCAGCACCTCCATCGGGCGCCAGGCCCAGCAGCCCGGCGGCGGCGGCCGTGGTCTTCTACGGCGTCGGCGATGCCACGGGCGCCGGTGGCGGCGTTGGCCTGGCCGCTGTTGACCAGGACCGCGCGGGGCGTGCCGCCCAGGCGATCCCGCCCGACGACCACGGGCGCGGCGGCCACCCGGTTCGTCGTGAACAGCCCCGCCATCGTGGTGCCGGGCGCGCCCACCAGGACGCCGAGGTCGGGCATGGCCGCTGGGCTTGAAGCCCGCGGTCACGCCCGCACGCCGAGAACCCACGCGGGTACGTGACGCTCACGGGTAGACCGCCAGCGTCGGCAGCGCGGTGCGCCTCGGCGAACCCGTGGACCAGGTTGAAGTTCTGGATCGCCTGGCCGGCGGCGCCCTTCACGAGGTTGTCGACCGCGCCGACCACCACCGCGGTGCCGGTCCGCGGGTCGGCCACGGCCTGCAGCTCCATCACGTTCGTGCCGCGCGTGCGCTTCGAGTCGACCATCGCGCCGGGGGGCAGCACCCGGACGAACGGCGCGGCCTCGTACGCCGCGGTCAGCGCCTCGGACAGCGTCCTCGGTCGCTCACGCCGCTCCGCCAGCGAGGCGTAGCTGGTCGTGAGGACGCCCCGGACGGTGGGCACCAGGTGCGGGACGAAGATCACCGGCACCGCGATGCCGCGTGGCCATCTCCAGTCCGCGCTCCATCTCCGGCGTGTGCTGGTGCCGCGGGAGGCGATAGGGCCGGATGCTGTCCTCCGTCGAGGTGAAGAGCGAGCCCTCGGCCGCGGTGCGCCCCGCGCCGGACAACCCGGTCTTGCCGTCGACGCGGATCGGCGCCGCCTCGATCAGGTGCGCGGAGAGCAACGGCGCGCAGCCCAGGATCACGGTGGTGGGGTAGCAGCCGGGGTTGGCCACGAGCTGCGCGCCCGGCAGGCGGTCGCCGAACAGCTCCGGCAGCCCGTAGACCGCCTTCTCCAGCCAGCCCTTGGCGGGGTGGTCGAAGCCGTACCACTCGGGATAGGCCTCGGCGGGCAGCCGGAAGTCGCCCGCCAGATCGATCACCTTCACGCCCGCGTCCAGCAGCCCCGGCACCAGCTCCGCGCTGGCCCCGTGCGGGAGGCAGGAGAACACCGCCCGGGCGGCCCCGACGATCGAGGCGGCCTCGATCGGCTGCAGGCGAACTCCGCCCCCGGGCATGCCGGCCAGATGCGGGTGCACCTCCGCCAGCGTGAACCCCGCCGAGCCCCGGCCGCCCAGGAAGGTGACCTCGGCGAAGGGGTGGGCCGCGAGCAGACGCACGAGCTCGCCCCCGGCGTAGCCGGAGGCCCCGAGGATCCCGACGCCGATCCGTTCGTCTTTCGCCATACGCATGATTATGCAGTAGCTGGGTAAGAAGTGACAATCGCGTCGCGGGCGAGGGATCGGCGTCCGCTCAGTGGCGGCAGGCGCGCCGCCACGGGCCCAGCGCCAGGCGCTTCTTCAGGAAGTTGAAGTTCGCCGCGTTGGACTGCGGGCAGAACTCGGGACTTCTTCAGCTTGTACTCCACCCCGAAGACCGCCTTGCCGGCGTTCACGAAGCGCTCCAGCGCCCCGCACTCGTGGTACTGGTGGCACTGCTCGTTCAGGGCGGCGTCGAAGTAGGGGAGCAGCTTGCGGACCTGGCTCACGTCGTTCTTCAGCAGGGCCGACATGCCCCGGCGGTGCGCCTGGTTCGCCAGGAAGACGTCGTAGCGCAGCTGCTGGCCCGCGGTGCAGCGGGAACCCGGTGTGGTTCTGGTACCCGTCCACGTTGTCGAACTCCACCGCGTCGAAGCCCTTGGCGCTGGCACATGTCGAGCCGCGCCTTCATGATCGGACCGAGGATGCCCAGCCGGCGGATGTCGAGCCAGCGCTCCCCCGGCCAGCCGTTGGGCCGGCCCTTGACCGAGTCGGGGAAGTCGCCGGCGTCGGGCCGCCAGTTCTCCCAGGAGCCGGCGCTCAGGTAGCAGACCACCGCGCGGCCGTCGGCGTGGAGCTTGGCCACCAGCTTCTTCGGCGAGTCGAACCCGTCGATGTCGTACATCTGCACGTCCACCGACGTGTCGACCTTGTACTGCAGCTGCCACTGCCACGAGGTGTGCAACGCCGGCGCCCAGCAGCCGGGGCAGGGCACCGGCGACGGCAGGACGCGGGGGGCGGGGTGGGCGCGGCCCGCGGATGCCGCGACCGGACGGGCGGAGGCGGCGGCCGGGGTGGCGAGCAGGGCGATCAGTCCGAGACAGGCGAGCAGCTTGCGCATGGCACCCAGTATCCGCCGCCCGGGCCGCGCGCACCACCCAGGAGCGGCGGAGCCTCAGCGCACGACCGTCAGCACGCCGTCGATCGTCCGTGTCCCCCGGCGGGGCGTCCTCCCCGATCCGAGCGCCCGCCCGGGCCCGCGCGAGGGTCCCGCGCGCCTTCCCCAGCTGCGAGCGGAACTCGTCGGCGCCGTTCGCGATCATCGTGCCCGCCCGCGCGAACCTGTTCTCGACGACCTGCTCCAGCACGTCGAGCACCGCCGGCCACCTCCGCCAGCCCGGCCTGGGCATCGGCCGCGTCTCCGAACCGCTCCACCAGGGAGTAGAGGAAGAGCACGATGGGCAGCGCCGAGGAGTAGGGCACGACCACCACGCCGCGGTTCCACGCGTCGGCGTGCGCGCGCGTGAGCACCTGGTAGGCGGCGTCGGGCACCGCGGCCACGGCCACCGGGGCGGTCAGCGGCCGGATCCAGGTACTGGGCGGCCTCGCGGGCGCGCAGCACGACCGCCTTCTCGACCGCCCGGGCGCAGGCGGACCGCTCCGCCGGATCCTCGGCCGCTCTCCAGCGCCTCCAGCTCGGCCAGGGCGGTCCACTTCGAGTCGATCGGCAGGCGCCGCCCGTCGGGCAGCAGCAGCCCGAACTCGACGACCTTGCCGCCCACGCGGAAGTCGCTCACCAGCATCCCCGGCGGGAGCTGGGCGAGGTGCTCGCGCAGCACGTTCTCCCCCGCGCTGCCCTTCGCGCTGCCGCCCGCGAGCACCGTGGACAGCCTCCGCACCACCTCGCGGTGCTCGGCGTCGGTGGCGCGCCGCTCCTGGTCGCGCACGCGGAGCTCGTCCAGGACCCGGCGCGCGCCCTCCACGCCCGGCCCGCAGCTGCTCGCCGGTGAGGTCCGGCCCGCGGCGGCGTCGGCGATGCGGCGCAGCTCGGCGGCCTGGGCCTCCAGCTGCCCCTGGATGCGGGCCGCGGCGACCGCGTCCTGGGCCGAGGACGCGTGCTCGGGGCGTCTGCGGGAGGCCACCGCCACCCCCACCACCACGCCGATCACGAGCGCCATCAGGGCAGATCCGATCAGGGTGCTCATGGTTCCTCCTGGCCCGGAGGCCGGCTCGGGGAAGTCACGCTGCGACGTTACCCCCCGCCACCGACACGCCATCGCAACGTAGCCGACGGGACGCGGCGACCCGCCGTGCGCGAGGATGTGGGGCTGATGGCCGACGTTCAGACCCCGCGCGAGACCCCCGGCGAACCCGAGCCCCCGAACGGACGCGAAGGTGTGCGCGCTCGGGCCCGCGCCCTCGCGCACACCCACGGGCGGACCGTGGCCAAGGTGGCCGGGATCACCGCCCTCGTGGTGGTGGTGCTGGCGGGCACCGGCGCCGCGATCCGCGCCGCGCGCGGCCCGGCGAGCCAGCCGCTCTCCGCGTCGGACCTCGGGAAGCTCACGACGGCCTGGACCGCCCCGAACGCGCGCCCCGTCGCCGGCGCCGACGTGGGTCCTGACGCGGTCTACGTCGGCGCCGGCGACGGGATCGTGGCCTACCCGCTGCCCTGCACCGCCCCCGACCGCATCTGCGAACCCCTCTGGCACGACGTGGTCCCCGACGGCCCGCTCTCGGCCCCGGCCCTGGACGAGGACATCGTCGTGGCGGGCTCGGCCGACGGCCGCGTCTACGCGTTCCCGGCCACGTGCGCGGCGGCCGACTGCCCGCCGCTGTGGAGCGGCGCCGCCGGCACGGGCGCGGTGCCTCGGCCGGCGTTCAACCTCGACTTCGTCTACGCGGCCACGGGGAAGGTCTTCGCGTTCCCGTCGCACTGCGCCACCGACGAGCGGGACTGCCCGCCCGCGTGGGTCGGGAACATCCCGGGACGGTCGGCCGGTCCGCCCGCCGCCGGCGCGGGGCTCGTCGTGGTCGCCTCCGACGCGCTCACCGGAGGGGTCTTCGCGTTCCCGGCCGTCTGCACCGGCCGGTGCCAGCCCGTCTGGGAAGGGGTGACCGGAGGCCCCGCCGCGGGCGTCGCGATCTCCTCCGACACCGCCTACGTGGTGGCGCGCGGGACGCTCCTTGCCTACCCCCTCTCATGCAAGGGGCCCTGCCCGCCGTCGTGGACCGCCCGCTTCCTGCCCAGCGAACCCTTCGCCGCCGGGGCCTCGTCCCCTCCGGAGGTCTCGGGCGGACGCGTCTACGTGGGGGGCGACGACGGCACGCTGTGGGTCTTCTCGGCCACCTGCAACCGGACGCTGTGCGCACCGCTCGCCCACTACCGGCTCGGGCACGGCCCGCTGTTCACGCCGGACACGGCGGGCGGGGTGACGTACGTGAGCTCCGCATCGGGCATCCTCAGCGCGCTCAACTCCGGCTGCACCGACTGCCCCACGTGGGTCAACGGCCTGGGCGCGGCCGCGGGCGGGCCCCCCGCCGCCGGCCCGCAGACGCTGTTCGCGGGCGACGTCCGTGGAACCCTCCACGCCTACACGGTGCCGCGGCGGTGACCGAGCGGATCGTCGTTCGGGAGGGTGATCTCGCCCTGCGACGGATGCGCGCGACCGAGGAGGACCTCTCCCAACTCCTGGCCTGGCGTCGCGAACCGCACGTCGCCGCCGTCTGGGACGAGGACGAGGAGCACGGCGCCGACATGACCCTCGAGGACATCGCGGAGGCCTACGGCGCCCAGACCGAAGGGGGCGAGGACCCCACGGCGTCGTTCTTCATCCTGCTGGAGGACCGTCCCCTGGGGTACGTGCAGTGGCACCGGTGGGCGGCCTACGCGGAGGAGGCCCGGGAGATGGGCTGGGATCCCGATCCCGGGTCGTGGGGGATCGACATCTTCATCGGGGACCCGGCGGAGCTGGGGAAGGGGATCGGGCCTCGGGCGGTGGATCTGGTCTGCAGGCACCTCTTCTCGGTCGAGGGCGCCTCGGACGTCACGCTGGTCGCGGCGGCTGAGAACGAGCGCGCCATCCGCGCGTACGAGAAAGCGGGGATGACGAAGGCGCAACGGGTGCTCGACGTGGACCGGCGCGGCGGCGTTCGCATCGAGTCATGGCTCATGCGTCGCCGCGCCCCTTCCTGATACACCTACCCCCCATGGACGCGATGGGGATCGACGCCGGCAGGGTGCGGGAGCTCAAGGCACGCGAGGACGCGCGGTGGGCCGAGACCCATCCGCGCTCGCTCGCGATGTGGGAGCGGGGCAAGCGCGTGATGCCCAACGGCGTCCCGATGTCGTGGCTGCGCACCTCCTACGACCACCCTCCGCTCTTCGTCGACGAGGGCGGCGGCGGGCGCTTCCGCGACGTCGACGGGAACGGGTACGCGGACTTCAACATCGCCGACATGTCGATGTTCACCGGGTACGGGCCCGAGCCGGTGGTGCGCGCCGTCGCGGAGCGGGCCGCCCGCGGCACCCAGTTCCTGCTGCCGAACGAGGACGCCGTCTGGGTGGCCGAGGAGCTGGGGCGCCGCTACGGCCTGCCGAAGTGGCAGTTCACGCTGAGCGCCACCCACGCCAACACCGAGGTGATCCGCGTGGCCCGCACGATCACGGGCCGCGACAAGGTCCTGTTCTTCGACGGCCACTACCACGGGCACTTCGACGAGACCCTGGTGGGGCTCGAGGACGGCCGCCTGGTCCCGGAGGAGGCCGGACTCCCGCGGGACGTGACCTCCGAAGCCGTCATCGTCCCGTTCAACGACCCGGAGGCGCTCCGCGCCGCGCTCGCGGGCGGCGAGATCGCCGTGGTGATGACCGAGCCCGTCCCGACGAACAACGTGGGCCTCCTGATGCCGCGGGAGGGGTTCCACGACCACGTGCGCGCCATCACGCGGGAGTCGGGGACGCTGCTCTGCTACGACGAGACCCACACGCAGGTGGTGGGCCCCGGCGGCCTCACCCGGCGCTGGGGCCTTCGCCCCGACATCGTGACCGTGGGCAAGTCGATCGCGGCGGGCGTGCCGCTGGGCGCCTACGGCATGACCCCGGAGGTCGCCGAGGTCCTGGAGCGCCCGGGCGGTGCCGACGACGACAAGCCCACCGTGGCCACCGGAGGCACGCTGTTCGGCAACCCGCTGTCGATGGCCGCGGCGCGTGCCACGATGGCCGAGGTGCTCACCGACGAGGCGTACGAGCGATCCCAGGCGCTCGGTTCGCGTCTGGCGGACGGGATCGAGACCGCGATCGCGAGGGTCGGGCTCCCCTGGACCACGCACCGGTTCTGGCCGCGCTCCGGGTACACGTTCGCACCCTCGATGCCGGTGAACGCGGTCGAGGCCCATGCCCATCTCGACGTGCCCCTGCGGCGGCTGCTCCGGGTGTGGCTGGGGAACCGGGGGGTATGGGAGGCGATCGTGGGGGCGGGGCCGACGTGCAGCGTGGCGGCCACGAAGGAGGACGTCGACCGCTACGTCGACGCGTTCGACGAGCTCCTCGGAGCCCTCACCGCCTGAGGATTCGCGCCCCGGCGCGCGCGCGCGGTAGCCTCCCCCCATGAGGGCTCTCCGAACGCAACGCACGCTACCGACCGGGCGCCGCCGCGCCACCACGATCCGCGCCGGCGGGACCCTGATCCTGCTGAGCGTCGGGCTCCTGCTGAGCTTCGCGGGCCCCGCCCGGGCCCAGACCTCGGGTGACGGCGGCGGGCCGAAGCCCTACGTGGTCCTCACGGGCAAGCTCGACGTCCCCGAGGGCACCACGTACCGGGAGGTGGTGATCTTCGACGGGCCGCTCACGATCGAGGGCACCGTCACGAAGGACGCCGTGGCCTTCAACGGGGACGTCGTGGTGACCGGCCGCGTGAACGGGAACGTCTTCGCGCTGAACGGGCGCGTGACGGTGAAGCGGGGGGCCAGCGTGGGCGGGAACGTCACGTCGGACCGGACCCCGCTGATCGCGCCGGGGACCGTGACCGGCGTGGTGCAGACCACGACGCACGTGGACCTCGGCTCGCTCACGTTCGTGGGCCGGTTCTTCGTCTGGCTGGCCGCGACCGGCACGTCGTTCCTGATCGGGCTGATCCTCACGCTCCTGCTGCCGAAGGCCGCCGACGCTGTCGCCTGGACCGGCCGCGACCGGCTGGGGCCCGCGGCGGCCTGGGGCGTCGGGCTGTCGATCCTGGTGCCCGTCGCGGCCGCGTTCCTCGTCTTCACCGTGGTGGGCACGCTCCTGGGGTCTGGGGGTGTTGTTCGCGCTGCTGCTGCTCGCCTCGATCGGCTACGCGGCGGGCGCGCTCTGCCTGGGCCGGTGGATCCTGAAGCCGCCGAAGCCCCGGTTCGTGGCGTTCCTGCTCGGCTGGGCGATCCTGCGCGGACTGGCGCTGATCCCGATCCTCGGCGGCTTCCTCTTCATCCTGGCCTCGCTCTGGGGCATCGGCGCGATCGTCGTGGCGGCGTTCGTCGCCTCGCACGACCGCGGGACCTCGGGGACCGCCGGCACCCCGCCCGCCCCCGCGGAGGTCCCGCCGACCCCGCCCATGCCGACGCTGCCGTGACGCCTCCGCGCCTCACGCTCCACCGCTTCTCCGGCACCCAGCGGGAGGTGGGCCTGCAGATGGGCGAGGCCGGGCGCGACAAGATCCCCGCGGCCGTCGACGGCGCCTTCGCCGACGACCTGCCCTCCACCCGGTCCCGGGAGGAGCAGCTGCGCCTGGCCGCGGGGTTCCGCGCGTTCACCGAGCCGCGTCTGCCCTGGCTGATCGAGCGGCTCGACGCCTGCGCGGAGGCGGCGGGCGTGGATCCGCTCGCCTTCTTCGCCACCACGGTCGAGGAGCTCTGGTACGACCCCCGCACGCCGCTCACGCAGGGCCGCTGCAGCGACCTGGTCGCGGGGCCGGCCGCCACCGCCGACGGCCACCTCCTGGTCGGCCACACGAACGACCTGCGCCCGGAGGCCGAGGACGAGCTGGCGGCGCTGGAGATCGCCGTCGACGGGGACCCGGTGGTCCTGCAGCTGGGCGGGATCCCCTGGCTCAGCGTCGGGTGGAACGACGCCGGCCTCTCGCTCACCGGCAACGAGCTCTCGCCCAACGACGAGCGGGTCGGCATCAGCCGCTCGCACCAGGTGCTGGAGATGATCCGCGCGCGCACCCTGGACGCGATGGTGGCGGCCTCGCTCCGGCCCGACCGCGCCTCCAGCTACAACAACGTGCTGGCCTCCGCCGACGGCGAGGTCGTGAACGTCGAGGGCAGCGCCACCGACGCCGAGCTCACGGGCCTGGACGCCGATGGCCACCTCGCCCACACGAACCACTACGCGTGCGACCGGATGCTGCCCTTCGAGGGCGACCCCGGACTACGCGGTGCGCAGCGGCCGTCGGCTGGCCCGCGCCCGCGAGCTGCTCCTCGCGCAGCCGCCCGGCTCGATCACCCCGGAGGCGATGCGCACGATGCTGAGCGACCACGCCGGGCGCCCGGACGCGATCTGCCGCCACCCCGACGCCGAGCACCCGGACGTGAAGACCGTGCTTCTGGTGCGTGGCCGACCTCACCGAGGGACGCGTCACCTTCGGCCGCGGCAACCCCTGCGACTCCGAGGCCCAGGAGTACGTGTTCGCGTCCTGGCCGGGCCGCTAGCTACGGGATCACCCCCGGCGGCCTACGGACAAGTGGGCACGTGCAGGTAGCGTTGGCACTCCGCGGTGGTGAACCCGCGGGTGAGGCGTCCCCGCGCGATCCGGACCAGTTCCCGGATCGGCAGGACGTCGGTCCGCAGCGTACCGTCCTGACCGACCGAGACGATCGTGGTCCCGTCGGGTGAGAAGGCCACGTCGTTGACGATGCCGACGTGCCCGGGCAGCGTCAGGGTCTCCTGCCCGCTCGCGACGTCCCATACCCGGACGGCCCCGTCGTACCCGCCCGTGGCGAGCAGCCGCCCGTCGGAGCTGAACGCGACGGCCTGGATCTCGGCCGTCGTGGAGAGGGTCGTGACGGGGCGCCCGCTCGGCATCCGCCAGAACGTGACCCCGCCGCCCCCCGAGACCGCCAGCAGGTGACCGTCCGGGCTGAACGCCAGGCCGTGCCCCTGCCCGGTCTGGCCCTGGAAGCGGAGGAGCTCCTCGCCCGTCGCGGCGTCCCAGACGCGCACGACCGCCTGGCCGCTGACGCCGGCGACCAACCTCCCGTCCGGGCTGAAGGCCATGCGCCCGACCGGGTCGGACACGGAACCGGGGTAGCGCACCGCGGCGTAGCGCTCCGAAGCCGCGTCCGGCCGTGCGTTCCAGAGGCTGACCCCTCCCGACCCGTCCTGCGTGGCGATCGAGCGGCCGTCCGGGCTGAACGCGACGAACTCACCGCCGGCCGGGAACGACCTGAGGGTCCGCCCGCTCGCCGCGTCCACGACCCGGACGAAGGTCCCGTGCGCGCCGCTGCCCGCCACCGCCAGCCTCTCGCCGTCGGGAGAGAACGCCGCGTCGAGCAGGGCGCCACGGAGCGTCACGATCTCGCGTCCGGTGGCGGCGTCCGCGACGACGCCGAACACGGGCGGCGACCCGTCCTCACGGAGCCACGGGCCCGTCACCGCGAGGCGGGTGCCGTCGGGGCTGAAGGCCACGGTGTCCAGGCCCCAGGGCGACGCGCCACGGCCGAGCCCCTCGGACGTGGCCGTGGGGGTCACGTCCCAGACCCGGGCGGTGCCATCGCCTCCCCCAGCCAGCAGCCTCGTCCCGTCCGGGCTGAACGCGACGTTCGCGACCAGCCCCGCGATCCCCGGCAGCACGAGCAGCTGCTCGCCGGTCGTGGCGTCCCAGATGCGCGCTGTGCCGTCCAGGCCTCCCGTGGCCAGCCGCGTGCCGTCCGGGCTCCAGTCGGCGCCGATCAGGTCCCGCTGCCCCTGGAGCGCGAGCATCTCGCGACGGTGATCCACGTTCCACACCGAGGCCCCGCCGTACGCCGCGATCGCGAGCTTCGTGCTATCCGGGCTGAAGACGACGCTGCAGCCGGAGACGGGCAGATGGGCGATCGGGCGACCCGAGCGGACGTCCCACACGGGGGTCCCGCCGTCGAACGTCGAGGCGGCCACCCAGCGCCCGTCGGGGCTGAACGCAGGCGCCTGACAGACGCTGCCCCTGAACTGCAGCGGGGGTCGCACTGGCCGGCCCGTCGACGCATCCAGGAGCCGCAACGACGCGAGCCCCGATCCATACGCGGGGACGCTCACCGCCAGCTCGCTCCCGTCCGGGCTGAAGCGCCCGAAGCCTCCCTGCAACGCCTGGTCGCGCAGCCGCAACTCCTGATCCCCCGTCAGCGCGTTCCACACGATCATGCCGTCCGCTGCGGAGGTCACGAGCCGGGTCGAATCGGGGGCGAACGCCACGAAGTTCACGTCGCCGAGGGAGGCGTGCAGCCGCCGCAGCCTCGCTCCCGACGTTGCATCCCAGATCACGACGTCGGGCTGGTCGGTCCCTCCGGCCGACCCGCCCGTGGCCAGGAGCGCGCCGTCGGGGCTGTACGCGACGTTGGCCGAGGACGGGTCGCGCAGCGTCAGGACCTCCCGGTCGGCGGCGACGGCGCTGTGCAGGGCCTGCGCGGCCTCCTGGAGCACGCCGTGGTCCCCGGACGCCCTCACGGCCTCCAGCGCCAGGAGCATGCTGCGCTGGGGGTCCACATCGAGGTTGGCCATGGCGGCGGCGGCCAGCTCGCGGACGTCGGCGACCCGGCCGGCCTCCAGGGCTCGGCCGCGCTGGCGGACGGCGACCACGGTGAGGAGGCTCGCCACCAGGGCCGCCGCCGTGAGCACCGCCACCAGCCCGCGCAGCCGGTTGACCGAGCGCCGCTCGAGCCGCGCCGCCTCGTCTCGCCGCGCCGACGCGGCCTCTTCCTCCTCCCGCCGCCGCTCCAGGCTCGCCCGGAGGTACTCGCGCTCCGAGGCGCCCACCGCCAAGGTGGTGGAGCCGATCCACACCGCGAGCTGCTCCAGACGCGCCCCCTGCAGCAGGAAGCTCGGGTCCTCGCCCGACGCCCGCCACTCGGCCGCGGCCCGCATCAGCCGTTGCTCCTGCCGGAGGTCCTCACGCGCTTCGTCGATCCATCCTCGGAGGCGTGCCCACGCGGTGAGCAGCGCCTCGTGTGCGATCTCGACGGTCGGTTCGCGCGTCGACGGCTCCCGGTCGAACGTGAGCAGCCGGTGCCGCCCGAACGTCGACAACACGGAGTCGACCGCCGCCGCGTCGACGCCGATCGCGTCGAGCGCAGCGAGGGTCACGCGCCGCCGCGTGTCGGGCCGGCCCTCGCCGAGCGTCACCAGGCGGAGGAACACCTGCTTCGTGGCGGCGCGTCCGGTCTGATCCGCCGCGCCGTACAGGCGGTCGGCACGCGCCGAGAGGGCTCCCGCCACCCCGCCGATGTCGCGATACGCCTCCAGGGTGAGCCGCTCGCCATCCCTGCGTTCGAACAGCTCCGTGAGGGCGTACTGGAGGAGCGGGAGGGCGCCCACCTGGTGGGCCACGTCCGCGATCAGCTCGGCGGCGAGACCGGGCTCGGCCGTGACGCCGACCCCGCGCGCCGGTCCGGTGATGGCCAGCTCGAGCTCGTCGGGGGTGAGGGGCGGCACGACCTCGGTCCGATCGCCCAGCAGGTCGCCGAACCGGGGGTACAGCAGCGGCCGGTCGTAGAAGTCGGCCCGCAACGTGACGATCACCCGGAGACGGCTCGCGGGGTCGGCCGTCGCCACCCGGAGCGACTCCAGGAACAGCTCCCGCTCCGCCGCCGCGGCGGCCAGGGTGAACGCCTCCTCCAGCTGATCGACCACCAGCAGCACCTGAACGTCGCCGGGCACCACGGCGTCGATCGCCTCCAGCAGGCCCCTCGGTCGCGCCTCGAGCTGATCGAGGAGCCCCGGCACGGGCCGGGCGGCGATCCGCAGCAGTGCGGCCTCCAGCTCCTCGATCGGGTGCGCCCCCGGGACCATCTCCGCCACGAACCACCCCTCAGAGCCCTCGAGCGCCCCGGCGCGAACGGCGGGCAGCACGCCCGCGCGGACCACCGAGGACTTCCCCGAGCCGCTCGGACCGACCACCGCCAGGAACCGCGAGACGCCGCGGGGTTCGGCGAACCGCCCCAGGATCTTGGCGATCAGCGCCCGACGGCCGAAGAAGTCGCGCGCGTCGGGCTCACCGAAGGCGCGGAGGCCCTTGTACGGGTTCCGCAGCTCCACCCGCTCCATGGATCCCACGTCTGCATCCGGCCCCGGACCGCGCCCACCTGACCCCGGCAGCAGCCGTTCGGCGATCGCGTCCAGGGCGCGCACATCGGCTGCGGGGTCGGCCGGCTCGCCCACGGCCACCCGGAAGTCAGCGAGGTAGGCGTTGCCGTCGGCGTCCATGAGGATGTTCGTCGGGGAGAGGTCGCCGTGCGTCACGCCACGCCGATGCGCGAAGTCCAACGCCGAGCGAACCTGTGCGACGACCCGCGCCGCCGTCGCGAGATCGAGCGACTCACCGCGCGCCTCCAGGCCGGCGAGGCTCCCCCCCGGCAGGAACCGAGAGACGATGTAGGCCCCCTCGGGCTCCCGCCAGTAGTCGTAGACGGGCACGATATGCGGATGTTCGAGCCCCGCTACGGCCTGCGCCTCGGGTTCGAATCGCCGGATGAACGAGGCGTCCGACGCCACCTCCTGGTGGAGCACCTTGATCGCGACGTCGCGTCCCACGTTCGGCTGCACGCCGCGGAAGACCACGCCCAGCCGCCCCTGCCCGATCCGCTCCAGCAACCGATACCCGCGGAGGGGCTCGCCCCTGAGGTCCAGCGACGGGGCCTGCTTGAGGATCCGATCGTGCAGGCGGACGAGCTCGGGCGAGGGGTCGATCCCGAGCTCCTCGGCCAGGATCGATCGCGCCCTGCCGTAGGCGGCGAGCGCGTCGGCCTGACGCCCCGACCGGTAGAGGGCGAGCATCAACATGCCCCAGCAACCCTCGCGGAGCGGGTTGCGGGCCAGCAGCGCCTCCAGCTCGCCAACGGCGCGGCCGGGCTCACCGAGCTCCAGCAGCAACGCGAGCCGGTCCTCTTCGGCGGCGACCCGCAGCTCGTCGAGGCGCGCCGCCTCTGCGCGCAGCGATGAGTCGTCCACGACGTCGGCCAGGGCAGGCCCGCGCCACAGGGACAAGGCGTCGTCGAGGGCGGCGAAGGCCACGCGGCCGTCGGTGGGACGCGCCACCCTCGCCTCCTCCATGAGGGCGTCGAACCGCGTGAGGTCGAGCTCCTCGGACCGGATCGCGAGCAGGTAGCCGGGTGCCCGCGCCTGCAGCCGCTCCGCCCCCACGACCTTGCGAAGGTGCGAGATGTAGGTCTGCAGGGTGTTCTTGGCGGTCTCCGGCGGCTCCTCGCCCCAGAGCTCGTCGATCAGCGTCGCCGCGGGCACCACCTGGTTGGCCCGGATCACGAGGTGCGCCAGCACGGCGCGTTGCTTCGGTCCACCCGCTCCCAGGGGTCCGTCACCGGCGTCGACCTCCAGCGGCCCGAGGATGCGGAATCGCATCGCAGGACCGTACACCCCCTCCGCACCCTGGTTCTGCCCAACATCCGTGGACGGCGACCCCATGGTTGAAGGATGCCCGGATCCGCTTGAAGAACGCTGGAAACGGCTCTCCATGCGTCTCCACGCCGGCCACATCCGGCCCTCAAGCCCGACCGGGCACCGTGCTCCCAGGACCTCTCGCCGGGAGGGGCCGGACGGAAGGAGCAGCTCGTGAAGACAGCACTGCAGCAGGAGCGCACCGCGGTCACGCCGCCGGGGTCGGACGGCGGAGCGCCGGAAGACGGCGGAGCGCCGAGGGGTGGCGGGGTCCGCTGGGCGGCCATCGCGCTGTCGCTGGTCGTGGTGGCGCTGGGGATCGGGACGTTCGCAACGCTCCACGGATCCACGGGAACCCAGGAGAGCCACCCCGTCTACCTCGACCCGATGACCGGAGCGAGGGAAGGTGGACCCTACGTCCAGCCCGTCGTCGGCCCTTGGGTGGATGGCCTGACGCGGCTCCGAGAGGGCAGCGGGTACGCGACCACGTCATCGACGGATGCCGCTGGCGCCATGACCGGGATCCGTGAGGCCGGTCCCTACGGCTCCTCGGCGAACCAGGACGCCATGACGTCGGCGCGCGAGGGCGGCCCGTACGTGACGCCAGCCCCCTGATCGTCGATCCGCCAGCCAGGTCGGTGTAAGGGCCGGCCCTTCGGGGCCGGCCCTTCGTGGTGTCCGGTGAACGTCAGGCCTTGTCCATCGTCCAGTGGACCTTGCCGCTGTCGCAGCTCCCGGTCCAGATCCGCGTGTAGCCCTTGACGCGGGACCCGGTCTTCCACGTGCCCGCGATGTGGATCTTCACGCGCGCCTGGTTCGTGCCGATGTTGGCCTTGCCGCTGTAGTCGAAGGCCCCCGCCGTCACCTTGATCTTCGTGGCCTCGACCCGCGCGTTGATCTGGTTGCACGCGAAGTTGCTCGGCGCCGTGATGTAGCCGCTGTACGGCACGATCTTCTTCGTGGCGGCCGTCCCCTTGACCAGGAACGACCCGTCGCCCTCGTGGGAGACGGCGCCGTTGACCGACCCTGCGTACTGACCGTTGCTCGGGGTGACCGCTCCCGCGGTACCGATCACCCCGAGGAGCAGCCCGCTCAACGTGAGCACAACCGCGATCCGACGAGCCATGTGCGGCCCCTTCCTCTCGGCCGACCACCCTACGTCGTCGGAACCAGGGCGGAGCATGCCCCACGGCCGAGGGTGGGGTCAAATGCTCGGGTGCCCTCAGGCGAGGGCTGCCGCGACGGCCTCGATCACCGCCGGCTCCTCGCTCGCCGCCGCCAGCTCGGCCACCGAGGTCCCGTCGTCGTTCACCGCCGCGGGGTCGGCGCCCGCCGCCAGCAGCAGCGCCAGGGTCGCCAGGTCGCCGTTCCTCGCGGCGGCGTGCAGCGGTGTCCAGCCGTGTGCCTGGCGCGCGTCCGGGTCGCCGCCGGCGTCCAGCAGCAACCGCACGACCTCGGTGTGACGCCCGCTCGCGGCGCTGTTGAGCGCGGTGCCCGTCATCCACCCGCGCCCCCGCGCGTCGACCTCGGCCGCGTGGGCCAGCAGCAGGCGCGCCGCCTCCGCCTGGCCGAAGAACGCCGCCAGATGCAAGGCCGTGAACCCGTCGCCCGTGTACGCCTCCACGGACGCAGGGTCGTAGGCAAGCAGTTCGGTGATGCGGTCAAGATCGCCGAACGTCGCCGCCTCGTACAGGTCGAGCTCGGCGACGTGCGATCGGACGGCCTCCACGAGCCCGCGGTCGAACCGGTACCGCGCGCGCATCAGCGCCGAGACGCCCTCCCGGTCGCGCGCCGCCGCGCAGCCGCGGGTCGTCCGCCAAGATCGCGCGGACGCGCTCGACGTCGGAGGTCTCGATCGCCGCGAACAACTCCGCCGATGTGCTTGCCACCCCTTGCCTCCCGTGGTTCTATTTGTTTAGGCTAACTAAATCGACATGTCCACGTCAAGACGCACTTCCCCAGCGCGAGAGGTGGAGGCCGTGGCCGACCGGCTGCACTCGGCCTCGATCCATCTGTTGCGCCGTCTGCGCGTGGAGGATGAGGCGCTGGGCATCTCTGCCCCGCGCCTCTCCGCGCTCTCCGTCCTGGTGTTCGGCGGCCCGATGCGGATCGGCGAGCTGGCGGACGCTGAGCAGGTGGAGCCGCCCACGATGACGCGGCTGGTGGACGGGATGGAGCGCGACGGCTACGTGGAACGCTCCCCCGACCCCGAGGACCGCCGGGCCGTGATCGTGCGGGCCACGGCCAAGGGCACGGAGGCGCTCACGACCGGGCGCGCGCGGCGGGTGGCGGCCCTCACCGGCAGCCTGCGCGCCCTCTCCCCCACCCAGCTCCGCGCCCTGGATCGGGGCGTCACGATCCTGGAGCGCGTGACGAAGAGACCTAGCCGGACGCGGCGCCGCGCGACCGGACGCGGCATGCGACTGACCTGCGAGCCCCGCCAGCAGCTCGGCCTCGCGGGCCGCGCCCAGCCCCACCTTGAGGGCGCCGCGGTCCCGGTCCCAGGCAAGCGTGTCGGCCACCGTCTCCGCGAACGGCCGGTGCCGCAGCCCCGCCGCGATCGCCTTCGAGGCGTCGAAGGAATGCAGCCCCGGGAACTCGACGTCCCACAGCGGCAGGGCCTCGTATCGGTCCTCCCCGAGCTGTGCCTCCAGGTAGTCACGAGGCGCCCACACCAGCTCGGTATCGGCTCCCCCCGCAGCGACCATCTCCGGGAGCGCGTCGCCCCAGGTGATCGGCGTCGCCGGCCCGACAACACCGAACACGTCGACGGTCCCGGCCTCCATCTGGTCGAGCGTGAAAGCGGCGAGGTCCCGCACGTCCACCACCTGGAGGGGCTGGCTCTTCGGTCCGGGGGCGAGCATCCGCCCTCCCGCCGCGGCGCGGCGCACCCAGCAGGTGAACCGGTCGGAGGGGTCGTGGGGACCGACGATGTACCCGGGGCGCACGATCAGGCAGCGTCCGGGGAACCCCTCGAGCGCCGTCTCCTCGCAGGCCGCCTTCAGTGGCCCGTAGGAGCCCTCAGAGATCTCCTCGGTCTCGGGCCACGGCGGCTGGTGGATCGGCGTGGCCTCGGTGGCGCCGGGCGGGGCGTCGTCGGGATAGACCGAGAGCGTCGAGATGTACCCGTAGCGATCCACCACCGCCGACAGCGCCTCGGCCGCCTCGCGCACCTGCCGCGGCACGTAGCCGCACGTGTCCAGCGCCACGTCCCACGTCCGTCCGGCCAGCGCGCCCAGCCCGCCGTCGCGATCGCCGTGGACGTGCTCGACCTTGGGGAAGCCCTCGGGCTCCTCCACTCCGTGGTGGAACACGGTCACCTCGTGCCCGCGGGCCACCGCCGCCTCCACCGCCGCGCGCCCCACGAAGTGGGTCCCGCCGATCACCACGATCCTCATGCCTTCGCCCTCCGTCTCCGGGTCTTCGCTCCCGCGACGACCTCGCCGCCCTTCCAGACGGTCCGTGGCAGCTGCGCGGCGCCGATGTCCTGCGTGGGGTCGGCCTCGTACAGCACCAGGTCGGCGCGCGCTCCGGGGCGGATCACACCGACGTCGTCCAGTCCCAGCAGCTCGGCACCGCTCGCCGTCGCCGCGCGCATCGCCGCCAGCGGCGTCATGCCCCAGTCCACCATGGCGGCGAGCTCGTTCGGCGCGTTGCCGTGGGGGTTGAAGGGCGTTCCGGCGTCGGTGCCGCAGACGTGGCGCACCCCCGCGCGCAGGGCGCGCTTCTGCGACGCGCGGGAGTCCGCCTCGATCTCCCGTCCCTTCGCCACGGCGTAGTCCGGTACCTGATCCGGGTGGCCCAGGATGCCGATGATCGCGCTGAGCGTGGCGGAGCGGAACGTGCCCTTGGCCTTCATCTCGCGCGCAGTGGCGGCGGTGAGCTGGTTGCAGTGCTCCACCGAGTCCACACCGGCGCTGACGGCGTTGGCGATGCCCTCGGCGCCGATCGCGTGGGCCGCCACCCCGCGGCCCCACTTGTGCGCCTCGTCCACGGCCGCCTCCATCTCCTCGGGGGTGAACGCGGTGAACGTGGCACCGATGTGAGGCGTGAGGACGCCGCCCGTGGCCACCACCTTGATCACGCGGGCGCCGGCCTTGATCTCCTCGCGGACCGCCTTGCGGATCGCGTCGGCGCCGTCGACCTCCCGCGCGAACGCCACGTTATGGCCGTGCCCGCCCGTGACGGTGAGCGCGCGTCCGGCAGCCAGCACCCGCGGGCCCTGCAACATGCCCTCGTCCACCGCGCGGCCCACCTCGCAGCTGATCGCGTCCATGCCGCCGAGGTCCCGCACGGTGGTCACGCCGGCCTCCAGGTGCTTGCCCAGGTTGATGGCGGCCTTGAGGGCTGCCCGCGCGGGCGTGAGCTCCGCCGCCTCCTGGGCGAAGTCCTCCCCCCCGTCGAACTGGAGGTGGACGTGGCAGTCGATCAGGCCGGGTGTGACCGTGCCGCCACGGGCGGACACGTCGCTGGCCGAACGGGCCTCGCGCGGCGCGCGCCCGTGCTCCCCCACCCACTCGATGAGGCCGTCGCGGATCAGCACCCCCTGCTTCGCGCGGACGGTCTGGCCGTCGAAGACGGAGGCGTCGGCGATGTAGGTGGCCCCGGCCATCTCAGCTCACCCAGGGCGACACGAACTCGGAGCCGTCCTCACGGACCATCTTCGTGCCGGCCAGCATCGTGACGGCCAGCGTCGCGCCCTGGTCCCCGGCCACGAACGTGTGCCAGACCCCCGTGGGCACCACCACCGAGTCGCCCGCCGCCACCGCGTGTTGCTCCTCGCCGATGTGGATCACGCCGTCGCCCGTCTCCACGGCGAAGACGTCGAGGTGGTCGTGATGGTGTCTCGGCACGTCGCCGCGGGGCGGCAGCGCGATCCGGAACAGCGCCGCCTCCACGGCGCCGCGGCTGGGTGCGGCCAGGCTCGT
Source organism: uncultured Actinomycetes bacterium (assembly GCA_963796725.1). Taxonomy (GTDB): domain Bacteria; phylum Actinomycetota; class UBA4738; order UBA4738; family HRBIN12; genus JAOUEA01. The sequence goes on from CAWCMT010000010.1 coordinate 83,810, forward strand.
GACCGTGTTCCCTCCGAGCTCGAACGTCGGGTGGTCGGCGGCGCGTTCGACGGGCATGCGGGCTCCTCACTCGTGCGATGACGTCGGGATACGTCCGGGAATCATGCCACCGGGCCCGGGGAAGCGGCGAACCGCCTCAGCCCGGCTTGGCCACCATCAGCCAGACAAGGATCAGCAGCCCACCCCCCTCGACCAGCGCGATCACCAGGGGCCGGGTCGAGCTCAGCAGCCGGTCCAGCTCCTCGGGCGGGGCCGGGGCATCCTCCGACACCGCGAGCCGCACGCGCCGGTAGTAGGGGACGGCCAGGGGCATCGCCGCGATCAGCAGCACCAGCAGCACCGCGATCGAGGCCCAGATCCACCCCTTCCGCGCGAACGCGGTCCCCACCACGCCCGGCGCGAAGGCCAGGGTGAGCCCCGCGATCCCCAGCAGGAGCAGCGCGCCGTACCCCCAGGGCCGAGCGGCCTTCGACAGGTCGAGGAGCGCGCGGATCCGCGCGGGGTCGCGCTCCTTCCGCAGCCGCAACCCCACGGCGGCGCTCACCCCGTGGGCTCCCACGAACCCGAGCACCCCGACCACGTGGAACCCCAGGAACCAGACGTAGGCGTTCGTCTCGGCCATCACCCGGCGACGATAGCGCGGCGGCGGGCCGCGGACGTCGGCACCCGCGGGTAGGGTTCGGGGCATGACGACGCCACCGATCATCCTGGTTCCCGGCTTCTGGCTCGGCGCGTGGGCGTGGGACGAGGTCGCCGCCGCGCTGCGCGCCGACGGCCACGAGGTCACCGCGCTCACGCTGCCCGGGCTCGAGTCGGCCCAGGCAGACCGCTCCTCGGTCACGTTCGCCGACCACGTGGACGCGATCTGCGAGGCGGTGGAGGCGGCGGGGGCTCCCGTCGTCCTCGCCGTGCACAGCGGGACGGGGTTCTCGGGCTACGCGGCGACCGACCGGGTCCCGCAGCGGATCGCGGCCATGGTCTACGTGGACTCCGCCCCCGGCGTGGGCGCGCTGGATCCCGGCTTCGACGCTCCCGAGAAACCGATGTCGCTGGAGGATCTCCGGGAGGAGGAGAACTTCGACGGGCTCACCGAGGAGCAGATCGAGACGTTCCGGCGGCGCGCACTGCCCGAGCCGGGCGGCGTGCTCCGGGGGGCCGTCGAGCTCACGAACGAGGACCGCCTGGATGTCCCGAGCACGATGATCTGCACCGGCTACACGTCCGCGGAGTACCGGGACGCCGTGAAGGAGGGCTGGGCGTGGCTCGCGGGACTCACCGAGCTCCACGACGTCACGTGGGTTGACCTCCCCACCAGCCACTGGCCGATGTGGTCACGGCCCACGGAGGTCGCCGAGATCATCGGCGGCGTCGCCAGGGCCCAGGCCCCTGGGGCCTAGCCCGTCTTCTCCCCGTCGGCCTCTGCCTCCGCCTCGGCCTCCATGATGTCGAGCCGGTCGTAGTAGTCCGCCATCTCGCGCAGGTGCGCCCACGCGATCTTCCCGGTGATGATCGGGTCGTCGTGGGTGACGTCCGTGACCGGGTCGCGGCGCCCGTGCTCCAGCTCGACCTCCATGCCACGGCGGAACTGCTCGAGCGTGAACGGGACATCCGTGAAGTCGATCCCGAGCTCCTGGGCGACGGCACCCGCCTGATCGACGTTGAACCCCTCGCGCTGCGTGTTGATCATCGTGGCTCCCCTCCGTACCCTCCCGAGCGGGGTCCGGCTAGCCCGCACCTCCAGTTCAACCCTACCGGACCCACCCATCCGCCAACGGGTAGGATGCCCCGCGGTGCGCGGGTCCCTCGGACCGGCGCAGGAGGGAGACGGGGCTTGCTGGGGGTTGCCAACCAGGCGGTCGATGCCGCCCGCCGAGCGGGCGCCGACTACGCGGATGCGCGGGTGGGCACCGACGAGACCGAGTCGATCACCGTCCGCAACCAGGAGATGGAGGGCATCGACCGGTCCATCTCCACCGGGGTCGGCATCCGGGTCCTGGTGGGCGGGCGCTGGGGCTTCGCCGCAACCTCCCGGCTGGATGAGGCCGAGATCGCCCGCACCGCGGAGCTGGCGGTGGCCATGGCCCGGGCGGCGACCCGGCTCCCCGGCGAGCCCGTGGCGCTCAGCCCCGTCGAACCCGCCGTTGCGTCCTGGCGCTCCGACGTGAAGGAGGACCCGTTCCTCGTCCCGCTGGAGGAGAAGGTGGCCCTGCTGATGGAGGCCACCCGCCGGATGCAGGACGTGCCCGGGCGTGAGCTTCGCCGAGGGCGGGCTGGACTTCTTCCGCCGCTCCACCTGGTTCGCCAGCAGCGACGGCGCCGCGATCGACCAGGTGGTGACGCACTCGGGCGGCGGGGTCGAGGCCGTGGCGGTGGGCGAGGGCGACATGCAGCGCCGCAGCTACCCCAACTCCTTCCGCGGCCACATCAAGGCCGCCGGCTACGAGCACGTCCGGACCCTGGGCCTGATCGAGGAGGCCGAGCGGATCGGCAGGGAGGCCGTGGAGCTGCTGGCGGCCCCCGAGTGCCCCAGCGAGGTCACCACGCTGGTGCTGGACTCCGGCCAGATGGAGCTGCAGATCCACGAGTCGATCGGGCACCCGATCGAGCTGGACCGGGTCCTCGGGATGGAGGAGGCCTACGCGGGCTCCTCGTGGCTCTCCCCCGAGGACCGCGGGAAGGTCCGCTACGCCAGCGACCTGGTCTCCGTGACCGCCGACGCCACGCTGGGCGGCGGCCTCGGGAGCTTCGGCTTCGACGACGAGGGCGTGCCGGCCCAGCGCTTCCCGGTGATCGAGGACGGCATCTTCCAGAACTTCCTCACCAGCAGGGAGACCGCGCCGGTGGTCGGCCAGACCTCCAACGGCACCAGCCGCTCGGACGGGTGGAGCCACCTGCCGCTGATCCGCATGACGAACATCTCGATCGAGCCGCGCGAGGGGTCGCTGGCCGAGATCATCGGCGACACGAAGGACGGCATCTACATGAGCACGAACTCCTCGTGGTCGATCGACGACAAGCGCATCAACTTCCAGTTCGGGTGCGAGACGGCCTGGCGCATCCAGGACGGCAAGCTCACCGAGCTCTACAAGAACCCCAACTACACGGGCCTGGCGCCGGAGTTCTGGGGCTCGTGCGACGCCGTGGGCGGGCGCGAGGAGTGGGTGGTCTGGGGCACGCCGAACTGCGGCAAGGGCCAGCCCGGCCAGGTGGGCCGCGTGGGCCACGGCGCCTCCCCGGCCCGCTTCCGCAACGTGCAGGTGGGCGTCCGCTGATGCCGGGGCTGATCGGGCGCCGAGGGGTTCGAGGCGGTGGCGCGGGCCGCCCTGGAGCTGCCGGGCGTCGACGGCGTCGAGGTCCTGTTCATGCACGACTGGGGCGGTCTCACCCGCTTCGCGTCCTCGCGAGATCCACCAGAGCATCTCCCGGGAGGACACCGACCTGCGGGTGCGGGTGGTGACCAGGGGGCGCGTGGGGGTGGCCGCCACGAACGACTTCAGCCCCCAGGGGCGCGCGGAAGGCGGCCGAGAGCGCCAGGGAGATGGCCGAGGTCGTGGCCCCGGACCCGAACTGGCCCGGCCTCGCGCCGGCCGCCGACATCGCCGGGACCGAGCGCTTCGACGAGGCCACGGCGGCCGCGGATCCGCAGACGCGCGCCGAGGCCGTGGCCGCGGTGATCGGCCGGTGCCCCGAGGGGTTCCAGGCGGCGGGCGCCTACGAGACCCAGGCGATGGAGATGGGCGTGGCCACCACCGAGGGCCAGCTGTGCTGGGCGCCGTTCACGCAGACCTCCGCTCACCACGGTGATCAACGGCGGCGAGGGCGGCAGCGGGTTCGCCGAGTCCTTCGCGGGCGCCGCGGACGAGATCGACGCCGAGGCGGTGGGACGCCGGGCCGCCGACAAGGCGGTGGCCTCGCAGCGCCCCGGACCGATCGAGGCCGGCGCCTACACGGTGGTGCTGGAGCCGGCGGCCACGGCGACGCTGGTGGGGTTCCTGGCCTGGATGGGGTTCGGCGGCCGCGCGCTGCTCGAGGGGCGCTCGTGCTTCTCCGGCAAGGAGGGCCAGACGGTCGCGGCGCCCGCGGTCGACATCTGGGACGACGGCACGGCGCCCACCACGCTCGGCGCGCCGTTCGACTTCGAGGGCGTGCCGAAGCAGCGCGTGGACCTGATCCGGGGCGGCGTGTTCCTGGGCGGCGTGTACGACCGGCGCACGGCGAAGGAGGCCGGCACGGCGTCCACCGGCCACGGGCTCCCCTCCCCCAACCCGGAGGGGCCGTTCCCCCTGAACCTGTTCATGGGCACGGGCGATGCCTCCGTGGAGGACATGATCGCGGCCACCGAGCGCGGCCTGCTGGTCACGCGGTTCCACTACTCGAACGTGGTGAACCCGATCGAGTCCTCACTCACGGGGATGACGCGCGACGGCACGTTCCTGATCGCAGGACGGCGAGATCGCGGGGCCCGTGCGGAACCTCCGCTTCACCCAGTCGATCCAGGAGGCGCTGGCCGCCACCTCGATGATCGGCGACACCGCCGAGCTGGCCAGCGAGTTCTTCTTCAGCGCCAGCCGCGTCCCGGCCCTGCGCGTGGACAGCTTCAACTTCTCCGGCGTCAGCGACCACTGAGTCCGATCGGCTCAGAGCATCTCGATCGAGGTCAGGAACCGTCGCGGGGTCACGATCGGCGGAACGCTCCCCTCGATCGACGTGAGGTCGCCGTCGCTCGAGACCAGCACATGCGCGCCGGCCTCGCGAGCCAGCGCGATGAGGTAGTCGTCGTTCGGGTCCCGGGAGACCGCGTCGACCTCGTCCGGATCCTCGACCATCAGCGCGGCCGACCGCAGCACCTCGACGAACACGACCACGTCGTTCTCGGTGGCCCATCGCCGGAACTTCGGCCGCAGGAGGGTCAGGGTCAGCTCATCGAGCAGCTTGGGAGAGACCACCAGCTCGAACGATCCCCGCATCCACGCCCGGACGATGTCGGAGGGAAGACCGCCGGGCGTGATGAGTCCGGCGATCAACACGCCCGGGTCGACGACGGCCCTGATCACCCGGCGCGGTCGGCTCGCTCACGACGCATCGCGTCGAGCTCCTCGTAAGCGACCTTCAACCCCTCTTCCTCGGTCAGGTCACCCCGAGCCCACACGCGCTCGAGCACGTCGACACCCAGGTACTGCCGGAGCGCGGCCTCCAGGACCTCGTAGTCCTTGCGATCCGTGCGCGCAGCCATGACCTTCGCCCCGCGCAGCAGATCCTCGTCCAGGTACACGGTGGTCTTGCGTCGCGTCGCCATGTACGCCATCTTGACAGAACAACGGCGATACCTCAAGAAGGCCTGCGCGCTCCGCCCCGTGGAGGGACCGGCTCGGGGAGGTCGGCGGGGTAGGTGACGTCGATCTCGGCGATCGCCTTGGGGAAGTCCCGTTCGTTGTTCGTGATGAAGCGGTCGGCGCCCACGCCGACGGCGGCGGCGAGATGGACGGCGTCGGCGGCGCGGAGCCCGTAGGCGGCCCCCAGGGCCACGGCAAGCGTCGCGGTCGCCCCGTCGACCGGCAGGAGCTCGAGCCGGCTCAGCAGCCCGCTCAGCACGGCCACCTCGTCGTCGGCTCCCGTACGCGTCGGCTTCGTCAGCAGCTCCGGGATCAGCAGCATCGAGCCGACGCCGGCGGGCACGTCGGTGGCCACGACCGGTTCCTCAGGCAGGAGCGCGCGGACGCGCCGGCCGAGCGGATGGCCCGGGACGGCGGCGTAGATCAAGACGTCGGCATCGAAGGCGTCCACGGGCCTCAGCGGCCCTCGCGCCCGGCACGGACGCCGGCGATCAGCTCCTCGGCACGGGCCTGGCTGATGGCGCCTGAGGCGGAGAGGGGCCGACCCCGTGCCTCGGCCAGCTGCCGTTGCACGGCGGCCGCGTCCTCCAGCGCGCGCTCCGCCCGGCGCGCGCGGAGCGAGTCCGGGCGCACCAGCACGGCGACCGCGCGACCGTAACGCGTGATGGTCACCTCCTCGCCGGAGGCGACCCGGTCCAGCAGTTCGGGCAGCGAGGCCCGGGCATCCGTGGCGTTGAGGGTCGTCATGGCCATGATTGTACGTATCTGTACGCTCCCGTACAAGACCGCGAGCGCGGTCCGAACGGCCGTGGGAGGTGCTGAGGTACGCTACCGATGCCCACCGACGACGCCGTTCCAGGAGGCCAACGATGCAGGTCGCGGACATCATGCACACCGACGTGAAGACGGCCGACGCCGAGGACACCTTCGCCGACGTGGCGAAGATCATGCGCACGAACGGGATCTCCTCCGTGGTGGTGCTGGACGGCAAGAAGCTCTCGGGCATCGTGACCGAGCGCGACATCGTGAACCTGGTGGCGGCCGGCGGCGACCCGCACTCCGTGAAGGTCGTCCACGGCATGACCCGGCGGGACCTGGAGACGATCGGGCCGAAGGTGGACCTGGGCGACGCCGCCGAGCACATGGTGAGCCGCAACATCCGCCACCTGCCGGTGGTGGACCGCGGCCGCGTGGTGGGGATCGTCTCGATCCGCGACCTCACGAAGTGGGCGGCCGAGGAGCTCTCCGGAGGCCACGAGATGCCCGACATCGAGCGCAGCCACAAGGCCCTGCAGGCCGCCAGCGACCTCCAGAAGCAGCGCCGCAAGGGCGCCTAGCTACCCGGCTCCTTCTCCTTCGGCTTCGCCTTCGGCTCCTTCGGCGGTGCCGCGGCGCGCTCGAACGGCTCCCTGGGGCGCTGGAACCCGCCCAGCTGCGTGATGTCGCGCGGGAACAGCAGCGCGATCGTCCAGTCGATCGCGATCCGGACCCGCCGCCCGATCGTGGGCATCGCGTACAGGTGGTAGGAGCGGTGCAGGACCCAACCCCAGAAGCCCCTGACCTTGATCCCGAAGACGTCGGCCACGCCCTTGTAGCGCCCCAGCGAGCAGACGCCGCCCACGTTCTTCCAGATGAACGGGCGGAGCGAGCCGCCGCTCAGCTGCGCCGTGACGTTCTGGCCCAGGCGTTTGCCCTGGCGCATCGCGTGCTGGGCGGTGGGCGGGCAGAGGCCGCCGGTGGTGACGTCGGGCACCGCCGCGATGTCCCCTGCGGCCCAGACGTCCTCCACGCCCTTCACGCGGAGGTCGACGTCCACCGGGATCCGCCCGCGTTCGTCCAGCGGCAGTCCGCTCTCGGCGGCCAGCGGCGCCGGCTTCACCCCCGCGGTCCACACCAGGGTCTCGGCGGGGAAGGAGGTGCCGTCGGCCAGCGTCATCACGCCGTCTTCCGCCGAGGTCAGGTGCACGCCCAGGCGGATCTCGATGCCGCGCGCCTCGAGGCGGCGCTGCGCGTACCGCGCCAGGTCGGGCGGGAGCTCCGGCAGGATCTGCCCCTCGCCCTCCACCAGCACCCACCGCATGTCCTCCACGTCGATCGACGGGTAGTCCTTCAGCGCGTCGCGCGCCAGGTCCTCCAGCTCGCCCAGCGCCTCCACGCCGGCGTAGCCGGCGCCCACGAAGACGAACGTGAGCGCGGCGCGGCGGCGCTCCGGGTCGGGGGTCTCCGCGGCCAGGTCCAGGCGGGAGAGCACGTGGTTGCGCAGGTAGATCGCCTCCTGCACGGTCTTGAAGCCGATCCCGTGCTCGGCCAGCCCGGGCACGGGCAGCACGCGTGACCACGAGCCGCCGGCGACCACCAGGATGTCGTAGGCCAGCTCCAGGTCCAGGCCGTCGGGGATCGTGGCGTGGACCTTGTGGTCCTCCAGGTCGATCGAGGTGACCTCCCCCACCACCACGTGGGCGTGCTTCAGCGCGGACCGCAGCGGCACCACGGTGGCCCGCGGGTCGATCGTGCCCGAGGCGACCTCCGGCAGGAACGGCTGGTACTGCATGAAGTTCTCTGTCGTTGACCACGGTGATGCGGTGGCCGGCCTTGGCCAGCGGCTTCATGTGCATGGCGGCGTAGAGGCCGGCGAAGCCGGCGCCCACGATCAGGATGCGCTTCGGCTGGGTATCCATGAGGCAAGCATGGCGGGAACCTCCGCCAGTGTCTTCACGGTGCGCGTCGGGCTCGGACAGCTGCTCGGGCGTGGGCTCGTCGGGCGCCTCGCCGCGCAGGACCCAGATCGCGTGCATCCCGGCGGTGAGCGCCGGGCGGACGTCGTAGTCCAGGCGGTCGCCCAGCATCACGGTGCGCGCCGGCGAGACGCCCGCGGTGTACAGGACGTGGGAGAAGAGCTTGGGGTCGGGCTTCTGCAGGCCCAGGTCGTCGCTGACGCCCCAGACCTCGAAGAACCGCGAGAGGCCGTCGCGGTCCATCGCGGCGCGGACCGACGTCGGCTGGTTCGCGATCACCCCCAGGCGGAAGCGGCCCTCGAGGGCCTCCAGGCACGGGATCACGTCGGGGTAGAGCGCGGTGGCCGGGTAGGCCCAGTACTTCGCGGCGTGGGCCTCCACCTCGGCCAGGTCGACGTCGGGACCCAGGAACGTGCGCGTGAGGCGGCGCCGGAAGGACTCGGACTGGGCGGCGCGCGCGGCCACGTACTCGGCCTCGAACTCGGCGTCGGTGAACTCCGCGCCCAGCTCGCGCAGGGCACGCTGCCAGGAGCGCGCGTAGACGGTGTCGTCGTACATCACGCCGCCGATGTCGAAGAAGACCATCTCCAGGGTCACGGTCCGAGCCTACCGGCCCGGTCGGGGCTGCCAGCGCGAAGAAGGCGACCGCCGCGGCCGCGGCCGCGTTCAGGGAGTCGATGCCGCCGTGCATCGGGATGCGGACGCGGAGGTCGGCGGCGCTGAGCCATCGCTCGGAGAGACCGTCGCCCTCGTTCCCGATCGCGAGGGCGGCACGCGGGGTCGCCTCGGGGTCGAGGTCACGGAGGTCCTCGGCCTCCGGGGCCGGCGTCAGCGCCAGCAGCGTGAGGCCCGCGTCGCGGAGCAGGTCCGGACCCTCGAACCACGGGATCCGCGTCCACGGGACGGCGAAGACGGCGCCCATCGAGGTGCGGACCGCACGGCGGTAGAGCGGATCGGCGGCGCGCGGCGTCAGGACCACGGCGTCCACACCCAGGGCGGCGGCGCTGCGGAAGATCGCGCCCAGGTTCGTGTGATCGCTCACGTCCTCCAGGGCTGCCACGCGGCGGGCGCCGGCCAGCACCTCCTCGAGTGGCGGCAGGGGCCGGCGGTGCATCGAGGCCAGCGCGCCGCGGTGCACCGGGTAGCCGGTCGTGGCATCCAGGACGTCATCGGGCACCACGTAGACGGGCGCGTCGGTCGCGGCGACGACGTCGTCGATCGAGGCCAGCCAGGCCTCGGTCAGCAGGAACGCTCGGGGCTCGTACCCGGCCTCGGCCGCACGCCGGATCGTCTTCTCCCCCTCCGCGATGAACAGGCCCTCGGCCTCCTCAACCTTGGTGCGCAGCTCCACGTCGCGCAGATGGGTGAAGTCACGGAGGCGAGGGTCCGCCGGGTCGTTCAGGCGTTCGATCGTCACAGGCGAGGATGGTAGTTGGCCGACCCCGCTCAGTACGGGGGCTTGAGCCGGGGGAACATCGGGTAGTGCTTGACGTTCGCGGTGGCCAGCGGCCGCTCGAGCAGCTTGGCCGTGGCGGCCACGATGAGGTCCGCCGCACCGACGTTGCGGTGGCTGGCTCGGAGAGCTCTGCCCAACTCCCCCGCCGTACGCGCAACCACCTCGTCGACCGGCCACCACTCGAGTTCTGCGAAGAGCCGGTCGGCGAAGGGTCGCTCGCGGGACCGCAACCCTCGGATGATCTCGACGCGTGAGACCTCGGAGCATGAGGGTGGACGTTCGAGCGTGCTAGCAGATATCCGATGGCCGCGCGGCATCTCCCCTGAGGACGTCGACCAGCACCGTGGTGTCCAGCACCACGCTCATCCGCGCGATCGCTCCCGCAGTTCGTCCTGGCGTCGAACATCGCCCGCACGCGAGGTGCCGGTGTAGGTCGCGCCATCTGGGAGGTAGGGGGCGATGCCCGCGACCGCATCGACGGCGTCGCGGAACCGCTGCAGAACCTCTGCGTCGCCCTCGCCCTCAGCGAGGTAGGCGTCGAGCGCCTCGCGGATCAGCTCGGACTTGGTGGTATGCCGCGCGGCGGCACGCTTCGCCAGCTCTCGAGCCTGGCGTTCATCCAGGTAGATCTGCGTGCGCTTCACGTCGACCAACATACATCGCCAACATACATCACGCTACTGACACGGGCGCCCGGGTCAGCGGCCGGCGCGGCGCTTCAGCTCGGCGAAGCGCTCCGCGTCGGTGGTGTCGCAGCCCATCCGGTAGCCGTAGCGCTCGCCGTGGCAGTCGCTGGCGCCGGTCCAGACCAGGTCCAGCCGCTCGGCCAGCGCCCGGTAGTACTCCCGTTGCGAGGCGTCGTGGTCGGGATGGTCGACCTCCAGGCCCGCCATGCCCGGCCTCGGTCATCTCCTCGATCAGCACGTCGGGGACCGAGCCCTGCCCCTTCCACATGCCCGGGTGCGCCAGGACGCAGATGCCCCCGGCGCCCGCGATCAGCGCCACGGAGGCCACCGGGTCCAGCGCGTGCTTCGGGACGTAGGCGATGCCGTCGTCGCTGATGTAGCGCTCGAAGGCCTCCTTCTCGGTGGGGACGATGCCGGCCTCCACCATCGCGGTGGCCACGTGGGGCCGCGCGATCAGGCCCCCGCCCGCGATCTCCTGGACCCGCTCGAAGGAGATGTCGTAGCCCAGCTCCTGGAGCTTCTCGACCATCATCTCGCCGCGGCGGAACCGGGTGTCGGTGAGGCGCTGCAGCTCGGCCTGGAGCTCTTCGTTCGCGGGGTCGATCCAGTAGGCGAGGACGTGGAGGCTGGCACCCTGGTACTCGGCCGAGAACTCGATCCCCGGCACGATCTCCAGGCCGGTTGCCCTCGGCGGCGGCGAACGCCTCGTCCAGCCCCTCGGTGGTGTCGTGGTCGGTGATCCCCAGACCGTCCAGCCCGCGCTCCAGCGCCAGCGCCACGTTCTGCGTGACGGTGTTCGTGCCGTCCGAGCACGTGCTGTGGGTGTGGAGGTCGTAGCCGCTCATG
>CAWCMT010000011.1:0-9812 GCA_963796725.1 uncultured Actinomycetes bacterium
CTGAGTCAGCCGACGCCTGACCCCGCCGGCACGTCGGTCGACGACGCGCATCGTGGACCGCCAACCCGTGACCGGGTACCCTCGCCCGAACCGCGGGGGTGAGCATGGGGGCGCGCGACACAGCCACAGAGCCGGGGGATCTGGACCACGCACGTGGAACGCTCCTGGGACGACTCGATCCACGTACCCTCCGTTCGGCCGACGTCCGCATCTTCTCGTCCGAGAGCGACGCGGTCCTCGCCCGCCGTCCTAGCGACGCTGTCCTGCTCGTCCTCGCGCTGATCGGGCTGTTCGTCCTGCTCGGGCCGGCTCCAGGCCCCGGAGCGATCGACTCGGCCGTGGAGTCCTTCGTGAAGGCGTTGCCCGGGCTGTTCGGTTGGGCATGGGAGATCGCCTATGACGCGCTCATGCTGTGGGCCCTGCTGATCGCGATCCTCTCGCTCGTTGCCCACGCGCGCAGGCGTCTCGTCGTGAGCGAGATCCTCGCCGCGATCATCGGCTTCGGTGTGCGGCGCTCGCTGGGCTCGCGTCGGGCACGACGTTCTCTGACATCCTCCATGGCGTCACCGCCACCACCCCCCCCGCTATCTACCCGGCTGTCCGGCTCGCCCTCGCCACGAGCATCATCGTTACCGCCTCACCGCATCTCTCGCGCCCGCTCCGCTACCTCGGGCGGTGGATCGTCGCCGCAGGGACCCTGGCGAGTGTCGCCCTCGGGATCGCTCTTCCGGTCGGCGTGGCGGCGGGGCTGGCCGCAGGCGTCGCCACGGGAGCGCTGGTCCACCTGCTCCTCGGGTCGCCGGGAGGCCGGCCCTCCGCCAGCCAGATCGCGGCGGCGCTCGCGGAACTCGGCGTCGACGCGTCGGATGTTCGGCCCGCCCCGCTCGAGCCCTCAGGGGAAGCCCTGGCACTGGCGACGGGGAGCGGAGGGACCCCTCTCCTGGTCAAGATCCACGGTCGAGATGCCTTGGAGGGCCAGTTCGTCGCTTCGCTCTGGACATCCCTGTGGAACAAGGGGCAGACGCCCAACCTGGGCGGAAGAGCACGACGGGTCGAACACGAGGCGTTCGTGACGATGTTGGCGGAACGGGGAGGCGTCGCCGTCCTCCCCGTCGTCGCGGCCGGGATGGCGCAGGGCCGGGACGCCGTCCTCGCGGTCGATACGCAAGAGAGCCGGCGTCTCGTCGAGCTTCCGGACGATGAGCTCGACGACGACCTGCTTCGACGTTGCTGGGAGAACCTCGAAACCATGAACGGCATGGGGATCGCCCATGGGGCCGTGGACGCGACCAGGATCGCCGTTCGACCCGACGGCACGCCGGCCCTGGCCGACTTCGGCGACGCCACCGTGCCCGCGACCGCTGCTGACCTCCAGGCGGACCGGGCTCGGCTCCTCGTGACGACGGCGCTGCTCACGGCCCGCGAGCGCGCGCTGGCGGCGGCGCGCTCGGTGATCGGACCCGACGGGCTCAACGGACTCCTGCCCTACCTCCAGCCCGCCGTGGTCGATCGCGCCGAGCGTCATGAGATCAGGACCCGCGACTGGAAGATCGACGACCTCCGGGACGCCGCGGCGGATGCGGCAGGCACCGAGCCTCCTCCACTCGAGCAACTCCGTCGCGTGACGGTGGGCTCGATCCTCACGGTGGTGATCCTCGGGCTGGTTGCCTACGCCCTGATATCGGCGATCGCGGACGTGGGTCTGCAGAGCATCGTCGATGAGTTCCGATCGGCCGATACCACCTGGCTCGTAGGGGCGTTGGCCGTGGTGCCCGTGGTCGGGGTGGCGCAGGCGGTCTCGACCATGGGTGCCTCGATCCGCCCGGTTCGTTTCGGGCCCGTCGTCATGCTGCAGTACGGGGTCGCCTTCGTGGCACTCGCGGTGCCCAGTTCCGCCGCGCGCGTGGCGCTGGAGGTCCGGTTCTTCGAGAAGTTCGGCGTGCCCGGCGCCGGGGCGCTCGCGATCGGGGTGATCGACAGCGTCTGTGGGTTCGTGATCCAGATGATCGTGATCCTCACGGTCACCCTGTCGGGTCTCTCGACGCTCTCGTTGTCGAGCCTGGGCTCAGGCGACTCGTCCGGGCTCACGTTCACCGGCAAGTATCTGACCATCGGCGTGGTGGTTCTGGCGATCGCGGTGGTGCTCGCCGTCGCGGTGCCCAAGCTCCGCGCCATGGTACGGAGGGCACGCGGGGCCGCCCGGGCACATCTGGCCGAGGGCGTCGCCGCCCTCCGCGTGCTCCGCACGCCGTCGAAGCTGGGGATGATCTTCATCGGGAACCTGACGGCGCAGGTGCTCTACGCCGGCATCCTGGGGATGTGCCTTCACGCGTTCGGATACCAGGAATCGTTCGCGAACCTGATCCTCGTGAACACCCTGGTGAGCCTCTTCGCGGGCTTCATGCCGGTCCCCGGAGGCATGGGGGTCGCGGAGGCCGGCTACACCGCCGGCCTGGTCGCCCTGGGCGTGCCCCACACGGCCGCCCTCTCGGCGGCGATGGCGTTCCGACTGGTCACCTACTATCTTCCGCCCATCTGGGGCGGGTTCGCGATGCGCTGGATGCGCCGACACGCGTACATCTGATCCGCTCCATGCCCCGTCACGCCGCCTCAGCCGTGTCCTCCGAGTGGTACCTCGCCAAGAGGTGCTCCTCGGCACCCTTCGTCGGGAAGAGGAAGAACACGACGGCGGCGCCGAGCAGGATCGCGACGATGCCCGCGACGTAGGCCCAGTCGGCGCCCGACAGGAACGACGACTTCGCCCCGGCGATGATCTGCTTCGAGTACTGCGGGTACTGCTGACGCGGTCGATCGCGGCGCTCGAGAAGGACTTCGTCAGCTCGATCTGCACGCTGTCGGTGACTGCGCTGCCCGTTGGCAGGCGCACTGCGATCGCGGCGCTCACCGCGGCGGCGTAACCGGCGGTAAGGAGCGCACCGAGGATCGACTGCATGATGGCGCCTCCCAGGTCGCGCTGGAGATCCGCGGTGCCCGACGCCATGCCCGGCCCGGGGACACGGGCACCGAGCCCGTGAGCGAGTGGGAGGCGGGGGTGCCGGCGAAACCGACCCCCGCGCCCACGAATGCGTAGCCGAGCCCCACCTCCCAGTAGGCGGCGCCCTCCTTCCACAACAGCAGCATCATCAGGAAACCGAGGAGGCAGAAGACATAGCCGATGAGCAGCGTGAACCGAGCACCCGCGGGCATCGACGAGCTTGGCCGACCGCGGGGCGACCAGCACCATGAGGCGGCGGCGGGCAGGATAGCGAGGCCCGCGTCCAGGGTGGAGTAGCCGAGCACGTTCTGCAGGAACTGCTGGCCGATGAACATCGCGCCCATCAGCGATCCGAACACGATGATCCCGGCGAGGCGGCCACCCAGAAGATCCTGCGCGGGCCGCCACCTGGAGGTCGTACAGCGGGTTCGCTGGCCCGCCGCTGACGGATACGAAGGCCACCCCGGCGGCAAGGGCGATCGCGGCGAGCCCCAGAGCGATCGCGCCCTTGCCCGGGACGGGCGCGAAGTTGATCGCCAGCACGAGCGCCGCCGACGAGGACCACCGAGAGGATGCCGCCGAGGTTGTCGACGGGGTCGCTGGCCTCGTTCACGTGAGCGGGGACGAACGCCAGAGCCAGCACCAGGGCCACCACCGCGAGCGGCAGCGTGACCAGGAACACCGAACCCCACCAGTAGGGCTCCAGCAGCGCTCCCGCCACGAGCGGGCCGAGCGCGGAGATGGCGCCGCCGATGCCCGACCACAGCGCGATCGAGCGGGTTCGGCCCGGGCCCGGACCACAGTGCGGTGATGAGCGCGAGCGTGGTCGGGTAGGCCATGCCCGGCCGAGACGCCGCCCAGGATGCGCGCCACGATGAGGACGCCGTCGTCGGCGCGTAGGCGGCGAGCAGGCACGCCGGGACCGACAGCGCGACACCGAGGACGAGCATCAGCTTGCGCCCGTAGCGGTCGCCCAGCGCGCCCAGGTACAGCACCGAGGCGGCCAGGCCGAGCGAGTAGCCGACGGCGACCAGGTCGAGCGTGGTCTGCGAAGCGTCGAAGGCCGCGCCGATCGACGGGAGGGCGACGTTGGCCACCGCGAGGTTCAGGTTGGCGACCGCGGCGACCAGGATCAGCGCGAGCAAGACCAACGGTGCGCGGTCGGGTGCGGTCGCGGCGTCTCCCGCGGAGCCGTTCGTGCGCGTTGCGGCCTCTGCCATGCATCCCCCCTGGTGCCCCTTGGCTCGTCGGACGTTCCGACCGGAGCCCATGCCGCGACGAGTCTAGGGTGAACGTTCGATGGCCGTCGAGGCGTGCGGCCCAGGTAGTCTGCGCTCGAAACGCCGCCCTGAGCTAGCATCGCGAGGCCGCCCTCTCACGAAGGAGTCAGCTATGGTCCACAAGCGCGTTGAACGGGAAGACGCCGACGCTGCGATCGCCCCCGCCTATACCCAGCGGCTGGACCTGGAGCCGATCCCCAAGTTCGAGATGCCCTCAGCACGGCTCGGAGCCAGAGGCCGTGTACCGGCTGATCCACGACGAGCTCCTGCTCGACGGCAGCTCCCGGCTGAACCTCGCCACCTTCGTCACCACCTGGATGGAGCCCGAGGCCGAGCAAGCTGATGGCCGAGGCGTTCGACAAGAACATGATCGACAAGGACGAGTACCCGCAGACCGCCGAGATCGAGCGGCGCTGCGTGAACATGGTGGCCCACCTCTTCAACGCGCCGGAGGATGGCGACGCCATCGGCGCGTCCACGATCGGCTCCAGCGAGGCGGTCATGCTCGCCGGCCTCGCGATGAAGTGGCGCTGGCGCCCGCGCCGCGAGGCGGCCGGCAGGACCGACAACGCCGAACCTGATCCTCGGCTCGAACGTCCAGGTGGTGTGGGAGAAGTTCTGCCGCTACTGGGACGTAGAGGCGCGCTACGTCCCGGTGCAGACGCGGGCGCTACGTGATCTCGCCCGAAGAGGCGGTCGAGCGCATCGACGAGAACACGATCGGCGTGGTCGCCATCCTGGGCACCACCTACACCGGCGAGTTCGAGCCGATCAAGGAGATCCACGACGCCGTCGTGGCCAGCAACGCCGCGAGCGGCTTCGACGTGCCGGTCCACGTCGATGCCGCCAGCGGTGGATTCGTGGCGCCGTTCCTCCACCCCGACCTGGAATGGGACTTCCGCTTGCCCATGGTGAAGTCGATCAACGTCTCGGGTCACAAGTACGGGCTCGTCTACCCGGGCGATCGGCTTCGTGGTCTGGCGCGACGTCGAGGACCTTCCCGAGGACCTGGTCTTCCACGTGAACTACCTGGGTGGTGACATGCCCACGTT
The DNA here is from genome assembly GCA_963796725.1 of uncultured Actinomycetes bacterium. GTDB lineage: Bacteria > Actinomycetota > UBA4738 > UBA4738 > HRBIN12 > JAOUEA01. Next base: position 5,328 of record CAWCMT010000011.1, read on the forward strand.
CACCTGAACTTCTCGCGCCCCGGCAACCAGATGGTGGGCCAGTACTACAACTTCCTCCGGCTCGGCCGCACCGGCTACAGGCGTCATGGAGGCCTGTCGCGACTGCGCCGTGCCACGTGTCGGCCGGATCGCCGAGATGGGTCCATTCGAGCTCGTCAGCGACGGCACGCGCGATCCCGGTGTTCGCCTTCACGTTGAAGGACGGCGCGCCCTACACCGTCTTCGACGTCTCCGACCGGCTGCGGATCGACGGCTGGCAGGTGCCCGCTTACACGATGCCCGACGACGCCACCGACGTGGCCGTGATGCGCGTGGTCGTGCGCGAGGGCTTCAGCTACGACCTCGCCGACGCCCTGATCGAGGCACTCAAGGCCGCCACGGAGCTCCTGGCCGAACCCCCCGCGGAAGCCGGCGAAGCCGGGCTTCAGCCACACCTAGCCGATGAGCGTGTCGACCGAGGAGCGACTGGCGCCGGCCACGTGTTGGACGGCCCTCGGCTTCATCGCGGGATCGTTCCTGTTCGCGCTGGGCGTGTTCCCCCCCTACGCCCACAACGTGGACCCGCGCGTCGACGGGGTGACGTTCTTCATCGGGTCGCTCTTCTTCACCTATGCCGGCTACCTACAGATCGCCCTCAGCCTCAACGCCGAGCCGGGACGCCCCTGGCGTCGCGTGGGGGCTCGAGCTCAGCTCGATCGATTGGTGGGCCGCGGCGGTGCAATCCGTCGGTACGCTGCTCTTCAACGTCAGCACGTTCAGCGCGCTGATCTCCCGTCTGGAGACGCCGCAGCAGCAGCGGCTGCGTCTGGGCGCCGGACATGTGGGGCTCGATCGCGTTCATGATCGCGAGCCTCCTGGCGTTCCACGCCGTCCATCGGGTCCAGCCGTCGGGCAGCCGTTGGACGACCCTATGGTGGATCGCCGCACTGAACCTCACGGGGTCCGTGGCGTTCCAGATCTCCGCGATGGCGGCCTTCATCAACGCCGAAGGTCAGGTACGGAACCTGCCCGTGGCGAACCTGGGCACGTTCCTGGGTGCCGTCGGGTTCTTCGTAAGCCGCGTGGTTGTCGCTGCCGGCGCGGGAAGGCCGGCAGCCCCAGGTCAGCTGACGCCACGGGAGGGGCGGCCTGCGGCCGCCCCTCCGGCGTGACTGGGTGATGGCCTCGACCTCAGCCTTCGTTCGGCTACCTCCGCGATCGCCGCGCCGAACGCGACGAGGTCCTCCGGGTGGATCGAGCTGTCGGCGAGCGCCAACCCGCCGGCGCTGCGGATCGCGTCACGGAGCGCGATCCCCCAGGTGCTCAATCAGGGCGACCGCTGCCGTCGTGCCTTCCGGGATCGCGTCGGCGATCGACCAGACCTCTTCCTCCCCGATGAACCCTTCCTCTGCGGCCTCGGCACCGGCGATCGCGCCGGCCTCCATGCCCTCCTCGCCGTCCATGCCCAGCGGATCATCGCGCCCGCGAGCGCCCCGAGCTCCACCGACTCCTCGCGGACAACCCCGAGACCTCCACGGCCGGGATGTCGCCGTCGTCGTCCTTGGACACCACCGCGAGGTCCACGAGACGGACGATGCCCGCGTCGGTGAGGCGCTTGAGCTCATCCAACACCTGACCCTGGAAATTGGTCTCGTGAAGCCGACCACCAGATCTGCACCGGTCCAACTCTTCCATCGACTATACCCTCCTTCGCCTGAGGGCTTAGCTGCCCAGGATCTTGGCCTTCTGCGCTGCGAACTCCTCGTCGGTGAGGACCCCCTGGTCGTGGAGCTCAGCCATCTGCTTCAGCTCGTCGATCGCCCCAGGTGACATCCCGCCCGCCGCGGGCGCGGGGAAGGAGGCGGGGGCGGCGGGGCCGCCTGCTGCTGGGCGGTCTGGTCGATCGCGGCGTCCTGCGCCGCCTCGTGGTACGCGTTCGCGGGGGTGTTCTTCCCGGCGTGGTAGAGGGCGGCGCCCCCGCCGACGACCGCCGCGGTGCGCAGCACCGGACGACGTCGACGCAATCCCATGTCGCCTCACTTCCCGTCCGGGCCGCTCCATCTGACGCGGCGGGCTCGCCGTGCAGTTCCTTGTTGATCTCGGCGGTGGCGTCGTCGGAGAGCGAGGTCTTCAGGACCGTGCCGCCGAACTTCGACAGGGCGTCGAGCGCCTTGTCGGCGTGACTTTCTCGAACACGATGAACAGCGCCGAGGAGCCCGGCTGCAGCATGTCGCGGACCTGGTCCTGGAAGCCCGGTTCATCCGGATTTTCCCGTCTTGCCCATCATCGCGCCCATCCCGGCGCCGACAGCCATGCCGAGGAACGGCACGAAGAAAAGGAAGCCGAAGAGCAGTCCCCAGAACATCCCCCCGACGGTCCCCGCCGCCAACGGCGTGCTGGTTCGTGACGGTCTTGAACTTGCCGTCGTCGCTGCGGATTATCGCCGCCACCGCGTCCGCCTGGATGATGAGATCGCCGGCAGCCGCTCCGCCTCCTCCATCGCCTGGAGGGCGGTGGTCGTGTCGTCGTACCCGATCGCGATCAGGTCAGCCATGTCGCTCCTCCCCTCCCGGCTCGTGGCGGCCGACTCTGACGCCGGCGGCCGGGTGGCCAGCTCCACGATAAGACGATAGAGAGAAGGCGTCGCCGCCGCCCGGCCTCACCGGGCGGACCTAGTTGGTCCGGTGCGCCCGTACATCCGGCGCGGGCGGCCGCGAACGCCTCGACCACGTCCCCCACCGTTTCGAAGTAGGCGTCGCCGCCGAGCGCGTCGGTGACACCGTAGCGATCCAGCTCGGCCCGGACGTCCTCGCGCATGTCGGCCAACACCAGCTTCGTACCCTGGTCACCGCATGCCGAGACAGATCGATGTCGTGTCGCCCCCGGAGAAGTCGACGTCCCCGATACCCGCGGCCTCGAGGCACACCCACGAGGGCGCCCCCCCCGACCTCCCAATGACGCCCGCGGCTCGAGGTCAGTCGGTTCGCGTTCGCGTAGTAGAGGTTGGCGCCGAACCGATAGACGACGAGCCCCGGCTCCAGGTCGGGGGGCTCGTCGCTCGGGTCCGCTGACCGCGACACCGTGGAGCGTGCCGTTGCGGTCCGGACGAGCACCGTGTCGCGCGGGTGGTAGCTGCGGCGTAGATGATCGAGCACTGAGGACGACCGCCGACAGGATCCCCGGCTCCACCCCACGGTGACCACCACGCGTCCGGCCGGCGGCCGCCACGATGCACTCTCGGCGCGCCAAAGGAGGAACTTCCGCATCGCCCTGGTCGATCAGCTCACACCGATCAGGAAGACGATCGTCGAGAGCACGGTCTCGGGCATGTACTGCAGCGGTACGGTGAGGAAGAGCAGCACGATGAGCACCATCACGGCCGTCGTGATCTGCGAGATCTGTCGTACCCCGCGCCGTCGACCATCTGGGTCTTGGTGGGGCTCCCGTTGACCACGAACGTGCCGCACAGGCCCGCCGCGAGCGTTCGCGAACGCCAGCCCGACCAGGTCGACGTTCTCCGAGAACTCCTCCCGTACTTCGCGGCGTAGGCGCGGGATGTCGCCGCGCTCTGCGCCAGGACCACCAGGACGAGGCGCCGGTCGGCAGCGAGGGTCGACAGTCCGACCACTGGAGGTCGGGATGCCGAAGGACGGCAGCCCCCCCGGCACCTTCCCGAGCGTCGCGACGCCATGGGCCGCGAGGTCCAGTGCCAACTGACCACGATGGCTCCGATGACGGCGATGAGCGCACCGGGGATCCGCTTGTCGATCCGCTTCGCCCCAGGATCACGACGAGCACGCTGAGCGACACGACAAGGTGGCGCCGTTGGTGTCACCGATGTGCTCCAGGGTCCCGAAGAACTTCTCGACGTGCCGCCCGAGCCGCTCGGCACGCCGAGCATCCCCGCGACCTGCCCCATCGCGACCTGGATGCCGACCCCGGTCAGGAAGCCGATCAGCACGCTGCGCGACAGGAAGTCGGCGAGGAACCCCAGCCGGATGAGTCGTGCGATGACCAACGCCGCCCGTGAGGACCGCGACCATCCCGGCCAGGGCGATGTACTGCGGCGACCCCACCGGCGCCAGCCCTGCGAGCCCCGCGGCGAGGATCGCAGCGGTGGCCGAGTCCGCGCCCACGACGAGGTGGCGCGACGAGCCCGACCAGCGCGAACACCGCGATCGGGATCAGGATCGTGTAGAGCCCCGTGACCACCGGCATCCCGGCGATCCCGCGTAGCCCATCACCTCGGGGATCCGAGCGCGGCCAGCGTCAAGCCTGCGAGCACATCGTTCGGGATCTTCGATCGCTCGACCGGCAGGATGCCCTGGAACAACGGCAGCCTGAACTTCCGCTTCTCGAGCTTTGACTGCGCCTGCGCCACCGCAACTCCCCCCGCCCGAACCGCGAGGCATCACACCACGCTTCCCGTCGAACCGCATCCTCCTGTCGGGGTGAACGGCCTAGTCGGAGAAGCCTTCGGATGAGCGCAACGCGGCTACTGCCTCG
>CAWCMT010000012.1:0-80352 GCA_963796725.1 uncultured Actinomycetes bacterium
CGTCGTGGTGGGGCAGCCCAACACGACCCCCGACACCATCCTCCCCCACCACCCCGGGCAAGCCGGCGGGCACGAGCCCCTCGGTCGGGCAGATCACGTCGGCTGGGCGGGATCCACCGACGCCTCACCCCCGATCACCTACTCGGTCTACCGTGACGGGAACCTCGCCGGGACCACTAATTCCACCGAGCTTCACCGATCCCAACCTCACCCCGGGCTCCCAGCACACCTACACGGTGGCTGCGACCGATAGCCTGGGCAACGGCCCGAGCCAGATGAGCCCGGTCTCGGATCCGATCACGGTGGCCAACGTGGTCCCCGACACCGACCCCCCCACCACCCCGGGCAAGCCGGCGGGCATGCGAGCCCCTCGGTCGGGCAGATCACGATCGGCTGGGCGGGATCCACCGATGCCTCACCCCCGATCACCTACTCGGTCTACCGTGACGGGAACCTCGCCGGGACCACGAACTCCACGAGCTTCACCGATCCCAACCTCACCCCGGGCTCCCAGCACACCTACACGGTGGCTGCGACCGATAGCCTGGGCAACGGCCCGAGCCAGATGAGCCCGGTCTCGGATCCGATCACGGTGGCCTCGAGCTCCGCGGTCTTCTCCGATGACTTCTCCAGTGGGGGCTTCTCGCACTGGAGCGGGGTCACGAGGCTCACGATCGACAACGGCACCGGTGGGGTGGCACCGCCCAGCGCGCGTGGGGCGGTGACGAACCAGTCCGCCTTCGCCTACGAGAACCTCTCCACCCCCTTGTCCACGCTCTGCATGAGCGCGAACGTGAACGTCGCCTCCCTCGACCCGAGCGCGACCGTGCTCTTCCGGTTGCGCAGCGCCTCCAACGGAGCGCTCGCCAGGGTCTACGCCAACGCCAGGGGCATCCTCTACGTCCGTTCGGACACCTCGGGCTCCCAGATCTACTCAGGCGTGGCCCTCGGCACCGGGTGGCACAACGTCGAGGTCTGCGGCACGGTCGGGACCTCCGGGACCTGGGACCTCTACCGTGACGGGACCAAGATCGTGGACGCCTGGGTGGCCAACACCGGCACCGCCCCTATCGGTCGTGTGGAGATCGGCAACGCCCAGGCGACCTCGGCCACGCTCAACGTCGACGACATCGTGGTGGATCGACCCCAAACTGAGACGGAACGCGACCGGAAGTGGTTGCGCCCGACTCCGGGTGCACCATGCCTGCCTAGGCTCCTGCCAGTCGAACCGTCGGCCGAGCATCTCGAACAGCTCCTCGTTGGATCCGGCGAACTCCACCGCCAGGCGGCGTCTGATGTCATCCGGGACCGAGGTGTCCCGCGTCGCGTTGTCGTGAGGGAATCGAGCCGGCCTCCACTCCGGGAGCCCGAGGAAGCTCAGGACGCTCTGGAACGTCACGTCGGGTGCGGAGAAGAAGTCTTCGCTCGATACGGACCAGGAACCGATCGTCCGGCACCAGGCTCTTCAAGGTGCGGAACTGGTCTGCGTAGCGACCTCGCGCGGCGTACGAATACGTCTGGTGCGGGTAGCTGTTGTAGTTGGGGGCCTCCGCCACGATCTTCTCCGCCTCACCGTCCAGCCGGCTCGGCTCGGCGTCGAGCGCTTCACGCAATCCCAGGGATTCGTTACCCCGCCGCACCTCGTGCTTGTGATGAGAGATGGCGCGTTCCACGGGATCGCGGAAGAGAACGATCAACTTCACGTTCGGGAGATCCTTGGCGATCCGCCCGAGGGCAAGCGGGTGAAAGACGTAGTACGGGCTGCACTCGCCGACCACCAGAGGTGAACCCGAGCGCGCCTCATGCCAGCGACGATACGCGTCCGTCGGGAAGTACGAGCGGTACCAGTCGAGATCGTGTCCGTAGTCGGTGTCGAAGTAGTGAACGCCCTTCATGAGCCGGGCGGACTTCACCGAAGGATGCTGGGACAAGACGTCCTGCAAGCTCGTCGTGCCGCATCGCTGACATCCGATCAGGAGGTAGTCGGGGAGCGTCCGCATCGACGCGGTCGGGCTGAGGACCGTCCGACTGACGCTCCACACGGGCTCCCTGAGGGCTGCCCGAACTCGCCGGACGGTGGCTTCCCGTTCGAACGTCATGGCTCTGGCCCCTGTGCGATCGGCGGCTGGGTTCGCTCGTCTGCTCAACCTGATGTCTGGTCGACAAGGACGTCGTCGAAGTTGAGCGTCGATGTGACCGCTTGGGCGTTACCGATCTCCACACGGCCGATAGGGGCGGTGCCGGTGTTGGCCACCCAGGCGTCCACGATCTTGGTCCCGTCACGGTAGAGGTCCCAGGTCCCGGAGGTCCCGACCGTGCCGCAGACCTCGACGTTGTGCCACCCGGTGCCGAGGGCCACGCCCGAGTAGATCTGGGAGCCCGGCATCCGAACGCACGTAGAGGACTCCGCTGGAGTTCACGAAGACCCTCGCGATCGGCCCATTGGACGCGGTCCGCAGGCGGAGCAGCGTCGTCGAAGAGGGGTCGAGCGTGGAGACGCTCACGTTCGCGCTCATGCAGAGCGCACCGTACGTGGAGGCGAGGTTCTTGTACGCGAAGGCGCTCTGCGCCGTCGTCTGCGCCCCCGCGCTGGGCGGTGCCACCCCACCCGAGGCGCTGTCGATCGTGAGTCTCGTGACCCCGGTCCAGTTCGAGAAGTCCCCGGCGGTGAAGTCATCAGAGAAGACCGCCGAAGTCACCGAGATCGGGTCCGAGCTCGGGCCCAGGGTCGGTCCGTTGTTGAACCTGTCGACCGCGTCCACCGTGTAGACATGCTGCGAGCCTGGCGCGAGCCCCGTGTCTGTGTAGCTCGTCGAGGTCGTCGCTGCTATCGGGTTGCTGAGATCGCCATCTCGGTAGAGCCGGTACGTGATCGGAGGCGACACGTCCAGCGAGGCCGCCCAGTTGATCGTGATCGTGCCCGCGCTGGGGCTCGAGCCGATGGGCACGCCGGGGGCTGTCGGCGCATCGACGTCAGGGGTGATGTGCGGGGAACACGAACAGGCCGCTGGAGTTCCAGTCGTACCCGTTGGATTTGGGGCTCACGAGCGTTTCCGTGCCGCCGACGGGACCCCCGTTCGCGAAGTCCATCGAGTAGAGGTTGCCGTCGCTTCGAGCGAAGTAGATCTTCCCGTTCGCCAGGGTCATGCCACGGACGGAGCTCCAGTCGACGGCCGGGGTCAACGATCCCACGGTGAAGCGATAGGAGCCGACCATCGGGCTCTCGGGCGAGAAATACCGGTAGTACATCCGTGTATCGCTCTTGACCGTGTAGTAGATCTTCCCGTCCGCGTAGAACATCCCTGTGAGGCTCTGCACAGGGAAGTCCGTCAGGCCATTCAGGTTGATCGCTTGTGCCGGTCCCACCTCAGTTCCGTCGAAGGACCTCGCATAGAACTTGCCGTCGGTCGACCCGCTGTAGAGCGTGCCCTGGAGCGCGAAGATGCCTCGGGTGGTGCTCCAATCGGTGGCCGGAGTGCTGACGCTCGACGCGCTGCCGAGGGCGGAGCCATCGTAGGTCCTGTGCACCAATGAGTTGACGGGCCCAGATGCCGGCGGAGGGGGGACTTCGTAGAGGTCGCCCGGCAGGGTGTAGGGGGCCGTTGACGGCGGGGTCTCGCCGCCGGCGAGAGGGAAGAACGCGATCTTGCGATGCGTCTCGCCGGCCACGTGATCGGTGTCGCTGCCCATCCAGAGCCCGGTCGTCGGTGGAGAACAGCGCGAAGACGCCCGCGCCGCGATCCTTCGTGGGGTTCCAGGAGAACGGGACGCCGTTGGAGGGGTCGAGCGCGGCGATCCCGGGGCGAGAGACCGCACCCGGGCCCGGCGGAGTCCTTCCCGTAGTAGTTGTTCATCCAGCGCTGGTGCCCACCCGCGTAGACCACGGAGCCGGTGATCGCGACGGAGGACAGCGTGTCCCCACCGGTCGCGTCGACCCATGCCGGTTGGAGCGCCGAGCCGGTGGCGTCGGTGTTCCAACGCACCGCCGCGTCGCACAGCGTCCCCACGTTGGGTCCGCCGGTGGCCACGATCACGAAGTACGAGCCGTCCGGGGAGAAGTCGACGTCGCGCATGTAGGTGTCGAAGGCGTTGGAGAAGCAGGGGGGGATGTACCGATCGGTCTCCCAGTCCGCCAGCGTCGCCGTCGGAGTGGATAGGTCGATCAACGCCACCTGGGGTCGGGGTTGTCCATCCACTTTCATGAAGTTGCCGATGATCACGAGGTGCGAGCCGTCGGCGCTCACGTCCATGCTGTAGACCCAGGGGACCGAGTCCGACGTGTGCGGGTCGGTGATCGAGAAGCTGACGTTGGGATCCACCGCCCCCGTGGTGACGTTCAGTGCCGCGAGCCGGTCGCGGGCGACGTTCTTGATCGAGGTGAACCGTCCGCCCACGAAGAGGCGGTTCCCGGAGACCTTGATGTCCCAGACCTGCCCGTTGGCGTTCGCGCTGAAGGCCGTGATCCGCTGACCGTTCGCGGGGTTCAGCTTCACGAGCTTCTTGACGGAGGTATCCCCGTTCACCGAGCTGAAGTAGCCGCCGACGAACAGGTCGCCGTCGGGGGCCACGGCCAGAGCTTTCACGATGTTGTCGAACGTGGGCGCGAAGTTCGTGTCGATCGCGCCGGTCGTGGCGTTGAAGGCGAAGAGGTTCGAACGGGGGTAGATCGTGCCGCCGGTGGCGGCCTGGACCTGGGTGAACTGACCACCCGCGTAGATCTCGTTGTCGATCTGGACGATCGTGTTGATAACCCCGTCCAAGACGTTCGGCGTCCAGTTCTCCGGGTTCGGATTGACGATCTTGTCCTGGGGAACGTTGACGGCCTGTGAGACACCCACGTTCGCGAACGTCATGCTCGCGAGGAGCGTGAGTGCGGCGAGCGCACCGAGGCCGCGACGAGGGTGGGATGAACTACGCGTCATCTGTTGGATCCTCCTGGTTCCCTTGGGGGCGGGGTCGATCTAGCCCGGGGACTGGTCCACGACGACGTCGTCGTAGTTGAACGTCGCGGTGTAGGCCTGAGCGTTGCCGATATCCACGCGACCGACCGGGGTCGTGCCGGTGTTGGCCGTCCAGGCGTCGACGATCTTGACCCCGTCCCGGTAGAGGTCCCAGGTCCCGGAGGTCCCGACCGTGACGCAGGCCTCGACATTGTGCCACCCGTTGCCCAGGGCGACGCCGGACCAGATCTGTGCGTTGGACACGTCCGAGCGCGCGTAGAGGACACCGCTGGAGTTCACGAAGACCTTCCCGATCGGTCCGTTGCCCGCGGTGCGCAGGCGGAACAGCGTGGAGTCGCTTGGGTCGATCGACGTCGCGTTCACGTTCACGCTCATGCAGACCGAGTTGTAGGTACTCGCGAGCGTCTTGTAGGCGAAGGCGGACTGGTTCGTGACCGCCCCACGTGCGCTGGGCGGTGCGACCCCACCGGTGCCATTGTCGATCGTGAGCCTGGTGACCCCGGTCCAGTTCGAGAAGTCCCCGGTGGCGAAGTCATCGGAGAAGATCGTCGATGCCGAGCTCACGGTGATCGAGTCCGAAGCCGGACTCATCGCGCTCGGGCCGTTGCCCAGGTTGTCGGTCGCATCCACCGTGTAGGTGTGCTGGGAGCCTGGCGTCAAGCCCATGTCGGTGTAGCTCGTGGAGGTCGTGGTACCGATCGGACTCCCGTCGCGGTGGACGGTGTAGGTGATCGGCGGTGAGGCGTCCGTCGATGCCGTCCAGCTGATCGTGATCTTCCCCGCCGAGGGGCTCGTGCCCGAAGGCTTGCCCGGGGTCGTTGGCGGATCGGTGTCGACGATCACCTGCGGCTGATCCACGACGACGTCGTCGAAGTTGATCGTCGCGGTGATCGCCTGGGCGTTGCCGATCTCCACGCGACCGACCGGGGTCGTGCCGGTGTTGGCCGTCCAGGCGTCGACGATCTTGACCCCGTCCCGGTAGAGGTCCCAGGTCCCGGAGGTCCCGACCGTGACGCAGGCCTCGACGTTGTGCCACCCGTTGCCCAGGGCGACGCCGGACCAGATCTGTGCGTTGGACACGTCCGAGCGCGCGTAGAGGACGCCGCTGGAGTTCACGAAGACCTTCCCGATCGGTCCGTTGCCCGCGGTGCGCAGGCGGAACAGGGTCGGTGCGTTCGAATCGATCGACGTCGCGTTCACGTTCGCGCTCATGCAGATCGAGTTGTAGGTATCGGCGAGCGTCTTGTAGGCGAAGGCGGACTGGTTCGTGACCGCCCCACGTGCGCTGGGCGGCGCGACCCCACCGGTGCCGTTGTCGATCGTGAGCCTGGTGACCCCGGTCCAGTTCGAGAAGTCCCCGGTGGCGAAGTCATCGGAGAAGATCGTCGATGCCGAGCTCACGGTGATCGGGTCCGAAGCCGGACTCATCGCGCTCGGGCCGTTGCCGAGGTTGTCGGTCGCATCCACCGTGTAGGTGTGCTGAGACCCCGGGGTGAGGTTCGGGATCGGTGTAGCTCGTGGAGGTCGTGGTGCCGATCGGACTCCCGTCGCGGCGGACGGTGTAGGTGATCGGCGGTGAGGCGTCCGTCGATGCCGTCCAGTTGATCTTGATCGTCCCCGCCGAGGGGCTCGTGCCCGCCGGCTTGCCCGGGGTCGTGGGCGGATCGGTATCGGCTGTGACGTGGGTGAAGGCGAACAGGCCGTTGGAGGCCCAGTCGTACCCGTCGGACTTCGGGCTCACGAGTGTCTCCGTGCCCCCGACGGGGCTGCCGTTGGTGAAGTCCATCGAGTACAGGTTGCCGTCCGTGCGAGCGAAGTAGAGCTTCCCGTTGGCCAGGGTCATCCCCCGGACGGTGCTCCAATCGACGGGACCCGAGGGCGACGGAGGGACGTCGGTGTTGATGATCTCGATGCCGTTGATCAGCGAGTTCTCGGTCTCGTGCGAGAGGTCGATGTTCACGTTGCCGTCGCTCGTGATGTTGAACGCCTTCATCGTGCCGACGCGATCCCCGGCGTCCGCAACGATGTCGTAGTGGTCCAGGACGGTGGTGCCGTCGATGGCCACGTCGAATACCCGCTGGCCGGGCTGCGAGGTCCCCGAGTACTGGTTGATGAAGTAGAGGCGGACCTGCAGGTGCGTGCCCGAGGCGACAGGGAAGTTCCACTGCATCTCCGGGGGGTCGCTCGGATCCCACCGCTCGGTGTTGAAGATCGAGCTCGGGGTGGTGGAAGGGACGCTCCCGTCCACGCTGAACTGCTGACTGTAAGAGGACACGTTGCTTCCGGTGTTGCGGTAGCTCGCGCCCGCCGCACCGTCGGAATCATCGGCCAACCAGGCCGGCCCGCAATCGGACGCGCCGACGCTCGGTCCGCCCGCATCGACTCGATACAGGATGGACGGGTCGACGGTCGGACAATTCGCGACCGGGAACAGGTACGATCCGACGATCCGGCTCTCCGGCGTGAAGTAGCGGTAGTACATCTGCGGGTCGCCCTTGACCGTGTAGTAGATCTTGCCGTTCGAGAAGAACATCCCGGAGAGGTTCTGCACCGGGAAGTCCGTCAGCCCGTTCAGGTCGATGGGCTGTGCCGCACCGACGGTCGTGCCGTCGAAGGTCCTGGCGTTGAACGAGCCATCGGTCGAGCCACTGTAGAGCATGCCCTGCAGCGCGAAGATGCCTCTGGTCGTGGTCCAGTCGGTCCCCTGCGTCGGAAGCGCCGACGTGGGGCCCGTGGGGGAGCCGTTGAACGCCCGGCGTTGCAGGAAGTTGACGTTGCCGCCCTGCATCGGAGGGATGTCCGTGTTGACGATCTCGATGCCGTTGATCAACGAGTTCTCGGTCTCGTGTGAGAAGTCGATGTTGACCGTGCCGTCGCTCGTGATGTTGAACGCCTTCATCGTGCCGACGCGATCGCCCACGTCGCCCACGATGTCGTAGTGGTCGAGGACGGTCGTGCCGTCGATGGCCACATCGAACACGCGCTGACCGACACTTGAGGTGCAGGAGCATTGGTTGATGAGGTAGAGGCGGACCTGCAGGTGCGTGCCTGCGTCGACCGGGAAGCTCCACTGCATCTCCGGCGGGTCGCTCGGATCCCACCGCTCGGTGTTGAAGATCGAACTCGGTGTGGTTGAGGGAACGCTCCCGTCCACGCTGAACTGCTGATTCCAGGCGGCGGGGTTGCTTCCTGTGTCGCGATAGCTCGCGCCCGCTGCGGTGTCGGAGTCATCGCCCAGCCAGGCCGGCCCGCAGTCCGAGGGGTCGGCGCCCGGTCCACCTGCGTCCACGCGGTAAAGGATGGAAGGATCCACCCCCTGGCAACCCGTGGTCGGAACGCTGTAGAGGTCACCGGGCAAGGTGTAGGGGGCCGTGGACGGCGGGGTCTCGCCGCCGGCGAGAGGGAAGAACGCGATCTTGCGATGCGTCTCGCCGGCCACGTGGTCGGTGTCGCTGCCCATCCAGAGTCCGGTGTTGGTGGAGAGCAGCGCGAAGACTCCGGCGCCGCGATCCTTCGTGGGGTTCCAGGAGAACGGGACGCCGTTGGTGGGATCGAGGGCGGCGATCCCAGGCCGTGAGACCGCTCCGGGCCCGGGGGTGTCGCTCCCGTAGTAGTTGTTCATCCAGCGCTGGTGCCCACCGGTGTAGACGACGGAGCCGGTGATCGCGACGGAGGACAGCGTGTCCCCGCCGGTGACGTCGACCCATGCCGGCTCGAGCGCCGTACCGGTGGCGTCGGTGTTCCAGCGCGCGGCCGTGTCGCAGAGCGTCCCGACGTTGGGTCCTCCAGTGGCCACGATCACGAAGTACGAGCCGTCCGGGGAGAAGTCGACGTCGCGCATGTACGTGTCGAAGGCGTTGGAGAAGCAGGGAGGCGCGTAGCGATCGGTCTGCCAATCGGCGAGGCTCGCGGGCGTGGTGGTCAGATCCAGGAGAGCGGCCTCAGGGCGCGACTCACCGTTGACCTTCATGAAGTTCCCGATGATCACGAGATGCGAGCCGTCGGCGCTCACGTCCATGCTGTAGACCCAGGGGATCGAGTCCGACGTGTGCGGATCGGTGATCGAGAAGCTGACGTTGGGATCCACGGCACCGGTCGTGGTGTCCACGGCCGCGAGCCGGTCCCGGGCGACGTTCTTGATCGAGGTGAACCGTCCGCCCACGAAGAGGCGGTTCCCGGAGACCTTGATGTCCCAGACCTGGCCGTCGGTGTTCGCGCTGAAAGCGGTGATCCGCTGGCCGTTCGCCGGGTTCAGCTTCACGAGCTTCCTGACGGAGGAATCCCCGTTCACGGCGTTGAAGTAGCCACCGCACGAACAGGTTGCCGTCGGGGGCTACGGCCAGGGCCTTCACCCGGTTGTCGAACGTGGGAGCGAAGTTCGTGTCGATCGCGCCGGTCGTGGCGTTGAAGGCGAAGAGGTTCGAACGGGAGTAGATCGTGCCGCCGGTGGCGGCCTGGACCTGGGTGAACTGACCACCCGCGTAGATCTCGTTGCCGATCTGCACGATGTTGTCGACTTCCCCGTCAAGGACGTTGGGGGTCCAGTTCTCCGGGTTCGGGTTGACGATCTTGTTCTGTGGAACGTTCACGGCCTGGGAGGGAGGGCCGGTCACGACCAGCGCAGCCACCATGGCGGCGACCCATACGATGCTCGCGAAACGATGCGACACGGCTGGTCGGTGATCCACTTGCACGCTCCTTCGCCCCTCCGAAGGCTTTGCCCTCGGGATCGGTTCCACCCTCAACGACGGACCGCCGTTAGATACGGCGAACTAGGCGGACCCTAGCACTATCCGCCTGACAAGGCTACAGCTAATGCACTAGAGGCCTATAGGACTTTCGTCTCGTCTTCGCGCAATCCCCAGCAGCATCGTCTCGAGCCCCCGAGACCGACGCTGTAGCCTAGGTGCGTGACAGACGTCTCCGTCGTGACCTGTGCGTACTCAGAAGACCGCTGGGACGACCTCGTGCGAGCGGTCGAGTCGGTCCAGGCTCAGACGTGCCCTCCGCTGGAGACGATCCTGGTGATCGACCACAACGATCGGCTGCTGGAGCGCGCCCGCGAGCGATTCCCCGAGATGCGGGTCGAAGCGAACGCGGGAGCCCGAGGTGCCTCGGCTGCCAGGAACACGGCCTGCGCGATCGTCCGCGGCGAGATCATCGCGTTCCTCGACGACGACGCCCGAGCGACCGATACGTGGCTCGAGGAGCTCATGCGACCCTTCGAGGATCCCCGGGTGGTCGGGGTCGGCGGGATGGCGCTGCCGGAGTGGCCGGTTCGACGACCGCGTTGGTTCCCCGAGGAGTTCGATTGGGTGGTTGGCTGCTCCTACCGGGGACTCCCGACGAAACCCGCGCCGGTGCGGAACCTGATCGGCACGAACATGTCCGTTCGGCGAGAGGCGATGGCTGAGATCGGTGGATTCCGAGAGGGCTTCGGCAACGTCGCGGGCGGGGGGGTCGGCGAACCTTCGGCCCCCCGGATGTCGACCGCCGAGGAGACCGAGTTCTGCATCCGGGTGCACGCGCAACGGCCGGACACGCACTGGCTCTACGCGCCCGACGCGGTCGTGTTCCATCGCGTACCCCCCTACCGGGTGACGTTCGCGTACTTCCTCTCTCGCTGCTGGATCGAGGGGAAGGGCAAGGCGGAGCTCTCGCACCTCACCGGGCGATCCACTGCGCTTTCATCCGAGCGCGCCTACGCGCGCGAGGTCCTCCTGCAGGGGGTGCTACGGGAGACCGGGGAAGCGATGCGTCAGCGCGACGTTGCGCGGCTGGGACGCGCCGGAGCCATCGTCGTGGGCCTCACCGTGACGGTCGTCGGTTACGCGATCGGCATGCTCCGACGGGGCGCTCGGGGCTGAGTCCGTCGAGCAGAGCTCTCACGCCGGCGGCCCCCATCCAGAGCGCCTGGCCCTCCTATAGAGGAATGGGCCGGCGGCCATGCCGCGAGCCTCGGCCAGGATCAGCGAAGGACGGCTCCCTCCCCCGCCTTCATCGGCACGACCCCACAACCGCAACATGTGGAGCGCCGCATCGGGCAGCCGCCCACCCAGCTCCCGCCGGGTGGCGGGGTCCGCCAGATACTTCGTGATGTAGGCGGCGAGCCCGGCGCCGTAACCGTAGAGATGCGGACGCAGCTCATCGAGGTCCGACCGGTGGATGTGCCACACGATCGCCGACGGCTCGTAGACGATGGAGCGATCCGCACGGAGCACGCGGACGAACGAGTCGAGATCCTCGCCTCCGAGCGTCGGTGACCCGGCGCCCAACCCCTCGTCGAAGCCTCCGAGCTCCAGCATGAGGGCTCGGTCGACGGCGAAGTTCGCTCCCGTTCCGATGCGCCCGGCGTCGAAGGGGAAGAGCCGCGACTCGCCGGAGCGAGAGCGGATATCGAAGACGTGCGGCTCCGTCCCCGTCGACCACCAGACCCGTTGGTCGAAGTACCGTTGCGACATCGTGTCGAGCTGCGCGGACGGGACGAGGCCGGTCACGCAGCCCACCCTGGGACCTCGGCCGAACCCCTGCGCGATCCCGTCGAGCCACAGCGGATCCACCAGCACGTCGTCGTCGGTGAAGGCGACGTGATCGTTCGCGGCTTCCGCCAGACCTCGGTTCCGGGCCCTGGACAGGCCGGGACGCGGCTCCATCACGTACCGGAACCTCGGGTCGTCGCCGACCACCTCCTGGAAGCATCGGGCCGTCCCGTCGTCGCTCGGGGCGTTGTCGACCACCACCACCTCGAACCTCGGGTAGCGGATCCGCTTGAGCGGGGCCAAGCTCGCGGCCAGCTGGTCGGGTCGATCACGCGAGGAAAGCACCACCGTCAGCGGCTCGTCCCAGTCCGACCGGATGACGTCGCGGCAATCCTCTCGCCCGGGGAGGCCGGGGTGCGCGATGTCGGCGGGAACAGAGAGTCCGTCCCCATCCAGGTGGCGGGCGATGGTACCGCCCAGGTCCCGGTACGCCGCAGCCGTGATGCGCTCGGGGTCGATCTCCGAGGCCGGGAGCACCACCTGGATGAACCCCAGCGGAACACCGTGGAGGCGAACGAGGATCCGCGCCCGGTCGTACGTCTCCTGCCTCTGCGGCCCGACCGCGCTCATCCGGGTTGGATCGCTCAACTCGATGTCCCCCACCCAGATGGACCGCGAAGGTGCGCTTTCGTCAGTTGTCCTCATCGGTGACTCCTCAAGCTTGGGTGGCGTTCATCTCTATCGTCGTTCGGATCACGCCGTCGGGTTCAGGTACGCATCCGCCCCGATCTGGGCGTAGGCGGCCATGGATGAGGCCGAGCTGTCGGTTATCCAGGGGTAGTCCTTGTCTTCGTCGAAGTAGATCAAGGCCTTGAGCTCGGGCCAGGTCTTGGCCACCGCGAGGGCATCGAGGATCCACTGGGCCTTGCGTCCGGGCACCGCGGGATCTTCCTGGGCGCCCCACTCCACCGCCATCCACGGCTTGTCGTGGGCCAGGGCGAAGGCCTCGGTGGGTCCGAAGACCTTATCGAAGGAATCCCACTTGACCCCGGGTTTGCCCGGAGCGAAGTTGTAGCCGTCGCTGCCGATCAGGTCGACGTAGTCATCCCCGGGGTAGTAGGCGCCGGGATCCCGGCCCGAGCGCGGGTCGAAGGTCCACGACATCATCGTCCAGACGAACGCGACGTTATCGACCCCGGTGGATCTGAACAGGTCCACGATGTGGCGGTAGGCCGCGGCGTAGTCAGCGGGGCTGCCCAGGTCCCCAGGTCGTCCTCGGGCTCGTGGTGGAAGGTGAGGTACATCGGGGACCCGAAGGCCTTGATCGCCTGGGCACGGGCGATGATCGTGGCGTCTTGGGCCCCCGAGGCGATCGAGGCCCAGGCCACGGGCTGACCGTTGGAGCGCATCGCCTTCCAGTTCAACAACGGGATCCTGCCCTGGGAGGCGGTCCAGGTCTCGTAGGGGCCGGGGAAGTTCGAGTCCCACCGGTAGTACTGGTGGTCGATCGCGAAGCGGCGCCCGATCTGGGCCTCGACCCGGGAGATCGCATCGGTGCGTGCTTCCCCGTAGCGCGGGGCGACCCAGGACCCGAAGTAGGCCCCGGAGGCCGGGATCAGGACGGCCGGCGGGCCATGGGCGGATGCGAAGTAGTCACCCGCGAGGAGGGCGATGATCATCGCGATCACCAGGCTCGCGGGAAAGATCGACGCCTCGACCGCCTCCGGCGCCTTTCGTCCCTCGAACCCCGCGCTGTCGAGACGCCGGCTGCGCCTCGCGCGTCGATACGTACCGTCCCGGAACCATCCGAGCGCTCGATCCACCATAGTCGTACGACCTTGCCCGGGCGCTCAGCGCCACATCTCCGTGCCGTGGTCGGGACGGGGCTCGGGCGGATTCGGGGACGATCTCGGGCTCGGCCATCGGGCTCGTCGGAGCCTTCGGAGCGGCGTCGGGCACCGCGTCTGCCGCCGGCACCTCGGACCCGGGCACCTTCCCGTTGGCACGGTGGCCGTCGGCGCCCTCGGCGAACGGCTCGGGGCCAAGATCCACGTTCAGCTGCGGGGCATCGTGGCGGGGGGTGCCGGGATGCTCCGCGCCGACCTCGTGCGGCACGCGACGTCCCCCGTAGCGGTAGCCGGCGCTGTAGTAGGCGCTGTAGCGCGAGGCGGCCTTCGGGTCCATGTTGTTGAGGATGCAGCCAAGCAGTCTCGCCCCACCTGGTCCAGCTGCGCGGCGACCCGCGCGACTTCCGCCTCCGTTGGTGGTTGAGCCGTCGACCACCACCAGCACGGCGTCAACCTGGGAGGCCAGCTCCAGCGCATCCCCCACCACCAGCGAGGGCGGGCTATCGAGCAGCACGAAGTCCGCATTGGCCCGCAGCTCGTCAGGACGGCCACCATGCCGTTGGAGCCCAGCAGCTCAGCGGGGCTAGAGGGCGCCTTGCCGCTGGGCAGAACGAGCAGGTTGGGCACCTCGTCCTGTCGAGGGCGCTGCGCAGCGAGACCTTGTGCTGCAGCACCTCGGAGATCCCCGGCTCGCCGGGCACCTTGAAGAAACGATGGAGCGCGGGCTTGCGGAGGTCGCAGGAGAGGATGGCGACCCGATAGCCGGCGCGGGCGAGGACCACGCCGAGGTTGGCGACCGTGGTCGACTTGCCCTCCCCCTGGCCCGGGCCCGTCACCAGGATGGTCTTCACTCGTGCTCGGCCGCCCGGTGCAGCAGCACGGGGCGGGTCGAACGGTAGGCCTCGGCGGCCGGCCCTCCGGGTCCGAGAGACTGACGACCGTGGTGCCGCGATCCTTCCGCTTGACCTTCACGTGCGGGACCACAGCGAGCACGGGCGTGCCCAGGATGGCGTCCATCCCTCGTGCTCCCCGACGCGCGTGTCCATGCGCTGACGGACGAACGCGAGGCCCACGCCGAGCGCCAGGCCGAGGAGAAGGCCAGGACGCCCGTCGTGACGTAGTCCTTGTTCGAGGGCGAGGCCGGCAGATCGGCGGGGGTCACCACCTGCGCGGGCGTCGCCGCGGCGGTGGGCAACGCATCCAGGGCGGACTGCGCCAGACGTCAGCCGCGTCTGCAGTGCGGTCTGCTCACTGGAGAGCTTCGCGCGGAGCACCGGGTCGGTCGTCGCGGCGAGCTGGTCGTCCAGCTTCGCCAGGCTCGTGCTCAGGGCCGCGATACTCTTCTCGAGCGGGTCCCTCAGGTTGGCCTCGGCCTCATCCGCGAACGCCTTGCGCTCCTCGACATAGGCACCGGCGAAAGCCTGGGCGCATGCCTGCGCGGTATCGGGCTGCTGCGTGGTGCAGGTGATGTCGAGGTTGGTGGTGTTGGTGGGGACGGAGACCGAGACGTCGTCCTCCCTGGCCAGGCCCGGGTCATATCCGCCGTCCGCCAGGCGCCTGGCTGCCCGCTCTCGGATCTGCACGGAGGTAACGCTCGCGGCCTCGGAGTCCATGTTGACGTACGACGTCGAGGTTGGGGTCAAGACGGCCACCGCGTTCAGGGGCAGGACCTCGACCGTGGCGGTGGACGCGTACGTGGGGGTGCGGAGGTAGAGGAGAGTCACGGCTGCAGCGACGATCAGCAGCGTGGGCAGGATGACAGACCACTTGCGTCGGCGGAGGACGGCGAAGAACTCTCGGAGATCTATCGCCGCGGGTTCGTCATCGGGGTAGGGCATGCGCATGGGACCCTTCGGGGAAGTGGCGCCTCATCCTACAGACCGCCCAAGAT
This sequence comes from uncultured Actinomycetes bacterium, assembly GCA_963796725.1. Lineage (GTDB taxonomy): Bacteria > Actinomycetota > UBA4738 > UBA4738 > HRBIN12 > JAOUEA01. Next base: position 15,179 of record CAWCMT010000012.1, read on the forward strand.
CGGCGGTAGAGGACGCCGCGTGTCGGGCGGGGCCACCGGGCCTACCGGCCGACGCTGCGATCGTGCGACCACGCGCCGTCGCACTACCCGTAGCCGCCGTAGCCGCCTCCGTACTGCCCGTGGGTGTGCGTCCGGATGTCGTGCTCACCCTTGGACAGGTTTCCCGGTGAGCAGCGAGTAGGAGCCGTCGGGTCCCGTGGTCGTGAAGGCGACGAACCTGCCGTCCACGTAGAGGTCGACCTCCTTGCCGTAATCGTCGCCGCAGTGGTCCCCGTGCTCGTGATCGGAGTGATATGAGCCCCTGGCCTGGAAACCTCCGGCGTGCGAGTTGAGGTTCATCGACAGTGTGGCACCAGAGCGTGAGTACGACTGTTGGTGGAACGCCAGCGCCACCCCACCCAGGGCCAGTACCAGCGCCGCCAGCGTGGTCTTGGTCTACTTGCTGAGTCTGGACAGCCCGGGCCTTGAGGGTCAGGGACAGTTGGGCCGTAGCGGGGCGATCCGCCCAGCGCACTCGGCAAGATCAACCTCGATTGCCATCCCTGGCCTGCAGTCGGACGACGATCGTGGGCGCCAGGAGGTAGGCAGCTGTTAGTGCTGAGACACCTACGTAACGCCACCCGAAACCCATCCCACCCTCGATTCCGATAGCGATCAGTCCAATCAGTCCTGACATGACCGCAGTAGTGAACGCCACCCGCAGGTGGGAGAATCCTAGGTCCACCAGCTGCTGATAGGTGTGAGAGCGATGTGGCTCGAGGATTGGTTCTCGTCGCCAAACTCTCCTCATCAACGAAGAGCCAGTGTCGGCAAGGTACAGCACCAGCGGCCCGACCGCCGCAATCGGAAGCGCTCCAGCCAGCCACAGCCCATAGGAGCAAAGGCCCAGCGATGCGCCAATCGCATAAGACCCAACATCGCCCAGGAACACTTGAGCCTTCGGAAGGTTCCAAGGGAGAAACCCGAGAGCCGCTGCGCCCGTCGCACACGCAAGTACGGCGAGCGTTGCTTCGCCAAGATGGACTGCTTCAGCGGTGAACAGCACGGAAGCCACCAGAGCGTTCAGCGCGGTAATACCGTCGATTCCGTCCATAAAGTTGACAGCATTGACCACGGCGGGGATTGCGAGAATGGCCAGCGAGACGCCGAGCCACGGTGCGCGTGTCGGCCGGGCGACAAGAGCGAAGGTTAGGAAGCCGGCTACACCCCCGAGTACTAGTTGTACCCAGAGTCGCCTCCTCGCTGAGAGCGGGGACAAGTCATCGACGAAGCCGAGGACCGCGAACGCCACCACGAGCAATGCAAGTATCCAGGTGCCCAGATCACCAACCAGTGTCCCTGAGCAGATTCCCACAACGAGGCCAATGCCTCCCCCTCTGGGGATTGGACGCGAGTGCGACGAGCGGTCATTGGGGAGATCAAGTACGTCGCGCCTTCGCAGCAAGCCAACAACGAGCGGCTCCGTGGCAACAGTCGCCGTCAACCCTATCCCGGCTGCTACGGCGAGCTGCGCCGTCACTAGTTCATCTCGATCCAGTCGATTCGATTGACCCCTCTAGCACGGACTCCAACTTCTCAGCAAGACGGCAGAGATCGTGGTGCTCGAATGAATAGTCCCGGCCTCTCCGCCCCATTTCCGCGCGCCCCGGCGCACCCATCTCGTCCAGCGCTCGAAGAGCCGCGGCCATCTCTACCGGGCTCTCGGGCGGCACGGACAGCCCAGCGCGTGCCTCACCCACCGGATCGTTCGAAGCGGCTATGGCGTAGACAATTGGGCGAGCGAGCGCCATATAGTCAAACAACTTGTTCGGGCTGACGCCGTATCGAAAGACATCTGCCCTCCTTAGAGGGAGAACAAACACATCTGCTTGTCTGAGAACGTCGTAGATTTCCGACTTGGGAACGGGGTCCTCAAATCTCACGTTGCTGATCTGCTCGTCCAGCGCGCGCTTGATGAGCCGACTCTTTTCCACACCATCTCCAATAAGGCGGAAGGTCCAACGGTTCTCGTCGACCAATAGGGCTGCAGCATCGAGCACTACGTCGAGTCCGTTCGGTTCGCCGTGCGCGCCTGCGTATATGGCGGTAAGCCCCGTTGAGCCCCCAGATGATTGGTCAATCGAACCGACCATCGCTCGGTCAATCCCGTTCGGTATCCAGGCGACCTTTCCCTTGGGTCCTCCGCGCTCCTCTATGACTCCTACCGCATCCGGCAAGACCGAGATTGCCGCTGCCGCGTGCCGATAAAGCCACCGCTCAAGCGCACGGAGCAAGCGCACCAACAAATGAGACGCACGAATTCTGCCCAACGCTACAAGAGAGTCCGGCCACAGATCGCGAACCTCCATCACGAAAGGCACTCTCGCGCGGAAAGCCAAGACCGCAGCGCCGGCCGCGGCGAACGGTGACGGAGAGGAGCCCATTACAACATCCATACCCTTCGTGCGGCGAAGGAGGCAGACTCGACACCCGAATAGCAACATTCCCATGATTCTTCCCACGTTGTTGCCAGATGCGGTAGGAACCCTCAGCCAGCGATAGCGAACACCGTCGATGAGGTGACGCTTGCATCGCCCTCCCCGCGGGGCTCGGCTCATATAGCCCAAGGGAGCTGCAACTACCGTGACCGCGTGCCCACGAGCAACGAGTTCTCGAGCGAACGCGTGAGTCCGCGTATTCCCCGGGCCGTCCGGGGGTTGAGCATACTGGTTGACGATAACTATCTTCATGACTCGTCAGCGAAACCAAGCACTTGAAACGCTTCTGCGAGTATGCCGTCTTCGAATGATCGAGGACAGAAACGGAAGTCCCGCCTTGCGTCGTGAATCGAGAGCGACTTATCTTCCGCCAGGCGGGCGACTTGCTCGGCACGGAGTCTCGGGTTCGGGGACCAAAGTTCGTAGGCTCGGACCATCCAAAGAGCCGGCCCGGCAGGCACGTGCCAAATGCGCGCTCTTCTGCCCACGGCGTCACTGGCAATCCTGATGATAGTGTTGAGATCTTGGGGGTCGGGACCTGCAAGGTTGTAGGTCTTCCCCACAGTGTCACGCGCCCCAAGAGCAGCGACGATTCCCTCTGCCAAGTCGTCAACGTGGATGGGCTGCTGTAGAGCCTTCCCGCTCCCAGGCACTACCACTACAGGCGAACGAGCAAGCAATCGAAGGAGGCGGGCGAAGTTCCGGTCGTCGGGAGCACCGTAGATCATTGTTGGCCTGAGGATTGTCCAAGCCAGGGAACTGTCCTTGATAGTGGCCTCGGCCGCCGCCCGGATAGGCCTTGACACTGAGGGTAGGGATGTGGTCACCGAAGCCGAGGACACAAACACCGCGCGCTTCGCACCTGACGCCTCGGCCGCGTTCACAAGGGTGGCGGCGTGGCCAAGGCCAAGAGAAATCAAGCTAAGGAAGACGTCATGCGTTTCTGATGCTGCAGCTCTGACTATTTGACTTCTATCATCGAGATTTGCATCAATCGGATCGGCCCCTAGAGATCGAACGACCATCCGGGCAGCCGGGCTGCGGGCGACCCCTCTGACTTTGTAGCCAGCTGCGAGAAGCTCCGGTATCACGCGCTTGCCCAGGAATCCACTGCCACCAAGCAGGAAGACCGAGGTCATGCTCATGACCTATTCGGCCCCGGTTCAGCAATGAACTCAGCGCTGCCTCCAGTTCCAAACGGTGCCCCGTCAATACATATGGTCCTTAGCGCCGACAAGATGCGCGCGGCTGCCGCCCTCTCGCTCACAGGAGGGCTACCCCGTTCCAGCCAAGAGCCAAGATCTCCTCGAACCCCGCCCCAAGAGCGGCTCTGGTCCGGGGGATGCAATGGGAGTACGACCTCATTCTCATTCGCAGCCATCATCAACCCGCCGATGAAGTAACTCAGTCCGCTCGGGGTCATCGGTGTCGCCAGCCCGATGGATTCTCGCCGAGACATAGCGGCGAGGGCCGAGGCCCACAGCCTCAAGCATGCTCCTGCGACCTCTCACTGAACGCAACCACCTCGCCATACATCACATCGCCGAAGAAGCGTACCGCATCCCCATCTCACTCTTCCGTGAAACGTTGTCGACAGAAGCGGCGTAGGGGAAGACAGGATGCTCAGAGAGGTGATCAGCAACGAGACCGTCTACCACTTCATGCATCCGATGACCGAAAGGGCGGAGCCCAGCCTCGACGTGAACAAGTCTCACACACCAGTTACGCGGCAGCGAGGACGCCCGTGGTGGAGTTCGAGCCGCCATTGGGTGAGGCGTCCACCTCTCACAGTCCCGCTGTCAGGGATGACGCGCCTCGGCGCGACTGTCTGTCTGGGAGCACCCTATCCCACCAAGTCCAGTCGGGCACGTGGCTGATGCCGGTCTACAGAATTGACACACGTTTGATCACCGCCGGCCAGCGCCGCCCGTTTGTAGGGTAAGCCGCGAACAGTCTAGACTTTCTTGTGGCTCCCTAGGGACACGCGCCCAATTGGAGAATGGCAAGGGTAAGATTGAGTCGACCCAGCGACGCGTCTCAGACTGGAGGACCTGAGTGGTTATCGTCGAGAATCATCGTTTCGGCCTTAGGGATCGGCTGGTCCTCTTTCCTAACCCCGCGGAAGTCATCGACCTATGCCACACACTTCGGCCCCGGGACACACTGCGACTCCGTCAGGCAAGCACGAACTTACCCGATACCGCGAGTCTGGTATCTCATACGGTCACTGAGACGAGTTGGATTCCTCTGCAACGGGACGATGATGCCTTGCTCGCGGCCATGTCGAAGTCTTCGCGCACAGATATCCGCAAGGTTGAACGACTTGGCACTCATGTGAGGGTGAAGCAAGGACGGTTTGACCTTGCGCCTGAGTTCCTGGCTGCTCAAGAGCGATTCATAAGCCGAAAGCCCTATGTCAACCCGATTGGTCAAAGGCGCCTTATGCAATATTTGCAAGTATCGGAATTGTGGCTGGCTCATCTCGACCGCTCGTTCGTCTGTGCGCATCTTGTCCTCAAAGATCCTCAGGTGGGGCGGGTACTGTTGCTTCAAGAAGCCAACTCGAGATTGGAGGGGGGAGAAGTGGCGAGAATGTCAGCTTCAATTAACCGTTTCCTACACTGGACCTCATTCCGGCATTATCGGAATGAGGATCGACATCTATGACATGGGTGGCATAGGCAATACCCATGACCTGGCCAACATCGCGAAATTCAAGCTATCGCTTGGGGGCGAGCGCGTCCAGGAGCATAGTTACGATCTGGCGGGCGTAATCGGGAGGATCGCAATATTGGCGCATCGGTCTCTTCGTCGTGCTCCCTGATCGTATGTCGCAACCTATCCCCTCAGAGATTCACGCAGCTGTGACACGGTCGCCAGGTACAACTGAAGATCGAATGCCCTTGCACTCCCTCCTCCCCATCCAGGAACATCGTTCTGCCAACCGGACCCCGAAGCGACCTGCGCGTAGCCGTCCGCGAACAAGTTGGAAGTATTGAAACCGTACTCAAGGCTACCTTCTTGGATTGGGAAAATGGCATAGTGGTTACTCGCATCACCGTGTGCGGCGAGAACGATATTGTACTTCCGGCCTTTCACCAGCGTGCGAACCTTACGGAAGCGATACCTGACCCATCCATATGCCCCTGGCACCTTTCCTTTCTGGACCCTGCCCTCCTCCAGCTTGGAGCCGCCCCCTCGTTCCAAGCGGACCCTCAATGGTCCTGGGTTACCCACACGTCTTATGCGAATGAAGAGAGAGCTCACCTTCTGAGTCATCCCAGTCACCGCTTCAATGCGTTCACGGACTCGATTGACACCATATATGCCCTTGTCGGCGCCCGTACCCATGTACCCCTGGCCAAACTTGAAACCATCCGTGTAACCAACCTCAAATATAGGCGTCTCATGCGTTCGTATGTGCCAGCCTGGAGCATAGGAGTATCGCGCCATGAGAGCCAGATCCATTCCGGACACTGAGGGTTGAAGGCGGCGGTTGGGCCGTCGCAAATAGAGGCTGTTCAGCGAAACGTAGTTCCTGTGGGGCACGGGGGCTGGATTGGAGAAGACCAGATGATAAATGCCGCCCTTTTGAAGGTGTGCATTTGGGATCTTAACGACGCGGAAGTTGGCGGTCACTCTTCCACCAACGCCGCTCCCGACGCCATAACTGGGCGCGCCACGGTGTCTATCCATTGGGTGCTTCAGAACTGTCTCACTCAGCACAGCGGAGGATGGCCGGTGGGCGCCCGTGCCGTCGTCGGACCGGAGTTCGATCTTCACGCGCCCCCCGTCCCCTGCTCCGTAGCATTCCACTGGCCGGCACTGATCGGGTGATCCTTGGGCAGCCAGGTCGTCGCTCGTCGCGTAGATGAAGTAGAGCTTAACGCTGTGGACTACTCCGCTACGCGGAGCTCGGAAACGAATATCCACGCCGCGTTGCCAGTACCCGACTGGAATGTTCGATAGACCGTCAGCGTTCCACGCTGTCCCGTAGAAGCTGCTGGCTAGCCGCCCTCTGAGTCGCTGCTGCCCCCTCCCTGCCCTCGCACCGTGAGTCCCAGCGTGACCCCGAGCTGGCCTTGCGGACCCGGACCAACTCCACGCCGATAGCAGCAGCACTGCCACGAAGAGGAGGCACAGCTTGCACCCAGGCTGCCGGTTAACAGACAGTCCAACCCTCCGAATGCAGTACCGCAACTGGCAGCCCCCCTTCCCCGTCGATACTTGGATTCCACGTGTGAAAGCTGATTGAACCACGTGGGAAGTCCTTCTGCAACGTACCCACTTGAAGAAACGGGGACTCTAGCTTCCCAGTTACAAACGCTTGAACGGTAACCAATCCCTCACCTCGACGCCTTGCCCCGTTTCGGCTCTCACAGATCCCAATAACTCATCAATTGGCGGCGAAATTGAGAATCGACATCGGCAAGCGCCCGGAGCCGAGTCTCATCAGCCTCAGTTTCCCCGGCACCTGGGTGAAGGCCGACTTCAATGGTGTGAATGGCTCGACTGAGGTTTCCGCGCCGCTCAATGAAAGTGGATAAATCGGTGAATGCGTCAGTCGTCGCGCTTGTTCGCATATGCCGGAGGGCCTCTCTGAACATCAGCTTCTTGAGAAGCAACATGCGGGTGGCATCTTGAGACGTGCTATAGAGGTTTCGGGAGATTCGCACACGCCGAATCCCGAAGTCCGCTTGAATCTGCTTCACCACAGGAAATAGGCTGGGCAGGGTGTGGACATGGTGGTGTGAATCTATGTGACTGACCCGCACTCCGTACGCGAGGACTCGTGTAACTTGGCATGACCACTCGTCACGGATTTCGGGCCTTAAACGTCTCAACTCTCGTGATTCACGGATCTCAGGACAGAATTCTCCCTTCGCACTCAGAAGCTCAGCGAGCCCAGGCGAGAGAGGTGCAAATTCAGTTAGGTTGAGATGCACTCCAAAGGAGCACTCAGCATAGTCGACCGCCCGAAGGCACGCATCCTCTGCAGCTGGCCCATTGGCAAGTATCGTCGCCGATGTTACGAGCCGGTCTCGCATGAGCTCAAAAGTGATCCTATTGATCTCTGAGCTCCTCCCGAGGTCGTCTGCGTTGGTGATAACTCGCACTCTCAATCGGCCACCGACGTGGAGAGGTTCTTCATGATACGGTCATCTGCTCTGCCCACTGACGCAGCTACTGCAGCAAGGCCAACCACGAAGAACAGTGCTCGATTGTCATTAATGTCGCCACTCACCAGGGAATTCAGGAGCATGTATACAAACGCTCCGAAGATTGCAGATCCGCTGAAGTTCCAAGCAAGCCGTCTTGCCCTCGTGACTTCCCAGATGAGCCAACTGACAAAGAAGGTCCCCCAGATCAATCCGTCTTCAGCGAGGACCTCCAATATGATGTTGTGCGGATAGGTCAGTCCTCCAGCTTCGGGCGCAAATCCACCCCATCCGGTCCCTAGGGGCGCGACTTGGAGCGATTGCCACGCCTCTTGATACAACACTAGACGCGCCGACGAGGACGAGTCGAGGTGGCCTCCAACAAGGGACGCCAATCTCTGTTGGGAGTAGACGGGGGCAAGGTTGAAAGCGAAATAGGTTGCGATAATGAGCAAGCTTGCCAGGCCCGCAAGCGAGACGGTTGAGGGGCGCGAGGGAGAAAGCACGAATGTCGCCAAGATTGCAAGCCCTGCTGCGAAGAGTGGGCCCCGAGATCCAGATTGCAGCAGGGAGTATAGGGCAACGCAGGCAATAGGTAGGACGAGAGACCAGCGGACTTCATGCCACGCTCGCGCCAATACGATAACCACCAAGGTGATCCCTGAGGCCCTACCGAGGGCAATCGTGTCTGACCCTGCCGCAGCGATTGGAGCCCCAGCGTAGGCTGACGCCGTTGGCGCGAGGACCGACGCCAAGGCGATAATCCCGCAGACTGCAGTCCAAGCCCACAGCAAGCGCCGAAGCTCCAATTCCGTGCGAACTAGGATGACCGGGCAAAGCGCAGCCAACAGGGTCAGGGTGAACAACCTACCAGCCTTTTCCACTCCGTAGGCGCTTCCATCTAGTGAAAGAGCGGCGGGCAGAAGGAAGAGGAAGCCAACCAAGACACCCCCGAGTGCAACTGGCAGTTCGCCGCTACGAAGAACGCGAAAGCAGCAGATGGCCAGCGTAGCGATGCCGAGGGCGAGAGTGAGATCGACGGGGCTCCTGCTGAAGGGATAGGCTCCTTTGAAGTAGCCTGCCATCACGAAGGACGACGCCAGGACAGGTGCAATCCACCCCCTGAGCGGCCTCGCGGTGGGCCTACTCCAGTGGTGATCCCGATGAGCTCGACTACCCGGCATCTCCTCTCCCGGTTCTGACCTCGCGTTCATTGTCAATCACCTATGGTGCGGATGGCCCTGACGAACTCATACCGTGTCCCCTCCCATCCACGCCAGAGATCGTCCCTAAGGTTGACCCACAATCGGGCCCGCCAGTGTCTCGGGTGAACGAGAAGATAGATGACGGGCAGTCCGCCAAGCACCGCATCGACTGGATTGCCGTTGCGCCAGAAAGTGGGAGCCAGACTATCAGAGTGCCGTGAGGCCACGGCTTCATTGACTAACTGATCGTACGCCTCGTACTTGATACCCATGGCGAGTCTGAAGGACGGATCCTCAAGGATCAACTTGTTGGAAACACCTAGCCGTCGGTTGATGAAGTCGCCATGAGCCGCTGCGGCAACCAACGACAACCTCGTCACAGATCGAATGGCAGCGAGGTTGCGGGCGAAGTTCTCCCTCGCCTCGTTGAGCAAGAGCGCGGCCTCGTCCGCACTCGCTGCCCCTCGGTTCTTCGCTGCAGTAGACAGCTCCTCGTAGTGATAACCCACCTCACACCCAGACGCATCCAGTTCGCGCATGAACTCTGGCTGGAGCGTGCTCAGTCGGAAGAAGTATGTCGAAGTAAGACCCAGCTCCGACTCGATTAGCCACATCTCGCGCGCAGTGGCAGCATCGGTGTCCAAGTCATGACGCAAAACCATCACTGGAGAGCTCGCGCGATTGACCGAATGATCAGCCAAATCATCGACTCGAGCAACGTAATAGCCACTATCGACAGCCACTGCCAATAGATTCCGGTACTCACTGAGTCGCGAGCCCATCAGGAAGTCGGAGTACACTCGAAATCCAATGCCCCGGAGCCGACTCCCTGGCTTGCGAATCATCAAATCTCACTCCGGAGCCTACAATCGCCCAACAGGCCCTCACAAGAACTTCGTTTGGTCGACCGGTCACTCTTCGTCACCAATGCGTTCACCTCGGCACGCCTATTTCCCCTCTGCCAGCGGCTAGATAGCTGATGGCGAAGAGGAGGACATATGAAACCACCATCGCACAACTCAAAGAGAAGGCTGCACCCATCAGCCCCCAGCCTAGGGCGTGCGCGACGAAGACTGAGGAGACCACCAGAATCAGACGGACAAGATCCCAAGACAGCTGCCAACTCTGTCTCTCCATGATATTGACTGTCGCTCCAATCGGGGACACGACGAGCTGGGCGAAGTATCCGACCACGAGTACGCGCGTCAAATGCCCAGCCTCATTCCACTGGGGACCGAAGATGATTCCAAATAGGAAAGGTGCCAATAGAGCCGTAGCCAGCATGAAGGGGAATCCAACGACGAGCAAACCTCTGGTTGTCTTGAGAACGAGAGGCAGCATTCTTCTGTGTTGTTCCCGCCGTACTCGGGTTGCCTCCCCCACGTACACACGGTTTACTGCGTCGCCGAGGAACGTCAAAGGCACCGCCATCACGGCCTGAGCCAAGGCAAACAGGCCCGCATCAGCCGTTCCATAGAGGATGGCCACAAGCACGGTCGGAATCTGTTGGCCGACTGTGCTCACCAGCCCCGCGGGTGCAGCAAAGATTGGGAAGCGACGATAGCGCCGAGCAAGGGCGCGCGTTCTGCCCGCGTCCTTCTGGCCACCAGACAGCCTGAATCGCGTTCCCCTTGTCAAGGTGATCAGCTGAGCCCCCCAACCCAAGGTATCTCCAAGTACTAGACCCAAAGCGCCCCAGCCCAGCACGCCGAATCCAACTTGACTCGCGGCCTGGGTCAGGCCCTGACTTGCACTCCCGTAGGCGATCAACGAGTACCTTCGTTGGCGAATGACGACGGCGCCAAAGGCTTGCGCCAAGCCCACCAAGAGAAGCGCCATCGGCAGAACCACCAGCGCGCTTCCCGACTCATCAGCTCCGAGGCTTCCGCCTATCCACGACCTACCCCAAACAAGCACAAGGCCAGTCCCAAACGACACCCCTAAAGCTGCCGCGACTGCAAGGTGCAACATCCGAATAGCGTCATCATCGGAGGTCGTTAGAGGGATAGCTTCCTCGTAGCGAAGGCAAACAACACCCCCCAACATTGCCAACAGCGATGCAAACACGGCAAGTACGCCCACATCCCGAGGGGCGTATAGTCGCGTAATGATGGGATAGGAGAAGACGACCACCCCCTGCCCAACGGTGACACCAAGAGCTACCCGTGCGGCGTTTCCTGCGAACCTATCGGGATTGAGGACGACCCCCAGGAGCGACAGCACCTTGGCCCCCGCCTTCACAGAGATGGTCGTGGCAATGTTCGGAATCTAGTCCCGCCACCTTTCACAAGCCCGTCGTACACGCGAACGAGACGATCGCCTTGACTTTCCCAAAGGTACTCCTCAAGGACTCTCTGCCGCCCTCGGTTCCCCATGGCGGCGGCATCCGAGGGGTGATCGAGAAGGCTAGCGATCGCAGAGGCTATCGCTCTGGGCGAGAAGGGATCAACAAGGTAACCGCAACCCGCCGGTTCGACGATGGCGCGCCATCGCGGGAAATCCGACGCGATCACGGGGAGTCCCGCGAGCATGTATTCAAACAGCTTCGTGGGCTGAGCATCAACGTAGTTCGGGGTCGGGTGAAGAAGGACAAGCCCGATCCTCGCCCGTCCAAGGAGGGCTCCCACCTTTTCCCGGCCCAACCAGCCAAGCGCCTCCGTCTTCCGCCACGCTGCTCGACGGCGAGCCGCTTCAATAAGCGCCCGAGGACGAAACGAGCCGGCAAGTTTTAGCTGCACGCCAAGGCTCGACGGAAGTAACTCGATGGCGTCAAGCATCTCAAAGAGACCTCGCTCCTCCGTGATTCCTCCAACGTAGACGAGGAGCGGTCCCCGAGACTCATACGGGTTCTCCTCCACGGGCCCGAACTCTTCAGACCGAGGGTAGTTTTGCACCAGGGTCGCATTCGATCGTCCCTGAAATCTCGAGTACACGCCGGGCTCAGCGATGACAACATGGTTGACCAACAGCGCAGCAAGTCGCTCCCAACAACTAGCCGCGTGGCTGGCGGGTCGGCGTAACCAGGGTGGTATCCACGCCTTGGTCGACACTTGTCCCGGAAGATCCTCGTGGACATCCATGATTGTCACGCACCCGAATAGCCGGAGAATAATGCCTGCCGAAGCAACTCAGGATCGTGCATATGACATATGCGAGCTTTCTCGGCCAAACACCGACGGATCACACCAGCGTTACCCAGGGCGAATCGCGCCGAGCGCGACGAGTACGACGGGAGCGCGATAATCCTGACGCCATCCATCCAAGAATCTGACGAAGCGGGCGCCACGAGTCCCACCCGGTAGCCCGCCTCGACAAGGGACTTGCACTCCTTCGAGAATATCCGAGCATCATTTGCTCGGTGAACCGTCGTAGCGTGAACTACTTTGATGACACCACGACGCAACATCAAGACCTCCCAAGTCCACGCTTGGGCGAATGCGGCGACAATCTGCCAGTCGCACGAAGTCGCGTCCTCCGATCCTGGCATGCGATAGGGCACCACGGGACAATCATCGGAGAGTCTCGCTTGCATCTGTTAGCACCAGAGCAATCCGATCCGCTGCGTGGCCATCGCCGTACGGTGCTCCCGCGCGACCTCTAGTCCCTCGAGCGGTCAAGAAGGCCTGGAGTACCCGCTCTGAATCCTTTGGATCAACCAAGTGATTCCAGCCGAGCTCCACGAGTTCAGGCCACTCAGTCTCCGTTCTCATGGTGACGCACGGCACCGAGTGGAAGAACGCCTCCTTCTGCACTCCGCCGGAATCGGTCACAATAAGCTCGGCGCATCTCTCGAGCTGAATCATGTCCAAGAATCCAACTGGATTTGCTACGATGACGTGCCCAACGTCCGCTTTGAGGGCACTGAGAGCGGTCCGTGTCCGCGGGTGAAGCGGCCAGACAACCGGCATCTCATCGGAGAGAGCAGCAAGGGCACCCACGATGGCTCTTAGTCGGCTGGGATTGTCGGTGTTCTCGGCCCTGTGGACGGTTGCCAACGTGAAGCCTGCCCCTCTTAGGCCGACTTGCTCTAGGATACCGGACCTCTTCTCCGCCTCATCTCGGAAAGCGAGGGCGGCATCGAACATGACGTCTCCCACCTGGCTAATCACGCGATCATCCAGGCCTTCGCGAACGAGGTTAGCCACCGCAGCATCGGTAGGTGCAAGCAGCACATCCGAGAGGTGGTCCGCAACAATTCTGTTGACTTCCTCGGGCATCCGACGATTCCCGGAGCGCAGACCGGCTTCAACATGAGCGATCGGGAAATGCACCTTGGATGCTGCGAGAACAGCAGCAAGAGTAGAGTTCGTATCTCCGAATACCACTACCCAATCCGGTCTCTCGGACAGGAGCAACGGCTCCAAGCGTTCGAGCATTCCTGATGTCTGAAAGGCGTGGGAGCCAGAACCGATCCCCAAGTCAGCGATAGGGGCGGGAAGCATCAGCTCGGAGAAGAAGGCCTTGCTCATCTCCTCGTCATAGTGCTGACCCGTGTGGATAAGCCGAGCCGAGATACCGGCTGCGCGAAGGGCTCGGATCGTAATGCTCGCCTTGACGAACTGTGGTCGCGCCCCAACCACCAACAGGACGTCCATGCGCTCAGACGGGGAAATGGTTGGCTAGATACCGGGGCGTCCAATTCAAGGTGAACCTCATAGGACCGCCATGAGAGTTGCAGTCACTACAGCCTGCTCCGCTGCAGTAAGGGAGGCACCCATTGGCAGCGAAAGGACCTCATGCGCAGCAGATTCGCTGACGGGAAGAACCACGGCTTCCTTGCTGTACACGGGGGATTGATGGATCGGAGTTGGATAGTAAATAGCCGTATGGACGCCCGATTTGGCCATCGAGGTCTTGATGTCGTCTCGTGAAGCGGCCGGGAGCCTCACCGTATATTGGTGGAAGGCATGATTCACCTCTGGGCGGACGATGGGTGTATCCAAGCCGGGCAAGTGTGCCAGGCTCTCGGTATAGCCTGAAGCCACACGTCTGCGGGCCTCGATTGACTCGTCGAGATGTCCAAGACCGACGCGTAGCAGGGCCGCCTGCATCTCGTCGAGTCGTGAGTTGTAGCCGAGTATCTCGTTTGCGTATTTCTCCTTCGAGCCATGCGAGCGCAACATGCGGCTAAGCTCTGCGACATTGTCGTCGTCGGTCACGATCATCCCGCCGTCGCCAAACCCTCCCAAATTCTTACTTGGGAAGAACGAGAATGCAGCCGCGTTGCCCAAGCCTCCGAGCTTCTTGCCCTTGTATGATCCTCCCATCGCTTGAGTCGCGTCCTCGATAACCTTCAAGTGGCGCCTTCGCGCGATATCCATGATGCGGTCCATTTCGCAGGCATGGCCGAACAAGTGAACCGGCAGAATCGCACGCGTGCGGTCAGTGATGGCGTCCTCAATCAGCTCAGGATCGATGTTGAAAGAGGCCGCTTCGATATCCACGAAGACGGGGGTTGCGCCTACATTGCTCACTGACTCCGGGGTGGCAAAGAAGGTGAAAGGCGTGGTGATAACCTCGTCGCCCGGCCCAATCCCCAGAGCCCTGAGGCCGATGACAAGCGCATCGGTGCCAGAATTAACCCCGACGGCGTGCCTCACGCCAATGTAGGCAGCAATCTCTTCCTCGAACGCTTCAACATTCGGTCCCAGGATGAACCGTCCCGAACGAAGCACCCCAGCGAATGCCTCGGTCAACTCACCCCAGTGTCGCTCTATCTCGGGCTGTAGGTCCAGCATGGGGATCTGACGCCTCATGCCCAAGTTCACCCTTCCTCGGACCGTAGGACGTCGGATGCAACCTCACGGTACCTGCGCCCACACGATTGGCACACGGCCCAACCTTCACTGAGTTCGAGGACCGCGCCACACTCGCATGCCCACCCGACTCGGCGCGCGGGCACGCCAACCATCAAAGCATACGGGGGCACATCAGCCGTAATCACGGCGCCGGCTCCGATGAAGGCCCACTCCCCCAAGGTAACCCCACACACCACGGTCACGTTAGCCCCAATCGTGACCCCCCGCCGCACAAGCGTTCGCCTGTAGTCCTCGACGCACGTCGGGTAGGCCGCCCGTGGGTTCTTCACGTTCGTGAAGACCATGGATGGCCCGCAGAACACGAGATCCTCGAGCACCACGCCCTCGTAGATGGAGACGTTGTTCTGCACCTTGCAGCCGTCGCCGATGCTCACCCGGTCGGCCACGAACACGTTCTGACCTAGGCTGACGTCTCGCCCCACCACGGCGCCACTCATCACATGGGCGAAGTGCCAGATCTTCGAACCCTCCCCGATCTGGGCGCCCTCGTCGACGATGGCGCTGGGGTGCACGAAGCTCGCGCTCACAGGGGTCGGTTCAGCTCCCTCATTTGGCGGTCGGCCCGGGCCAGCACCCGCACCACACTTAGTGCACTCGCGCCATCTGACCGGGGAGTGTCGCCGCCTTGCACACAGGCAAGGAAGTGCTCGAGTTCATGCTTGAGGGGTTCGGCGTCACCCTGGAAGAGCACCTCACACCCATCGTCCTGCACGCTCAGATCAGCGTTCACGCGGCGACGGTACAACCTTACGGTCTGATCCTTCTCGTCTAGGACGACCATCGCCTCAGTGCCTACCACGGTCAGCCGTCGCCTGAGCTCCGGCCAAAGCCAGGAGTTGTGGATGTGCGCCTCGGCGCCATCCTGGAACTGCATGTGCAGATGCATGTCATCCTGCACCCCGGGCTGGATGATCGCCTGGCCCCATGTGGCCGTACGCACCGGCTCCTGGCCCATCAAGTACATGATGGCAGCTACGTCGTGCACGCCCAAGCTCCACAGACTGTTCTCCACCGTACGCACGGTCCCGAGATTGAGACGGTCCTGATACATCGTGCCCACCCAGCCGATCCGACCACTGGCCAACATGTCCCGGAGGTACACGACGGATGGCTGATACAGCAAGAGATGACCCACCATCAGCACCCGATCCGCGATTGCTGCTTCCTTCACGATCCGCTCCGCGTCCTCCACCGTCAGAGCGAAGGGCTTCTCGACGAAGACGTCCTTTCCCGCACGGAGCGCCTCGACAGCGAGGTCGGCGTGGGTAACTGCTGGAGTGGCAACCACCACTGCGTCGATCGTGTCCGAGTCGAAAACACGAGTGGCCTCGCCGAACACCATGATCCCCGGATACTCCTGGCGGACGCCTACCTGTATCTCGGGTCGCGGATCGACGACTGCCGCGAGCGCCCCCAATTCATGCAAGTTCCGCACCAGGTTCCGGCCCCACAGGCCAGCCCCCAGCACTCCAACTCGCACGTCACTCACCAGATTCCTCCGGGTACCGATATCGGGCCCACAACGAGCGGGCTACGGAGAACGTAGGATAGCGTCGTATGGCAACGGTCGCCTCGGCTGAAGGGACCCTGGGTATCTGGCGGAATCGCGCCTGGTACTCCGAGAAGCGTCGGGCAGCAAGATCGAAGAGGCGCTGATGGCCGCCGATGCGTGAAGGGAGCACAACACCCGGGGCACGTAACCGCTTGCTCTTGAAAGCGCTCGCCGACGTCGGGCTTTGGACGCTCGCCTCCATCGCGGCCATCCCGTTGCGCATACCCGGCCACTGGCTCGATCTCGGGAGTGCCATCCCCACCTACCTCGGGATCGGGCTCGTCGTCTACACCACGCTCGTACTCGTCTTCCGTCTCCATCGGCAGTCCTGGCGAACGGTCACGATGATGGACCTGCAGCGGCTGGCCTTGGCGATCGTGACCGGCACCGTGTTGATGGAGATGGTCGGCCTGCTCCTCTACTCGGCCGACACCGGCTTCTCCCGCACGATCCCCATCATCGGAGGGATGCTCGCGTTCCTGTTCCTCGGGGGGGCGCGTGTGGCGGCGCGGATCTGGCACGAGGGTCGGTTGCGCTCCGACGTGCCGGCTGGAACCCAGGGCACCAAGCGGGTGCTGCTGGTCGGAGCGGGAGACGCGGGCACGCGGATGGCCCGGCAGCTGCATCGCCACCCAGACACAGGCCTGGAAGCGGTCGGGTTCTTGGACGACGATCACTCCCTCGGCCGGCTGTCGATCAGCGGCCTGAAGGTGCTGGGCAAACTCGACGACCTCCCGGCTGCTGTGAAGGCGCACCGGGTCGATGAGGTGCTGATCTCGATGCCCTCGGCTCCCGGGGCCACCACCCGGCGCGTGGTCGACCTGGCCACCCAGGCGAACGTGCCATGTCGGATACTGCCCGGGCTCACCGAGATCCTCTCCGGCGACGTCGACGTCAGCCGCATCCGCGACGTGGAGGTCGAGGACCTGTTGCGGCGCGAGCCCGTGGAGCTGGACCTGCCCGGTGGCGGAGAGTACGTGACCGACGGCATCGTGCTGGTGACGGGCGCCGGCGGGTCCATCGGTTCCGAGCTCGTGCGCCAGGTGGCTTACCTGCGTCCACGACGCCTCCTCCTGTACGGCCATGGGGAGAACACCCTGTACGAGATCGAGCAGGAGCTGCGCCGCACGGTGCCCGACCTGGTGCACAACGTGATCGTTGGCGATATCCGCGACCGCGCGAAGATCGACGAGACCATGCGCCGGTTCCCGCCCGACGTCGTGTTCCACGCCGCGGCCCACAAGCACGTGCCGCTCATGGAGGGCAACCCAGACGAGGCGGTGCTGAACAACGTCGGCGGCACGCGGAACCTGGCCGAGACCGCCCGGGAGTGGGGCGTCAAGCGGTTCGTGAACGTCTCCACCGACAAGGCGGTGCGCCCGATCTCCATGCTCGGGGTCACCAAGTCCCTGGCGGAGCGGGTGGTGCGCGACGTGGGCCTCGAGGCCGGACCCGACCAGGCGTTCGTCTCGGTCCGCTTCGGCAACGTTCTGGGCAGCCGCGGGTCGGTGGTCCCGATCTTCCAGGAGCAGATCCGCCGCGGCGGGCCCATCCGCGTGACCCACCCCGACATGACCCGGTACTTCATGACGATCCCTGAAGCCTCACGTCTGGTGATCCAGGCGGGCGCCTTGGGCGACAACGGCGCGGTCTACGTCCTGGACATGGGCACGCCTGTGAGGATCGTCGACCTCGCCCAGGACATGATCAGGCTCTCCGGCGCGCAGGGTGACGACATCCAGATCGAGTTCACGGGGTTGCGCCCCGGCGAGAAGCTGCACGAGGAGCTCTTCACCGGCGACGAGGCGCTGGGCGCCACACGCTTCGAGCAGATCATGGTGGCCCACCATGAGGAGACCGCGAGCCAGGACTTCGGACTCATGGTCGATGACCTCCTGAAGGTGGCCGAGGAGCGGGACTGGCCGGGGATCGACCGGGCCTTGCAGGCGCTCGTTCCGGGCTTCGAACTCGGCGGTCGGGGCGAGCTGGCCCCCTGACGCGCCTCCGAGCCGGCAGACGCGGCCGGGTTCAGGCGGTCGCCGGCGCCCCCCACGTCTTGCGCAGCCACAGGTGGACCGCGAATGCGACGGCCACGCCGACGACCTCGGCCACGACGTCCCCCACCTCCGCCTGTCGTGTCGCGGTCATCCCCTGAAGGATCTCGATCGCGATCCCGGCACCGATCGCCACGAAGGGAACCACGCGCCCCGCCACCGGGTACCGTCCCGCCCCCCTACCCGGGCGCCACACCGCCGCCAGGAGGAAACTCAGCGACGTGGCGAAGTACGCGAAGGCGTGCATCACCTTGTCGGCGCCGTGGAAGCTCCCTGCTCCGGGAGGCGCCTCCACGAAGGAGAACCACAGCGTCGCCGCCACGCAGACCGCGGTGAGCGCCCACAGGCTGCCGTCGACGAACGAGCGATGTGAGAGGGTCGAGTGCCGGGGGATGGCCACGACGGCGACACTACCAGCGCTGACCTGCACCCTTGCGTGGCGCGACCGTGTCGTGTGACGATGCAATTTCTACCTACACCAAGGAGCGTATGTGACGTCCCCCCCGTCCATGGTGCGTGATGACCCCGACTGGTCCCGTCTAGCAACGAAGATCGTCGATCGCACCGCCACCCTCGCCGTGCTCGGGCAGGGCTATGTAGGGCTGACCCTCGCCGCCGTCGCGGCCGCCGAGGGGTTCGCCGTCTGGGGCATCGACGTCGACCAGGCACGCGTGAACGGTCTGGCCGCCGGGCAGCAGGTGGTCCCGGGCGTCGATCCCGAGGAGCTCAGCGCAGGCACGAACAGCGGCAACCTGCGCTTCTCATACGTCCCCGATCCGGTGGCCGAGGCGGACATGATCTTGATCTGCGTCCCCACGCCGGTGTCCGACCACACCCCCGATCTCCGGTACGTGGAGGGCGCCGCTCGCGACGTGGCCGCCCACCTGCGTCCCGGTACGCTGGTGATCCTGGAATCCACCACCTACCCCGGGACCACCGACGCGCTCCTCAAGCCGATCCTGGAGCTCGGCTCCGGCCTCGAGGCCGGGAGGGATTTCCTCCTCGCGTACTCGCCCGAGCGCGTGGACCCGGGCAACGAGGAGTTCGGGATGCGGACCACCCCGCGCATCGTGGGCGGATCCACTCCCGAGGCCACGGAGATGGCCGTGGCCTTCTACACCACCTTGGTGGACAAGGTCGTCCCCGTCTCCACCACCCGTGCCGCCGAGACCGCGAAGCTCCTGGAGAACACGTTCCGCCACATCAACATCGCCCTGGTGAACGAGATGGCGATGCTCTGCCACGAGATGGGCATCGACGTCTGGGAGGTCATCGACGCGGCCGCCACCAAGCCGTTCGGCTACATGCCGTTCTACCCTGGCCCGGGCATCGGGGGGCACTGCATCCCGCTGGACCCCACCTACCTGGCGTGGCAGATCCGCCGCGAGTCCGGCCGCCGCTTCGGCGTGCTGGAGGCCTCCCAGGACGTGAACGAGCGCATGCCCAACTGGGTGGCCAGTCGCGCCACCGAGCTGCTGAACGACCAGCACCGCTCGGTGCGCGGAGCCCGCGTGCTGGTGCTGGGCGTGGCGTACAAGGCCGATGTGGGTGACGTGCGGGAGTCCCCGGCCCTGCTGACGATGCAGCTCCTGCATCGGCGCGGCGCCGACGTCCGGTTCCACGACTTCTTCGTGCGGGAAGCACAGCTGAACGGCGGCAGGGCGACGTGCGTGGCCGATCTCGAGACCGAGGTCGCGGAGGCCGACGTGGTGCTGCTGCTCACGCCGCACTCCGCCTACGACCTGGATGCGATCGCCGACCGGGCGAAGGTAGTCCTGGACACGCGCAACGCCTACGGGTCGGACCGCCGCCCCAACATCATCCCGCTGTAGCTAGCGAGCCGGAGCCACCAGCCCCTGCTCGATCTCTCCCACCGACTTACAGCCCGCCAGCGCCATGACGTTGACGAGCTCAGCCCGCAGGATCCCCAGCACGTCGGCCACGCCCTCGGCGCCGCTCACCGCCAGGCCCCACGCCACCGGGCGGGCCACCATCACGGCCGTGGCCCCCAGCGCCAGGGCCTTCAGGACGTCGGTCCCCCGGCGCACGCCGCCGTCCACCAGGACAGGGACCCGGCCGCCGACGGCCTCCAGCACCTCGGGCAGCGCCCGCAGCGTGGCCGGCGATCCGTCCAGCTGGCGCCCGCCGTGGTTCGAGACCACGATCCCCTCGAGTCCCTGATCCACCGCGATCCGGGCGTCCTCGGCGGTGAGGATGCCCTTCGCCAGGACCGGGAGCCCCGGCGCCGCCGAGCGGATCCAGTCCAGGTCGTCCCAGGTGAGCGCGGGCTCGAAGACCAGGTCGCCGCGCGCGCCGATCGGCAGCTCGAAGCCGCTGCGGGTGTCGCGGTGGCGCAGGCCCAGGAACGGGACGTCCACCGTCCACATCAGCGCCCCGTACCCGGCGGCCGCCACGCGCTGCAGCATGTCCCGGGTGCGCTCGCGGTCGGTGAACACGTACAGCTGCCACCACTTCGGTCCCGCCGTGGCTTGGGCGATGTCCTCCAGGTCCGCCAGCGCGGTCGAGGACACCACCATCACGGTCCCCGCCTCGGCGGCGCCGCGGGCGGTGGCGCGGTCGCCCTCGGCGTGCGCCATCTTCTGGTAGGCCCAGGGCGCCACCAGGATCGGCATCGACACGGGCACCCCCAGCACCGTGGTGGAGGGATCCGGCGTCCCCACGCCGCGCAGCACGCGGGGCCGCAGCACCCAGTCGTCGTAGGCCCGAGGGTTCTCCCGCAGGGTGCGTTCGTCGCCGGCGCCGCCGGCGTAGAAGTCGTAGACGTCGGGCGCCAGGAGGGCGCGCGCCGCCTCCTCGTAGTCGTCGACCGTGACGAAGTCGCCGCTCATACCCCGCCGCGCGCCGCGATCCGCCCCGCCCCCATCTCCCGGGAGAGGCCGCGCGCCGTCTCCTTCACCGTGGTCACGATCGTCGCTTGCGGATGACCTTCCGGCAGGATCCGCTCCACCGATCCCGATGACCGCGATCGCACCCGCCACGTGCCCCCGGTGATCGAAGACCGGGGCGGCGATCTCGGCCTCCCCCACGATGGCCTCCTGATCCTCCAGGGCCAGGCCCGATGCCGCCACGTCCTCCAGGACCGCGGCCAGGGCCTCGGGATCCGTCACCGTGCTGCCCGTGAGGCGCGCCAGCGGCGCCGCCAGGAGCGCCGCGCGGACCTCCGGCGCCACGTTCGCCACGATCGCCTTGCCCAACGCGCACGCGTGCCACGGGATCGAGGCCCCAACCTCCAGGATCTGCACCGAGTTGTCGGGGCGGAACACGTGGTGCACGATCAGCACCGAGGGCCCGTGCATCACCCCCACGCGGACCGCCTCCCCCACCCGCGAGGCCAGCGAGTCGGCCCACAGCAGCGAGCGCCCCCGCAGCTCGTGGTTGTCCAGGAAGGCGTTCCCCAGCTGCAGCATCGCGGGGCCCAGCCGGTACTTGCCGGTCTCGGCGTCCTGCTCCACCAGCTCCTGCTGCTCCAGCGTGCGCAGCATCCCGTGCACGGTGCCCTTCGACGAGCTCCAGGCGCTCGGCCAGCTCGGTGACGCCCAGGCGCGAGGTGCCCGCGCCCAGCGCCTTCAGGATGCGCGCCGCCCGGTCGACCGACTGGATCGTCCCCCGGCGCTCGGGCCCACTCATCCAACCCCGCCGGCGGAGGACGCCAGCGCGGCGAAGAGCAGGCCCGTCGACGTGGCGCCGGGATCCTGATGCCCGACGCTGCGCGGGCCGAGGTAGCTGGCCCGCCCCTTCCGCGCCTGCATCGGGATCGTGGCGTGCGCGCCCTCACGCGCGGCCTCGGCGGCACGCGTGGCCGCCACCTCGATCGTGTGCGCGGACCGCAGCTCGCGCTCCATGGCTACCAGGGCGGGCTCGTAGGCGTCGACGATCGTCTTGTCGCCCGCCACGGCCGCGCCCAGCCGTTGGATCCCGTCGAGGCCGGCGCGCAGCGCCTTCAGCAGGTCCTCGCCGTCGAAGGGGCCGGCCGTCGGCAGGGCCGAGCCCATATCTCGGAACATCGATCCGAACAGCGGCCCGGCGGCGCCGCCCACGCGTCGGATCAGCGTCGCCCCCACGTGCTGCAGGACCTCCCCCGGCTCCAGGTCCCCGTCGGCCTCCAGGTCGGTGACCGCGGCGGAGAACCCCCGGTCCATGTTGACGCCGTGGTCGGCGTCGCCGATCGCGGCGTCCAGCTGGGTCAGGTAGTCGCGGTTGGCGGCGAAGCCATCGGCGCAGATGCGGACCCACCGTCGGACGAAGGCGCCGTCCAGCCGCTCCTGCGTCTCCATGCGCTCGCTCACACCGCGGACACCTTCCGGCCCATGCCACATGCTTGTCAAGCCGACGCGCCGCGGTACCTCGGTGATCAACCCCATGTGTTCGATGATACCGAACGGCGTCTGGCATCCCCGCAGAAGATTCGATACCAAACGACTATTGACTTCACAACCGGAACGGCATTGGCTAGGGGACAGATGGGAGCTGCCCCGGGAGGGGCATGACAGAAGGGGGTGGTCACCCAGATGTTTTGGGGAGAAGTGGTTGGCACCGGAGTGCTGATCCTGCTCGGTGACGGCGTCGTCGCCGGCGTCCTGCTGAACAAGTCGAAAGCCCAGAACGGCGGATGGATCGTCATCACCTGGGCGTGGGGCATGGCGGTGACCATGGGTGTCCTCGCGAGCCTCGCCGTCAGCGGCGGCGTCGCGCACCTGAACCCGGCCGTGACGGTCGGACTGGCGGCCATCGGCGCCTACAAGTGGGCCGACGTGCCGATCACGATCGCCGGTGAGTTCGTCGGCGCGATGATCGGCGCGATCCTCGTCTACCTCGCCTACCTGGTGCACTGGGCCGAGACCGAGGACCCGGGCCTCAAGCTCGCGGTCTTCAGCACCGGCCCCGCGATCCGCAACACCGCGGCGAACCTGATCACGGAGATCATCGGCACGGCCATGCTGCTGCTCGGCGTCCTGTCGATCAGCGGGCTCTACATGGGCAAGGTCGGTCTGACCGGTGCCCTGGCGACCGGCGCCCTGCCGGTGGGCCTCCTGGTGTTGGTCATCGGTCTGTCCCTCGGTGGACCGACCGGGTACGCGATCAACCCGGCTCGAGACCTCGGGCCGCGCATCATCCACGCCATCCTTCCGATCGCCGGCAAGGGCGGCTCGGACTGGGCGTACTCGTGGATCCCGGTGGTCGGGCCGATGATCGGAGGCGTGATCGGCGCGTTCATCGCCAAGTGGGTCTTCGACCTGACTTTCGTACTGACCGCGCGGGCGGACGGGGGGGTCGGCTGACCCCCTCGCGTCCGCATCTGCACAGGAGGTGAGGCACACACGATGAAGAAGCTCATCAACGACACCGCCGATGTCGTACGCGAGTCGCTCCAGGGAGTGGAGGCGGCGCACGGCGACCTGGTGAAGGTGTTCTACGACCCGTACTACATCGTGCGGGCCGACGCCCCGGTCAAGGGCAAGGTGGCCCTGGTCTCGGGCGGCGGCTCCGGCCACGAGCCCATGCACGGAGGCTTCGTGGGCATGGGCATGCTGGATGCGGCCTGCCCGGGCGAGGTATTCACCTCCCCCACCCCCGACCAGATGGAGGCGGCCACCAAGGCCGTCGACGGCGGGGCGGGCGTGATCCACATCGTCAAGAACTACACCGGCGACGTCATGAACTTCGACATGGCCGCCGAGCTCTGCCGCGCCGCGGGCACCGACGTCGAGGCCGTGGTGGTCGATGACGACGTGGCGGTCCAGGACTCCCTCTACACGGCCGGGCGCCGCGGCGTCGGGGACACCGTGCTGATGGAGAAGATCGCGGGCGCGGCCGCGGAGGAAGGGCGGCCGCTGAAGGAGGTCGCCGACATCTGCCGCGAGGTGAACGCCAACGGCCGCTCGCATGGGCATGGCGCTCACGTCGTGCACGGTGCCCGCCGCAGGCAAGCCCACCTTCGAGTTGGGCGACGACGAGATGGAGATCGGCATCGGGATCCACGGCGAGCCCGGTCGCGAGCGCATGAAGATCAAGAGCGCGGCCGAGATCGTGGAGATGATGGCCACGGCCGTGGCCGACGACTTCCCGCTCGCGAGCGGCGATCGCGTCCTGGCGTTCGTCAACGGCATGGGCGGCACGCCCCTGATCGAGCTCTACATCGTCTACAACGAGCTGGCGAAGTTCCTCAAGGGTCGTGGCGTCACGATCGAGCGGAACCTGGTCGGCTCCTACATCACGTCGCTCGAGATGGCGGGGTGCTCGATCACCCTGCTGAAGCTGAACGACGACTTCATCAAGCTGTGGGACGCGCCCGTGAAGACGGCCGGCCTGCGCTGGGGCGCCTGAGGTCTATCCGATGGCGCGGAAGGAGGAGGTGACAGGGTGAGCGTCACCTACGCGGACGCCCTCAGCTTCGTCCGCGGGTTCGCGGCCATGGTGGCCGAGAACAAGACGTACCTGACCGAGCTGGACTCCGCGATCGGCGACGCCGACCACGGGATCAACATGGACCGGGGGTTCACCGCGGTCCTCGACCAAGCTCGACGGGCTGCCCGAGGACGACATCGGGGCCCTCTTCAAGACGGTGGGCATGACCCTCGTGTCCACCGTCGGGGGGGCCAGCGGGCCCCTCTACGGCACCTTCTTCCTGCGTCTGGCCGTCGCCACCGATGGGAAGGCGGAGATCGGCGCCGAGGACTGGCGCGCGGCGCTCTCCGATGCCATCGACGGCGTCCAGGCGCGGGGGAAGGCCGAGCCCAACGACAAGACCATGCTGGACTGTCTATGGCCCGCCCAGGCGGCCCTGGGGGAGGCGCTCGATGAGGGCGCCTCCTTCGCCGAGGCGTTGCAACGCTCGGCCGCCGCCGGGGAGGACGGGATGAAGGCCACGATCCCATTGGTGGCCAGGAAGGGACGCGCCAGCTACCTGGGCGAGCGCAGCGCCGGGCATCAAGACCCCGGCGCCACGTCGTCGTTCCTGTTGCTGAAGACCGTCGCCGACACATGGGCCGGCGCCTGAGACGAAGAACGATAGGAGGCAAGTCATGGCGGACTACGTAGGTGCCATCGACCAGGGCACCACGAGCACGCGCTTCATGATCTTCGACCGCTCCGGGTCGGTGATCGGCGTGGACCAGAAGGAGCACGAGCAGATCTACCCGAAGGCCGGGTGGGTCGAGCACGACCCGAAGGAGATCTGGACCCGCACGAACGAGGTGATCGACGGCGCGCTCGCGAAGGCGGGGATCGCCGCGTCCGACCTGGCAGCGGTGGGCATCACGAACCAGCGCGAGACCGCGGTGGTGTGGGACCGCAACACCGGCGAGCCCGTCTACAACGCCCTCGTCTGGCAGGACACGCGCCAGCAGGACATCGTGGACATGCTCTCGGCCGACGGCGGACAGGACCGCTTCCGTGAGAAGACGGGCCTGCCGCTCGCCACGTACTTCTCGGGCACGAAGGTGCGTTGGATCCTCGACAACGTCGAGGGCGCGCGCGCCCGGGCGGAGGCCGGGGACCTGATGTTCGGCAACATCGACTCCTGGTGATCTGGAACCTCACCGGCGGGGTCGACGGCGGGCGGCACGTCACCGACGTGTCGAACGCCAGCCGCACGATGCTGATGAACCTCGCCACCCTGGAGTGGGACGACGAGCTGCTGTCGGCGATCGGCGTGCCGCGCTCGATGCTGCCGACGATCAAGGCGTCCTCGGAGGTCTACGGGACGGCCAAGGGCGAGCCCTCGCGGGGATCCCGGTGGCCGGCGACCTGGGCGACCAGCAGGCCGCGACGTTCGGCCAGGCCGCCTACGACGTCGGCGACGCGAAGAACACCTACGGCACCGGCAACTTCATGCTGCTCAACACCGGCACCGACATGGTGCCCTCCAAGAGCGGCCTGCTGACCACGGTGGGATGGAAGCTGGGCGACCAGCCGGCCATCTACTGCCTCGAGGGCGCGATCGCCATCACGGGCGCCCTGGTGCAGTGGCTGCGCGACAACCTCGGGATGATCAGCACGTCCGCAGGAGGTCGAGACCCTGGCGGCCACCGTCGAGGACAACGGCGGCATGTACTTCGTGCCGGCGTTCTCCGGCCTGTTCGCGCCGTACTGGCGCGGCGACGCGCGAGGCGCGATCGTGGGGCATGACCCGCTACATCAACAAGGGTCACTTCGCGCGCGCGACGCTCGAGGCCACGGCGTGGCAGACGCGCGAGGTCCTCGACGCCATGGAGGCGGACTCCGGCGTGAAGCTGAAGGAGCTGAAGGTCGACGGCGGCATGGTCTACAACGACCTCGCTGATGCAGTTCCAGGCCGACTGCCTGCAGGTGCCGGTGATCCGGCCGAAGGTGGCCGAGACCACGGCGCTAGGCGCCGCCTACGCGGCAGGCCTGGCGGTCGGCTTCTGGGCCTCATACGACGACCTGCGCCAGAACTGGGGCAAGGACGCCGAGTGGACGCCGAAGATGGGCGCCGACGAGGTGGCCACCGAGTACGCCCAGTGGAAGAAGGCCGTCACGCGGACCTTCGACTGGGTGTCGTAGCCGGTGCGTCGCATCCTCCCGCGCGCGATGCGGGCGGGAGGGTGCACCACCAGATGTGGAGGGTCCCGCGGACGGACCGCACCGCCGACCGCGGGACCCCTCCACAGGATCGGGAGGCGACACATGGACGACGGGGAAGAAGGACAAGGCAAGGACGAGCACGAGGGCGACTTCGCCGAGGGGCAGGAGACCGAGCCCGAGAGGACGAGCATGTCGGGGACGTTCGCCACGGGCGAGGAGAAGGGCGAGGGCCCGGAGGTCGGTGGACGCGAGGGCGACTTCGCCAAGGGGCAGGAGACCGAGCCCGAGAGCGAGCACCGCGGGGACTTCGCCGAGGGCCGAAGAGGAACCTAACGACGACTGAGCCCTCGGTGGCGATGATGCCGGTATGGCTGCGAGCGGGCGCCTCGCAGCACGTCTTGATCGTCGGCGGTGGGGGCACCGGCGGCGCGCTCGCGCACGACCTCGCGCTGCGGGGACTGAGGGTCACGCTCGTGGAGCGGGGCGAGTTCACCTCCGGCACCACCGGGCGCCACCACGGCCTGCTCCACTCCGGCGGCGCGCTACGCGGTGAACGACCAGGAGTCCGCCGATCGAGTGCATCGAGGAGAACCGGATCCTGCGCAAGATCGCGCCGGGGTCCTTCGAGGAGAACGACGGGCTGTTCGTCGCCGATCACCGACGAGGACATGGACTACCTGCCGCTGTTCATGGACGGCTGCGAGGCCACCGGCATCCCCACGCAACGGTACGGGCCCCAGGAGGCCCTGGCGGTCGAGCCGATGCTCAACCCGGAGCTGAAGGCCGCCGTGCGCGTGCCCGATGCCACGATGGATGCCATGCGCATGCCGCATGCGCTTCTTCGCCACCGCCAAGGCCAACGGCGCGCGAGCTCCTGAACTACGTGGAGGTCACGGGCATCCTGACGTCCAGACGCGGCGCGTGGACGGCGCGGCCGTGCGCGACCAGGTCACCGGGCGCGACGCCGAGATCCACGCCGACCTCGTGGTCAACGCCACCGGGCCATGGTCGGAGAAGCTGGCCGCGATGGCCGGCGGTGGACGTGCCCATCCGCCCCTCCCCCGGCGTGATGCTGGCGCTGCGCGGGCGCCTGTGCAACATGGTCGTGAACCGCCTGCACCGCTCCGGCGACGGCGACATCGTGGTGCCCCAGCGCGGGCTCTCGGTGGTGGGCGACGAGCTCGTGGACGGTGGAGGACCCCGATGAGCTCGACGTCCCCGAGGACCACGTGCGCCGGATGGTCGAGGAGGGGTCGAAGCTGATCCCGGCCGTGCGCACGGCGGCGTTCCGCGCGGCGTGGTCGGCGGCGCGGCCCCTGATCGGCTCGACGGAGGACGCCGACTCAGCGGCCGCGAGCTGTCGCGCACGTTCAAGACGATCGACCACGCCGCAGACCGACGGCGCTGGAGGGCTTCGTCACGATCACCGGCGGCAAGGGCACCACGCTGCGCGGGCATGGCCGAGCTGTGCGCGAACGTGGTCTGCGGCAAGCTCGGCGTCGACGACGCCCTGCCGGACGCGCGACACGGTCCTGCTCCCCCACACCGCCTACTTCGCGAACGAGCGTGATGACGATGGCGCAGACCACCAGCGCGGCGCTCGCCGCCGGATGCCCAGACCGCCGCCGGCGGGCACCCGATGACCGGGCACGCGCACGGTGAAGGTCTTCCGCTTCAAGCGGGGCGACGCGGATCCTCACTACGAGGAGTACGAGGTCCCGGTGGGCGACCGGACCACCGTGACTCGAGGCCCTGCGCTGGATCCAGATCCACCGCGACACGCACCCTGGCGATCCGCCACTCCTGCCTCCACGCGTCCTGCGGCACCTGCGGGCTCCGCGTGAACGGCCGCGAGGGCCTGGGCTGCGTCACGGCGCTGGAGGACGTGGGCGGCGACGTGGTGACGATGGAGCCGATGGCGAACCTCCCGGTCCTCAACGACCTGGTCATCGACATGGCGCCGTTCGTGGAGCGGTTCCCCGCGCCGCACCCCATCATCCGCGGCAGCGAGTTCCTGCGGCAGGCCATCCCCGCCGGAGGGCGTGGAGCACTGGGAGCGCTTCGAAGACTGCATCGAGTGCGGGCTCTGCCTCTCGGCGTGCCCGGTGGCCGCCACCGACGACACGTACGTCGGGCCCGCCGCCCTCGCCTACGCCCAGCGGCTGCTGGAGGAGGCGCGCGGCGCGGACCGCGAGGCGATCCTGGACTGGGCCGACGACGACGCCGCGGCCTGGCGGTGCCACGCCGCGTTCGAGTGCACCGAGGCCTGCCCCTCGAACGTGCGGCCGGCGCAGCGGATCATGGCGCTGCGCAAGGAGCTGCAGCGCCGGGAGGGGGTCCTCATGAGCGACCGCACGCCCCGCCGATCCCGGCCTGGAGGCGCTGCGCGACGCGCGGAGGGCGCCGGGCCCGGTGCCGCGCAAGGGCCTGGGGACGGCCCGGTCGCATGGTTCGATATCCGCCGCGGCGGGCTCGGGCACTTCGCGTTCTCCCTGAACCGCATCACGGGGCTCGGCCTGGTCTTCTACCTCTACCTGCACCTGGCGGTGCTCTCGTTGCTGCTGGGCGGCGCGTCCTCGTGGAGCGGGTTCCTGGCCCGGGCCACAACGCCGATCTTCCTCGGGCTCGACGTGCTGCTGATCTTCGGGCTGCTGGCACACGGGCTCAACGGGCTGCGGCGTGGCGCTGGTGGGCAGCGGCTTCGCCACGGACCATCAGAAGGCCCTGTACTGGTCGGCCGCGATCTTCGGCACGATCCTGCTGATCGGGGCCGCGCTGCACATCTTCGGGGAGCGGATGATGGCCACGACGACGAAGGTCAACGGGCTCGGGCGGCTCCCGCACGCGCACGTGGCATATGGACCTCGCTCACCGGCGTGGCGCTGCTGGTCCTGGTGACGGTGCACATGGTCGCCAACCACTTCGTGGTCGAGGAGGTGGGCGGGCTCCGCACCTACCAGCAGGTGCTCGACTACATCGGCAACCCCCTGATCTTCGTGCTGGAGATCGTCTTCCTGGTCGTCGTGACCGTGGCACGCGATGCTCGGCCTGCGCTCCGTCCTGTTCGACTTCGGGCTGTCCGAGCGCTCCCGGCGCCTCGCGAACCGCGGGCTCGCGGTGCTGGGCGTCCTCACGGTGGCCTACGGCATCGTCCTGATCAGCATCCTGGCGTCGAGGGCCTGAGAGGCCGCCGTGGTCGGGATCGTCATCGTCTCCCATAGCTTCCGCATCGCCGAGGGCGTCGCCGAGCTGGCGCGCGAGATGGGCGGGCCCGACGTGCGCCTGGAGACCGCGGGGGGCCTGGACATGCCCGAGCACCCGATCGGGACGGACGCCGCCCTGGTGATGGCCGCGATCGATCGCGCGTGGTCCGAGGACGGCGTGCTGGTGCTGATGGACCTGGGCAGCGCCGTGCTCTCCGCCGAGATGGCCCTGGAGTTCCTCGACGAGGATCGGCGCGGCAAGATCCTGCTCTGCGAGGCGCCGCTGGTGGAGGGCGCGGTCTCGGCCGCGGTCACGGCGAAGATCGGCGCCTCGCTCGAGGCGGTGGCGGCCGAGGCGCGCGGCGGCCTCGCCGGCAAGATCGCCCACCTGGGGATCGAGCCCGATCGGGCCGCTGCGTCGGCGGAGGCGATGAGGGCGACGCCGGGGAGGAGGTCGCGGCCCGCCTGAAGGTCCGCAACCCTCACGGCCTGCACGCGCGCCCCGCGGCGCGGTTCGTCCAGACGGCCTCGGGGTTCGACGCGCGGGTGAGCGTCCTCGACCTCACGAACGGGCGCGGGCCCGCCGACGCCGCCAGCCTGAACGGCGTGGCCACGCTGGGGGTGGCGCGCGACCACGAGATCGAGGTGCGCGCGTCGGGGCCGAGGCGGCCGAGGCGATCGAGGCGCTGCGCGCGCTCGCGGACCGCGACTTCGACGAGGGACCCGAGGCCGAGGTCGAGGCCGCGCCCGGCGTGCCGGATGCGGCCGGGCTCGCTGGAGCCGGCCGAGCGCCGGGACCGTGCGGGGGTTCGCGGCCTCGCCCGGGCATCGCGCTCGGGCGCGGCGCGGCGCTTCCACGTGGAGGACCCCGAGATCCCCGACGTCGCCGCGAGCGACCCGGCCGCCGAGCTGGCGGCCCTGGAGCGCGCGATCGGTGAGACCGCCGTGGACATCCGCGCCCAGCGCGACCAGGTGGCCGCGCGTGCCGGTGAGGCCCAGGCCGCGATCTTCGACGCGCACCTGCTGTTCCTGCGCGACGAGGCGCTGCTGGCGCCCGCGCCGGCGCTCGATCCACGCCTACAAGCGCACTGCCGCCCAGGCCTGGCGCGGCGTCGGTCCACGAGACCGCGGCGGCCTGGGACGGCCTGGACGACGAGTACCTGCGGGCGCGCGCGGCGGACCTGCGGAGCGTGGGCGCCCAGGTCCTGGCGCACGTGCTGGGCCTGCCGGTCCCCCGCCCCCACCTGGAGGCCCCGGGGATCCTGGTGGCGGAGGACCTCACACCCGCCGACACCGCGGGACTGGACCCGGAGGCGACGCTCGGGATCGCGACGGCGCGCGGCGGACCGACGTCGCACGCCGCGGTGCTCGCCAGGGCGCATGGGCATCCCCGCCGTGGTGGCGCTGGGCGACGCGCTGGGCGAGGTGCAGGAGGGCACCGCCGTGGCGCTCGACGGCGACCGCGGGCTCCTGCTGATCGAGCCCGCCGAGGCGGAGCGGGCGGCGTTGGAGGAGATCCGCGACCGGCGCGCGGCGCGAGGTGGCGCGAGCGCGGGCCGTGGCGGCCGGTCCCGCGGTCACGGTGGACGGCGCGACGATCGAGGTGGCGGCGAACATCGGCACACCCGCGGAGGCCGCCGGGGCCGTGGCCGCCGGCGCGGACGGCGTGGGGCTGTTCCGGACGGAGTTCCTCTTCATGGGCCGCGACGCGATGCCCGACGAGGACGAGCAGACCGCGGCCTACGTCGCGGCCGCCGAGGCGCTGGCGGGGCGTCCCCTGCTGATCCGCACGCTGGACGCCGGCGCCGACAAGCCGATCCCCTACCTGGGCCAGGACCCGGAGGCGAACCCGTTCCTGGGGGTGCGCGGCCTGCGGCTGGGGCTGGCGCGTCCGGAGCTGCTGGCGGCGCAGCTGCGCGCGGTCGTCCGCGTCGCCGAGGCGGGACACCGGATCCGCGTGATGTTCCCGATGGTGGCCACGCTGGACGAGCTCCTGGCGGGGCGCGCCGCCCTGGAGGAGGCGCGAGGCCGCACGGGGTCCGGCGGCGCGGCTCGAGGTCGGCATCATGATCGAGGTGCCCGCCGCGGCCCTGAACGCCGCCGCGCTCGCCGAGCACGTGGACTTCTTCTCGATCGGCACGAACGACCTGACGCAGTACACCGCTGGCCGCCGACCGCGGGAACGAGCACGTGGCGGCCCTCAACGACCCGCTGCACCCGGCGGTGCTGCGCCTGATCCGGGCGACCGTGCAGGGCGCGGAGATCCACGGCCGCTGGGTGGGCGTCTGCGGCGAGCTCGCGGCTGACTCCGGCGACGCCGCTGCTGCTGATCGGGCTGGGCGTCACGGAGCTCTCGATGAGCGCGCCGGCGGTCGCCGCGGTGAAGGAGGCGGTGCGCGCCACGGAGACGGGCGCCGCGCGGCGGCTCGCCGACGCGCGCCCTGGCGTGCGCGAGCACGGCCGGAGGTGCGGGCGTGCTCCTGCCCGGGCGTGCTGAGGGACCGTCGCTGCTACGATGCGGCGCACCGCTGTGACCACCGCCGACGACGCGCCGCCGCGTTCCTCACGTTCATCACGTACCTGCGCATCGCGCTCACCCCGGTCGTGATGGCGTTGATCATCTGAACGCCGATCGCTGGAGTCCTGGGCGATCCCCGTCGCCGCCGTGCTGTTCGCGTTCGCGGCCCTCACGGACTTCTTCGACGGACGGCTCGCGCGCCGATGGAAGCAGACCACCTCGCTCGGCAACTTCCTGGACACCACGGCGGACAAGCTCCTGGTCTCCGGCGTGCTCGTCGCCCTGGTGCAGGCGGGCCGCGCCTCGGCGTGGGCGGCGTTCATCATCATCGGCCGCGAGCTCGCTGATCCTGGGGCTGCGCGGCGCGGTCTCGGCGGCCGACGGCACGGTCGTGAAGCCCTCGATCTGGGGCAAGCTCAAGGCCAACGTCCAGTTCCTCGCGATCCTGCTGGCGATCTGGCAGCCGGACGTCACGATCGGGTCGTGGCGGCTCGACCAGGTCGGGATGGCCGTCGCCGTGGCCGTCACGATCGCCTCGGGCGTGGAGTACGTCGCGCGGTTCGGGAGCGTCCTGGCCGGCCGGGACGGCTGAGTGGGGCCCGCCTTCATCACGGGCGCCAGCGGCTTCGTGGGCGGGGCCGTCCTGCGGCACCTGACGGTCCGCAGGCCGCGAGGTCCGCGCGCTGGCGCGCAGCGACGCCGCGGAGGCGTCGCTCCGCGGGGCCGGCGCGCGCCCGCAGCGGGGCGACCTCTTCGACCAGGAGGCCTGCTGGTCGGCATGCGCGGCTGCTCGACCGTCTTCCACGTGGCGGGGGTCAACGCGAACTGCCTGCGCGACCCGCAGCCCATGATCCACGTCAACGTCGAGGGCACGGCCAGCGTGATCCGGGCGGCGGCCGCGGCCGGGGTGCGCGCGGTTGATCCACACGTCGTCGGCCTCGGCGATCGGCGAGGCCGCCGGCGTCGTGGGACGCGAGGACACGCCGCACCGCGGGCACTTCCTCTCCGACTACGAGCGCTCGAAGTTCCTCGCCGAACGGCGGGCGCTGTCGCTGGGTGAGGAGCTGGGGATCGAGGTCGTCTGCGTCAAGCCGTCGTCGGTGCAGGGGCCGGGGCGAACCGAGGGCTCCGCCCGCTTCTTCATCGACCTGCTGAACCGGCGCCGTCCCCCCGTCGTCGAGACCTGGGTCTCCGTGGTGGACGTCGACGACTGCGCGGCGGGGCACCTGCTGGCGGAGTCCGCGGGCGTGCCCGGGCGCCGCTACCTCCTGAACGGCACCAGCCTCACCACGGCGGAGGCCGTCGAGCTCCTGCGCACCGTGGCCGGGCGCCCCGAGCACGTCCTGCGGATCCCGCGCGGCAGGGGTCCGGATCGCGGGGAGCCTGGCGGGGGCCTGGGGGCGCCTCTCGCGGCGCCAGGTCCCCTTTGCCCCGAGGTGGCGCGCACGATCCTGCACGGACATCGCTACGACGGCTCCCTCGCCGAACGCGAGCTGGGCCTGCGCTACCGCCCGGCCGAGGAGACGGTCCGCCGCACGCTGGCGTGGTACGCCGACCGGGGCATCGTCCGCCCGGCGTAGGATGACGCCGCACCGGTTCCCGCACGACCTCAGGGAGGACTCTGATGACCGACGCCGCACGACCCGACCGCAACCTCGCGATGGAGCTGGTCCGCGTGACCGAGGCCGCCGCGCTGGCCGCCGGGCGCTGGATCGGCCACGGCGACAAGATCGCGGCCGACGGCGCCGCCGTGGACGCCATGCGCCTGATGATCGACACCGTCTCGATGCCGGCACGGTCGTGATCGGCGAGGGCGAGAAGGACGAAGCGCCCATGCTCTTCAACGGCGAGGAGGTCGGCAACGGGGACGGGCCCGGGACCGACGTGGCGGTCGATCCCGTCGACGGCACCACGCTCACCGCGTGGGGCAGCCCAACGCCCTCGCGGTGATCGCGCTGGCCGAGCGCGGGACGATGTTCTTCCCGGGCGCGGCCGTCTACATGGAGAAGATCGCCTGCGGCGCCGGAGGCGGCGGAGGCCATCGACATCACTGCCCCCCGACGAGAACGTGCGGCGCGTGGCCAAGGCCAAGGGCGTGCATCCCGAGGACATCGCCGTGACCGTCCTGGATCGCCCGCGCCACGCCGAGATCGTCGCGTCGATCCGCAGCGTCGGCGCCCGCGTCTACCTCATCTCCGACGGCGACGTGGCGGGCGCGATCGCGGCGGCGGCGCCCCGCACCGGCATCGACCTGCTCTACGGGATCGGCGGGACGCCCGAGGGGGTGATCGCGGCGGCGGCGCTGAAGTGCCTGGGCGGCGCGATCCAGGGACGCCTCTACCCGCGCGACGACGCCGAGCGCGCGACCGCTGGTCGACGAGGGACTCGACCTGGACGCCGTGCTGACCACCGACGATCTCGTCAGCGGCGACGACGTCTTCTTCGCCGCCACCGGCATCACGGACGGCGCATTGCTGCGAGGCGTCCAGTACTGGTCCGACGGCGCCACCACCTACTCCATGGTGATGCGGTCGCGTTCGGGCACGGTGCGCTACGTCGAGGCGCACCACCAGTTCGAGAAACTCGAACGATTCTCCTCGATCGCCTACCGTCGCTGAGCATGGCTCGGGCCGTCGCCACCCCTTGGTAATCCGTGCCATTTCGCGTATCCTTCACGCAACTTCAGCACCCATGGGGGGAACGGCATGGCGGAGACGAACGATCCTGGTATGCGACACGTGCGGGCAGGCCCGCGGCGGAGACCGTCACGATCAAGCGTCGAGCGGGGCAACTTCGTGAAGGACCTGTGCGGCACCCACGTCAACGAGCTCCTGTCGGGCGCCCGCAAGCCCCGTCCCGGACGGCGCAAGGGCGTCGCCGCCGCCTGCCGCGGCAGCCCCGCCGCCAAGCCGGCGAAGAAGACGACGGCCGCCGCGCCGAAGAAGCGCGGCCGCCCCCGGAAGACCCCCGCGGCGTCCTAGCGCTTCGCCGGCGTAGACGCCCTTCCCCGCACGCTCCACCGCGCCTTCGGCGTACAGCGCGCGCAGCGCGCGCTGTACGGCCTGCGGACGTCGGGCGTCGTGAACGGGTCCAGCCAGGCCCGCGCTTGAGCGCGCGGTCCTGGATCACGGTCCAATGCAGCGGCTCGCCGGCCTCGTCCAGCACGGCCACGCACGGCCTCCCGCACCTCCACGCGCTAGCTCCGCGAGCGGGCGCCAGCACGCGATGTCGCGAACAGATCCAACATGCTCGGGCTCGGGGATCGCGAACGGCAGCACCCACGGCGCCACGACGATCTCCTCGACCCCCAACGCCTCGAACTCCCGGACCCGTTCGATGACCTGCGCGGGCGTGCCCGAGAGCGTGTCCGCGCACCATCCCTCGTAGGTATCGGCGTCCATCGCGCCCCCCGGCATCGCGGCGCGTCCACGCTCGAACGCCGCACGCGCCGCTGCCTCGTCCTCCCCGATCAGGCTGTAGAGACCGATCGATCGATGGAACGTGGCGGGATCGCGGCCCACGTCCTCGCACGCTGCGTTCGACGGCCTCGCATGCGTCCCGCGTACCGGCCCGGGGCCACCCGCCACACGACGTTCCATCCCGTGCCGTGGCGGGCCGCGAGCGCGCAGCAGCCGCGGCCCGCCCTTGCCGCCCACCCACACGGGGATCCGCTCCTGCACCGGCGGGGGCAGCAAGCGCGCGCCGCGCAGCGTGACGGTCGGGTCCGTCGAACGTCGACCGGCGCCCCCGAGCCCATCGCGTCCAGGACCGCCAGCGTCTCCTCCAGGATGTCGAACCGCTCGCCGAGCGTGCCGAACCGGTAGCCGAAGGCGGCGAACTCCGCCTCCAGCCAGCCCGCTCCGAGGCCGAGGTCGAGCCGCCCGCCGCGAGATGCCGTCGATCGTGGCCGCCATCTTCGCCAGGAGCGCCGGATGCCGGAACGAGCGCGCAGAGCACCAGCGCGCCCAGGCGGACGCGCTCGGTGACGGCCGCCAGTCCGGCGAGGGCCGTCAGCGGCTCGAGCGACGCGATCGGCGCCGGGTCGGCGCCGTAGCGGGCGAACGAGTAGAAGAAGTGATCGGAGACCCAGACCGAGTCGAAACCCGCGGCCTCGGCCCGCCGGGCCCACGCCGCCATGGCCTCGAACGTGATGGGTTCCCCCGGGAGCGAGAATCCGTAGTGCGGCAGGCTCAGACCGAAACGCATGCCCGGCAGGATACCGACGCGAGGGCGGCGGACGCTACGGGCTGGGCGAGGACAGCGGGGCCCGCGTGGCGAGCGCCCCGCCGCAGGAGCGACGTGCCCGTTCGCATCGACGACGGCGACGCGGTCGGTACACGGCGAGATCCCGATCGAACTGCTGCGAGAGCATGGCGCCCCCGCCGGAGTCCAGCGACGGTGATCTTCCCGACCGACAGCGCACGGTGAGGTCGGGCTCCGCAGAGTAGACGGTGTACGGGCAGCGCCGCGGGCTTGGCCGCCGGCAGGCCGTCCACCATCACGACGGCCATGTCGATGTAGTCGCGGGCGAGACGAGGGTGAAGGCCGAGCCGCCTCCCGGTGCCGTCGGCGCCGGGGGCCAGCGTGCCGATGAAGACCTCGCTCCGTCGGATCGGCGAACTCCAGGTTGTTGATGTAGCGGATGTACCTGGCCTCGGCGGCGGAGCGCTGCCGCCCGTGACTCCGTGGCCTGCTGCTCGGAGCGCGCCGCCTTGCCCGCCATGACCGCGCCCCAGCCCAGGCCCGATACCGCCACCATCGCGGCCACCACGGCCGCGACCGCGAGCCGTCCCGCGGCGCCCCGCAGCATGGCACGTTCCCGCACGGCGCGCCTGCCCCTGCACCAGCTCGACGACGCGATCCTCCAGCTCGGGGGCGGGCTCCGCGGGGGCCGGCGGCGAACGCCAGGACCGCGGCGGCGTCGCGTCAGCTCCCCGGACCTCCTTCCGGCAGGCGGCGCACCACTGCAGTGCCGGTCGACCTCGGCGGCCTCCCGCGCGTCCAGCACCCCCAGCGCCCGCTCGGGGAGCCGCTCGCGTACGTCCGCGCAGGTCACAGGCTCCTTCCCCTCGTTCGCCCGGCGCACCTTGATCATGGCCGCCCGCAGGCGGGTCTTGACCGTGCCCAGCGGGATGCCGTCGGCCTCGGCGATCTCCCGGGCGGTCTGCCCGCGGAAGTACGCGCGCAGGACCAGCCGGCGCTCCGCGGAGCCGACAGCGAGTCCAGGGCCCGCATCGCCGTGTCGCGCTCCATCAGCACCGCCTCTTCGTCGATGCCGGGGGCGTCGGGGACCTCGTCGACCAGCACCAGCGTGGGGCGCGTGACGCCCGTCTCGCGGCGGAGGCGGTCCACGGCGAGGTTGTGCGCGATCGTCATCAGCCACGTCGACAGCCGATCCGCGCGAAGGGTCGAACCGAGCGGCCTTGCGCCACGCGGTGAGGAACACGTCCTGGGTCAGTTCCTCGGCGGCCTCGCGCGTGCCGAGCAGCCGCAGGCCCATCCCGTACACGGGTCGTCCGAACCGCGCGTAGAGCGTGCGGATCGCGTCGTCGTCTCCGGCGAGCAGGCCTTCCATCAGCTGCTGTTCCTCTTTCGGGAGGAGCGGTCCGTCATGCCGAGCGTTCACTCGGGTCCCTTCCGATATACGCGCGCAGCGGGGGCCGAGGCTTGACGGCCTCACCCGCCCGGACGAGCCCAGGTCGTCCGGTGCCTTCCAAGGGGTTCGACGAGAGCGTACGCTCGGTTCTCACGGGTGCAAACCCCCGGAGGACCGGACCCCCCGACATGCGACGAACGGCGCGGATGCGGATACATGGACGGCGCGGACACGCCGGCGTCCGCCTGGGCACGCGGATCGCCGTCGCCTCTGCCGTCGTGCTCGCCCTCGGGGCGGCCGGCTGGTCCGGCGCCGCGGCCGCCCAGACCTCCTCGGCCGACACGGTGGTGCGCGTGCACCTCGACGGCGTCGTCGATCCCTTGGTGGCCGACTACCTGGACGGCGCGATCGGCCGCGCCGCCTCCGCCGGCGACCAGGCGGTGCTGCTGGAGATCGACACCCCAGGCGGGCTGGTGTCCTCGATGCGTCAGATCACGCAGTCGATCCTCAACGCCGACATCCCGGTGATCGGCTACGTGGCGCCGCAGGGCGCCCGGGCCGCCTCGGCCGGCGCGTACGTCCTGATGTCGACGCCGGTCGCGGCCATGGCCCCCGGGACGAACGTCGGCGCCGCCACCCCGGTCGGCCTGAACGGGGCGATCGGCTCGGAGAAGGCGGTGAACGACGCGGCGGCGTCGATGACGAGCCTGGCGGAGCAACGCGGACGCAACGCCCAGCTCGCGGCGAGCTTCGTGACGGATGCCGTCAGCATCTCCGCCCAGCAGGCCCTCGACGAGAACATCATCGACCTGATCGCCGGGAACGAGACCGAGCTGCTGAACGCCGTGGACGGGACCCAGGTGATCCTCGCGAACGGCACGTCGGTGACCCTGGCGACCGCGGGGGCGACCGTCGTCGACGAGTCGATGGGCGGCTTCACCGGGTTCCTCCACAGCTTGCTCGACCCCAACCTCGCCTTCCTGTTCTTCTGGCTCGGCCTGGCGCTCATCGTCCTGGAGCTGCTCGTGCCCGGCCACATCTTCTCCGGCACGGTCGGCACGATCCTGCTGATCCTGGCTTTCGTGTCCTTCGGCCTGCTGCCGGTGCGTCTGCTGGGGCTCCTGCTGCTGGTGGGCGCCGTGGTCGCGTTCATCGCCGAGGCGGCCAAGCCCGGCCTGGGGGTCTGGGGCGTGCTGGGGCTGATCTTCCTCGTGCTGGGCGGGTGGTTCCTCTACGACCGTGCGGGCGGCGGGGGCGTCTCGCCCTGGGTGATCCTGCCCGTGGCCGCGGGCATCGCCCTGTTCTTCGGCGTCGCCATCACCAAGGTGCGCGCGATGCGCAACCTGCCGCCGCTCCCCCTGGGACCGGAGGCCGTCGTCGGCCGCGAGGGCGTGGCGCTGAGCAGCGGGCTGAACCCGAAGCGGGGTCGTCCGCGTGGACGCCGAGGAATGGCACGCCGTATCGTCCGGCGGGAGGATCCCGGGCGGCGCGAGGGTCCGCGTCACGCGGCTCGACGGGCTGGTGCTCACCGTCGAGCCTGTCGACAGCGAGCACGCCCCGGCCGCGGCGCCGCCGATGCCGGGCGTCGAAGGAGGGAACGCTCCATGAACGTGCTCCTGATCGTGATCGCGGTCCTGATCCTGCTGGGGATCGGCGTCGCTGATCGGCGCCATGAAGATCGTCCGCGAGTACCAACGGCTGGTCGTGTTCCGACTCGGACGCGTGCTCGCCACGAAGGGTCCCGGGCTGGTCATCCTGATCCCGTTCGTCGACCGCGCCGTCCAGGTGGACCTGCGCGAGTTCTACCTGGAGATCCCCCACCAGACGGCCATCACCGAGGACAACGCGTCGATCTCGATCGACTTCATCGTCTTCAACAAGGTGCTCGACCCGCAGATGTCGGTGGTCTCGGTCGGCAACTTCGCCGGGGCGGCGCAGAACATCGCGGCCACCACGCTGCGTTCGGTGGTCGGCGACATGTCCCTGGACGACGTCCTGGCCAAGCGGGAGCAGATGAACGAGATCCTGCGCGCCAAGCTGGACGAGGTCACCGAGCGCTGGGGCGTGAAGGTGACCAACGTCGAGATCCGCGAGATCGTCCCGCCGCCCACGGTGCAGGAGGCGATGACCCGCCAGATGTCGGCCGAGCGGACGCGCCGCGCGGTCGTGACCGAGGCGGAGGGGGCCAAGCAGGCGGCGATCACGGTCAGCGAGGGGAACAAGCAGGCGGCGATCCTGAACGCCGAGGGTGAGAAGCAGGCCGCGATCCTTCGGGCCGAGGGTCAGCGGCAGTCGCAGATCCTGCAGGCCGAGGGGTTCGCCTCGGCGCTGGAGAAGATCAACGAGGCGGCCCTGGTCGCCGGCACCAACACGATGCGGCTGCAGTACCTCGAGGCACTGAAGGCGCTCGGCGTCTCGCCGTCGTCGAAGATCGTCGTCCCGATGGAGCTGGCCGGTCTGGTGGCCGGGTTCACCGCGATCGCCCAGGCCGTGAGCACCGACGGCACCGACGGGGGCGTGCGGTCGGCGGCGGCGGCGAGACCACCGCTATGGGCTGACCGAAACGCCCTCCATGGTCGAGCGGGCAGCGGCCATGCCGGCCTGCTGCATCGCCAGCTCGAAGTCGTGTTGGGAGCTCACGGCCTGCATCGCGGCCTCGACGTCGATCTTGCCCTGCTTCAGCAGCTCCAGGATCGACTGATCGAACGTGACCATGCCGTAGAAGGCGCCGTCGGCGATCACATCCTTGATCTCGCTCGTCTTGTCCGGATCGGCGATGCGCTCGGCGATGCGGCCGGTGTTGATCATGATCTCCAGCGCCGGGGTCCGGCTGCCGTCCAGCGTGGGAACGAGACGCTGGCAGACGATCCCGCGCAGCGTCCCCGCGAGCGCCAAGCGCACCTGCTTCTGCTGGTAGGGAGGGAAGAAGTCGATCACGCGGTTCACGGTCTCGGTGGCGTCGACGGTATGGAGCGTGGACATGACCAGGTGGCCGGTCTCGGCCGCGGCGATGCGCGGCGCGCACCGTCTCGGTGTCCCGCATCTCGCCGATCAGGATCACGTCTGGATCCTGGCGCATCGCGGCACGGAGGGCCACCAGGAAGTCCTGGGTATCGTTGCCGACCTCTCGCTGGTTGATCGAGGCCACGTCGTCGCGGTGCAGCACCTCGATCGGGTCCTCGACCGTCACGATGTGCACGGGCTTCGTCCGGTTGATGTAGTCGATCATGGCCGCCAGGGTGGTGGTCTTGCCCGATCCC
Organism: uncultured Actinomycetes bacterium; assembly: GCA_963796725.1. Classification (GTDB taxonomy): domain Bacteria; phylum Actinomycetota; class UBA4738; order UBA4738; family HRBIN12; genus JAOUEA01. The sequence continues at coordinate 56,587 of CAWCMT010000012.1, forward strand.
GTGGGGCCCGTCACGAGGATCAGCCCTCGGTGCTCGTCGGCGATCTTGCGGACCGCGTCGGGCAGCCCGATCTCCTCGAACGAAGGACCGCCGAACCGCAGCTTCCGCAGCACCATGCTCACCGACCCACGCTGGCGGAAGACGTTGACGCGGAACCGCCCCACGTGGGGGATCGAGTAGGCGAAGTCGATCTCGCCGTGCTCGACGAAGCGCGCCTTGCGGTCCTCCGGCACGATGCCGTCGGCGATCGCCTCGGTGTCCTCGTTCGAAAGGGGCTCGCGGGGCAGACGCTCGAGGCCCTGCGGCATCCGGATCATCGGGGCGGACCCCGCCTTGACGTGCAGGTCCGAACCCTCGCCGCTCACCAGCTGCGCGAGCCACCCGTTGAATTCCTCGACGATCGGCGTGGTGATGCCGTCCATATGTGCGTCTCGCTCCCTCGTAGGTGGTGCCGCCGGACAGGTACGGCTATCCATCGGCGCGCGGACGCGAAGACTTCAGTCCTGACTACGTCATCGGGGGGAACGATACGTACGTAGGTCCCGAGGCCCCGATCGGGCTACGCCCTCAGTCGCCTCGGGCCACCAGCCGGCAGACGGAGGAACGCTCCGCCTGCGGCTCGAAGGACTCGAGCTTCATGGGCGGACGGGAGGCGTCCAGCATCCCCTCCATGAGCCCCTCGTGCACCCGGCACACGACGTCGCGGTGCTCGTCCAGCAGGTCCTGGAAGGGGCACGCGCGGAAGGTCACCTCGACGCTGCGCCGCCCCTTGCGGCGGAACCGAGGGTCGAAACCGGCAGCCGACAGCGCCGACTGCAGCACCGCGAGATCGGGGCCCGGGGGACGGCGGGCGCCCGGCTTGGGCGCGGCGCGGCCGACCAGGTAGGCGCCCCAGTCCCGCGCCAGCTCCGTCGCGCGGGCGCGCTGGCGCTCCGTGGTGGTGAGCCCGGCGAGGATGTCGGCCAGGAGCCGGTAGTCGCGGCCCTGCCGCTCCTCCCGGTCCGTGGCCGACCACAGGACCTGCGGCCGGCCCACGCTGGCGGCCTTGCGAACCTCCGACGTGGCGAGGCCCACCTCCTCCAGCCGGCGCAGGTGGGGACGGAGCGTGTTGGGGTGCAGGGAGAGCCGCGCGGCGATCTCCCGCACCGATACGGGGCGTCCCGCTCAGGCGCAGGTAGCGGTACAGGCGGTAGCGGGTGTCGTCGGCCAGGGCCTTGTGGACCTCGATCGGCGCCGGCTCAGGCATCCCGCCTCCGTCGTAGACTGGATTTCCACGGCACGCGCCGTGCCAACCAAGCTTAGTGGGAGGAACCCCCGTTGGTCACCGAGGCAGAGGTACGCGAGGCGCTGCGAGGCGTGATGGACCCCGAGATCGGCCGCCCGATCGAGGACATCGGCATGCTCGAGGGCATCGCGGTGGACGGCGACACCGTGCGGGTGGACGTCCTGATCACGATCGAGGGCTGCCCGCTGAAGGACCGCATCACGGCCGACGTGACGGCCGCCGTCTCGCCGCTGGCCGGCGTCGAGCACGTGGACGTGGGGCTCTCGCCCATGAGCCAGGACCAGCGACAGGCGCTCGTGACGAAGCTGCGGGGCGGCGCCGCGCCGGCCGGGGGCGCCGCGCAGCCGCGGATCCAGTTCCCCCCGTCCACGACCGTGATCGCGGTGGCCTCGGGCAAGGGCGGCGTGGGCAAGTCCTCGGTCACCGTGAACATCGCCGCGGCCCTGGCGGCCCGCGGCAAGAGGGTCGGCATCCTCGACGCCGACGTCTGGGGCTTCAGCGTGCCGCGCATGATGGGCGTCTCAGGCCAGCCGGTCGGCTTCAACGACATGATCCTGCCGCTGGAGGCCCACGGCGTGAAGGTGATCTCGATGGGGTTCTTCGTCCCCGAGGAGACGCCGGTGATCTGGCGCGGCCCGATGCTCCACAAGGCCATCGAGCAGTTCCTGGGCGACGTGTACTGGGGCGACCTGGACTTCCTGCTGTGCGACCTCCCCCCCGGCACGGGCGACGTCAGCATCTCGCTGGCCTCGTTCCTGCCGGGTGCCTCCATGCTCGTGGTCACCACCCCGCAGGAGGCGGCGCGCAAGGTCGCCGAGCGCGCGGGCAAGATGGCGGAGCGCACGAACCTGCGCCCGATCGGCGTCGTGGAGAACATGAGCTACTACGTCTGCCCCCACTGCGGCGGTCGAGACGAGATCTTCGGCAGCGGAGGAGGGCAGGAGGCGGCCGACACCCTCAACGTCCCGCTGATGGCGCGGGTGCCCCTGGTGCCGGCCCTGCGTGAGGGTGGGGACGCCGGGGTGCCCATCGTGATCGCCGAGCCCGACGCGCCCGCCTCGGTCGCGCTGGGCGAGGCCGCCACCGCGGTGGTCCGTGCCACCAGCTCGAACGTGGGGAAGCCGCTGACGCTCATGACGTCCCCGGCCGCGGGCGGCGCGCACCAGCACTGAGCGCGCGCCACGCGGTCTGCCGCCCGGTCTGCCGCTCCGGTCTATCAGGCCCCCAGCACGTCGATCGAGGCCCCGGCGAGGGCGGCGACCGCATCGCTCAACTGCCGCACCAGCACGTAGTCGGTGTCGTAGGTGGAGATGGCGAACACCGACACCCCGGCCTCGGCGAGCGGGTCGAGGATCTGCTTGAGGACCCCCACCAGGTTGAAGTCGAACTCCCCCGTGAGGACCAGGGCGCGCCAGCCGCGCTCGGCACGCACGTCGCGAGGCACGGCATCGGCAGCGCAGACGACGCTGAGCTCGCCCGGGGACCGGGTGATGGAGACGAACCCTCCCCCGGCCCAGCTGGGGCGTGGGGCGTCGGGCGAGAGCCGGCAGACCGCGAGCTCGCCCGGCATCACCCGCAGCCGCAGGTCCATCAGGGCTCCGCGGGTTCTCGGTCGGGCGAGGGCGCGTCGCCCGAAGGGTCATCGGAGCCGTCGGGCGGGCCGCCGTCCTCCGCGCTCGGCGCCGTCTCCGGCTTCGGGTGGAACGCCCACCACAGCAGCAGCCCGGCGGAGAGGGTGGCCACCACGGCGGCGGTCCACTGCGATCCGGTGAAGAACCAGAAGCGTTTGTCGATGCGGAGCGAGTCCTCGACGATCCGCTCGATCCCGTACCAGAGGCCGAAGGTGAGGGTCAGGATGCCCTCGCGCCGCGGGCGCGACTGGAGGAACCACAGGAGCCCGAACAGACCCCACGCCAGGATCATGTCGTAGAGCGCCGTCTGGTGGACGCCCGCCCCCTGGGCGATCAGGTGGCCCTGCGCGTCGAGCAGCTTGGCCCCGGTGCGCGTGATGATCTCGATGTGACCGCCCTGCAGCTGCGCCTGACAGACGTCGTTGGCGCAGACCCACGGCGGCGCCAGCGTGCCGCCCTTGTACTGCCACGCGAACAGCCAGCTGGTGGGCTTGCCCAGGTGGTCCCCGATGATGAGATCGCCGATCCGCCCGATCGCGATGCCGAACGCCAGCGCGGGGGCCACGGCGTCGGCCACCTGGAAGAAGCGGTAGCCGTGACGCCGGACCCTCGGCACGTTGATCAGCGTGGCGCCGGCGATGCCGCCGAGGAGCGAGATGCCGCCTCGCCAGATCGCGAGCATCTCCCCGAGGTTGCTGAACTCGCTGAAGTGCCCGATCACGTAGAACAGCCGCGAACCGACGATCGCACCGATCAGCGACCAGAAGGCGATCCCGTTGACCTCCTCGGCCGAGATGCCGCGCTTGGGCCCGATCTTGCCCAGCAGCCAGGCCCCGAACATGAATCCGACCGCGATGAACAGCCCGTGGGGGGAGATCGCGAACCGATCCCCGAATCGGAACCGGTCGAGGACGGGCCAGCCGATGGCGGCGAGTGCGGGGAGCATCGCGATCGAGTCTACCGACGCCAGAACGCTGCGACGGCCCTGCCCATCAGCAGCCCGCTCACGACGTCGGAGGGGTAGTGGACCCCGAGGTACACGCGGGAGGCCGCCACGGAGACGCCGAGACCGCCGAGCGCGGCCCGCGCCGGCGCGCCGAGACCCAGGTCACGGGCGGCCACGGTGGTGAAGGACGTGAGGACCGCGGGGTGGCTCGAGGGCCACGAGGTCCCGCTGGGCGGCGCGATCAACCGGCGGACCGTCGCGGGCTCCGCCTCGTAGGGGCGCGGCCGCGTCACGAGCTTCTTGAGGCCCTGGCCGAGGAGCCACGTGACGCCCGCGGCCGACGCCGCCCTGATCGCCGCTCGCGCGTGGCCGGTGGCCGCGAGCGACCCGGCCGCGGCGCCCGAGGCGTAGAGGGACCCGAGCTCCGTGACCCCGGCGAACCACCGATCGGCCGAGGGCCCGTGCCCGGCGTTGATCGCGCCGAACGCCCGGCGGTCGGCCTCCGCGCCGGCCGGGATACGGAGCGCGGCGTAGCCGACGGCGGCCGACGCCGCAGCCAGCGCCGTCCCTCGCAACAGGTTTCGAGCACGCACGCGCTTCACTATGCTTGCCACGACGACGAGCGTCACGCGGCGTCAGGCGGAAGGAGCACTCGAGGATGAGCCGAAGGAGCGGAGGCGGGGGCCGGGGAGGGCCGAGCGCCGGCGTCATCGTGGCCATCGTCCTGGCGGTGGTGGCGATCATCTTCATCGTTCAGAACAACGGGAAGGGCACGATCGACTTCCTGTTCTGGAGCTTCAACACGCGGGTCTGGGTCGCCCTCGCGGTCGTCGCGCTCTGCGCGTTCGTGGCCGGCTACCTGATGGGCAAGGTGAAGTGGGGCGACTAGCTCCGGGCGCGGGGGTTCCGGTTCAGGCGTCCTCGATCTGCCGCTTCTGCGCCATGACGCCGTGTTTCAGCGCGAACTGAGCGCCGCCGAGCATGTTGAGGCTGGAGGCCCCGAACCCCCCCAGCGGCCCCTTGAACCGGTACTCGATCTCGTGACGCAGCACGGAGCGGCCGTGCGAGAGCGCTCCGACCGAGGTCGTGATGTCGGCCTCCAGCAGTCCGTCGAGATGGATCCTCGAGCGCCACGGCGGATCCCACTCGGCCACGTGCGCGCGGACCGTGGTCTGGACCGCCATGAACCCCATGTCCACCTCGTAGTCGATGCCGGCCGCCATCCCGCCCTCGGGGATCCGCACGCGCACGATGTGTCGATCCCACTGCGGGAGGTTGCCGGGGTCGCCCGCCACCGCCCAGACACGCTCGGGCGGCGCCTCAACCTCGACGGAGAATTCGACGGAGGTCACGTGAGCGCGGCGCTCCCGCTCGACCAGCCGCTCCACCAGACGAGGCGTTCCGGGGTGATCCTGACCAGGGCGTCGCCGGCGGGATGGAGATCGGCCGCGAGGGAGCGGACCGTCTTCGAACCCGACCCCATGCCCTCCGCGACGTAGCAGGCGCCCGTCCCCTGCACCATGGTCCCCACCATGTCCCGCGCCCGCCAGGCGGACGCGCGGTCCATCGTCAGCGCCACCGGGGCGTCGGGGCCGGCGCCGGCCAGCGCGAGCGTCTCGGCGGGAAGCGCCGCGTAGAGCGAGGCGTCCTCGACGGCCCACCGGACGGGGAGCACCACCGGGCCGCGCGCGCCGGCGACCGCGAGGGATCCTACGCCCGAGCGCCCCAGCTCGCCTGCCACCTCCCCCGGCAGCCGCGCGAGGGGGTCTTCCGCCGCCTTCGACCGTCGGAACGTCCGGTGGCTCGTGGTGGCGCCGCCCCAGCGGCCCCGCCCCTCCTGCACGCCGTCCTCGTCCAGCAGCGCGGCTCGCTCGATGTCGATCCCGACGAACACGCGGCCCGGAGGCGTCCAGGCCAGCGGCACCTGCCTGGCATCGAACGCGTAGCCCGCGAAGAACCGCGCGTTCTTCCGCGAGAACCCCGCCGTGGCGCGTGCGATCGAGGTGGCGCCCGCGACCGCGGATGCCCAGGTACCCCGGTCGAGTGCGTCGTAGGTCTTCACGGTCCCGGTGAACGTGACGGCCATCTCGCCGCTGCGCACCAGGCCGGCGACGCCCGGGTCCACGCGCCAGGCGCGGGTCTTCACCGAGCCGCGCGACGTCGTGAGCCAGATCCTGCCCGCCGAGTAGGCGAAGACGAGCGGCGTGCAGTGCGGTCCACGCGGGGTCGTGGTGGCCACCGCGCAGAACTGACCCTCCTCGAGGATCCCCTGCACGGCGGTGGACAAGAAGCTCATACCGACCTCACCTTCCGACCTGCTCCCGGCGGGAACGCGAGCATCGCCCCCGTCCAGAGGATATGGCTCCCGAGGCAGGCGAGCACACCCCCCGACCACCAGAAGAGTCCGCACCAGACGGCCCCGCCCACGATCGCGCCCGCGATGATCGGCAGGCTCCGGCTGGGGACGTTGGCGGCCAGGTAGGCCAACACGGCGAGCGCGGCGGCCGCGCCGGCGGCCATCCCCTGATCCAGCCGCGCCTGGAAGAGCCCGCGCCAGAAGAGCTCCTCGGCCGGCACCATGATCAGGAGGCTCAGCACGATCGAGCGCGCGAGCGTGATCTCGGCGGCCTGCTGGTACTCCCCCGCCACCGCGCGGCGGAACGGCTCCCAGAACGAGGCGATCCAGACGAACGCGAGCGTGCCGGCGTACAGCAGCGCCCCGCTCAGCAGGCCCACCCCGAGGGCGAGACCGGCCCCCACCGTCGCCCACGCCGGCGGATGGACGAGGACCGCGGCCACGCCCATGGCGCCCAGCACGATCGGCATCAGGCGCCAGACGTCGCGGCGTCCCGCCGCCACGGCCGCCCAGCCGACGGCCTCCGCGACCAGCCCCCCGAGCATCACGACGATCTCCATCGCTACGACGCCAGGAAGCGGGTCTTCACCGCCAGCTCGGCCGTGAACGCGGTCACCACGGCGAGGTAGTAGAAGCCCGTGGCCGACTGTACGGCGGAGGCGCGTTCGCCCTTCAGGGCCGCGCGGGTGAGCGCCGCGATGAGCGCGGTGGTCCCGGTCATCCCCAGCGCGATCCACGGCGCGAGGGCGCCCGCGGTGAGGAGCGGGTTGATCGCCTGCGAGGAACCTGTGCCCTGGAAGCCGCCGCTGATCACCGCCACCGCCTCCACCCCGACGGCGACCAGCATGATGTTCGTGTAGCGGTTGATCGGCCGCCTGGGGAGGCCGCGATCGGTCAGGTACCAGTGGCCCAGCAGCAGGCCGTCCGTCACCGAGCCCAGGAAGGCGGCCCCTGCCAGGAGCTGGAAGAGGCAGAGGGCGTAGGACTGCCGACCCGTGGCCGCCATCGCCCCCAACACCGCCACCGAGACCGCGGCGCTCAGGAACCCGGCGACGCGCGCCGCCACGTCCAGCTTCGCGAACAGCAGGACGGTCGCGATCGCCATCACGCAGAGGGACGCGAACGCGAGATCCACGGAGAGCTCGCCGGCGCGATCGCCCGGGATCGAGGCCGGCCCTCGTCGACCACCACGCGGTGAGCGCGAGGACGGTCAGGATCGAGGCCGTGAGCTTGAAGAAGCCCCGCTTGACCTCGTTCCAGAGCGGGACGAACCACAGCAGGACGGCCGCGCCGGCCACCGTCTCCGCCAGCACGAGCGCCATCACGCCCGCGGATCCCCTCACCCCACACCCCCTCGCATCCGGTCGGTAAGCCTACCGGCCAGCCCGTCGCCCACCGGCCCCGCACGACGGTCCGTCGCCGCCACTCGCCTGTAGGCTGACTCGACCATGAGCGACTGGCGTACCTACGACGACGTGGCCGAGACCTACGAACGCGTGCACGCCCTGCGGTTCCAGGAGGCGGCGCGCGACCTGGTCGCGTTGGCCCAGATCCCCGAGGGTGCGCGGGTCCTCGACGTCGGCACCGGCACCGCCGGCTCGGCGGCGGCCGTGGCCGCGGCCGGGTTCGCGGTGGTGGGCGTGGACGAGTCCGTGGGGATGCTGCGTGTGGCCCGCCGCGAACGACCCACGATCCCCGTGGCGGCCGCCGAGGCGATCGACCTGCCCTTCCGCGACAGGGCCTTCGACGCCGCGGTCGGGAACTTCGTGCTGGCGCACTTCACGAAGGTGGAGACGGCGCTGTTCGACATCAAGCGCGTGGTCCGCGAGGGCGGGAAGCTGGCGTTCTCGTCGTGGGCCGACGCCGTGGACGCCTACCAGGAGACCTGGCAGGAGATGGTCGAGTCGGTCGTGCCGCGAGAGATGCTGGAGCCCGCCTACGCCGAGGCCGCGCCCTGGCACCACCGGTTCCGCAGCCGGGAGAACATCGAGGAGGTGCTGATCGACGCCGGCCTGCGCCACGTGCGCACGGAGCTCGTGAAGTACCGATGGACCTACGGGCTCGACGAGTACCTGGACGGGATGCAGACGTGGGCCACGGGTCGGTTCGTCCGCGACATGCTCGGCGCGCGCGGCTGGGAGGACTTCATGGCCCGCGTGAGGACGGTGTTCGCCGAGCGCTTCCCCGACCCGCTCAACGACTTCCGCGAGGTCATCCTCGCGGTCGCCACCAAGGTCTGAGGGCCGCGCGGGGCTAGCGCAGGTCGAGGACGCGGAACTCCTCGGCGTAGCGGACGCCGATCTTCGCGCCCGACTGGGCCGCCTCCTTCTCGAGGGACTCCTCGAAGTAGCGGATGCCCTCCTCGAGTTGGCTCGCGTGCTCGGCCAGGGCCGCGACCTTCGTGGCGAAGTGATCGGTGATGTCCTCGACATGGTTCGGCTCGTTGCTCCAGCCCAGCCAGATGTCGTGGACGTCCTTCACCTCGAGTCCCTCGCCGAGGTGCTCGCTGAAGAAGTGCGGGTTCCCCGAGGCGGGGAAGGCCGCGTCCAACGCGATCGAGCCCGCCGCGCGGTGGTCGCGGTGGTTGTAGTAGCGGTTCTCGAAGAAGATCGCCGTGGGGTCGCAGGTGAGTACGGTCTCCGCCCGGACCTCGCGGATGCGCCGCGTCACGACCTCCCGCGTCACGGTCGAGTCCTCCAGGTCGCCGTCGTGGATGCTCAGCACCTGGATCCCGGCCAGGCCCAGCACGGCGGCGGCGGCCTCCGTCTCCACCAGGCGCGTGGCGGCGAGCTCCGCACGGTCTCGGGCGGGGTCCTGCGACCCGCGGTCCCCGTTCGTCAGCACCAACAGGTGCGTCTCCCTGCCGGCGGCCGCCCATCTCGCCATGACGCCGCCCGCCGCGATCTCGGCGTCGTCGGGGTGGGCGAAGACGGCCAGCACGGGGCCGGTGCGAACCTCGGGATCGGGATCATGGCTCATCGTGTCCGCCTCAGCCGGCCGCGCGTCGTTCGACGAAGCGGACCAGGGTCCGCACCGGGACCCCGGTGCCTCCGGCGGGGCCCAGGTCCGTGCTGCGCTGGCTGAACGCCGGACCGGCGATGTCCAGATGCACCCACGGCGTGTCGCCCACGAACTCGGCGAGGAACCACCCGGCGATGATGGCCCCACCGTAGCGGTCGCCGATGTTCTTGATGTCCGCCACCTTCGAATCGATCAGCTTGCGGTAGTCGGGGAAGAGCGGGAGCTCCCACACGGCCTCGCCCTCCGCCGCCCCCGCGGAGATCACGTCCTGGATCAGTTCGGGGTCGTTGCCCATGGCGCCGGTGATGCGGTCGCCGAGGGCGACCACGCAGGCGCCCGTCAACGTCGCGGTGTCGATGATGAGCTCGGGATCCCTCTCCGCGAGGAAGGCGAGCGCGTCGGCGAGCACGAGGCGTCCCTCGGCGTCGGTGTTGAGCACCTCCGAGGTCGTGCCGCCGAAGTGCGTGATCACGTCCCCGGGCCTCTGGGCGGTGCCGCTCGGCATGTTCTCGCTGCAAGGGATCGCGGCGATCACGTTGATCTTCGGCTTCAGGGCCGCGAGCGCCTTGAAGGTGGCCAGGATCGAGGCCGCCCCACCCATGTCGTCCTTCATCGTCTCCATGTTCTTGGGGTCCTTCAGCGACAGCCCGCCGGAGTCGAACGCGATCCCCTTGCCCGTCAGCGCGATCGGCGTTGCCTTGCCGGCGCCCGTGTAGGCGAGCTCGATCATCCGGGGCGGGTTCGCGCTGCCCTTGCCCACGCCCAGGATCCCCCCGAAGCCCCCGGTCGCGAGCTGGGCCTCGGTCCAGACCTTGCAGGTGAGCCCGCTCTCCCTCGCCATCTTCTGCGCGGCCTTCGCGATCTCCGCGGGCGGCAGGTCGCCCGCCGGGGTGTTCACGAGGTCGCGCGCCCAGCAGACGGCGTCGACGAGCACGGCGGCGCGCTTCACGGCGGCGCGCATGGCCTTCGCGTCCCACCGCGCCGGGCCCAGCACGGTGACGGCGTCCAGCGATCCCTCCGCCTTGGTGGCCTTGTACCTGTCGAACCGGTAGGCGCCGAGACCGAGGCCTTCCGCGGCCGCGCCCACCGCCTCGGCGGCGTCCTTGGCCCCCAGGATCTGCGGCATGGTGGTCGCGACGCTGCCGAAACGGCGCGCCGTACCGGCCACCCGCCCCGACGTCCGGCGGATCCGGTCCACCGTGACGTCGGCACGCGGCCCCACCCCGACCAGCAGCACCGCGTCGGCCGCGAAGCGGTCCGTGCGGCGCTTGGACACGAGGAGGTCCTGGCCCTGCTTGCCGGAGAGCTTCGCGGCCTCGTAGACGGGGAGCAGCCGCAACGCCGCCACACCCGGCCCGGCTTCGGGGCCGTCGTCCCCTTGGAAGACCGGAAGGATCAGCAGCCCGGCCGCGACACCGGCGGCCGGATCGTTCACGTAGGCGTACTTGGTCACGTCGAGGCTCCTTCGAGGCGGAGAGGGTTCGTGGAAGTCTAACGGCGGTTCCGCCTCGCACGGACGATGCGGCGCAGGGCGTCCAAGCGACGGCCCGCTACCCTTTCGTCCATGAAGCCCCGCGACATCCGCGACCTCGTGTGGTTCTCCGACGACGCGGCGCGCCACGAGACCCTGTTCGAGACCGAGCGCATCTTCTCTCAGGTCGTCTGCCTCCAGGGCGCGCAGGGCCTCGGCCCGGTCAGCGACCCGGAGGCGGACGCCGTCCTGACCGTCCTATCGGGTCAGGTGGCCACCCAGGTGGGGAAGGCCCGTTCGCGGATGGGTCAGTGGGAGTCGATCGCGGTAGAACACGGCCAGGAGCTCACCGTACGCAACGCGTCCGACGATCCCGCGGTGGTGTTGCTGGTGCTCGCTCCCCCACCCGCCCCGGCCGGGTAGGCCCGGCCGTACACACGCCTCCGGGTCCCTGTCGGTGATATGGAACCCCCAGAAGGACCACAGCTGTAGGCTCAAGCTCATCCCCCATCCGGCCGATGCAGTTCGTGAGATGCCACGAGCCCGAACGGACAGGTCGAGGACGAGCCGCCGTCACCGGCGGGACCCGCTCACGGCGCCCATCCTGGTGATCGCGATGGCGGCCATGGGCCTCGTGGCCTCGGTGCTCGCGCGGCGCACCCGCCGCGCCATCGTGCGGGAGAACGAGGAGCTCGAGCGGCGCGTGGCGGAGCGCACCGCCGAGCTCAAGCTCGCGAAGGCCGTCGCGGAGGAGGCCGCCACGCACGACCCCCTCACCACCCTGTGGAACCACAACCGGATCATCGAGGTGCTGGACGAAGAGCTCGCGCGCTCCGACCGGCATGGCGACGCCGTGAGCCTCGCCATGCTGGATCTCGACCACTTCAAGCGAGTGAACGACACCTACGGCCACGTCGTGGGCGACGAGGTCCTGCGCGAGGTGGCGGCCCGACTCGGAGGCGCGACACGCCCCTACGACGCCGTCGGGCGGTTCGGAGGCGAGGAGTTCCTCGCGGTGCTGCCGGGCACGGACGCCGCCCAGGCGGCCCGCGCCGCTGAGCGGATCCGTGCCGCGATCGGGAGCGAGCCGGTCTCCACGGACGCCGGCGATGTCCGCGTCACCGCGAGCGTGGGTATCGTCACCCGCACCCGCGGGCTGGGCGAGGACGCCACCACGCTGTTGGTCGCCGCGGACACCGCCCTCTACGAGGCGAAGGACGCCGGGCGCGACCGCGTCCAGGTCGCCTCGTTGCAGCCCGGCTAGCGAGGATCGCTCGGGACGCCGTGCGCGGTGGGGCCCACGGAGATCACGTGGCGACGCAGCCCGTCCATCGCGCGTGCCATCAGCCGGGTCATCACGGGCCGGTACGCGCGCGCGGCGAGGTCGCCGATCACGGGCACGCGGAGCCGGATGTCCTCCCGCCAGGTGAACAGGGTGCCGCCCGTCACCCGCGTCAGCACCCAGGTCCCGGAGCCGGCGACGGCGCTGCCGTGGCGGATGGCCAGGCGGCGGGGCGGGTCCCACGCCGTCACCTCCATCGGCTCGGTGAAGGCGGGGATGCCGGCGATCCTCGTGCGGACCGCGAGCCGCACGCCGACGCCCTCCCGGTGCGGGGAGACCACCTCGACGCGATCGGCGTCGAGCATCCAGTCCGCCTGCCGCTCCCAGTCCATCAGGATCGACCACGCCGCCTCCGGCGTGGTCGGCAGCACGAGCGAGCGCTCCACCTTCACCCCTCAACCATACGGTCGGTGCGCCCGGCGAACCGATGCAGCTAGGCTGCAACCATGGAGCGCGGAGCGGCGGTCGCGGCCACGATGGCCTCGGCGGCGTCACCCCTTCCGGCACGCGGGGACCGGGCGGCCGCGGCGGTGACGGAGCGCGCCGGCGTCGCGTGGGACGAGACCGGGACGATCGTCTACGCGGGCGACGCGGAGGGACTCCCGTGGGCCCCTACGGTTGGCGTGGCCGACCGCGCCTGCCTGGTGCCCGGGTTCGTGGACTGCCACGTGCACCTGCCCTTCATGGGGTGGCGCGCCGACGAGTTCGAGGCCAGGCTCGAGGGGGTCTCCTACGCCGAGCTGCACGGCAGGGAGGGCGGCATCTTCCGGTCGAGCCGGCTGCTGAACGAGGCCTCCGACGACGCGGTGATCGACTTCTGCCGGCCGTTGCTGGCCGAGATGCTGGCCCACGGCACCACGGCGCTCGAGCTGAAGACCGGCTACGGCCTCGGCCTCGAGCAGGAGCTGCGCCAGGCCCGGCTCGCGCGTCGCCTGGCGGACGAGGTTGCCGCCCAGACCTGCACCGTGACGCTGCTCGCCTGCCACGCGGTGCCGAAGGGCATGCGACGCGAGGACTGGGTGCGGGTCGCCTGCGAGGAGCTGATCCCCGCCGCCGCGGCTGAGGGTCTGGCCGACGCGGTGGACATCTACGTCGAGGACATCGCGTTCTCGCTCGAGGATCTCGAGGCGGTGGCGGGGGCGGCGGCAGCCGCCGGCCTCCCGCTGCGGGTGCACGCCGACCAGCTCGGTCCCACCGGAGCGACGGAGGCGGCCGTGCGCCTCGGCGCACGGAGCGCCGATCACCTGAACCACGCCGGCGAGGGCGGCGCCGCCGCCCTCGCCGGCGCCGATGCCACGGTGGCCGGGCTCCTCCCCGCCTCCTCGTTCTTCCTGCGGGCCGGGCGACCTCCCGTGGACGAGCTTCGCGCGCGGGGCGCGGCCATCGCGATCGCCACCGACTTCAACCCCGGTACTTCACCCACCTGCTCGATGCCCGAGACCGTGGTGATGGCCGCGACGGTCTACGGGATGCCGCCGCTGGAGGCGCTGACGGCCGCAACGGCGAACCCTGCCTGGGTGTTGGGTCTCGACGACCGACTCGGCACGCTCGAGCCCGGGAAACGCGCCGACTTCCTTCTCCTCGAGGAGCCGACCTTCGCCCAGGTGGCGTACCGACCCGGGCACGATCCGGTCGTGGCCACGTTCGTCGGGGGCGCGCTCGCCTGGGGGCGGGTGACCCGCTAGCCGCTGGGAGTCACCGGTTCGACTACGCGAGATCCCCGGCGACCGACTCGGCCGCCTTCACGAGCGCGCCGCTGCGGACGAGCGCGACGGCGTCGGCGATGTCGGGACCGAACTCGCGGTCGGCCTCGAAGAACGGGACCGCGGCGCGCACCACCTCCTGCACGGCGCGGGTGGCGGGACCGGGCTGCAGCGGGGCCCGCAGGTCCAGCGCCTGGGCGGCACCCAACGCCTCCAGGGCAAGCACCGTCTCGGCGTTCGTGACGATCTCGCGCGCATGCCGTGCCGCGGTCATGCCCATGCTGACGTGGTCCTCCTGCCCCGCGCTCGACGGGATCGAATCCACCGACGCGGGATGCGCGAGGGTCTTCGACTCGCTGACGAGCGAGGCGGCCGTGTACTGCACCAGCATGAACCCGCTGTTGAGACCGCTGCCGTGGACCAGGAACGCCGGCAGGCCGTTGGACTGCTTCTCGTCCAGCAGCCGGTAGAGCCGCCGCTCGCTGATCGAGGCGAGCGGAACGGTGGAGGCCGCGAGGGCGTCGAGCGCGAGCGCCACGGGCATGCCGTGGAAGTTGCCGCCGCTCCTGACCTCGCCCGGGCCGTCCGTCGCGGGGAGCACGATGGGATTGTCGGAGACGCTGCCCGCCTCGATCTGCAACACGCCCTGGACGAACGACAGCACGTCGCGCGTGGCGCCGTGCACCTGGGGGGCGCAGCGGAGCGAGTAGGCGTCCTGCACGAGGTGGTCGCTCTCGCGGTGCGACTCGCGGATGGGGGAGCCCGTCAACAGCCGCCGCAGGTTCGAGGCGCTGGCGGCCTGCCCGGGATGGGGCCGGAGCAGCTGGAGGCGCTCATCGAACGGCGCGTCCGTGCCCAGCGACGCCTCGATCGTCATCGCGGCCACGACGTCGGCCGTGCGCGCGAGGTTCGCGACCCGGGCCGCCGCGAGGATCCCGATCGCCAGCATGCCCTGGGTGCCGTTGACGAGGGCCAGGCCCTCCTTGGCCTCGAGGCGCAGCGGGGCGAGGCCCGCGCGGGCCATGGCCGCGGGGGCCGGTTCGACGCCACCCTCGGGAGCGAGCACCTCGCCGTGGCCGATGACGGGCAGCGCGAGGTTCGCCAGGGGCGCGAGGTCCCCCGAGGCGCCCAGCGACCCCTGCTCGGGCACCGCCGGGATCACGTCCTGGTTCAGCATGCCCACCATGAGGTCGATGACCTCGGGCCGCACGCCCGAGTAGCCGAGCGCGAGCACGTGGGCCCGCAGCAGCAACATGGCGCGGGCCTCCTCTCGCGGGAGGGATCGACCCACGGCGGTGGCGTGCGAACGGACGATGCCGTGCTGGAGCTCGGCGGCCTGTGAGGGATCGATCCGCACGTCCGCGAGCGATCCGAACCCGGTGGTGACGCCGTAGATCGTGGCGCCCGATGCCACGGCCTCCTCGATCACCGCGCGCGAGGCTCGCACGCGGGCGCGGGCCTCGTCGGGGAACGCCACCGGGGCCCCCTCCGACACCGCCACGACATCGTCCAACCGCAGGTCCAGGCCCACCTCGACGGTCACGCCGGCGCCCCATCGAGCGGGCGGGTCGGCATCGGCGTCTCGTCGAGCTCCGTGACCCGATAGGCCTGCGCCCCGGCACGCGAGGCGACCGCCTCCACCAGCTCCGTCCCCTCGAAGTGCACCGCGGCGAAATCATCGCACGCGATGCCCGGGCGGCAGGGCGCCGGAGGCGACGAGCGTGCGGAAGCGGGGGCGACGCTCGGGCTCGCCGTCGTAGTGCGGGCAGAAGCTGCCCGCGAGCAGGCCCAGCCCATCCGTGAGAGGGTCGGCCCGGTCCAGCAGGTACGAGTCGGTCGTACTGGCCTCGAACCAGCAGTTGGCGCCGGCCGACAGACCGGCGCATACCACCCCCGACTCCCACGCCGAGCGGAGCGCGCGATCCACGCCGTGGACACGCCAGATCGCGAGCATGTTCGCGGTGTTGCCCCCGCCCACGTAGATCACGTCCTGCTCGCCCAGGAAGGCGTCGACGTCGGCCACCGTGCGCTCGAAGAGATCCAGGTAGGTGGGCTCGAACCGACTGGCCGGGAACGCGTCGAGGAACCGAAGGACGTAGACGGGCAGGGCCGCCGTGGCCGTCGGCAGGAAGCAGATCTTCGGTCGCGGGGCGTCCACCAGGTCGAGGATGTAGCCGTCCAGGACGGGATCGCCCATCGAGAAGCCGCCGCCGCCCATCGCGACGATGTGCGTGGAGCGCCCCGTCACGCGTCCCCCTCGCGCATGGGGATCCGCACGCCGCGCTCCTCGGCGACCTCGACCGCCCGCGGGTAGCCGGCGTCGGCGTGGCGCACCACGCCCATCCCCGGATCGGTGGTCAGGACGCGGGCGAGCCGCTCCCCCGCATCCGCGCTGCCGTCGGCCACGACGACCATCCCGGCGTGGATCGAGTAGCCGATGCCCACCCCGCCACCGTGGTGCACGCTCACCCAGTGCGCCCCCGCCGCCGTGTTCACCAGGGCGTTGAGTATGGGCCAATCCGCGATCGCGTCGGAGCCATCCATCATGGCCTCGGTCTCGCGGAAGGGGCTCGCCACGCTCCCGCTGTCGAGATGGTCCCGTCCGATCACGATGGGGGCGGCGACGTCGCCGTCGGCCACCAGCGCGTTGAAGCGCTCGCCCGCACGGTCGCGCTCGCCGTAGCCGAGCCAGCAGATGCGGGCGGGGAGCCCCTGGTACGCCACGCGTTCCTCGGCCATGCGCAGCCACCGGTGCAGCCGCTCGTCGTCCGGGAAGAGCTCGCCGATCGCGCGATCGGTGGCGAGGATGTCGGCGGGATCCCCCGAGAGCGCCGCCCAGCGGAACGGGCCCTTCCCCTCGCAGAACAGCGGGCGCACGAAGGCGGGGACGAAGCCCGGGTAGGCGTAGGCGCGCTCGCGATCGAGGCCGCCGAGCTCGGCCCCGGCCCGGAGGTTGTTGCCGTAATCGAAGGCCACGGCGCCGCGTTCCTGCATCGTCACGATCGCATCGACGTGCGCAGCCATGGAGGCGTAGGAGCGCCGGACGTACTCGTCGGGGTCGTCGGTGCGCATGGCGGCGGCCTCGTCCGGCGTGAGCCCCGAGGGAACGTAGCCCCCTAGGGGATCGTGCGCGCTGGTCTGATCCGTGACCACATCGGGGTTCCAGCCGCGGCGGACCAGCTCGGGCAGCACCTCGGCGCAGTTGCCCAGCAGGCCGATGGAGACGGCGTCGCCGGCGATCCTCGCCTCCTCGGCCCAGTTGAGCGCCGTGTCGAGGTCGTCGGTCTCGCGGTCCAGGTAGCGGGTCTTGATCCGGCGCTCGATGCGGACGGGGTCCACCTCCACGCAGAGCGCCACGCCGTCGTTCATCGTCACGGCGAGCGGCTGCGCCCCGCCCATGCCGCCCAGCCCGCCGGTGAGCGTGACGGTCCCTTTCAACGAGGCACCGAAGTGCTGGACGCCGCATTCGGCGAGGGTCTCGTAGGTCCCCTGCAGGATCCCCTGGGTCCCGATGTAGATCCAAGAGCCGGCCGTCATCTGCCCATACATCGTGAGACCCTGAGCCTCCAGCGCACGGAAGGTGTCCCAATCCGCCCACTTCGGCACGAGCATCGAGTTCGAGATCAGCACGCGGGGGGCGTGCTCGTGGGTGCGGAACACCGCTACGGGCTTGCCCGACTGCACGAGCAACGTCTCGTCGTCTCGGAGGTCGCGCAGGGTGCGGACGATGGCGTCGAAGGCCTCCCAGGAGCGCGCCGCGCGACCGGTACCGCCGTAGACCACCAGGTCCTGGGGTCGCTCGGCCACTTCCGGATCGAGGTTGTTCATCAGCATCCGCATCGCGGCCTCCTGCGGCCACGACCGGCAGGACAGCTCGGAGCCTCGGGGGCTGCGGATCTCGCGTGCGCTCATCGGTGGTTCCCTCCTCGACGACCGGCTCGATGCTACTCCGGCGAGCGCGACGGCAACCGGGCGGGTACTTGAGCCGCCCTTCCGCTGCGGGTACCGTCCGTCCGATGGCCGTCGGAACTTCCCCCTACGCTGCCGGCGCCTCCGCGGGGCCGATCCGCGTCCTGATCGCGGACGACGAGCCGGCGCTGCGGGGTGCGCTCGCCGAGCTGCTGGCGCACGAGGACCACGTCGTGCTGATCGGCGCCGCCGGCGACGCGGACGAAGCGATACAACTCGCCGACGTGTCGCGCCCCGACGTCGCCCTGGTCGACGTGAAGATGCCTGCCGGCGGCGGCCCGCGGGCCGCGCGCGAGATCGGGCGCGTCTCTCCGCGCACCCGGGTGATCGCCCTTTCCGCGTTCGAGGACCGGCCCACCGTGCTGGAGATGCTGCGGGCCGGCGCGGTCGGCTACCTCGTGAAGGGGACGGGGGCCGACGAGATCGTGGGGTCGATCGAGAAGGTGATGGACGGGGGCACCAGCCTGTCGGCCGAGGTCATCGGCGGCATCGTCCAGGAGCTCACGTCACAGCTGCGCCGCGAGGAGGTCGCCCAGGAGCTGGTGGAGGCGCGGCGGAGCGAGATCGAGCGGTTCGTCGCCGGCGACGGGCTGCGCATGGTCTACCAGCCCGTCGTGGATCTGCGCACGCGCGCGGTGGTGGGCTACGAGGCGCTCGCGCGCTTCCGGTCGCTCCCCCTGCGCCCCCCGAACGAGTGGTTCGCGGAGGCGGTCGAGCTCGAGCTCGGGGTTCCGCTGGAGCTCACCGCGGTGCGCCAGGCGCTCAGGTCCCTCCCACTGATCCCGCCCGATAGCTACCTGTCGATCAACTGCTCGCACCGGGCCGCGGTGTCGCCCGAGCTCGGTGCCCTCTTGGAGTTGGACGCCTCGCGGATCGTGATCGAGATCACGGAGCACGAGGCCGTCGAGGACTACGACGCCCTGATCCGGGCCCTCGAGGGGCTGCGTTCGAGCGGCGTCAGGGTGGCCATCGACGACGCGGGGTCGGGGTTCGCGAGCCTGCGGCACACGCTGCGGATCGCGCCCGACATCGTGAAGCTGGACATCTCCCTCACCCGCGACATCGACGCGGATCGCGGACGCGCGGCGCTGGCCGCGGCCCTGGTCTCGTTCGCCGACGAGATGGGGATCGCGATGGTGGCCGAGGGCATCGAGACCGCAGGCGAGCTGGACACCCTGCTCGGCCTCGGGGTCCGGTTCGGACAGGGGTTCCACATCGCGGCGCCCGGCGGCCTCGGCGGCACCTAGAGGAGCGGGGACGGCCTCACGCCGTGCGGCGGTCGATGGCCCACGAGGACCCGGTAGCGCCCTTCGTGAACTGCTTCATCTCGGTGGCCACGGCCACGGCCTCGGCGTAGTGCTGGAACCCTCGCTTCTCGGTGGTGGCGATCCCGATCGAGATCGTGAGGACCGGGAACCGCTGGAGCTCGCCCCGGCGGTTCACCACCTCCACGAATCCGCGCTCGCGGTCCTCCTCGTCGTAGAGATCCTTCGCGGCCTCGTCGAAGCGCTCCACGATCTCCTCGGCGACCTTCGCCGCCAACGGGGGCGGGACCACGATCACGAAGTCGTCGCCCCCCACGTGGCCGACGAAGGAATCGTCGTCGGTCAGCTCGCGGGCGATCCGATCGACCAGGCTCGCGGTGAACTGGATCGCCTGGTCGCCGCGGAGGAACCCGTAGTGGTCGTTGAACGCCTTGAAGTTGTCCAGGTCCGCGTAGAGGATCGCGAAGTCGATGCCCTGCTCGACCCTGGCGTCGATCTCCTCCTCGATCCTCACGTTGCCCGGCAGGCCGGTCAGGGGCGATTGCGCCCGCATGTCGCGGGACCGGCGAAGGACGCCTCGGATACGCGCTAGGAGCTCGGGCGTGTCGAAAGGCTTGACGATGTAATCGTCCGCGCCGATCGCGAACCCCTCCAGCTTGTCGGCCGAGAGACCGCGCGCGGTGAGCATGATGATGGAGACGGCGGAGGTCCGGGGATCCTGGCGCAGACGCCGGGTCAGCTCGAACCCGTCCATGTTCGGCATCATCACGTCGGCCAGAACCAGGTCCGGGCACCGCTCACGTGCGATGTCGAGCGCCTGGATGCCGTCGCTGGCCACCCGCACGTCGTAGCCGGCCGCCCGCAGCTCGATCTCGAGCAGCCTGGCGATGAAGGGGTCGTCGTCGACGACGAGCAGATTCTCGCCGCCGCCGCTCGGTTCCTGCCCCGCGAGCGCTTCCTCGGTCACGCACCCACCTCGGTCGTAGCTTGGGGGCCGCATCGCGGCCCGTCGTCGTTTCGGTCCGGCCGCGCATCCCTCGCGGCTCCTCCTGGAATCGGCACGTTACCCCCTCAGGTGTAGCCCGGGTTGGAAGCTGCTGATAGACGTTCGGCGCGGGGGTGAACCGGCTCCAGCGGTGGACCGGACGCCCGAGCCCCGTCGTGACACGATAGGTGCGACGGCGAGGGGGAAGAGGGGACGAGGATGCAGGTGCTCGACACGTTCCTGGATGCGATGGGCAACACGCCCCTGGTGCGGCTGCACAGCGTGACGCTGGGTGTGAAGCCGACCGTCCTGGCCAAGGTGGAGATGCTGAATCCTGGCGGCTCGCGTGAAGGACCGGATCGGCATCCGGATGATCGAGGCCGCCGAGCGCGAGGGCATGCTGCGAGCCCGGCGGGACCATCGTGGAGCCCACGAGCGGCAACACGGGCCACGGGCTCGCGATCGCGGCCGCGATCAAGGGCTACAAGTGCATATTCGTGATGCCCGACAAGATGAGCCAGGAGAAGATCAGCCTCCTGCGGGCCTACGGGGCCGAGGTGGTCATCTGCCCCACGGCGGTCGCGCCGGAGCCCCCGAGAGCTACTACCGGGTGGCGGAGCGCCTCGCCGCCGAGATCCCGGGCGCCTTCCAGCCGAACCAGTACTTCAACCAGGAGAACCCGAGGACCCACTACGAGACGACCGGTCCTGAGATCTGGACGCCAGACCGACGGACGGATCGACGTCTTCGTCGCCGGCGTCGGGACCGGGCGGCACGATCAGCGGCGTGGGCCGCTACCTGAAGGAGCAGAACCCCGACGTCCTCATCGTGGGCGCCGATCCGGAGGGATCCGTCTACTCCGGCGACGTGCCACGCCCGTACCTGGTGGAGGGCATCGGCGAGGATTTCTGGCCCGAGACCTTCGATCCGAGCGTCGTGGACCGCTACGTCCGCGTGAGCGACCGCGACTCGTTCCTCACCGCGCGCGCCGTGACCCGGCAGGAGGGCATCCTGGTGGGTGGCTCGTGCGGCAGCGCGGTGTTCGCGGCGCTCACCGTCGCACGCGAACTGGGCGAGGGCGTCACGATCGTCGTCCTGCTCCCCGACACCGGCAGGCAGTACCTGTCGAAGATCTACTCGGACTCGTGGATGCTCCAGCACGGGATGCTGGACCGTCCGGTGCCGATCCGCGTCGAGGAGGTGCTGGCGCCAAGCACGACGATCTGCCGCCGCTGATCACGGTGGGCGCCCGCGACAAGGTGCGCCAGGCCGTGGACACGCTCCATCGGCACTCGATCTCCCAGGCCCCCGTGGTGCGCGAGGAGACGTCCGAGGTGGCCGGGTTCGTCGGCTCGATCCGCGACCGGGAGCTGCTCGAGCGCATCTTCCGCGACCCCGACGCGCTGCAGGCCGACGTGGCCGAGGTCATGGCGCCGCCGATCCCGATCGTCGAGTACGACGACCCCGTGGAGTCCGCCTTCGGAGAGCTCGAACACGCGACGGCGGTGCTCGTGGCGAAGGAGGGTCAGGTGCTCGGGGTCCTCACGCGCTCCGACCTCCTGGACTTCCTCGCGCACCGACGCGCGACGGGGTGAGCGTGGCGCGATCCCTCGGCATCGATGTCGGCGTGGGCAAGGGCCTCGACCTCGTCCTGATGGACGAGCGCCGACGCCCCGATCGTCGTGATGTCCCACGGCGGTCTCGACGACGTGGAGCGTCTGATCCGCGAGTACGAGCCGGCGATCGTCGCGGTGGACTCTCCCCGAAGTGGGCGCGCGCGGGCCGGTCCCGTCACACGGAGAACGAGCTGGCCAGGCTCAACATCCACGCGTTCCGCACGCCGGCGGCCGAGTACGCCGACCATCCCCGGTTCGACTGGATGCGCGCCGGGATCGCGGTCTTCGAGCGGGCCGCGACGCTCGGGTACCCCCTGGCCACGGGGAAGCCGTACCGCAAGCGCGCGATCGAGGTCTTCCCGCACGCGACCGCGGTGGTCCTGGCCGGCTGCCTCCCACCCCGAGGCGAGCGCAAGCGCTCGTGGCGGGAACGCGTGCTCCAGATCCAGCACGTTCGCACGGAGGATCTCACTACGATCGACCGGCTCGACGCCGCATTGGCCTCGCTCACCGGCATCTTGGTCCTGGAGGGCAAGGAGACCCATCTCGGGGATCCGGCGGAGGGCGTGATCGTGATCCCGACCTCGGCGCCGGCACCGACCTATCGGCCGGGGACCGTGGCACGGGACGACTCCGCTCAGCTCTTCGCCTGGTGCGCGTGCGGGGAGCCCGGCTGCAACCGGCAGGTGCCCGCAGGCAGCGAGTTCGCACCTGGCCACGACGCGAAGCGCAAGTACCGTCTCTGGCGCCACGTGCGTGAGGGGGACCTCGCGCGCGAGGAACTCCGACGGCGCGATTGGGAGCTGCCGCCGGAGACCACCCCCTGACGGAAGGATCGACGTGACCGCGGACCACGACATGGACCCCCCGCCCCCGGACCATCTCGAGACCCTCGCGATCCACGCCGGACAGGATCCCGAGCCCCTCTACGGCGCCGTCAACGTCCCCATCTACCAGACCTCCACGTACGCCCAGCCGGCCGTCGGCGAGCCCAGGCGGTGGGATTACGGCCGCGGCGGCAACCCCACGCGCGAGGCGTTCGAGGTGGCCCTGGCGGCGCTGGAGGGCGCCTCCCGCGCATTCGCGTTCGCGAGCGGGATGAGCGCCGAGACCACGCTGCTCCTCACGCTGGCACCCGGGGACCGGGTGGTGCTGGCCGACGACGTCTACGGGGGTACCTATCGGCTCCTCACGAAGGTGCTGGGAGCGTGGGGCCTCGACTGCGTGACGGTCGACCTCACGGACGAGAACGCCCTGGCGGAGGTCGTGAACGCACCCACGAGGCTGGTGTGGATCGAGACCCCCTCCAACCCGCTGCTGAAGATCGTCGACATCCCGGCGGTGGCCGCGATCGCCCACGCCGCCGGCGCGCGCGTGGTCGTCGACAACACGTTCGCGACGCCCACGCTCCAGCGGCCGCTCGCCCTGGGCGCCGACGCCGTGGTGCACTCCGTCACGAAGTACCTCGGAGGGCACTCCGATCTGATCGGCGGAGCGGTCGCCACCTCGGATCCGGAGTGGATCGAGCGTCTCACGTTCCTCACGAACGCCGTGGGCGCCGTTCCCGGGCCGATGGACTGCTACCTGGCCCTGCGTGGCTTGAAGACGTTGCCGGTGCGCATGGCTGCGCACGGTGAGCGCGCTGGGGCGGTGGCCGCGTGGCTGGAGGCCGATCCCCGCGCGGCGCGCGTCTACTACCCGGGACTGCCCGCGCACCCAGGCCACGAGGTCGCGTCCCGGCAGATGCGCGGGTTCGGTGGCATGGTCTCGTTCGAGGTGGCAACCGCGGAGGAGGCGCTCGCGGTCGTCTCGCGCACCCGCCTCTTCTTCCTGGCCGAGTCGCTGGGCGGCGTCGAATCGCTGATCGAGGTGCCGGGGCCGATGACCCACGCCAGCGTGGCGGGCTCGCCGCTCGAGGTTCCCGATACGCTGATCCGGTTGTCGGTCGGTCTGGAGCACGCCGAGGACCTGATCGCGGATCTGGATCGAGCGCTCGGATAGCCCTTCCCGCTCAGGTGGCGTCGATCTCCAGGATCCGCCCGTCCGCCAGGCCAACCGCGACGTTGCGCACGCCGGGTGGGCCGCCGTCCTCCCAGACGTGGATCGGCAGCTGGGCCCCGCCGAGCCAGTCCCGCATGGCGCCCGGGCTCCCGCCCACCTCCACGCCCACGATGCC
>CAWCMT010000013.1:0-14521 GCA_963796725.1 uncultured Actinomycetes bacterium
GCGCGTAGCGGAGGGCCCGACCCAGCGCCCAGAGCTCGTCCACGTGAGTCGTCCCACGGAGCTCGCTACACGACGCCGATCGCGCGCGCGAGGACGCCGGCGACTGCGCCACCCAGCACGATCCAGGCGGAGTTCGGCTGGTAGCGGCGGAGGACCACGAACGCGGCCACCGCCAGCACCACCGTGAACCGGTCGATCAACACGGCGCGCCCCAGGTCGATCGTGACGCCCGCCATCACCCCGAGGGCACACACGGTCACGCCGTCGATGAACGCGTTCGCCCACGGCGAACGCCGCAGGCGCGGGAGCAGCCCGTAGACGAGCCCCGCCAGGATGAAGGCGGGCAGGAAGATCCCGAGCGTTGCCAGCAACGCCCCTGACACCCCGTGGACGAGGTAGCCGATCAGGGTCGCGGTCGTGAAGACCGGCCCCGGAGTCACTTGACCGATCGCGACCGCGTCGACCAGCTGCTTCTCCGTCAGCCAGTGCAGGTGCTGGACCAGGTCCGCGCGTAGGAAGGCGAGGAGCACGTAGCCGCTCCCGAACACGACCGCGCCGAGCTTGAGGAACTCGAGGAACAGCGAGGAGAGCGGGGCGTCCACGGTGCGCGCCGCTCCCGCGAGGGGCAGCAGCGGGAGGAACGCGCCCATCCCCTGCCGGATGCGCGCCGCGTTGCGAGCCAGCATCACGATGACGGCACCGCCGAAGAGCAGCACGGTGACGTCCACGCCCACGAAGTAGAGGACGACGACCGCGGCCCCGAGCGCCACGAGGGGCCACGAGCGCAACGCACGACGGCTCAGACCAAGCAACGCGTCGAGGACGATCGCGATGATCACCGGCTCGATGCCGTAGAGCACCCAGGCGGTCTCGGGTACCGAGCCGTATCGCACATAGGCCCAGGCGAGGGTCAACACCAGGAGCATCGCCGGCGTGATGAAACAGACGCCCGAGACGATCAGCCCCCACAGCCCAGCGTGTTCGTACCCGAGCATCATGCCGAGCTCGGTCGAGCTCGGCCCCGGGATCAGGTTCGAGGCGCCGAACAGCTCCAGGAAGCGATCCTCATCGAGCCATCCGCGCTTCTCCACCATCTCGCGGCGCATCAGGGCGACGTGGGCAGCCGGCCCGCCGAATCCGATCACGCCGAGTTTGAGGAAGACCAGCGCGACGTCGGCGAGCGACCCACGCTCAGCGCGTCGGCCGCGGACCATGGAGGGGGGGCGCAAGGACGGTGAGCTGCACGGGGCGAAGCCTACCCACGGGGGAGGAGGCCCTGCTAGGTCCGAGCCGCGCGCGGAGGGCTACGAGCTGAGGGCCGTGGCCTCCGCCAGCAGGGCGTCGGCTTCCTCGAGGGCGGGGCGCATCCCGCAGCGGACGAAGATGTCGCGGGCTCGTTCGAGGCTCTCCGAGGCCTCGCTCGGCCGGGAGATCCTCAGCGAGCACCGGCCACGAGCCAGCAGCGCGAAGCTGTGTTCGAGCACGACCCCGAAGCCTTCCCACCGGACGGCGGCGTCGGCGTAGCCAGCCTCGGCGGATCCGAAGTCGCCACGTGCCTCGGCGAGCGCAGCTTCGACCGTGACCAGCGCATGCTCGGCGTACGGGAAGCGGGCGACGAGGTGGCCCCTCAGCCGATCCGCGAGATCGGAAGCTCCGACCGAGATCCCCGCCCGCACGATCTCGGGCAGGGCGGAGGCGAGACCGTCGGACTCGCTGAGTCCCGGAATGGCGTCCATCTCGGTCAGGAGCGCTCTTGCGGCCTCGACCCGACCGAGCGCGGCCCACACGGCCGCCGCGCAACCGAGGTTCGCGATGATGAAGTCGGCGCGGCCCGTCCGGCGAGCGGACTGGAGCTGCCAGTCCAGGAACCGGGCGGCCTCCGACGGCTGTCCACGGAGTAGGTGGGCGCGCGCGCGGTTCGTGCGGATCTCCATGAGATCGAAGTCGTCGGCCGCCGCCTCCGCGTGGTCCGCGAGCGTGCTGGTCGCCGTGAGCACCCCGTCGATGTCTCCCGTTCCGAGCATCGCCGGCAGCGCGCTCGTCCGGATCGCGAGCGCCCCGTCTTGGAGACCGCGGGCCTCGGCGAACCTGAGTCCTTCGGCGAACGTGTCGAGCGCCACCTTGGGTCCCTCGAAGTTCCCGATCTCGACCCCGAAGTTGTTGTACATGATGGCCGCGTCCCGACCCTTCCCGGCACGGATCTCGAGCTCGATCGCCTTTCTGAAGTCCGTCAGGCCCCGAACGTCCCCGAGGACACATCGAGCGCCACCCCGGTACGCGAGCGCTCGCGCCGGGAAGGGAAGGCCCGCCTCGTCGGCGACCGTGATCGTCCGCTCCGCGAGCGCGATCGCCTCCTCCGCCTTCCCCGTGCTCACGAGGTCGAACGCGACGTTCGCGAGTGCATCCAGGAGCTCACGACTCGGGGGCAGGGGTTCGAGCCACGAGAGCGCCTCGCGCCGCGCCTCGAGCACGCCGGCGACGTTCAGGCGCTGCATGACGGCCGAACGAGCGTTGAGCGCGCGGGCGGCCGCGAGCGTGTCGCCTCGGCCGCGGAACGCGTCGATCGCCTCCTCGAGCGCCTCGGCCGCGTCCGCGTATCGCGCCGCGTGCCTCGCCGCCTCTCCGAATCGCATCAGGGCGCCCGCGCGTTCAGGATCGCCCTCGGCGGTGAGGGCGAGCGCTCGTTCGAAGGCATCGCAACGCCGCGCGGTGTCCAGCCCGAGCGCACGTTCGCCGGCGAGCGTGAGGAACCTGAGCGCCGGCGCCCGGAGCTCGACCAGCCTGTGCGGCTGTCCCCGGCCGCCTCGGCGAGCTCGAGCGCCGTGGTGTAGTGGTAGGCCAGGACGTCGGCGAGGTCCTCGAGTCGCTCGGGCGCCTTGGACTCGATCCACGCGGCCGCCGCGACGTGGCGGGAGGCTCTCGAGGCGCGCGGGATCTGCCCGTAGGCGACGTCGCGGGCCAGGACGTGCCAGAACGCGTACTCGGTCTCGCCCTCCATCGAGGATCGCCGGGCGGGTCGCACCAGCTCCTTGCGCGGAGAGCTCCCGCATCGCCTCGGTGACCTCGGTCTCCGGTCAGGTCCCCATCGAGGCGACGGCACCGGCCCAGAAGACCTTGCCCGATCACGGCGGCGTCGGCGAGCATCGCCTTGCGTGTCCGCCGAGAGCGTGTCCAACCGGGCCGCGATCAGCGCCTGCACCGAATCGGGGAACGGGATCTCGGCGCCCTCGCGCGAGCTCCCAGCTCGGCGCCCTTGCGGGTGAGCAGGTCCTGGTCCTTGAGCAGGCGCACGAACTCCTCGGCGTAGAGCGGGTTGCCGCCCGCGCGCTCCAGGATCGGCCGCTGGAGCTCGGCGGGGATCACCGAGGTCTCGAGCAGCGCGGAGACCAGGCGCGCGGTCTCCTCGTCCGAGAGCGGAGCGAGGTTGATCCGATTGGCGTTGCGCAGCCCGGCGGCGTAGGTCGGGGTGGCGCTCGAAGAGCTCCGGGCGGGCCGTGCCGACGATCAGCAGCGGCACCGCCTTCGGCTCGGTCGGCGAGGTGTTCGAGGAACGCGAGCATCGCGCTCGTCGGCCCAGTGCAGGTCCTCGAAGACGAGCACGGTCGGGTCGCGCTCGGCGATGTGTTCGAGGAACCGTCGCCAGGCGGTGAACAGCTCCTCGCGCTCGGCGCGAGGAGCTGCGCCTCGATCCCCAGCAGCGGCAGCAGGCGCTGGCGGAACCACTCGCGCTCGGGTCCCTCGGGCAGCACGGCCTCGAGCTTGGCGCTCGGCCACCGCGGCGTGATCGGACTCCAGGATCCCGGCATGGGCCTTGAGGATCTCGCCCAGCGCCCAGAAGGTGATGCCCTCCCCGTAGGGCAGGCACCGGCCCTGGCGCCAGGTGATCGAGCTCGGGCTTGGCTGTCGACGTAGGCCCCGAGCTCGGCCACGATCCGGGACTTGCCCGAGCCCCGGCTCTCCGACCACCGTCACCAGTTGGGGGGCGTTGGCGGCGAGCGTCTTGTCGAAGATGCCCTTGAGCAGCGCGAGGTCGATCTCGCGGCCGATGAACGGGGTGTCGTGGATCCGGGTGAGATCGGTGCCGAAGCCGCGCCCGCGCGGACCTTGGCGTGGAAGACCCGGACCGGCTCGGACTTGCCCTTGAGCGTGGCGGGCTCGAGCTCCTCGTAGTCGAAGACCGCTTCGGTGGCCTCGTAGGTCCCGAGCCCAACCGCGACCCCCATCTCGGGGGCGACCGACTGGATCCGCGAGGCGGTGTTGATCGCGTCGCCGGCGAGGAACCCCTCCCCCGAGGCGGCGCGCGACGCCCAGGCGTACGAGCGCCTCGCCGGTGTTGATCCCGACGCGGAGCCGCAGAGGTGCGCCGCCCACCGAGGTCGAGCTCCTCGGCATCCTCGGCGATCCGCAGGCCCGCGCGTACCGCGCGCTCGGGATCGTCCTCGTGCGCGGCGGGCACCCCGAAGACGCCGACCACGGCGTCCCCGATGAACTTCTCGACCACCCCGCCGTGGCGCTCGATCTGCGGCCTCGGGCCATCGCGAAGTAGGCGGCGAGCATCCGGTCGACGTCCTCGGGGTCGGCCGACTCCGAGGTGGCGGTGAACCCCACCAGGTCGCAGAAGAGCGCGGTGACGACCTTGCGTTCCTCGGCCACCGGACGGGCGGGGGTCGCCGAGCGGGGTCGCGCACTCATCGCAGAACTTCGCGCCGTCGGGGTTCTCGTGCCCGCAGTGTGGACAGACCACCATCGCGTGAGCGTAGGCGATGGGCGCGTCAGGCGCCCCACGACGTTGGCGATCACCCGCCGATGAGGCAGTGTGCGATGGCGCCGGGGGTAGACTCGCGCCGCGGCTCGGAGGGGGGAGCGGATGGCGGAGACCGTCGTCGTCGAAGGCCAGTCGTACCTGAAACGGAACCCGCTGGGCGTGCTCGGGCTGATGTTCATCACGCTCGGGATCTACGCCTTCTACTGGTGGTGGAAGATCAACGACGAGCTCCGGAGGGTCGAGCGGGACGACTCGATCAGCCCGACCCGCTCGCTGATGGCGATGCTCTTCGGGTGGATCATCATCGTTCCCCCGTTCATCGCGGCCTGGAACACCGCGAAGCACATCGACGCCTTCGAACGCCGCGTGGGCCAGCAGCAGACGATCGAACCGGTCATCGTGCTGGTGCTGATGATCGTGCTGCCGATCGCGAACGGCGCCTACCTGCAGGATCATCTGAACCGCGGGTGGGACGCGGCCGCAGGCGGGGGCGTGGGAGGCACCCGGTCACCGCTGCCGGCACCGCCGGTGCAGGGCTGAGGGAACCTCCTTGGGTCCTTCTCAGGGTCGGAGAGCGACCGCCCTGCGCGGTTTGGACGCCGAGAACAGTCCGGCCGATCCGACCACCTCGACCTCCACCTCCTCGAACGACTCCCCCAGGATCTGACGCAGGCCGTCCGCCGTGTCGCCGGCGTTGTCGAAGCCCCCTTGCTTGTTCGCGGCGCGGAGGAACGCCCGGGCAGGCTTCGAGTGGCGCTCCTCGAGGCCGAGCACGGTGCCGCCGAAGAGGACACCGTCCGGGGTGAGGACGTCGGCGATGTTCCTGATCGCGATCGCCTTGTTGGCGTCGGGACCGCGGAGACAGTGCAGGACGAAGCTGAGCGCGGCCGAATCGAACGGACCCGCGACCGGCAGCGGCTTCATGACGTCGGCCTCGACGAGCGCGGGGCTCCATGAGGCAAGCCGCTTCCCCGCCCGGCGGAGCACGTGAGGGTTCGGGTCGAGGAGCGTGATCTCGGTGTCCTCGGGCGGCGCGGCCTTCTCGATGAAGTACCCGGTGCCCGGGCCGACATCGAGGTGCCGACGCCCGAGGTTCGCGCGATAGTCCTCGACGAACGCTGGGATGGGGACATGCAGGACAGCCCGCGACATGAAGCCGAGCACCCACGGGTCGTAGATCGCGAGCATCACTGGGTTGTAGCCGGCCTGCCCCTTGTACGCGGGATCGCTGCGGTCCACTCTGCCCCCTCCCCCATGGAGCCTAGTCGCGCGGACCGGCGACGTCGTGCCTGCCTCCCTCCGTGTGCGGCGGGGTGCCAGCACCCAGAGCTGGCGGGCCCGTCGTCGCTACAGCAGGCCGTACGCGATCAGGAACTCCCTGGCCACGGTGGGCACATCCCCACCATCGATCACGACCCTCCCGACCAGCTGGGTCAGGATGTCAGAGGAAAGGCTGGCGCTGACCCCGTCGAGCGCCCCGCGGATCTCGTCGTTGAGCACCTCGGAGCGGATCAGGGGCGTGATGTTCTCGGCGTTCTGCAGATGGCGGTCGTCGACCAGGGGGACGAAACCGCTCGCCCTGATGCTCGGGTCCGTGGAGAACAGGAGGCCGATCTGCACCTCGTCAGTGGCGAGCGCCGCGACGGTCTGGGGACCCCCCACGTCCAGCGGTTCGAAGTCGTCGAACAGGATGCCGTAGGTGTCCTTGAGCCCCGCGAGGCAGAACGGGCGCTGCGGGCACTCGGGAGGCGCACCCAACGTCAACCGATCCGCGACGGGGGCGAGGGACGACATCGTCCTCAGCCCGTAGCGACGGGCGGTCTCCGCGTTCGCGACGAACTGGTTCGTGTCCTGCGCCGGCGATGGCGTCAGCACGGCGATCCCTCGTGGTCGCAGCAGATCGGCGACCTCCGCCGCGACGGCCGCGGGATGCTTCGACGGCACGGCGCCCCGATCGATGTATAGGAGGAGCGACGACAGGTACTCCGGCTTCACGTCGATCTCCCCCGACTCCAGCGCGAACTGCGACACCTCGCGTGAGCGGAGATCGAACTGCCGCTGGACCGTGTACCCCGCGTGCTCGAGGACGTCGGCGTACATCTCCGCGACGAGTTGGTTCTCGGTGAACGCCCCGGACACGCCGACGACGATCGTTCCCTTCGCCCCGCCCGCGTCGCCGCGCGTCGCGTCCGGAGCCGCGGTCGTGCAGCCCCCAGCGACCACGCAGGCCGCCACCGTCACGCCGATCAGGGAGATCCGGCGAACGCGTCGGCCGGCCGTCGCGACCCTCGTGACGACGTGCGTGGCAGTGGGTCGCCTCACGTCGGCTCCCGATCCTCGGAGAGCTCCACGGCGGGCGTGGTCCCCTTCGGGCCGAGGAGGACCTGCACCGGGGTCTGACCCTTGCCCGCGATATCGGCCAGCTCGACCGGTCCGAACGCGTATCGATCGGTCGCCTCATCGGCCGTCCGCTGCGCGACCGTGGCTCGATCCGGCTCGGAGTACTCCTGGAGCCTGCTCGCGAGGTTCACCGTGTCGCCCCACACGTCGTAGGCGAACTTCCGCACCCCGATCACGCCGGCGACCACCGGACCGGTGGCGATGCCGATCCGCACCCTGATCGGGTCGCCCGACGGCCACGCGATCGTGGAGACCTCCGAGAGGATCGCCGCCGCCATCCCGACGGCGGCCTCCGCGTGGCGGGGCAGGGCGACCGGGGCGCCCGCGACCGCCATGTACGCGTCGCCGATCGTCTTGATCTTCTCCAGGCCGAACCGGTCCGCGAGGGCGTCGAACCGGCGGAAGAGCTCGTCGAGGACATCCGTGAACGCCTCCGGCGACGTGCGCGACGCCTGCTCGGTGGATCCGACGGCATCGACGAACACGACGCTCACATCCTCGAACGCCTCGACCACCCGCTCACCGGTGGAATCCTTGAGCCGCTCGACGACGGCCTGGGGCAGGATGTTGAGCAGGAGGACGTCGGATCGGACCCGCTCCTGGTCGAGCTGCCGCTGCCGGATGAACAGCTGGCGGGTGAAGCGCTCCATCCAGTAGGCGGCGAGCCCGCCCAGCACGCCGAACGAGATCAGGTAGAGCGCCGCCAGCACCTGGCTCACGGCGACGATGTAGCGCGCGGTGAAGGCGTAGGGCAGGTACGCCCCGATACCGACCAGCGTGACCAGGACGACGAGTACGAACCGCAGCCGAAGTAGGGTGTAGGTGAACGCGGTGATCAGGATCACGCCGACGTAGCCGTACTCCGCTGGCAGCGTCAGGATGTGGGACGAGTAGTACACCCAGATCACGATGGTCGCGGTGGCGATCGCAGCGGAGGCCCACTCCCAGACGCTGCCGAAGGTCCGCGTATAGCTGAAGGCGTAGCCGGCGATCAGCATCGGGATGAACACCCCGAACCGGATCATCAGGTCCAGTTGCTGGTCGGCATGCGCCAGCATGTAGGGCCGAAGGAGGATCCCCCACCCGATCCAGAGGCCGATGCCGGCCAGGTACGCGAACCGGACGTTGCCGAGGTTGAGCTGGAATCGGTCCTTCCGGAAGGCTCGCTCCAGGGCAGGGTCGGAGAATCGCAGACGCAGACGCGCGAGACGTTGCCGCACGGAACGTCCTGCGGGCTGCGCTGGCGTCGCGATCCCGTCGATCATCGGCCGTCGGTCCTCCGGGCCACCGGATGGTGGGACCTCGAATCATGACCGCCACGTGGCCACCTTGTCAGTAGCGGCAAGCGTGTTCTGGACGCGGGATCCGGGTTGCTCCGCCCCCGACGCTCCGGGGCCATTACCCGCCCATCCGTCACTCGACGTAGGGCGGCGAGTTAGAGCGTATCGGCGGAACCCCCCACTTGAGCCACCCCAGGTCGGTGGGTAGGGTCTGACTACCCCCTCGAGAGCCTGGAAGGACCGTGGTGTTGGCGCAACGTGGAAGGCATCTCGTAGGCGCCACCATGCTGGTGTCGACCCTCGTCCTGGTCGGTGCGACCGTCTCGGTGCAGGTGCCGATAGCTGGGGCGGCGGGACGCTTCCGCGTGAACACCACGAAGGACGGAGCCGACGCGAACCCCGGCGACGGAACGTGTGCCACTTCCACGGGGAGATGCACCCTCCGGGCGGCCGTGATGGAGGCGAACGCGCTGGCCGGCAGGCAGACCATCGCCCTCAAGGCCGCGACCTACCGACTCACGCGTGTGGGAACGGGCACTGCCAACGGGGACATCGACGTCGCCAGCTCGATGACCATCGACGGGGTCGGCGTCGGCAGAACCACGGTCACCGCCGGCGGGAACGGCGGCATCATGGACCGGGTGTTCGACGTCGGGAACCCATCGACCGATGTTTCCGTCACGATCTCGAACCTCTCGGTCACGGGAGGCCGTCTGAGCGGTGGGACGACAGAGCTGTCGCAGGGAGGAGGGATCCGAACCCAGGGCGTGGCCACGGAGATCTCACTGACCCTGGATCACGTCCGGGTGGCAGGGGATCGGGATCTCGGCTCGACCAGCCAGGACGTCGGAGGAGGGAACTTCGCGTCCGCCTCCGCCACCTTGTCGCTCGTCGACAGCACCGTCCACGGGAACCGGGCGGACAGAGGCGGGGGGATCTTCGAGTCGACCGGCAGCATGCACATCCTCCGGAGCACGATCTCCGGCAACGTGGCCGTCGCGGGAGGCGGGATCGTGAGCTATGGCCAGCTCGATCTCTTCGATTCCACAGTGGCGAAGAACTCACACATGACCGGCGGCTACGCGGGTGGGTTGCTGGCGGATAGCGGATCGACGGCGCAGGTCGAGAACTCGACGATCGCCGGCAACGAGGGTGCGCAGGTCACGGTATCGTCGGGAGGATCGGCGTCGTTCCTCAGTACGATCGTGAAGGGGTCCTGCGACATGCAGGGAACCGTCACCCTGAACGGGGACAACCTCGAGTCAGGGGCGTCCTGCGGGTTCGAGACGCAGCACACGGATCCTCGGCTCCGCGCGTTAGGCGACCAGGGAGGCCCCGCAGAGACGATGGCCCTGCGCCCGGGCAGCCCGGCGATCGGTGCCGGCCATTCGGGGCCGTTCGCCCAATGCAGCGGGGTCGATCAGCGCGGGGCGCCCCGCAAGGCATCGTGCGACGTCGGAGCCTACGAGTTCGTCAAGTGCCGCGGCGCCGTGGTCAACCGCGTGGGGACGGCCGGACGCGACGTGATGCAAGGTGGGCCCGCCTCGGAGTCGTTCCTCATGCTCGCCGGCAACGACGTGGTCCATGCGGGCAACGGCAACGACCGCGTCTGCGGCGGGCCTGGAAACGATGTCGTCTACGGCCAGGGAGGGAACGACCGGCTCGACGGCGGCGGAGGGACCGACACGTGCGACGGCGGACCGGGTTCGGATCTCGCCTGGCGGTGCGAGACGCGCAGATCCATCCCCTAGCCGCACAGCCCCTTACTTGATCGTCAGGACGGACGTCATGTCGTCCTCGGTCGGGTTCTTGGGATCGGACGTGTGGTACGTGCAGTACACGAGGTACGTGCCGGCCTCCGCCGGGAGGTCGACCAGTGCCGAGCTGCCGGGCCCGAGGTGGACGTCGATGCCCAGCTGGTCGATCGTGAACGTGTGACGGAAGGGGTCGTCGTTCTTCACGGCGATCTGCGATCCGCCGGTCGCCTGGTATCCGGCCTGGTCGTAGGCGAAGTCCTTCATCTCGACCTGCGAGGACGCGGCCGTGGTGTCGGTGGTCGAGCGGGTCGTCAGGGTGAGCACGGCCGAGATCAGTGCCAACACGCCCACCACGGCGACCACGATGGTGATCGCGCGGCGCTCGCCTCCCTCACGCCCGCTCACCGTGTGTCCTCGGCGTCCGGCGACGAGGCCCGCCACGCTGGCCACGAGCGTGATGATGACCCCCGGGATCACGAGCAGGCCCGGGACGAAGTCGAAGAAGCTCGCCGGTGACGCCAGGCCGAACGCCGTCCAGAACAAGGCGGCGGCGCTCGCGAGGGCGACGACGATGGCGACGATCTTGGCCCACGTGCCGAACCGCCAAACGAGGAGAGCGGCGAGCCAGGGACGACCACCGTCACCGCGAAGAATCCCGCCTCGCCGCCGACGTCGAGCCCCCAGATCAAGGCGGCGCCGAGCATCAGCAGCGGTGCCAGGCCGATCATCACCAGCCCGAGCGCGGCTAGCTGCGTCCAGCGGATTCGTCGGGTGCCCCCTCCGATCCCTCCGGTACCTGCATGTCTTCCATCGCGAGCCCCCCTAGATCGGTTCGCTCCACGATAGGGAACCGCCTTCCCCCGGTCGCGCCTAGGGCCACCACATCTCGGCCTCGTGCAGGCACCACCCGCGTTCGAGCCCGGGCGGTTCGAGCGCGACGTGCCATCCGTCCGACACTTCGGGGGACGCCAGACCCCCGGTGAGGGACCCGCCGTCTCCTACCCTGGAGTCGAGCGCCGCAAGGAGGGATCTAGGTGCGGTTCGTCGTAGGGCTCTTCCTCGTCGCCCACGGACTGGTCCATCTGCTGTACCTGGCGCCGCGGCCGCCCGACGATCCCCGGTATCCGTTCGTGCCCGAGACCACCTGGATCGCACGGCTCTCAGCATGCCTGAGGGCCGCGCGAAGGCAGCGGCTGGTGTGGCCTCGGTCGTCGTGGTGGTCGTCCTCGGAATGGCCGGCATCGCGTTGATCGCCGGCGCCGGGCTGTGGACCACGTTGGCGGTGCTCGGGGCCTTGATCTCTCTGGCCCTGCTGATCGCCTTCTACCGCCCGTGGCTGACCCTGGGGATCGGCATCGACCTGGTCATCGTCGGCCTCGTCTGGGCACAGCTCCCCGCGTCCGTGTTCGACTAGCCACCGACGTTCGACGGGGCTGTGGTGACGGGCTCCGAGGGATCACGGAGTCCTCACTCGGGCGTTGACCCCCATGCGAAGTTCCCCTCAGTAGAGATGACCGGATGGGACCCGCGCGGTGGGCTCGGAGCCCGGCGACCGGTTCCGTCGTGCGCGCTCGGCGGAGACGAAGCAGAGCGCGACCAGGAACACGACATCGAACGGATATGCCGGGGCGACTACGTCCCTCACCGGCCCGGAGTCGCTGAGTCAGGCAGAGCAGGTGCGCCGAGTGGAGCGCAACGATGGGAAGGCCGGCGTTCATCACCTCTACCGTGGCCGACATCCTCGGATCGGCCCCGCGATCCTTCGGCCAGTAGGTCGCCGATCACGCCACCGCGTTCACAGAAGCTGATGGGTAGGTCTACTCGTATCGAACCTCGACCGACCGCTTAGACGGGGACGGCGTGAAACAGGCTCCATGTCCCGGGCACGCCCTTAAGCTCGTGCTCCCCGGCCGGCTCGAACCGCAACCCGCTGCCCGCCACGAGGTCTCGCAGGGTGCTCGATACCAGCACCTCGCCTGCACCTGCCGTCGCCGAGATCCGGGCGGCGGCGTTGACCGCTACGCCGGTCACGTCGTCGCCGATCGTCTCGATCTCGCCGATGTGGGCGCCGGCCCGAAGCTCGATATCGAGATCTCGCACGGCGGCGCCGAGGGCCTGAGCGGCACGCACCGCCTGCGCGGGTCCTTCGAACACCGCGAGGATCCCGTCGCCCGTGCTCTTCACGATCCGGCCCCCGTGGGCCTCGACGATCGCTCTCGCCCGCAGGTCGTGTTCGAAGATCAGCGCGCGCCAAGCCGCGTCGCCCACGCTCGCGAGCTTCGCCGTCGAGCCCACGATGTCGGTGAACAACACCGCGCGCAGCACCGTGTGCATCTCGGGCTGCCGGGCGACGGCCCCCACGAACTCGCGGATCGCATCGACCATCGGCTGCTGCGGTTCCGAGAACGAAGCACGGCTCCGACCCGGGGAGCAGGCGGAACGTCGAAGCCTCGATCTGCGCCGCGATCTCGGCATCGGACTGGTGCCCGGTCCAAGAACGGGCGAGTACCAGCGTGGGCACGTGAACCGCCCCGAGCAACGGGTGGACGTCGGTGGCGAGCGCGTTCGCGAGTAACTCGCCGGCGAGGTCGGGGGGTAGGAAATGGCGCTGCACCTTCGCGTACCAGCGGATGAAGTTCCGGTCGCCGACCAGCGAGGGCGCGACCTCGGCCATTGAGGCGGCGGCGGCGGCCTCGGTCCCCCAGGTCTGGATCGCCGTCTCGAGATCGCGGGGCGCGTATGCATGGCTCGACCACGCGTAGACGTCCCACAGCACGAGCGCGGGTCCGAGACGGGAACGTCGCCCCGAACAACAGCGCCGCGTGCGCTCCCGGTCCCGCGCCCACGATCACGGTCGAACGCGAGCCGGCCGCGTCGAGCACGACGGCGGCATCCTGTACCTGCGTCTCCAGATCGGGGAGGCTCGGGCTCGCCCCGAGAGCCCGGTCGCCCGCATGTCGTGCCGGATCACCCGCGCGTACGAAGTGAGGCGATCGGTGAGGGACCGCATCACGGGGTGCTCGAGCATCACCTCGAGGCTGCCCATGAACGCGTGGAACCACAACATGTCGATCGCGCCGTCGCCGACCGTGTGGAACGCGAGCGATACGCCGTCGGGCGCACGCGCGTACCGGGTGGCGGGAGGCTCCATCTCGGGCATCCTCGGCTACGGCCCGCGCCGCTGCACAACCTCAGGTGGACAGCGCCAGCCGAGCGACCCGATCGATGTCGTACTTCGTGGCGTTGCCCATGACCACGACCCCGACGCCGCGCATCGGGTAGAGCCGCATCACGTCGAAGAACCCCGCACCGCCGCCGAGATGCTCCACGAACGGCGGATCGGCGTCGCGATCCCGCACGGGCCGGAACCATCCGAGCCCGAGGTCGTAGCGCTTCCCCCGCGCGACGATGTCGCGCATCAGCGCGGCGGTGGCCGGCTCGAGTAGCCGGGTGCCGTCGAGCTCCCCGTCGCGGAGATGCAGCTGCAGGAAGCGTGCGGCGTCGGTGACCGGTCCGAGCAACCCGCCGTAAGCCGATCCGTCGAGCAGGAACCTCCGGAGGGCTAACCAGCGCCCGACGGGAGCACCGCGCACCCAGCGGGGCAGCAGATAGCGCATCGGGCTGCGTCGAGGATGGTATCCGGTCGCCGCGAGCACCTCCATCGGGGGTGAGAACGCGAACCCGGTCATCGACATGCCGAGCGGCTCCAGCACCTCGTGCCTGGCGAGGTCGACGTAGGGGATGCCCGTCGTGGCGGCGAGCGCCTGGCCGAGGACCAGCGTCCCGAGGTTCGAGTAGCTCGAGCGTGCGCCCGGCGCGAACCGGAGCTCGGGTGCTTCGCGAGCAGGCCGTCGAGGAACACCTCCGGGTCGGGACCCGGTGTGTCGGGTGGATGGATCCATGACACGGGGATGGGATTGGCGAGCCCACCCGCGTGCGACAGGAGGTGCCTCGCCGTGATCTTCGCCGCGTCCGAGGCCGGCCGCAGATGCTGGACCGGGGGCACGAGCTCGCGGACAGGCTGATCGAGGTCGAACCTCCCGGCGTCGGCGAGCCGCATCGTCAGCGTCGCCGTCACGATCTTGGTCATCGAGAACCACGGACAGACCATCTGCGGCGTGGCGGCCCGCTCGGAGGCGAGATCGGCCGAGCCGGCAGATGCGGTGGCCCGGAAGCCATCGGCGTCGAGCACCGCGATGCTGAGGCCGGGCACAGAAGCCCCGGTGATCTTCGAGAGCGTGGCCTGAAGCTGATCGGTCGTGGCGGTCTTCCCCTTTTTATCACGTCGCCCGGAGTCTGTCGCAGTCGATCCGCGACGT